>NZ_CP083387.1:3676443-4289184 GCF_020042345.1 Arachidicoccus terrestris
AAATACCTGTGGACTATCGGGCGTCTGATGCAAAGTTGCCACCGATGTCCCCTGTTTCCCTTGATATGTATCGCCGGATGGCGTTGCAGTATGTGGCGCAGCGGGATAGACCGAGTCTTTTGCTTTTATAGAACTGTCAACTATCTGTGCACGTCCGTCATTCGTATAGGCAAGACTGATTATTATTATTGTCAGTTTTGCCCATAAACTGATAAGGTCATTAGAAAATATAGACCATTTTTTCGAGGATTTTATTATTACATTGCGTACTGCAGGAGTTGCTGAATGAAGGTCTTTTATCATCTGATTTTTATGCGCATTTGTGGTTTAAAGCCTAAAAATGACTACTTGGTTGTATTTTAAACAAAAATACAGCCACAAAAATAAGTATTCCGAAGCGGTAAACCCTACCTGCATTTAATAAGGTTTAATGTTTGCAAGTAGTATCTTTGCTACTCAATTTATTATATATGCACAATTCCTATAGTTATCAGGCCTTATTTAGATTTACGCTAAACGTCTTTAAAAAAATGGGCTGTAATGATACCCATGCCGATACGGCTACCAGCGTATTGTTAAGTGCAGATATGCGTGGTATTGATAGCCATGGAATCGCGCGTCTGTCTGGATATGTCCGGCTTTGGGAGGCAGGGCGCGTAAATCCTGTTCCCGATATTCGGATTGTTCATGAAACCCCTTCCTCAGCTGTTGTAGATGGTGATAAAGGGCTGGGGTTGGTCGTGGCACATGAGGCCATGAAAATAGCAATAAAAAAGGCCGAGGCTGTGGGCACAGGCTGGGTCAGCGTCAAGAACAGCAACCATTTTGGAATTGCGGGTGTGCATGCGATGATGGCTCTGGAGAAGGATATGATCGGCATGGCTATGACTAATGCCAGTGCTTTGGTTGCTCCGACTTTTTCCGCAGAACGAATGTTGGGTACAAACCCGATTGCCGTAGCGATACCCGCAGGCAAGGAACAACCCTTTGTCGCAGATCTTGCCACGACTACTGTAGCCAATGGTAAACTGGAAGTTGCGTCACGAAAAAATGAAGCTATACCTGAAGGGTGGGCGCAGGACAAGCAGGGGCGTCCAAGTGAAGATCCGGGTTGTATTAAAGAAGGTGGTGCTCTTTTGCCTTTGGGAGGAGATCGAATGCACGGCAGTCACAAAGGCTATGCATTAAGTAGTGTTGTAGATATCTTCTCAGCTGTATTGAGCGGTGCTTCTTATGGCCCCTGGGCCCCCCCATTTCCGGCCTATATACCAATGCCCGAAAATATGCCTGGTGAAGGGTTGGGGCATTTTTTGGGTGCTATGCGGGTTGATGCATTCCGGTCTAAAGAAAGCTTTTTTGACAACATGGATAAATGGATTGACCGGTTTAAAAATGCTAAGCCCGCGGCAGGCCATGACCGGGTACTGATTCCGGGAATGCCCGAAATGGAAAAAGAGGCCTATCACAAAATGCATGGGATACCACTACTGAAACCTGTAGTGGAAGATCTGAACGCTTTGGCCGGGAAATTGGGAATATCTTGCTTACCTTAAAAATAGAGAGAAATCGTCAGTCGATGAGCGTTATCTCAAGTGGCATAATGTTTGTTTTATATATGTAAACCATAAAGCTGAAAATCAAACTGTTCTATAATGCAAATAAAAAAAACTTTACTATTAGGAATGGGGGCTCTAATGGCACTGGGCGGCCAGGCCCAACAAACTGCAGATTATTCTATACCCAGGGTGACTCCCTTTTCCGGGGTCAATGATTACAGAACCTGGTCGATTGGTGTCTGGGGCGGACTATCCGCGCCCGCCACTCCATTTGGAAATAATGATTTTAAACGCATGGGCTTTGATCAACTGGGCGCTATATATGGTATCAGCCTTAAAAAGCAGATTTATCATGGATTCGGGCTACAGGCGGATGTCATGCGTGGCCAGGTAAAAGGGCATAATAAAGCTGGCCAGGATAATTGGTTGGCGCTTCACGACGGCGATCCCCTTACGTTTACCTTTGTGCGGAATTTTAAAACCAGTATCGACCTGGCAGCTTCGGTAAGTGGTGTATTTACTTTAGGGACGATTAATTGGTTAAATCGTCAGGCGACCGTTTTACCATACATCAGTGCCGGTGGAGGCTATATGCGTTTTCATACACAGGTAGGGAATACTGACGATGAGAGCGTCGGTTATATTAATGCGCGTGGCGATTTTGACGAGAGCAAACCGGATGCTTCCACGGCATTTTATATTCCGGTAGGTATCGGCGCTAAGTTTAATGTAGCCACCGGTATTAATCTGGACCTGAGCTATCGTACCAATTTTATTAACCATCATTTCTTTGATGGCGTTAACGGCAGTGGTCATCAGGACAAGTTTTCCGGCGTGAGAATAGGTCTAGAGTTTGCCCTGGGTAACCGCAGTAAACCGCAGCTCGCGGTGGTTAATGCGCCGGCACAGCTGGCTATGGACCTCTATGAGCGGAACCAGGACCTGAAACGCAAGATAGATCAATCTAATGAAGAGAATAAACAGGCTATTGAAGGGTTGCGGGGGCAATTAGAGGATGCAAAAAAAGACAGTGACGGCGATGGGGTAGCAGATATTTTTGACAAATGTCCCAATACAGAAAGCGGTGTGCGTGTAGATGGTGCCGGTTGTCCGCTGCCGCAACCAAAGCAAATTATTAAACAAGAAAAAGTAGTGGTTACACAACAAGACCGGAAAATTGTAGATGAAGCTATCAAGGATCTGGAATTTGATCTAGGTAAGGCCACGATTCGCGCGGCGTCTTTTCCAAGCCTGGACCGCGTTGCTGAACTACTGGTCAATAAACACTTTAGCCTCAAACTGGCCGGACATACGGATAATACAGGAAGTAATACTCTAAATATGCGTCTTTCTAAGGAAAGAGCAGAATCTGTAAAAGCTTATCTGGTATCTAAAGGAGCGAATGCGTCCAGAATCGAGGCTGTCGGTTATGGCTCCAGTCAGCCTATTGCCACCAACGATACTCCAGAAGGGAGGCAACAAAACAGAAGAGTGGAATTTACGCTTTACTAAAGCGGGGTCACATTTGTGGAAGCAGTTATAATCATCAAACAAAGGTGCGGCCATACCATGCCGGTTTATGGCCGCACCTTTGTTACAATTCTATTTTTCAACCCCGAAGAACAGAATTTGCTTGTATAAGGCGGCCTTTTGATCCAGATTGAGCCTGGCATACCGGGGTGACGGGGAAGGTAACAATATACTATGCTGGTGCGCCGGAAATAGTGACTTAAAATGCTTTTCAACGAAACGACTGGTAAAACAGACACATACGTTAGGGTAACGCTTTAATATATCGCCAATGGCCTTATCATTGTATGTGACAATCTCCAGGTCCTGATCTGCATTGGAGTCCTTGAGCCTGGTTATCTGTAGTAAAATGTCTGCTATACCGATGCCGTGAAGGGACAGGACAGCGGATTTGGTCTCCTGATCCGGCAAGGGCTTTTCAAATACTTTTTCTAGAATTTTCCAAAATTGATTGCGTCTGGCGCTGTAAAACCACTGGTTGCCAGGGTCGTCCGATAGGGTCGTACTTCGTCCGGGAAAACTACCCATAATGAGAACTTTTAGTGTATCAGGTATAAATGGAGCATGGGGGTGGGTCTCGATCTGCATGGAACAAAGTTAGTTTTTTGCCGTGAGATTAATCCTGATCCCCAATTTCTCCTTATTTTTAGCCTATGGAACAACCTAACTTGTACATGTGCCTGATCGGCTGCAAACCCGAAGGCCGACACATAGAACAACATGATATTTTTTTTGGCATAGCAGCCAGCGCCCCGGAATTGATCCGGCAGATGGAACAGTTCTGGCCGGATGGTGGAAGATTGCACCTGGATGCCTGGCGTAAGGTGACACGTGTAGACGGTTTTAAGGTGGAAGTCGTGGAAAGGCCAGATATCGTATCAGATAACCAGGATAACATGAGTAACGCCGGTTCTGCCCCCAGCTCCAATCACCTCTATTTTATTAATCTGGGTGGGTATCACCCAGACAGCTTCGAAGAGTGGCACCACAAACTGATCACTGTACAGTCGGGTAAAGCAGGAGCCATTGAGGCGGCCAAAGCTTCTGTTTTTTATAAAAATGCTGCTGGTTCTCATGTTGATGATCAATATGGGGTGGATATTGATGACCTGTATAATGTGGAGGATATTTTATCAGCAGACTTAAAGAAAAAGTACTTCCTGCACTTTAGGTTGGCCGGTGAAGGCGAAGAGGACCACTGGCAGATCGGATATACTAAGTTGACAAAACTTAGTCAGTTATTTGTATAATTAACTGGTTATGTTTGTTTTAATTTGGTGTGTAAAGCGGTTGAGGATGGGGGGTGTTCATGCTAAAGTTTTTATACACAGGTGCTGTTTTTACCAAAAAAACGAATTACATTTGCCCGCACCCATCATTTGGGTTAAAAGGGAATAATTCCATTATATTGCGATAGCAATATTTAAATTAATCGGATTTAGATATATAACTGGATATTAACGATACATGGCAAAAGATTCAAAGAAAGAAATAAAGCGGGAATTGGACCTGAGCGTCAATACCGGTGTTCAGGGTCAATATAAGAACTGGTTTCTAGACTATGCTTCCTATGTGATCTTAGAACGTGCGGTACCTGCTGTTGAAGACGGGTTAAAGCCTGTACAGCGCAGGATCCTTCATGCGATGAAAGAAATGGATGACGGGCGCTACAATAAAGTCGCAAATATTATCGGGCAATCCATGCAGTATCATCCACATGGAGATATGAGTATCGGAGACGCGCTGGTGAATATGGGACAAAAGGATCTACTGATCGATACGCAGGGTAACTGGGGAGACGTACGAACTGGTGACTCCGCCGCCGCTTCCCGTTATATTGAGGCAAGGCTTTCTAAGTTAGCCCTTGAAATTGCTTTTAATGCCAAGACTACGGGGTGGCAGCTTAGCTACGATGGCCGTAAGAACGAGCCTATCACGCTTCCCATGAAGTTTCCTTTACTACTCGCTCAAGGTGCTGAAGGAATTGCCGTAGGCCTTTCCACTAAAATACTGCCACATAACTTTATTGAGCTCTGTGAAGCATCCATCAAATACCTGAAGGGAAGGAAATTTGAACTGTTCCCAGACTTTTTGACCGGCGGAATGATTGATGTCTCTAATTACAATAAAGGGAAAAGAGGAGGCAAGGTAAAGGTTCGTGCAATCATCGAAGAACAGGACAAAAAGACATTGGTCATAAAAAGCGTTCCTTATGGCATTACGACTTCCTCATTGGTGGACAGTATTGTCAAAGCCAATGATAACGGTAAAATTAAAATCAAGAAGGTAACAGACGGCACAGCTCAGGAAGTGGCTATATATGTGGAACTGGCGCCGGGAATTTCTCCGGATATCACCATAGACGCCTTATATGCCTTTACGGATTGTGAGATCAGTATTTCTCCCAATGCCTGCGTTATTGTCGAGAACAAACCCCGTTTTATTACTGTCAATGAGCTCCTTGAAACATCCACAGAGAATACCAAGGAATTGTTGAAAAGGGAATTGGAGATCAAGCTTGCTGAACTGGAAGAAAAATGGCATTATACTTCACTGGAAAAAATCTTCTTTGAGGAGAAAATATACAAAGAACTAGAGCAAAAACATAAAAGCTGGGATGATGTCATTGATGCAATAGATAAAGCATTTATTCCTTACAAAAAGAAGCTCAAAAGAGCGATTCATCGCGAGGACCTGTTAAAACTTACAGAGAAACCGGTTCGCCGTATCTATCGGCTGGATATCAACGACCTTATAGAACAGATAAAAGCGATTGACGAAGAGATTAATCAGGTGAATTTTAATCTGGAACACCTCACCGATTTTGCGATCGCGTATTTTGAAAACCTGATTAAAAAATTCGGAAAGGGAAGGGAAAGAAAAACAGAGATCAAGCTTTTTGATTCTATTGAAGCCAAGCATGTGGTTATTGCCAACACGAAACTGTATATAAATGCAGCAGAAGGATTTATCGGCACCAGTCTTAAGAAAAACGATTTCTTATGTGAATGCTCTGATCTGGATGATATCATATGTTTTACCAAGGCAGGGAAGATGAAAGTTGTCCGTGTGGCGGATAAAGTCTTTATCGGCAAAGATATTCTGCACGCAGCTGTCTTCCAGAAAGGAGACGAAAGGACTACCTTTAATATGATCTATGTGGATGGGAAATCTGGCGTTTCCTATGCCAAACGTTTTAATGTGACTGCCATCACAAGAGATAAGGAATACGACCTTACCAAAGGAAGCGATAAGAGCAAGGTACATTATTTTACAGCGAATCCCAATGGAGAAGCGGAAGTTGTTCGCATTTTACTCAGCCCTAACTGTAATGCCCGGAATAAAGAGCTTGACTTCGATTTTAGTACGCTGGAGATTAAAGGCAGAAGCTCTAATGGTAATCAAGTGGTTAAATATCCGATTCGCTCTGTTAAATTAAAGGAGAAAGGGAAATCCACGTTGGAAGGCCGAAAACTTTGGTTTGATGATAAGTTTGGCCGACTTAATATGGAAGAGAAAGGTAATCTCCTGGGGTCTTTTGACGACGAAAATATCCTCGTGATTTATAGTGACGGCAGCTATGAGATTGTCGATACTGAGTTATCACAACGATTTGATGTAGAGAAGGTTATTCTTATAGAGAAGTTTGATCCTGAAAAAGTCATTACAGCGGTTTATCTGGATAATGATAAAAAACAGTTTAATGTTAAGCGGTTCAGGATTGAAACCAACACCATGAAGTCTAAATTCAGTTTTATCAAGGACGGAGAAGGAAACTATGTTGAGGCTGTAACCATGGATGAACAGCCGGTCTTACAAGTTCAGATTGGCAGAGGAAGTTCCCAAAGGACGACTAAGTTTCGCATTGCAAACCTGGTAGAAGTGATGGGCTGGAAAGCCGTCGGTGCCAAGTTAATGGACTTCAGTAAATCTGTAGCGATGGAATGGATCAGTCCCAAAAAAACAGCCGGAAATGCGGATGACCAGCCGAGTCTGTTTTAGCGTATCCTGTGCGTGTTGCCTTGAGATAAATTATAATAGCAGTAAAAGAAATGTCCGCTTCACGTTCAAATGAAGCGGACATTTCTTTTACCCGGACAATCTCATTATTAGGCCATTAAGCGCTGTTCAGCTATGGTTGCTCTGTCGTAGGACTCTCTTCCTTTACAGGAATCATAATTGACGCAGCAATACTGATGCCTACACACAGCACGATAACACCCAGGGAGATCCCTATCGGAATATGGATATGGAAAAATTCAATGAGCATTTTCACCCCGATAAAGATCAGAATAAAGGCAATGCCTTGTTGAAGGAATCTAAACTTGTTAGCCGCGCCTCTCAACAGAAAAAACAGGCTTCTCAGTCCCAGGATCGCAAAAATATTACTGGAATATATAACCAAGATGTCACTGCTTGAAAATGCTGCATTCGGGCTGTCTTTTACAAGGGAAACTACTGTAGGGATACTATCCAGCGCAAAGGCGATATCGGTAACGGCCAGGACAATGACTACCAGGGTCAGTGATGTAAAAAACTTTTTGCCATTTCTTTTGATGACATATTTGCCCATGGGCTCTTCGTCTGTAAATGGAAGGGCACGTTGTATCCATTTAAAGAATTTAGAGTCCATCATATTGAATTCATGAGATTCCTTTTGGGCGAAGAGCTTAATTCCTGTGTAGAGTAAAAAGGCCCCGAATATATACATAACCCAGTGGAAACGGTCAATCAGGCCAATACCTACGGCGATAAACAGGATTCTAAAGACAATGGCCAGCAGAATGCCTATCAGCAGGGCACGGCCCATATCGCTTTCTTTAACTTTAAAAGCCGCAAATATGAGTATGAATACAAATATATTGTCAATGCTAAGGCTCCATTCCATTAGATAAGCCGAAATATATTTGGTGGCGGCATTCGAGCCATTTTCATACCAGACAAAGACCCAAAATGCAAGGGAAAGTCCGATCCAGAAAGCGGTTTGAATACTTGCCTGCTTGATGGAGATCTCTTTTCCTTTTTTACTCATGAGTCCTAAATCCAGCAGCAATGCTATGATCAGGACGATGCCAAAGATACCATAAACGATTTCTGTGTGTGTCAGGGCCATAGTAAGCGTTGAAAGCGGTGTTGAGACCAGAGTTGTAATAGTTGTTGTTAGTAGTGTTATGTTCATGATGTAAAAATAAAGGATTTTTGGATTGGCAATTCTTTTTCTTCTTTTATGCACCTGATTGTTTAGGCAACTACTGCTACCGGCCGCTTAGATCTCTTACGGCATCCGTCACTTTTAATATGGCAGTTGTAATATCCTGTTCAGTTGTAAATCTTCCCAGGCTAAACCGGATACTGCTTCTGGCCTGATCTTCAGACAGACCCATTGCTAAAAGGACATGACTGGGCTCGTTACTGGCCGTACTGCAGGCAGAGCCGCTTGAAACCGCAATGTCGGGGTTTAAACGCCCGAGAAGCTGCCTGCCTATGGTGCCCTCAAACCGGAGATTACTGACATGTCCCAGCCGGGGTGTTTCCCTGTCTGTGTTTACTTGTACGCCAGGCAGTTTTGTCAGTGCATGCTCGAGCCGATCTCTAAGGGACTGGATATTTTGTAAACTTTGTACCTCGCGAGGGTCTTTACAAATGGAAAGCGCTTCTGCCAGTCCTACAATGTCCGGCACGTTCAGTGTACCGCTTCGCATGGCTTTTTCATGACCGCCTCCGTGTATCTGTTCACTAAGCCGCACTCTGGGGTTTTTTCTGCGGACATATAATCCACCAATTCCTTTGGGTGCATATATTTTGTGACCTGAGAAAGCCATTAAATCGATATTGTCGTTTAGAACATGAATCGGTAATTTCCCCAGGGCTTGAGTGGCATCTGTAAAAAAGAGGACCCCTTTTTTATGACATAATTCCCCGATCCGCCGGAAAGGTTGGATCACCCCTGTTTCATTATTGGCGACCATTACAGCGACCAGTACCGTGTCCGGTCGGATAGCGGTTTCTAATACTTTCAGATCGATCATCCCTGCTGAATTAACCGGAAGATAGGTTAGTTCTGCATCTTTTTGTTCCAGCCACTTGCAGGTGTCCAGAACTGCGGGGTGCTCTGTTGTGACAGTAATAATATGTCGTCCCTTTGATCTGTAAGTTTCAAGAACTCCTTTGATCGCCAGGTTGCAGCTCTCGGTGGCGCCGGAGGTAAAAATGATTTCTGACGGGTCGGCACCCATTGATCTGGCAATCCGGCTACGGGCATTCTCCACCGCTTCATGGGCCTTACGACCATAGGGGTGGGCACTGGCTGCATTGCCGAACTGCATAGAAAAAAAGGGTAAGATCTTAGATATTACCCTTTCATCCACCGGTGTGGTTGCATTATAATCCAAATAGATCATTCCTATTTTAATTTCGGCTAGGATTTTTTTACAGTAAATTCAATATCCCAGTTGCTCCAGCGTAAAGTGACCAGACCTGTATCATCTAATTTGATGGTAAATTGCTCTACCTGATCAGTACTCATTTTTGTGGGTACTTCTACACGCATAAAATCGTTGGATTCGTCATAATTTGTACCCCATTGATTCCAGAGTTTGTTAAATATCAGTACCGTCTGATCTTTATCGGGAATCGTGTAAAGGCTATACTTGCCCGCCGGCAGTTTCTTTCCTTCGATTGTAACATCCTGATCAACCTGGAAGAGTGTAGCCTCATTCGCACCGGTACGCCATACTTTGCCGAAAGGAACAATGGTGGTAATCTCTCTACCCTTTAAATAAGGCCTGCCATAGACAATTTTAATATTGACACCGGATGTCGTTGTGGCTGATACACTGTCTTTGGGGCTGGCTCTTTTTTTAGGCTGTTGCGCGCTGGCTAGAACGCCAAGACCGATGGCAAACAGGCAAACCAGAATTAGCTTTTTCATCTGTTTAATTTAAATGTTTTAAAATGGCATCCCGAAATCCGCCAATAGCCATCAAATATACAATGACCGTACGGCGGTTCCATGGTATGAAGTTTCCGCTGATGAAATTACGTTAAAGATTTTAATGAATGCAGAGAAGTAATGGACTTTAGAAATATTTTATAGGATCAGTGGACGGACCATTAAAAACGGAATAGTGCGCTATTTGAGATAACGTTTGATTTCCCGGTCGGTATCTCGTTTTTTGAGGGTTTCCCGTTTGTCGTGGAGTTTTTTACCTTTGGCTACACCGATTTCCACTTTGACGAGGTTTTTATCATTGATAAAGACCTGTAACGGGATAATAGTGAGCCCTTTCTCTTTAATGCTTGCCTGTAGCCTTTTTAGTTCTCTTTTGGTCAGCAGTAATTTTCTGTCATGTACCGGAATGTGGTTGTTAGTGGTGCCTAATCCGTATTGGCCGATAAAAAGCCCTCTTAACCAGAGTTCTCCTTTATCAAACAGACAGAAACTGTCATTGAAACTTACCTTGCCACTACGGATACTCTTGACTTCGGTGCCAAGTAATACAATACCCGCAACATACTTAGTATCAATGTTGTAATGAAAATATGCCTGTCTGTTGGAATGTGTTGCGCCCATAACATTTTTATCTTTCTATCAATAACCCTGGGATAATTTTGCCTTGCTACAATAGCGTCATTGACAAAATAGCACGGTTACCGGTTGGACCAGAAATGCCGTGCGTTTGAATGTAATTGTATTTGCTGCGTCTGTTTTTTAAACTTTGAAGTGACGGAGCATAACACTTAGCTTGTCTTTCAAGGATTTTCTGTCTACAATGAAATCCAGAAAACCGTGATCTAATAAGAACTCACTGCGTTGAAAACCCTTAGGTAAATCCTTTCTTATCGTCTCTTTTATAATACGTGGGCCTGCAAATCCGATCAGGGCACCTGGCTCAGCGATATTGATATCGCCCAGCATGGCAAAACTGGCGGAGACGCCACCAAAGGTTGGGTCTGTCAATAATGAAACATAAGGCAGCTGGGCATCGCTTAATTGAGATAACTTGGCACTGGTTTTCGCCATTTGCATCAGAGAAAAAGCGCTTTCCATCATGCGTGCGCCTCCAGATTTACTGATCACCATAAAGGGGACCTTTTTATCAATAGCATAATCTACTGCCCGGCTGAACTTTTCTCCCATCACGCTGCCCAATGAACCGCCAATAAAGGCAAAATCCATGCAAGCGACAATGATGGGTGCACCGTTCATGCTACCGGAAGCAACCCGCATGCTGTCTTTGAGATCTGTTTTACTATAAATATCATCCAGACGTTTTTGATAGGACTTTAAGTCTGTAAACCCTAAAAAGTCCACACTTTTGATTCCTTCAAAATGTTCTTTAAAATTTCTATCGTCAAATAAAATCTTGAAATAATCCTCACTGCTGATCCGGTGGTGATATCCGCATTTGGGACACACATACAGGTTTTCTTCCAGTTCTGAGGAGGTACAGATATAATTACATTCCGGGCATTTGCTCCAGAGTCCTTCTGGGACCTCTTTTTTTTCAGAGGTGGTTGTCTGAATGCCTTTGCGCAATCTTTGAAACCATCTTTGTTTGGGTTCTCCTTCCGTTTTCTTATCCTGCTCCGGTATATAACTATTTTCTGATTTCAGTTCTTCTTCGCTCATATTTACTTTTAGATATATGTTTCAGACTGACAAAATTAAGGACTTTCCTACTTTATCAGGCAATTTAAAGGTATTTGTTTTATCTATGTAGACAAACGGTTGTTATTTTTAGAGAACTGATTTTAAATCGTAGAATTATTTACCCAGTTTTTTAAAATCGACCGCCTGAAGCGAAGAGAATACCGTTGTCGCCTCTTCCATAGATACTTTAGGAATGCTGATGATCATTTTGCAAAATAGCTGAGACTCCTGGCTTTTGATGGTTGCATTAAAAGTCTTAATCCAGCGCATTACTTCACCGAGCCGGGTATAATCGAAGTCCAACTGGCAATCCTCCATAATCTGTTTTTTAATGATAGGTACCATTTGCAAGGCTAGGGCGGCAGACGTTTTATACGCATTGATCAGTCCGGGCACTCCCAGAAGTGTTCCACCAAAATAGCGCACCACAATGATCGCTACATCCGTAAGCCCTTTACTGGTGATCTGACCCAGAATCGGTTTGCCGGCACTGCCTGAAGGCTCTCCGTCGTCGCTACTTCTGAAAATTAAATTGTCCGGCCCCAATTTATAGGCAAAACAAAAATGAACGGCCTTGCCATGTTCTTTTTTGAGTTCCGATTGCCGCTGCTTAAAGTCTTCCGGATGTTTGATGGGGAATGCATAGGCCAGGAATTTACTGCCTCTGTCTTTGAATTCGGCAATCGCCTCCTGACCAATTGTAAAAAATGATGTCTCCTGTGTCGTCATGTATGCTGGTCCTAATCGTTTTGAGCTGCAAAATAGCATATTTTATCCTGACCAAGCCTGATTGATTGCAAGAATATACTCTTATTAAGGACAGGCGCAGCAAGTCCCTGTTCTATTCTGAGTGAAGTATTGGTGACGATGCTGCATTCATCCCAGAGCTGCATGTCTATGAAAGATTGAAGTAGCGAAGCGCCGCCTTCCACCAAAATGCTTTGAATATTTTCCCGGTAACAGTAGTCAGCTATTTGTATTGGCCATGGTAATTCATTATTAAGCCTTTCAAAGCGCAAGTGGGCGCCTTGCTCGTGACTGGTCTTTAACCGGTTAAAAATAACCGTGTGCTGTGGGGGCTGCATCAGTTTTGCGGTGCCGGGAATTTCTAAATGCCCATCGACTACCATTCTAATCGGACTCGGACCATGATAATGTCTGTTATTAAGTGCCGGGTCATCTTTAAGTGCGGTATGTTTGCCTATCAGAATAGCTGCATTTTCAGCGCGCCATTTATGTACCAGCCTGTCTGTAAGAGGGCCGCTGATCTTGAGACGCTCCTCCAGCCCTCTCTGATGAACCGGTGCTATGTATCCGTCAGCGGTTTCGGCCCATTTAAGGATGATATAAGGTCTTCTCCTGGCATGGAAAGTGAAAAAACGTCGATTCACTGCGAGGCATTCTTTTTGCCAGGGACCTTCCAGAATCACGTCAATGCCTGCCTGTTTTAATTTTTCAATCCCTTTACCCGCAACTTTGGCAAAGCTATCCTTGCAGCCAATGACGACTCTTGGGATCCGGTGGCGGACAATCAGATCTGCACAGGGTGGTGTTTTGCCGTGGTGTGCACAGGGTTCCAGTGAAACATATAGGGTGGAAGCTGAGATCAGATGATTGTCCGCTTCTTTAACAGAAGCCAGGCAATTCACTTCTGCATGGGCTTCCCCATAGCGTTTATGCCAGCCCTCTCCCAGGATGCGGCCCTGGTGCACCAGTATGGCACCTACCATGGGATTCGGTGCAACATACCCAGCTCCCTTTTTGGCCAGTTCCAGGCACCTTGACATGTAAGTACTGTGTTCCACATTAATACTCTCCTGCATATTGCAAATGTAGAATATATTGGGCGACAATCTTACGTGGCCAATTAGTTTTCAGGGAGCCTACCTGAAAAAAAGGCTCAGCCATATATCAGGGGGAGCGATAATCAGGAGATACTTCCGGGTAAAAATCGGAGACTTACTGCCATAGCCAGGCAATACGACTATGAGCTGGCTGACGGCAGCCTACTGATCCAATCCTTTTGTATATAATAATTATTCATATGTTTAATTAATCCACTTTTAGTTTGTAACTTTTAGTATTGTTCTAACTGCCCTTTTTCGATCAATATTTTCCAGGCGCGTGGTTACAATTTATAGAGTAATCCTACACCAAGAATAGACTGTGTCTGAAATTTAGGACCTTTGCCTTCTACCGGCCGGTAAAGATCATCATAGGCCAGGTTAAAGTTCCAGGTAACGGCAATAGCTTTGGTCAGCTTAGCTGCAAAGGTATTGGTCATGAACATATAAATGTTCTGCGGGTCCTGCAGATAATTGCTGTATAGTTCCAGGTTGCCTGTATAGGAAATTGTTTTTGTGATATTTGCGGTGTAGCCTGCATTGAGCAAGAAACCAAACTGAAATTTCACTTGTTTCCCCGTGTCCACACCATAGGCACCTTGATCAGACAAGGTCTGATTGGCAACGACCAGTGCTCTGGCTGCTACAGGAGACAGGAATAAATTAAAATTCTTGAAAGGTTTGTAGGTAATACCAGGTGCAAGTGTGATATAGGCTGGCGCAAAAAAAGCGGAATTCATTTCCTTCGTTTCATTGCCATCTGCATCCTCACCATATGTATATCCTTTAAAGCCTTGCGTTCTCAGGCGAAAAAGGGCAGATACATCCAATTTAGGACTGATAGAGTGCCCGTATAAAGAAACCAGATCGATCAGGTCAGCGCTTTTACGACCGTCCAATCCGGAAGTTTTCAGATAACCATATTGGACATTTAGGTTGTTCGCCCAGCTGTCTTTTCCTTTCTGGTAATCTGCATATAAATTGACAAATGCATTGGCAGAAAGGGCGTCTGTACCGCCGCCGGACCAATTACCTAATGAAGTCTGAGCGACATTGACAGACACGGAACCACCTTTGTTCCAGTTTTTCGTGGAGTCATAGGTTCTGCCTGTTTTATCGATTTTGTTATTCAGATCGGACTTAATATCCGTTCTGCCGTTATCCTGTGCATTAGCGAAGGCTGCGACAAGTAAAAATGCCCCGAAAAGTAGTTTTTTCATGTGTATGGATTTTGTTTTTCTATAGTGACGAATATTGACGCAATAGCGTATTACTGGAACCAATTATTATTGTAACACGGTCTTTAATATCTGGTAGCTTTTAGCTTCCCGATAGTTTTCCAGATGCAAAGAAAAGAACTGTTGGTAATATTTCAAAAGAGATCGGCGATTTATATTGTTGATTTGTATATCTTTAGCTTCATTTATGGTCATTATTTGCATAAGCCGGCTATTGATAAGCGCCATTTCTCCTTCCAGTGTAAAGCCATGCTGAGGCGCATGGTCTACATATCTGCCTTCCTGCAAATCCAATACAGGGGTTTGATCGCTATACCTTCCGTGAAACCGGAAGCCCAGTATTTTTGCAAGTTGCAGGCTAAAAAGAAGCGGTATATTTAAAATGTCATGGTGCCCATGCTGATCTATATAGATCAGCGCCTCTTCAATCAATTCATAGAGTTGCTGCCCTTCCTCCTGTTCTTTAATCGTATGGAGCACCATTTCTACAATATACGTGACTACAGCGTTTTTGAGGATGTCAAAATAGACTGTTTTGTAAATGTGCGACCATTGATACTCTTTAATATATTGTAAAGTCTTGACCGGATTTTGGTAAACTTCCATTTCCAGCATAGCTGCCGGCTGAAAAAAGCTGATTTTTCCGGCGGCCGTTTTTCCACTGGTGCGAATACCTTTTATCATATAGCTCTGTAGTCCGAAAAGCTCCGTAAACATCGTTACAATAAGGCTGGATTCACCATATTTTACTGTTTTAAGGACGATGGCTTTGCTTTTGTGGGTCATAACGAAGCAAAATTAGGCTTTTTGGCGAAATTCATACCTAAACTTACCATATCTACATGCCGCTTATTTTATAATCAGAAGACTGGCCTTTCGGTGGAATAGAAGCCTGGATAAACTGTCTGATATCCTCGTTACCTTTGATCATACTTTCCTTATCCATATAAATCATATGTCCACACGGATAACCTTTCCATGTGGTACGGGCTTTCAGACTTGGAGAGGTAGTTATCTGCCAGATTGTGTATTTTGTATTGAAGAAATTGCAGATCGAGCCGTCGTAATAACCATTTTGAACCAATAAATGCAAAGAAGGGTTTTCTTCCATGGCTTCTCTTAACTGATCTCCTGTGTGGTTATTGTCTGAATCCCAGGGATAAACATGATCGGATAGTATCCAGTAAGGTACATCTGTTTTAAAATTAAGGTCATTGCGCATATAATCGTTGGCCGCCGGTGCGAATGAGCGAGCCCAGGCCGGAATTTCTGCATTAAAATCCGGACGATCACCGCCGTTCTTCTCATCGATACCTAAATATCTGGAATCTAATCTGCCAATGGTATATCCTTTATCTCTTAGAAGTTCTTTCCAGAAAAGACTGGTTCGGACAGTCAGATTATTTTGATCCCATACCTGTTTAGCTATACCAGTATAGCGCTCCAGCTGGGCTTCTATGTTTTGTTTGTCCTGAGGGTCGATGGAACTGCCTTTGGCGATCGCCGGTAGCAGTTTGTCGAGTGTAAATGATTCAATTTCCGGTAAGATGGCTGTGAGCTTTTGTTGTTGCAGTTCCGCGGGTAACTTTTTAAAATACCAGGCCGTGGCTGCATAATAGGGGATATTCAGCGCTTCGCTGACAGCACCTTGACGATTGATGCCAAGTTCTGTCGGGGATACGAGGATTACGCCATTCAAAAAGACGCCTCTGGAAGGCTCTTGCAAAGCTTTTGAGAGTCCTGAAACCCTGGTTGTTCCGTAGCTTTCGCCGATCAGAAATTTAGGAGACAGCCACCGGTTATTACGGGTCAGAAAAGTCGTGATCCAGTCAGCCAGGTAATTGATATCCTGGTTAACCCCAAAAAATTCACTTCCTTTAGCGTCTTTATCCACTATTCTGGAGTAGCCTGTATTCACGGGATCGACGTAGACAATATCAGTAACGTCCAGAATGCTGTATGGATTTTCTTTAAGCCCATAGGGTTGGACGGCTCTTCCCGCGTTATCCAGGTTCACCCGGACAGGACCGGTATATCCGAGTTCCATCCAAAGAGAAGCTGACCCGGGCCCACCATTAAATGATATACTGATGGGCCGGTTACTCTTGTCTTTTATGCCTTCTCTTTCATAATAGGTATAACCTAGGGTAGCCACGATTTTACCCTCTTTATTCCAGACTGGCTGAGTGCCCTTGTAAACGCTGTAGGTGAAGTGCTGACCTCCTATTGTTGCCTGATGATGGGTCAGAATAGCCGTATCTTTAGGGATATTCATTTGGGCCACGGCAACGGCCGTGAATAACAGGAGGCTGGTTAATAAAGTAGAAAGCTTACGCATTTTGAAACTGGTTAATAATATTGAGTGAATTGAATGACACAACAAATTACATCTAAATTTAAATACCACCCAAATTAAGCACCTGACGACTGAGGAGCTATTTTGACAGATCATCAGAACAAACGACTGTCCGTTATCTAAAAAGCCGCTGTTTTATAGTGTTTGAATCAAAATGGACGCTATCTTTACGGTCCAAAAAATAAAAGAGGTTCTAAGGATAACCGGGATTTGAAGTCAGGTTTCCGTTTGGCCATTAAAAGAAGTAAACGAATTACAAATGAAAGTAATGAAATTCGGGGGCACCAGTGTTGGACAACCTGAACGTATGCACCAGGTAGCTGCTACCGTGACAGAGCAAAAAGAACCTAAAATTGTTGTATTGAGTGCCCTAAGCGGCACCACCAATGCATTGGTTGGTATCAGTGAGGCGCTTTCTACTGGAGATAAAGCGGCTGCCAAGAAAATTATTGACGGTCTTGACAAGCATTACAATACTTTTATTAAGGGGCTCTTAAAAAACAGTGTGCTGCGGGAAAAGGCGAAAGCATCTATTGCAGAACATTTTGAGTTTCTGAACATCATATTAAAGATTTCATTTAGCGATGCTCTGAATAAGGATATCCTGGCTCAGGGGGAACTAATGAGCACTAAGCTATTTTCTATTTATCTGGAAGAGCTGGGGGTGGATCATTTATGGTTGCCGGCACTGGAGTTTATGCGTATTGATGCTAACGAAGAGCCGGACTTAAAAGCAATTAAGGCCGACCTGACACATATTCTGAAAAAGCACCCTAAAGTAGATTTATTTGTCACGCAGGGTTATATCTGCAAGAATGTCAGAGGAGAGGTGGATAACCTGAAAAGAGGCGGCAGCGATTATACAGCTTCTCTGATTGCTTCTGCTATCAAGGCGGATGTCTGTGAGATCTGGACAGACATTGATGGGATGCACAACAATGACCCGCGTATTGTCAGCAAGACCCGGCCTATTGAAGTATTGAGCTTTGAAGAGGCGGCGGAGCTGGCATATTTTGGTGCTAAAATTCTGCATCCGACTTGTATCTGGCCTGCCCAACATGCACATGTGCCGGTCAAGCTGCTCAATACGATGGCACCAAAGGCTAAAGGAACGACCATTCAGGATAATGAGGAAGGCAAAGGAGCAAAGGCAGTGGCGGCCAAAGATGGTATTATTGCCATTAAGATCAAAAGCAGCCGCATGCTTCTGGCCTATGGTTTCTTAAGGAAGGTATTTGAGGTGTTTGAAAAATACAGGACCCCGATTGACATGATTACGACCTCTGAAGTGGCAGTTTCTTTGACTATCGATAGTGACCTGCATTTGAAATCTATCATTAAGGAGCTGGAACCCTTTGGTGCGGTAAGCGTGGATAAGCATCAGGCCATTGTTTCCATTGTGGGCAACAGTATCGTGGAAGAGAAGGAAGTATTGCTGAATATATTTGAAACCATCAGCCATATTCCGGTCCGCATGATCAGTTACGGTGGCAGCCGTCACAATATTTCTTTTTTAGTGCCTGCTGGCAGCAAAAATGAGATGTTGCAGGCCATTAATAAAGGTGTTTTTGGATTATCCTGATAAACTCTGTCTCTATAAGGTCTTCAAAATCGCCATCTTAGTTTATAAAAGATGGCGCTTTTTTTAGATGAATATCCTAACTTCGCGCCCGTTATGGTTGTCGGGCCGCACAGCGGCCCGGTCATTTATTATCCGAAAATCAAGCATTACCCATGCGTTCCATATTACTAAAAGCCATTGTTTTTGGCGCAATATGCCTGGGCATTCAAAACTCCATTCAGGCACAGCAATACAAAGAAAATAAACAAAAACACAAACACAAAGTCCATCTTTCTAACGAAGGCAATTCTGTCGGAAAAAAAGGAGAATTATATCTATCCTGGGGATATAATAAAGAGTGGTATCTACCCAGCAATATTCATATTTATCAACCAAAACTGGGAAATGACTATACCCTTCATAACACGTTGGCTTCTGATCATCCCGGCTGGAATGAGGGCCTGTTTAACAGAGCGCTGACCATACCACAGTATAATTATCGCTTGGGTTATTTCTTTAAAGATAACTGGGCAATTGAAGCAAACTTCGATCATACTAAGTTTGTGGTGGCTGAAAATCAGTTACTCCATGCCAAAGGGATGATGCAGGGACAGCCGGTGGACACATTTATCAATAACCAGTCCGGCTTTATGAAATATCAACTGAATAATGGCGCCAACTTTTTACTGATTAATCTGGTTCATAGAAAACATCTGACCAGCTTCAATAAAGATTGGTTTGATGCCTCTTTATTAGTTAAAGGAGGAGTAGGTATTGTCATTCCACACGTGCAAAACCGGATCGATGGTCATTATAATAAAAAAGGTTTTCAATTCGGTGGCTTTGATATGGGATTTGAAGCCGGTATAAGAGCAACTTTCTTCCGCTACGGCTATCTGGAGTTTACCAATAAGATATTGGGTGCCCAGTATTATAATCTCCGGCTCTATCAGGGGCGTGCCAAACAGTTTATTGCTACTTACGAAATGATCCTTAGTATCGGGGCCAGTATCCCGCTGAAGAAGTAACAATATTTCAATGGATTAATCGTCTTCAATATGAAGTAATCATTTACTTTAGTGTTGAAGACGATTTGTCTTTATGCTAACTGGAGTTGCCTGAGTTCTCTTGAAAAGGCCTAAATTTGTTGAAGCAGGCTGCTTAAGGAAACAGACTGCCGGTATACAAATTCTTTGCGGATGCAGATAAAAAAAGGTAGTGTACGGCCGGTTCGCTGGTGTTATGATTATGAGCTGACGTCCAGAAATCAAAAAAATGATTTTTTGATGTGGACCACCGGCATGTTTCCTTATTTGCTGCATAAGGGTAACGTTCTACTTACCGAAAAAGGACTGAGTTTAACGAATAGTTATGGGGTCATTAAAGATGAGGTGCCTTTTACCCGGATCCAAACCGTGTACCTCGGTTATGATGACCTTTATCCGCCGAGATTGTCTAAGAATTCCGGTACATTCTGGTCACCGCTTAGACTTACTTTAGATAACGGTATGAAAATCTATCTGATCGTTTTTGGCTATTTTGGGATTATGATCAGAACAAAACTGTGGTTTGAAAGTCTGAAAGAATTGTTGTCTTATTGACGATCCCATGGCAGTAGAGAAGCAGTTAGTTTTGTATCGTTATTTGCCAATGCCGATACTCAGCTGAATGCTTGGGCTGACGCCTTTGAAAAAATCATGAAAATAAATGTAGGGCTTAAGCGTTGCGTTCCCGTATTTGACTCCAAAAGCGTTAATGCCAAAAGTATGCTTTTCCAGAAACGCCCCTTTTCTATGAATCAGATAGCCGATAGACAGTGGTAGATATACACCCAGGCCGATGTGGTCTTCCTGGTCGCTATGGTAGGCGTTATAGGTGGCAAACAAAAAATCATTGCGATAGGTCGTGGTTTTGCCTTTTAGATCTTTTCCAAAAAAGAAGTAAGGCGCCCAGTAAAGCCCATAGTTATGGTAGCTGTTTTTTGACTGGAGTGCATAATGGTTCCAGTTTATTCCGACCGCCGCAGATGGAACAAAATAGTTTTTAATATTCTGGATGTCGGCGGACAGTCCTAATGAAAGCACATATTCTACATTCTTTTTTATTGTTACCTTGCCGGCAAAGTGGTTGTCTTTATTCATGTGATATTGACCATATATAAAAGATCTGTAGGAAGGCCGCCTGGCGATGTCTTGGGGTATTGCATGCTCTATACTGTCGATAAATCTGTCGACAATAGTTGCGTTTGCAATTTTGCTGAATTCACTTAAGGAACGCATAGTAAGTATCATGACAGCAGCCCGGTAATGGCCGTTGGAGGAGTCGACTTTAGCAATTGTTATCGAATCAAGGAGGGGCTTTATAATGGCCATTTCCCCATTTTCGATATAATAAGTGGTTTCGCCGGTGGCAGGCTTCTGGTTGATTAAGGTTGTCACACGGCCGTTGTATGAAATGTATTGTAGCTTTTTTACAGTCAGCGGATCCTGCAGGGAATCTTTAAACTGATTATAGGCCTTTTCTACCGCATCAAAAAGCGTTTTGGTGGGCTGTAATAACGTCAGCCCTGACTTCGATCCAGGATAGCTGTTTGATCGCTGGATAAATAGTTTGTTCCCTTTTCCCAGATCCAGCGTATAACCTTGCTGTTTAGGTAGAGATTGTCTGCGATATTGTGGCGGCGTTCCCACAAGACTAATAGGTTCATCCAGATATTGAGCACAGAGAGTGCCGGTTACACTTAACAATAAAAGTGTACTGAGTATAGTTTTTATTTTCATCTTAAGAAGATTTAGATCAATATTTTAACTTTAAAATCGGATTCGAAATGGGGTATTGGAAGAGGTGCCGCTGTTATTGCCCAACTTTTTGTAAACACTTTCCTTGAGTAGGCCATTTCTGTAGAGCTCAGGTTGTGTGGGCGGCAGTGAAGGCACTGTATTGATTTCTGATAAACTCACGACAGGTAATGATTTATCGGAACTGATGTGGGGCGATGTCCGGATGGAATGAACGTCTGCTTTAACAGAAGGCCTGGCGGTTTCATCAGGGATAATATTGACACCATTTAAAGCGTACCGCGCATCTTTACCGCTTGAGAGCGTGTCATGGCGGACAATTGATCTCTCTGTCCCGGTTGGGTGATTTTGATATGTCTTTTGTTGTGCTGCATGCTTCTTGGCATAATACTTTTGATTACCAGCTGCTCTCTTATGCTGTGGAGCAATTGCCTTTTTCTCAGTGCGCTGCTTATCTGCTGTCACAGCTATTTTATCCGTAACAGCCGCTTCAGCGCCGGATGCTGTTGCTTTCGGTGCAGTGCTGTTTGTCTGGGCAGCCGGTTGATCATTGGGTGATGGCCTGACTGCTGTCGTTTGCTGCGGGGGGAAATCATGCTCAGAACTCAGGCGTCCTGTGAAAAAGCCGATTAGCAGCAAAAGCATAGCCGCAACCGTCATTTTCCAGATAAAGAATATTTTCCCTTTCGGTTGTTTTCTGACTGGCTTGTGATATGCAGCTAGCTGACCGGCTAACGCGTGCCATCCCTTCCGGGTGTCATAATCCTGTTCTTGCAGTGCCAGCATCTTGTTTTTCAAAGTGTGGTCTTGCTGGCGGCACTGTTCTTTATGATTGGAGTCCATGACTTTCCATTTTAATGATCATTTGTTGCAATAAGGCTCTTGCCTTACTTAATTGAGACTTCGATGTTCCTTCTTTTATGTTTAGCGTTTCTGCAATCTCTTGATGAGTCATTCCTTCGATGACATAAAGATTAAAGACGATTCTGTATCCGGTAGGAAGGACGGTAATAAGCTGCAGAATCTCTGATGCGGATAATTGGTCCAATGCATTTTCATCATGACTGATGGAATAATCCTCTATTTCTTCTGTCGTTATATAACGCGTACCTCTTAAATGCATCAGGCATTCGTTGACCATAACGCGCCTCAGATATGCACTGATACTGCCTGTGCCCCGATAGTCAAATCGCTCAATCTTTTGAAAGAACTTTAGAAATCCTGACAGCATGACCTCTTCGGCGTCCTGTCCATTGCCTATATATCTTCGGCAAACCGTCATCATAGAAGGAGCGTGCTGGTCAAATAGGGCCTTCTGTGCCCATGCCTGATTCCTTTTACATCCTTGAATGAGTTTCGTTTCTTCCAATTTGGTGAATTTCTATAGATTAAATGCAGTCAGTAACAAAAGGGTTGCCTGGATAGAAACTTATTTATTTTTGCATGGAGAATCTTTTTGGTTTCATACCAATATGCTGGTTGAAAACCCGGGAAAAATGGCTAAGGTTGCTAAATCCCAGATGATAACCTACTTCTGAGACCGATAGCTGCCTTTCGGCGAGCAGCCGGGCGGCTTCTTGTATCCTGAATTGCTGATAGTAACTATATATGCTTTTGCCAAAGACTTGTTTGAAGAGGGTCTTGAGTTTGGAGATGCTCATATTGGCTGAACTGGCTAATGTGGCTAAAGTAGGAGGGGTTGCAAGGTGCGCTAATATATTTTCCCTGATATTGTATATAACTTGGATGTCTGTCCGGTTTAAAGGGTGCAACTGCCTGCCTGATGGCCTGCTTTCTAACTCTATCAACAAACGACATATGAGCTCTTCGGCTTTTACACGGAGAAAAAACAGCCGGAAAGGCTCTTTGACGGGTTCTTTTATGATCTCATCCACGATCTGTAACATGGACGGGTAAACAGTCTGTTCAAACAGCAGTGGTTGATTATTTTCCAGAAGCTGGCTTAAAATGACAGATTGATTTTTGGATACCAACAGGCTGGCAAGATATGCCGCATTGACTTCGATATTGATGGTTGCGGTCTGGGTATGAACAGGTATGATGATATCGGCCTGCACCTTTCTGGTCGCAATCATGACAGACGGCAATTGTGTATTCGCTCTTTTGCTTTCCGGTAATACATGCTGAAACTTGAATAGAATCATTTTGCCCCGGATGTCGGTGTCTGGGTTGGCCAGCACAATCTCCCGGTTAAGTTCATAGTCCATAATAAGCATCCGGATTTGCTCATTGAATGTGAAGCCGGTACAATATCCCTTTCCGTATTCTTGGGGTATATTTATCCGGTTATGTGAGATAGGAACACCTAATGTTTTTGCAAAATCTCGAAGAGCTTCCGGAGTATGTGGATCATAATTTTGCGGCATTTAATGTCTTTTTCGACTATTATTGAACCAAATATAGCTAATTTATCATAAAATGATATTATAATTTTGCATAATTAATGAGATCAATAACAAAAAACGATGCTACTAAGAAATACAAAAGTTGCGATCATTGGCGCGGGACCGGTTGGGTTGACAATGGCCAAATTGTTACAGCAGGGTGGTGCCACAGCTATAGTTTATGAAAGAGATGTAAATGCAGCGGCCAGAATTTGGGGAGGAACCCTTGATCTCCATAAAAAGACAGGTCAGCGGGCTTTGAAGAAAGCAGGGCTGCTGGATCAGTATTTTGCGTTATCTACGGCGATGGGCATAAAATTCGCGGATCAGAGGGGTACTATTTTGGTGACAAAAACGCCTACGGCTGAAAGTCAGTACGATAATCCGGAGATTAACAGAAATGCTTTACGAACGATGTTGCTACAAAGCTTGCTCCCTGGCACAATCCATTGGAACAAGAGATTGACAACGCTTGAAACATCTGATAGAAAGTGGATTCTTGGGTTTCTCGATCATACGCAAGCGGCAGTGGATGTAGTTATTTTGGCGGACGGAGGTCTGTCTAAAATGAGACATTTTGTAACAGAGACCTCGGTAGAGGAAACGGGATCTTTTATTGTTCAGGGAGATGTGTCAAATCCAGAAATTAATTGCCCTGAATTATACCGGCTGTGTGATGAACACAGGCTAATGGTGGCGTATGGTGGATATTTGCTGGTCATAAATCCTTTAAATAATGGAACGATGACTTATGGGCTGGTATTTAAAAAGCCTGCGGAATGGAGCGGCCATCACCCTCTGGATTTTAATAATAGGTTAGCCGTTATCGAATATTTTTCAGAGCAGCTTGACGGTTGGTCAGATTTGTATAAGGGGTTATTTAAGGTCACTGAGAAATTTGTTGTGTTGCCTACCCGGAAATTGCCATTGCATAACACCTGGAAAAGCAACAGGCCGTTGCCGATAACATGTATCGGTGACGCGGCTCACCTAATGCCACCATTCGCCGGTATGGGCGTGAATATAGGTTTATTGGATGCAATGATACTGTCTGAGAATTTAACAGAGCGAAATTTTGCGTCTATAAATGATGCGATCTTTGATTATGAACAGCAGATGTTTGTGTATGCTTCTGCTGCCAGTAAGCAATCCAGTGAAAACGAAATGAAGATGCATGACGCCGGTTTTCAATTTCAGACGTTAATGGAATGATGTTGGATATGTATGGATTTGAAATACTAGAGTGAAATGGCATAAAAAAGCCTCCCGGAAAAAGGAGGCCTTATAATTAGGTGCCCCGGGCGGGACTTGAACCCGCACGACCATTGCTGATCACAGGATTTTAAGTCCTGCGTGTCTACCAATTCCACCACCAGGGCAATCGAAAAAAAATCCCGCGAACTGCGGGATTAAAGAGCGGAAGACCGGGCTCGAACCGGCCACCCCGACCTTGGCAAGGTCGTGCTCTACCAAATGAGCTACTTCCGCTTATAACTGCTTGTTAAAGAACTAATTACCGTGTTTTCTAATTGGATTGCAAAGATAATAACTTATTTCACACCTCCAAATTTTTTTTCAAAATTATTTATACTCCGGTGTATATAAGGTGCTGCTTTGGATTTCAATATCTGGTTTTCCCTGATAACGGTTTGCCCAAAGTTCATAGAATACGGTAAACAATAAAAGGACAAAACCAATCACCTGAACATAAAATAAGAATCTGGAAGAAGAGACTTTATTATAGCTATAGTCCATATTCTTCATTTTCTCCAATTCCTGCTGATATTCATGATTCTCGTGACTCATAATGTTCTATTTAAAATTACTGTGCAAATGTAAGTATAGAAGGGAAAATTCACAATATTATTTTATAAAATCTTCAAACTTTTTTTTGCCTTTAAGAAAATACTGGATAACGATGGATCCGTTATAAACCCCTGATAATGCCTTAGTGGCCTTCCTTTCAGTGTTGTTTGCTCCGTTTTTTATTATACACCATTTATAATAAGCCATATGTGCATTCCAGATGGCCTGAAACGATGTGAAATCTCCACCGATCAAGCATTTTATAGCGAATATACCATCTAATAGCAGCCTGGCGGGTATTTTCCACCACTTTTCCTTTAGCGGTAGATTCCGGGAAAGCATCATCAGACTGTTTCTAAAGTTCAAAAAGGTTTTACGATGCCCTTTTGGCAGCGTCCCTCCTCCAACATGATATACAACTGACTCTGTGCAACAGGCTATTTTATGGCCGGCATTTTGAACGCGCCAGCAAAAATCAATTTCTTCCTGATGTGCAAAGAATGCTCCATAAAGTCCTCCCAACTTTTTATAGATGGCTCCTTTTACAAATAATGAACAGCCAGAGGCCCAGAATATTTTTGTACTTGTATTGTATTGATTACGATCTTTTTCAAGTGTATCAAATAAACGCCCTCTCGCAAAAGGATAGCCTAATGCATCCATCCACCCCCCGGCGGCGCCAGCATACTCAAACTGATCTTTCTGGTTAAAAGATAGAACCTTCGGCTGGCAAACAGCGAGCTGTTTATCGGCTTCCATCAGTTCTATAACAGGATTGATCCAATTAGCAGACACTTCTACATCAGAATTAAGCAGCACAAAATACGCTTCGTTTCGCTTTAGAAGTGCTTGGTTGTATCCTTCTGCAAAACCGTAATTCTGCCCCAGCTTTTCTAATTCAACAGCCGGATAATTAGCTTCTATAAAGGCAATTGAATCATCCGTTGAACCGTTATCGGCGACCACTACCTTATAATTTGGATAAGTAGACGCCAATACTGAGGGTAAGAATTGCTCCAGAAATTTTCTGCCATTAAAATTGAGAATGACGATTGCTACTTGGGGATACTTCATTTTATGAATTCTTTCGGCTACGAAGCTATCATTTTTGCATTAAAACTCGGGATTTACGCCGCAGAAGGCGTTTTATTGTTCAAAAGTGACGGAAAATACGAGCATTTGTGTGCGAAAGCGGTTCATTACATTAGAATATGGATTTTCCGTATCCCGTACATGGCTATTGCCCAGTGTATTAGAGATTTTTATCTGTGGAGAAATTACAGTAAAGGGTAGGTAAAAATTAAAACCGATACCTCCTTCATACCCCCAATCACTCTTTCTGAACAGGGGGGGCGGATTCTGGTCCAATTGCATGGCTTCCTTGTATTCACTGGCGTTGGCGGACAGGTTTATATCGTATTTCACGCCGCCAAACATAAATACCCTAAAATTACGGATCCTGTCAGAGTTCAATTTAAGTTGTAAAGGAACACTGAAAATATTAGCCGGGAGCTTAATGTTTTCAATCGGCTTCTTTTCCGGATGGGCCTCTAGATATTCATCTGTATAATAATAGGACAGATACTTGGATCCTCCCAAGATTAGCTTGGGTATAGTTCTGATTTCCAGTCTGTTGGAAATTCTTTTAGTCACCATAAATCCCAATGCCAATCCACTGCTGCTGTGTGGCTCTATTCTCGAAAAAATGGATTGCTGTTCAAAAGCAGCAGCCCTTGTTGTCTGTAAGTTACTATTATTGTAGCCGATGCTGATCCCAAAATAAAACGGCAGCTGATCATGATTTTCACGGTTCAAACGTGGCTGAGCTGTAGTCAGTCCTGTGATCAGTAGCCCGGCAATAATACTTCCGAGATATTTGGGTCTTAAAATCATGATAATGACGAAATTAATAAAAATTAGGGCAAATATCTTTAAAAAACGCTACTCTCATTAATAAATTATATCTTCTAACTTTAAAGTAGTTTTGAAATTGTAGTTTTGCAAAAATTTTGGCCGATGAGTGAAGAATTAGAACAAAACCTGATCGACGCACAGTTTGAGCTGTTGCTTCACGATAAAGATGCCGCTAAACTCCAGGATTTTTTGAATGAACAAGGAATTAGCGACGTTGTGGCCTTAATTGACCGGTATCCTGATAATGAAGCAGCTATCATAGCTAATATGGCTGTGCACAGAGCGTCCAGAGTGTTTAAATTACTGGATATCTCCACCCAGAAATCTGTAATAAAGGAACTCCCTCCCTTTAAAACAGCAGAATTGCTAAATCAGCTCTCCCCGGATGACCGTACAGACTTTTTAGAAGAATTACCTAAAAGCGCCCTCAGAGATCTGATAAAGTTGCTTAACCCGGAGGAAGTAAAGATTACGCTCAGAATGCTGGGCTACCCCGAAGATAGTGTCGGGCGTCTAATGACACCTGACTATATCTATGTTTACGAGACGGATACCGTGGCCGAGGCTTTTAGGATTATCCGAAAAAACGGAAAGAACTCAGAAACCATCGATGTAATTTATGTGATCAACAAGAAGGGAGAACTGGTGGATGATTTCAGGATCAGGGATTTAATTCTAGCTTCGTCTGATATGAAAATCAGCGAGTTAATGGATGGTAGGATTATCGCGTTGAATGTTACAGATGATCAGGAAAAGGCTGGGCATATTTTCCGAATGAATAACAGAGTCGCCTTGCCGGTCGTGGATGATAACAATATTCTGCTAGGTATTGTCACTATCGATGATATCCTTTGGGTGACCAATGAAGAGTATAGCGAGGACATGCAGAAAATGGGGGGTACTGAAGCGTTGGATGAACCATACCTGGATACGCCTTTTTTTAAATTAATCCGAAAAAGGGCGCCTTGGCTGATTATACTGTTTCTTAGTGAGATGCTGACAACAACTGCCATGACGCATTATTCAGAGGAAATCCAGCAGGCAACGGTATTGGCATTATTTATTCCTTTGATTATGTCTAGTGGAGGGAATAGCGGTTCTCAGGCATCCACACTGATTATTCAGGCGATGGCAGTTGGAGAGGTCACTATTAAGGATTGGTGGCGTATCATGCGTAGGGAAATCTTAAGCGGCTTAACCCTGGGGCTTATATTAGGGATAATTGGGTTTTGTAGAATATCCCTGTGGGAACTATTCCATAATCTTGGATTCATGGATTTTTCCTATGGTGATCATTGGCTGTTGATTGCCTTTACCGTAGGATTTGCCTTGGTCGGGATTATTCTATGGGGATCTTTAACCGGGTCCATGCTTCCGATTCTATTGAAACGTCTGGGTGCTGACCCTGCGGCTTCTTCTGCGCCGTTTGTGGCCACATTGGTGGACGTAACAGGTATTATTATTTATTTTGCGACGGCTTATTTTGTTATGGGGCAGCTCATCCAGAGTGGTGCACTGAATATGACTCCGTGATGTAGAAATAAGAAAAACTTTTTTGGGATTTCACATTGAAACCTATATTTTTGCAGCCGTTAAATGGCTCGGTAGCTCAGCTGGATAGAGCAACTGCCTTCTAAGCAGTAGGCCATTGGTTCGAATCCAATCCGGGTCACTTCATAAGAGACAATTACTTTAATGTAGTTGTCTCTTTTTAATTCTCGAGGATTTGGGAACAGTATCATTTATCAGCCGTCCCTTGCAGTAGATTGCTATTGAACGATTTTAATTGTGATCGCTTTTCCATTAGCCACTCCGCTGATCAGTTCACTATTATATTGGATGGTATAGGTCCCTGCTTTTTCTATTTTATAGCCTTTTTTAAGGTTGAAATTAACGGATTCACTTTGCCCTGGAGCAACAGCATGATAGGTCGCAGCAGGAGGTGGCATCACACGTTTAGCCATCGGCCCCAGATATTGGGCTTCATTCCCCTCGCTGTCTTTAACGATCAGGAATTTACTGAGAAAGCCTTCAAAAGGAGTATGATAGGTTGTAAACTTTAAAGTATCTTTGGTCGGATTGGTTACGGTAAACTTAATGATCAAACTGTCTCTAAGGTTAGGTGCCATAGTCCTACAATCCAGTGTCGCATAAAGGGAAGTATCTACAATTACAGCATTTTCTACAGCAGTTTCTGCCAGAGAATCTGAGTTAGATGACTGGGTATTGTCTGCTTGCTGACATTGTATTGCAGTTATGGCTACTGTTAAGCTCAGCACCACCGGGACGATCTTTTTAATCATAATGACGTTGTTTTATTTAGGACAAAAATAGTCAATTGCTTCATAACCAACGGAATATTTAACTTATTTAATATACGTGATTTTTACTAACTTAGTTGAAGATTTGTCTGATACAAGTTCCGTGAAGAGAATCCAGGCCCTTATCTATAGATATTTAAAGATGAATGAAAAGGGCATGTTTTGTGGCTGTATTGGCAAACTGATGTTTTTGTTTTGCAGTTTGTCTCATTGATTACTAAGTTAGGGGCCCATAGTATACGTGAATTGGCATCAGAAATTATATATATTAGAACAATGAATCCGAAAAAGACCACAGTATGCTCCTTTATATTTGCAGCTATGTCTGCCTAACCTATAATGTTAAAAGGTAAGGCTTCGCTTGCACTTTGTTTCAACTTTACTATCATTCAAAACTTGATTCCGTTATGAGAAAAAATGCCTCCTTATCCCGGTTTATTTATTTTCTCGTTATACTAAAAATTCTTATCCCCTATCTCTTACAGAGTCATTATTATGAACCGCATAGAGATGAATTACTATACCTGGCAGAAGGTCATCATCTGGCGTGGGGATTTATGGAAGTGCCGCCTGTATTGTCCATATTCGCGTTTTTGACAAATCTCTTTGGCGGTAGCATATTTTGGATAAAACTTTGGCCATCATTATTCGGCGCAGCAACGTTTTTAGTCGCAGGTAAGATCGTTCAGTCTTTAGGAGGTGGAAAATTTGCTATTTTCCTTCTTTTCTTGCCTTTTATTTTTGGGGTTTATCTCCGGTTATTTTTTCTTTTTCAACCCAATACACCGGAGGTTTTTTTTGTAACGCTGATGTTCTATAGCTTGATCCGTTTCAGTCAAGTCAAAAAAAATAAGTGGCTGTACGTATTTGGCATTAGTGTTGGACTGGGAATGATGAGCAAATACTCGGTGGGTGTTTTTACCCTCAGCGCTGTTATTGGACTTCTCTTAACCCCGCATAGGAGCATTTTTCTAAATCGTCACTTTTGGATCGCCTCGCTGATTTCTCTGCTTATTGTTTTTCCCAATATTATTTGGCAGTTTACCCATGGATTGCCCATTGTACATCACATGGAGTTGCTAAACAAATATCAATTGCAGTATGTCAAACCATCGGGTTTTTTAATGGATCAGCTCCTGATGAATCTTCCTTGTTTATATATCTGGATTGTGGGGCTTGCTTATGTTTTATTCAGCAGGGAGGGGAAAAAATATCGTTTTGCCGGGTTCGCGTTTTTATTTGTTTTAATCATATTATTAATATTACACGGAAAGAATTATTACACACTGGGTGCTTTTCCTATGTTGTTCGCATTTGGCGCCTATGCGATTGAACAATTGACGCTAAAGCGTTACAGGATGAGCCGATATATCATGGTGGCGTTTTCTGTGATTATTGGGGTTATTTTAATACCTATAATGCTACCTGTCTGGAAGCCGTCTAAACTCGCCACTTATTATCAAAGAGTCGATGCTGGAAAAGCGGGGGTATTGCGTTGGGAAGATCTGCAAAATCATCCTTTGCCACAAGACTTTGCAGATATGCTCGGCTGGAAGGAGATGGCCGGGAAAGTATCCAGGGCGTATAATCTATTGGATACAGAAGAAAAAAGCAGTACCATTCTTTTTTGCGATAATTATGGTCAGGCTGGTGCAGTGGATTATTACAGAAAGCAGTTTCATTTGCCCGAGCCGCTAAGTGATAATGCCAGTTTTTTAAATTGGATACCCGATAGCCTGGCGTTTAATCTGGAAAATGTTGTACTCGTCACTGACGATAAGGGAGAAATGGATCATCCGTTTGTTTTGGAATGTAAACAGGCTATTTTGGTGGATAGTATTACAAATCCTTATGCAAAAGAGCGTGGCAGCCTTATTATTTTGTTTAAAGGTATCAATGATAATTTTAAAAAGATGGTGAAAGGTAAAATTGAAAAGGACAAATCTATATTTAAGTAGTGCCGGAGATATCTTTGACAGATCATTGTGGAAATAAATCCGGCGTGTCTTTGATTTATGGCTATTTGGAAATACGCGGATTCTATTAAATGACCTCCGGATTTGCAATGTTGGTGGGGGTATTTTTAATGAAATTAATGACATTCTCAAAGGCTTTGGCGAAATACAACTCGTAACTGTTTTTCTCAACATACCCGATATGAGGTGTACATATAACATTCTCCATCTTAAGGAGAGGATAATCTTTATTGTAAATTGGCTCTGCTTCATAGACATCGACGCCCACGTTGATCTTTTTTCCACTGGCAAGTATTTTGGACAGGGCGTTGGTTTCGATAAGTTCTGCTCTTGAAGTATTAATAAATGCTGCATTTTCTTTCATTTCCATCAAGTCCAGTTCTGTGACAACGCCTCGTGTGCTTTCGTTCAACCGCAAGTGCAAGGTTAGGATGTCAGCGGTCCTGAAAAAAGCCAATTTTGACTCCGCCTGCTCGAAACCGTCTTCTACTGCTTTAAGCCTTGAAGCCTGGCTACCCCAGACCAAAACGCGGGCGCCGAATGCCTTGGCATACTGTGCTATTGTTTTACCTATTTTCCCATATCCCCAGATACCTATCGTTTGCCCGTAGATTCGACCACCAATATTGGTTTGCCACTGACCCTCTTTCATGCCTTGAATGGCTTGCGGGATCTTTCTGACCGTATTCATAATGAGTGCCCAGGTGAGCTCTGCTGGTGCAACAGGGGACCCAATCCCTTCTGCTACGGCAACACCGTACTGGGTACAATCGGCCAGGTTAATGTGGTTAGATATTTTTCCTGTTTGGCTGATCAACTTGAGCTTGGGCAGCAGCGAAAGCAAGTCCGCATTTATTGGCGTCCTTTCCCGGGTTAACACGATAATCTCCGCGTCTTTGAGCAATGTAGATAATTTGATGGGATCCTTTTCGGACTGATGCAGGACCTTTACATTCTGCCCCGTTAGCATTTCGAAGCAATTAAGGGCCTCTATAATATTTTGATAATCGTCTAATATAGTGATGTTCATGTTATAAACGTGATTATAGATAAAACGAGGTATTTCTATAATTACAAATGTACATGGAAAAGTGGAGCGGATATCATTCTAAATATATAACGATTCTATATTGAGGGCCGGCTAGGCGTGTTGCTGCAGACTAAACAATGATTTTCCCGCATTACGGAGCATTGAGCTGAAAAATAATCTGATTGGATACGTCAGAAGGATTTTAACCCTCAATATCCTTCGTTTTAGTTTATTTTTGCGCAATAAACATAATATTTTATGCGTCCTATACAAATGGTCGATTTAAAGACCCAATATCATAGATTAAAGCCCCAAATCGATAAAGCCGTTATAGAGGTACTGGAAAGTGCAGCTTTTATTGGTGGCCAACCTATAGCAGAATTCTCAAGTAAATTAGCTAATTATTTGAATGTGAAGCATGTTATACCCTGCGCCAACGGTACAGATGCCTTACAGATTGCCCTAATGGCTCTTGACCTGCAACCGGGTGATGAAGTTATTACGCCGTCATTTACTTTTATTGCTACAACGGAAGTGGTTGCATTATTGAAGATAAAACCGGTTTTTGTTGACGTTGACAGAGATACCTTCTGTATGGATATCGATTCTGTTAAAAAGGCGATCACACCCAGAACCAAAGCAATTGTGCCTGTACATTTGTATGGTCAGGCGGCGGACATGGAGGCTTTAATGGAGCTTGCGAACGCACATAACATCACAGTGATTGAAGATAATGCCCAGGCGATCGGATGTGATTATACGTTTAATGATGGTCGTGTTAAGAAGGCTGGCACTATCGGCCATATAGGAACCACCTCATTTTTCCCTTCCAAGAATCTGGGCGCCTATGGAGACGGGGGCGCTATTTTTACGGATAATGATGCATTGGCTAATAAGATGCGCATTATAGCTTCACATGGCTCATCCAAAAGGTACTATCATGAAACGGTAGGAGTGAACTCCCGACTGGATACTATCCAGGCGGCCATTCTAGGTATCAAGCTGCCGCATTTGGATGAATATATTGATGCCCGTAATAAAGCCGCAGCATTTTACGATAAGGCATTTGCGGGACACCCGAAGATCAAGACACCCGGCAGGAGCAAAAAATCCAATCATGTTTTTCATCAATATACATTGGTCTTAGAGGATGTGGACCGGAACGGTCTGCAGGCGTATTTGTCAGAAAACCAGATTCCTGCTATGATTTACTATCCGGTACCGGGACATCGTCAGGAAATGTTCGCGGCGTTTAAGACTGAATATGATCTGCCGGTAACAGATTACCTGACGACCAGAGTCATATCCCTGCCTATTCATACCGAGCTTGATGAGGAGCAGCTGGCACACATTACCAAACATGTTCTGGAATTCTGTAACAGATAAACTTTATAATTATTTTGAGTGCATTACCAACAATAATCGTCACAGGGAAAAATGGTCAGTTAGGCAGTGAGCTGCTGGCCCTTCATATGTCCTATCCCGGGTATAGGTTTGTTTTCCTGGATAGAAATCAATTAGATTTTGCGTCACTGAAGGAGCTGAAAGCCTTGTTTGAAACATATCGGCCCGACTTTTTTATCAATGCCGCTGCGTATACGGCGGTTGATAAAGCAGAAACTGATAAGAAGTTGGCGATGGAGGTAAATGGAGAAGCTGTTGGCAAAATTGCAAAGGCCTGCTATGAGAATGGCACCAGGTTGATCCATATTTCTACTGATTATGTTTTTGATGGACAGGCCAAGAGCCCTTATCAGCCCGACCATTGTACTTCTCCCGTTAATTTCTACGGAGAAAGCAAACTAAAAGGGGAGCAGCTGGCAATGGCGGGTAATAAGGCAACCATTATAATCCGGACTGCCTGGGTTTACAGTGCCTACGGACATAATTTTGTCAAAACCATGCTCCGTTTGATGAGTGAACGCCCGTCAATAGGGGTTGTAAGTGATCAATTTGGAGCGCCTACCTATGCCAGAGATCTTGCAGTTGCTATCATGACGATTATAGAACAAGGTGCTCAGCGCACGGGTATTTACCATTTTAGCAATGCAGGTAAGATTTCCTGGTATGATTTTGCCTGCGCGATCAGAGACAAAACGGGACTGAGCTGCCAGATTAACCCTATTACAACGGCGGATTTTCCGACACCTGCAAAAAGGCCGGCTTATTCTGTTTTAGATACGAGTAGCTTGAATAGGGATTATGGGGTTCAGCCCAGGGGCTGGCAGGATGCTTTACAGGAATGTTTAGGCTATTTGCAACGTATTTAGGTGAATGGCGAATAAAAATAAGGCAATCAGGATTGTTGATGACAAAAACTGATTGCCTTATTTTATCTTTGGAGTTCTGTTTATGTCTATTTGCCGAATTTCTTTTTTAGCAAAGAGAGTGCGTCTCCCATCGCCATATTAGAAAGATCCTGAGCTGGCTTCTTTTCCGTACGGGCCCTGTCTCTTTCTTTCCTGCTATTTCCGGCCGGAGTAATGTTTCCATCAGCCTGGCGGATAGACAAGCCAATACGTTTACGCTGAATGTCGACCTCCATTACTTTAACCTTAACCTTGTCATTTAATTTGACAACTTCGCTGGGGTCGGTAATATATCTGTTGGCCAGTTCAGAAACATGCACCAAGCCATCTTGTTTTACTCCGATATCAATAAAAACGCCAAAGCGCGTGATATTCGTAACGATCCCCGGAACGACCATACCTATATGCACATCTTCAATTTTATAGATGTTCGCATATTCAAATTGTTCTATTTCGCTTCTGGGATCTAATCCCGGTTTTTTCAATTCACTTAAGACGTCTTTAATCGTATGCTCCCCGAAAGCATCTGTGATGTATTTTTTGGGATCTATCAATTGGATCAATTTTTCATTACCTACCAACTCCCCAACAGATAGCTGCAGATCTTTCGCCATCGTTTCAACCAGTGGATAAGCTTCAGGGTGCACTGCACTTTCATCCAGCGGGTTTTCCCCTTTTTTGATTCGCATAAATCCGGCACATTGTTCAAAAGCTTTGCCACCCAATCTAGGTACTTCCAAGAGTTGTTTTCTCGTAGAAAACCGGCCTATCTCCGTACGGTGGCGAATGATATTTTCTGCAAGGGACGGGCCAATACCACTTACATAACTTAATAAGTGTTTACTGGCAGTATTAAGGTTGACTCCGACTGCATTAACACAACTTACTACTGTCTGATCCAGCTTTTCTTTTAAACGGAACTGATTGACGTCATGCTGATATTGGCCGACACCAATGCTTTTAGGATCGATCTTCACCAGCTCCGCCAGCGGGTCCATTAATCTTCTGCCGATGCTGACTGCTCCTCTGATGGTCAGGTCCTGGTCAGGAAACTCTTCTCTGGCTATTTCGGAGGCTGAATAGATGGACGCACCGTCTTCGTTGACCAGAAATACCGGCAGGCCGAGGTTCAGAGATCTGATGAATTGATCTGTTTCGCGGCCCGCAGTGCCATCACCGATAGCAAAGACCTGAATATTGTGCCGTTGTACTAACAACCTGATCGTATTTTCTGCTTCTGTCAGGCGGTGGTTTTTTTCATGTACGTAGATGAGATCTGTAGTAATAAGATCGCCTTTTTCATCGAGAACAACCACTTTGCAACCCGTTCTATAGCCTGGGTCGATAGCCAGCATTTTTTTGCTGCCAAGCGGGGAGGACAATAAGAGCTGTCTCAGGTTTTCCGCGAAAACCGTAATAGCTTCTTCATCGGCCTGCTGTTTCAACTGGGTCCTGAATTCAGTTTCCAGGCTTGGCTGCAGTAATCGGCGATACGTATCACGAAGGGCTTTTTTTACCTGTTCGCTGGCAGGTGTGCCATTGGGCTTATAATACTTATCCTCAAGTTTAGCAAGCGCCATTTCTTCAGAGGGACTGATGGACATTCTTAAAAAGCCTTCTAAAAACCCGCGCAATACTGCCAAAATCCGGTGAGACGGTATTTTTGAGATCAGCTCGGAAAACTCAAAATAGTCCTTGAATTTAGCGCCCTCTTCCTCTTTACCTGCAATAACAGTACTTTCCAGCATCGCATCGTTCTCAAATAAACGGCGTATTTCCGCTCTGGTCTCCGCATCCTCATTAATCATTTCAGAGATAATATCACGGGCGCCTTGTAGTGCCTGATCTGCTGTGGTAATCTTTTCGTTTAAATATTTTTCAGCTTCCGCTGTTAGGTCGATATCTGTTTGTTCAAAGACCAAAAGGCCAAGAGGTTCCAGTCCGGCTTCTCTGGCTGCCTGGGCTTTCGTCTTGCGTTTCGGTTTGAAGGGCAAATATATATCTTCAATTTCTGCAAGCGTAACGGCTTTGGAAAGTTTATCCTGGATTACTTCGGTCATTTTTCCTTGTTCAGTAATAGCATTTTCAACAAAGGTCTTGCGTTCAGTAAACTCCTTTAAAAATTTAGCTTCATCCTGGATGAGTTGAATCTGAACCTCATCCAATGCGCCGGTTTTATCCTTTCTATAACGTGCGATAAAAGGTATCGTACTGCCTTCCTGTAGCAGTGTTAGGACCGACTCAACTTGTCCCGGGCGCAGATTTAATTTAGACGCAATGGGTTGTGCGAATTCCAGCATATTCTATGTATTTTTTCTGTAATAGGGGAGCGAAAGTAAAATAATTCTGGTGAAATCCATTTTTTTGGATACAGATTAGCACATTATATGCAGAAATCTTTTTTTACCATAGCATCAACCAGTTTCTCACCCCCGTTATTGAGAATGAGTTCCAATACCTTAGCTGTAGCCAGTGCATCACCTCCGGCCCGATGCCGATTATCGATTCCGATTTTCAGATCTCCACAGAGACTTTCCAGGCCATGTTTCACCAGATTGGGGAAAGCCCTGCGGCTTAATTCAAGTGTGCAAAGTACAGGTGTATCTAGATTGTAACCAGATTGTTCCAAAAAATACTTAAGATACGGGTAGTCAAAGCCTGCATTATGGGCAACAAATGTGGTCTTATTAAGTAATTTTAAGATAGTGGGAGCGACCTCTTCAAAAAGTGGCGCCTCAGCAACCATTTTGTCGCTGATGCCCGTTAATTTCGCCACATATTTTGGAATGGGCATTTTAGGGTTGATGAGCGTCTCATATTGATCCACGATGTCTTTGCCGTCATACAATACAATCGCGATTTCAGTAATACCATTTTTGTTGGCAGGACTGCCAGTCCCCTCTATATCTACGACTGCATATGTTCTTTTTCTCTTCATAATCTTATCAAGGCTACAATAATAAGTAATTTTTCATGAAATCGACCTTAAAGGGGTGTTGATAATGAGTTAAGTCAGACTTATTTTGGTGATTTTTTTATTCAATCTGAATGCTGTACCTTTGAATATTCAAATTTTTTGGTTATGCGAAAAGTTTTCTATTGCTGTTTACTTTCTGCCGGGCTGCTGCTTACAGCCTGTCAGAATAGAATTGCAGAATTTAAGGACTTTAAAGACCAAATGAAGGAGTCTCTGTGGCATTCCGTCCTGGATCAAGTGAATGTGGAATCGGCCGATACAGCTGCTGTAGAAGCACCCCGGCCGCTCAATTACTTTTTGAGAGAAGGTTTTGCTGCTAAATTTGGCCTTTAGAGATACGGTATATTATCTTTTATTTATATGTGTAGTAAAATCGCTTTGCGTGAAATTTTTTTCAGTAAAAAATGCGTGCAAAAAAGAAAAACGCCTAACTTCGTTTTTTAATGGCACTATCTACACAACATCTGTTAGGCATTAAAGACATAACCAAAAAGGATATTGAAATCATCCTTTCCACTGCCCATCAATTTAAAGAAGTTTTACAAAGACCTGTCAAAAAAGTTCCCTCACTTAGGGATGTAACCATAGTCAATTTGTTTTTTGAGAACTCCACCCGAACCAGGATGTCATTTGAACTGGCTGAAAAGAGGCTGTCAGCAGATACCCTGAATTTTTCTGCAGCGGCTTCTTCGGTCAAGAAAGGAGAAACTTTACTGGACACAGTCAATAATATCCTGAGCATGAAAGTCGATATGGTCGTTATGCGACATAGCGCAAGCGGTGCTCCTCATTTTCTGGCCGGACACATTGATGCAGCCATTGTCAATGCAGGTGACGGCATTAATGAACACCCGACGCAAGCATTACTGGATGCCTTTTCAATGAAGGAAAAATTCGGTAATCTGGAAGGCCTGAAAGTGGCCATTGTTGGGGATGTCATGCATAGCCGGGTGGCGCTCAGTAATATTTATTTATTAAAGAAGATGGGCGCTGAGGTTATGGTTGCCGGACCGCCAACATTGATCCCGAAATATCTTACCCAGGCGCTGGATGTCCGGGTAGAATATAATCTTAAAAAAGCACTGGTTTGGTGCGATGTAGCGAATGTGCTGCGAATTCAATTGGAAAGGCAAAATCAGCCCTTATTTTCCTCCTTGAGGGAATATAATCTGGCCTATGGGGTGAGTAGGAAGTTACTGGAATCGCTCGACAAAGAAATCGTTATAATGCATCCTGGACCTATTAATAGAGGTGTAGAATTGGATAGTGATGTGGCGGATGGTCCTTTTTCGATTATATTAAACCAGGTAGAGAACGGAGTCGCGGTTAGAATGGCGGCACTTTATCTTTATTCCGGTAAAGATATTTCTGAGTCCTGAATACCCTGTTAAATTATCCTAAGCCTCAAAAAATGCAAAGAATCGCCTTATTTCCCGGAACCTTTGACCCAATGACCTTGGGACATGTGGATATTGTGAATCGTTCTCTGGATTTATTTGATAAGATCATTGTGGGGATTGGTACCAACGTTAATAAAAAACCAATGTACAGTGAAGCGCAGCGCGTGGACTGGATCAAGGAAATCTATAAAGACGAGCCGAGAGTGGAAGCCAGGGTATATGAAGGGCTGACTGTGAACTTTTGCAAAGAGGTTGGAGCGGGCTATATTATACGGGGAATTAGATTTGTAAGTGATTTTGAGTATGAGAAGACCATTGCTGACATGAATCGCAGTCTGGATCCAAAAATCGAAACTATTTTTTTGACCTGTTTACCTAAATATTCTTCTGTTGCATCTACATTGGTGAGAGATGTCATCCGTAACGGGGGAGATGCTTCCATGTTTTTGCCAGAAGTCATTCGTAAAAGTATAGGACAGTAGACCTTACCCTGGTTTAGGCTTATCATTGCCCATAGGGTTGGTCCGGCCGGAGAGGCCGCCCTGAAAAGCTTTTTTATTCCTATGAAAAAAGTATTCATATTACTCTGCATTCTATGCTACACAATACCTGTTACTGCGCAAAAAAATAACTTTGTATTACATTCGATAACGCTGCCCGCTCAATTTAGCCAACAAATTATTACTTGTCTGGAACAAGATAAAGTAGGGATGTTGTGGTTCGTCACTAATGAAGGACTGTTTCGTTATGATGGCAATGATGTTGTGCATCTTGGACCCGAAACGACGCCGAAGATTCCACATATGGGTATAAAAACGCTGTTTGCAGACGATAAAGGGAACATGTGGATAGGAGCACAGGATGGGATTACCCGGTTAAACCTCCGAGACTGGACAACTACTGAAATTAAAGCACCTTCAAACGCTTCTTCACTCAGCCTGTATATTAGAGAAATTACACAAGATCATAACGGTGTTATTTATGCGGGTACTCAAAATGGGCGTGTATATAAGGTTGAACGTGATAGCCTTATATGCATGTTCGATATGAATAAGGCATTTACTGATTTATATGATTTGCCGAATATCACATTTATGAAAGAGGCTTATCCGGGGCAATTATGGATAGGAACTTCCGTTGGAAAAATGATCTGCATTTCTATCAACAAAGATAGCACTTACAGTCCTCCTGTATTTTATGGATTGGATAAGTTTCGAAAGGAGCAGATCATTGCGGCAGATTTTGGGCCGGCCGGTAATTGTATAATGGTTGTCCCCTATTTAGGATTATATTCCATGAATATCAAGACCGGTGCTATCCAAAAAATAAAGGGTGTTTATGGCGACCTGGGTAAAAATGGCCAGGTTTTTATGGTGCCACTTGACAAAAACAGATCGATTATATTAACCAATACGCCCGGGATTGGAAAAGAAAAGCTTTTTATCTATGACTTTATAAAAGACTCCGTTACCGTTCATCATCTGCGTTACCCCAGATTTTTGGAAGACAACCATATTGTATGGTTGAGCCATAGCGGATCGAAGATTTTATTGTCGCTGAATGATCATCTATTAGAATTGGCACCTTCTAATAGTCCTTTTAGTTCTGTTATGGCAGAACCTAAAGCCTTAAATAGTATTCGCGCTATTTATAAGGAACCAAATGGTGAGTTGCTGGCAGGTTCCTATAAGGATGGGTTTGTAAGTTTTAATGAACATACCGGTGAGAAAAAGGTGGTTGCCAGAAAATATGTTTATAGCATCTTACCCTGGAATAAGGATTCCGTATTAGTGAGTACTGAAGGAGATGGCCTTTTCTGGTATGAAGTGAATCGAAATAAATTAACGCCGATAGCGATACCAGATAGTAATATCAAGGGTAAGCCCATGGGGAAGTTTCTGACTTTCTCATTACGCCATGATAGGCAACATTTGCTGGTGGGTACCTATGAGCGGCTATATATGGTTAACCCCTACACTCATACAGCAAAATCTATTCGGGAAGATCGATTGTTAAAAACAAAAATTTTAAGTTTATTAAAACGAAAGGATGATTATTTAATAGCCACTGAACACGGCATTCTCAAATGGAACAGTAAAACGGATGTTGTTGCTGATTTTACCGTAAGAGATCATCAGACTACACAACAAAAAATTCCTGTATATGGGATGACTGCTGCCGGAGGGCAGATCTGGGCTGCCACTGGCGGTTATGGAATCATTATCTATGACTCTCAGGGGGAAGCCATAGATACCATTGGACGCCCCGATGGATTGGCGGCAAGTATTGTATTTACGCTCGCTGCGACAGAGAGGTTCATATTGGCTGGTACAAAAAACGGATTAAGTGTCATAAATAAGGTAACACATCAGGTGACCAATTATTCAACGATTGATCAACTTCCCGCCAATGAATTCAACAGTGGTGCGATTTATCAACTGGGTAATACCGTGTATTTGGGCACCATTGATGGTATTGTTCGGTTTAATACAGACAGATTGAATCTGAACGCAGCAAGGGAAACGGTGGGAAGGCGATATATTACAGATCTAACAATCACAGATAGGCGGGGAAGTGCCATACATGATTACACATTGCCTTATCAAAATAGCAATGGATTTTCTATTCCGGCTCGGACGACTTATTTCTCTATTGGGTTTGGCAGCCTGCAGCCTGCTATGCAAACCTTAGATTATTATTACCGGCTGGATCCAGAGCAGGCGTGGATTTCGGTGGGGAATTCCAGAAAAATTACTTTTATTGGCATGCCTCCCGGGCATTATCAAATTGAGCTGGCTGCCAAATTACCGGATGGCAGATGGACAAAGCCATTGTTAAGTATGCCCATGACTGTTACGCCTGCCTTTTACCAGACTTTATGGTTTAAAGTATTGATTGGCCTGATGGTATTGGCATTGGTTTGGGTGATTATAAAATACAGAGAGCGGCAGGCCGAAAAAGAAAGAGCATTGCGTTTAAAGATTGCCGGTGATTTGCATGATGAAATCGGAAGCACTCTCGCCGGGATGTCTATGCAGGCAGAAATGCTCTTAAGTGGACATCAGGAGCTCCAAAAGACATATCTGCAGAGTATTGCGGATAACGGGAGGGCCGCTGTACAGACGATGGGTGATATTGTCTGGTCTATTGACCCTAGAAACGATGATAGTCTGAGTCTTTATCAACGAATGGAGCGTTATGGCAATAAGGTGCTGGGAGATTCGGATATGCTTATTCATTTTGAAAACAGGGGCTTCACGGAAAAACAACATATACCACAGAAGGTCCGCCAGAACGTAATGTTGATCTATAAAGAAGCGTTGACCAATATCATAAAACATGCAAAGGCAGACCGGGTGGATGTTAAGTTTATTGCCTATAATAAAGGTTTTAAATTATTAATAGCTGACGATGGAATAGGACTGACAAATAATGTGTCTGAGAGCGCAGTAACTGGTCATGGACTGAAAAATATGGAAATGCGCGCACAGTTGATTGGTGCAGCACTAATATTCCCTGAAGCAGAAAAAGGATTTAAAATCGTTTTGACTTTTAAAGGCTGACTTAAAAAAGCACAAACTATACTTTTGGGTAGGTTTTATGTGCTTGAAATACACGTATTTTGTTTGAGGATGCAGCTCCGGCTACTACGTAAGCACCGCGATCCATTTATTTTAGAATTTATTTCAGATGATTCAATTAGCTATAATAGAAGATAATATAAGTATTCGCCGGGTATTGACGGACTTTTTTACAGCAGAGCCTGGATTTGAGGTAGTGATATCCTGTGGTAGCTTTGAAAAGTTCCATGATGACTGGCAGCAATTGGATAAGCACATTGATGTTATTATCTGTGATATCGGTTTGCCCGGAAAATCAGGTATTGACGCTGTTTGGTATATCAAAAATAAAACTGATAAGACACATGTTCTGATGCTGACTGTTTTTGAGGAGCGGGAGAAGATCTTTCAATCGCTTTGCGCTGGCGCATCGGGATATATGTTGAAAAGCACTCCACTGAAAGAGATTAAGGCGGGTATCAGTGATATTCTAAACGGAGGAGCTGCCATGTCCCCAAAGATAGCTATGCAGGTTATCAGTTATTTTAATAAACGAAAGCAGGTGGGAATTGTAGAAGCAGAAAAGCTGACCGCCAGGGAAATTGAGATCCTCTCTTACCTCGAACAGGGGCTGTCCAACAAAGCGATTGCCGATCAGATGCATTTATCGGTAGATACGGTGAAATTCCACATTAAAAATATATACCTGAAACTGCAGGTCAGCAGCCGGGGTGAATTAATTGCTAAATACAAGCAGTTCTAGACACCGGACGTTGATTACCTGTTTATGAATACCGCAGGATAATTGCCTATCTTCCTGTTCCATTTGATAGATGTGGGGGCGTGCTAAAATCTACCCAATTGGGTAGGAGGATTCTTTAAGATTATGATTTTCTTTGTGATATTCAATCATTTAGCTAAATCATCGACATGAAGAGGAATTTATTTTTATGCCTAGTGCTCCTTTTATTTTGCTTTGCCGCAAATGCTAAATTTAATAAGAATAATAACGATACCCGAAAGGCTTCGCCAGCGCTTTTGCCGTTTACCATCAACTGGAAAACGATGGCTGACAAAGCAACTATTACTATTCCGGAAGACCTTCATAGGAACAAGTATTATTATTCTGGAAGGTGGGGAAATGGCAGTGATTTATCCGGTGGAAAAGGAAGATCTGCCCACCACTATGCGGAATTTACAAATGTTACCAGTCGTTTACCCGCCACTCGCTTGGTTGCTAGGGCAGATTTTTTGGCAACGATTGAACCGGACAGCAAAGGTATTGTCTATGTAGATAGTGCCGTTGTTATACCCGGGGATGGAAGTAGCTGGGAAAGTGCATTACAATTTTTATCAGATGCAATAAGCGCTGCCCGTGTCAATACAGAGATTACTGAGATTCATGTTGCTGAAGGTACTTATTATCCCGGTGGCTTACAGACGAATACGAAGCGTGATACAGCCTTTATACTGGACAGGGGAGGCATTAAGCTGCTAGGTGGATTTCCTAATGGCGGAGGTGACAGGAACTATGCGGCGAATCCGGTTGTTCTAAGCGGAGATATTAATAACCCTAAGGATACCTTTGACAATATATTGTATTATGTATATTCAGAATATTGACAAAACTGCTGATAGTCTAATTGTAGATGGCTTTACCATTACAAAGGCCAATACGTCGTTATATCAATACGGCAGGGTGCCGGGAGGGCTGAGTATAAGTGATGCCTATGATAACACACTTATCCGGAGCTGTCGTTTCTTAGAGAATTATTCGCTACTTGGGGCTGCTATGATGATTTGGGGAACGAAAGGGGCTGGGATCTCCTCTCTAGCCTCCCCACAAATTATCAACTGTGAATTTTCCGGGAATGCGGATGTTTTCCTGATCGATGATAATTCGGAGTTTTTGCTGTTGCCAGGTGTGATTTCTAATTTTCAGGCGGCTCCGTTTTTCAGTAACTGCATCTTTACAAACAATAAAACCTTTTATGGAGGTGTAATTGTGAATACGAGCTCATATCCGGTCATTTATAATTCTGATTTTAGTAGAAATACAGCCTGGGGAATAAGTGTTTCCAGAGTCATGCAGGATAGTCACATGATCCTTATTAATTGTAAAATAACTGATAACACGAATATTAAACTGCCAGACGGTGTTTGGGATGATGAAGTGTCGAGGGGCTTGTTAAGCTTCTTTGATAATAATATTCTATCCTGTGAAGGAAATTCATCTTTACGCCTGATCAATACGACAATTGCAGGCAACAAGTCTTTAATCTCTGCTGATGCTGATAAAAATCTGATTATTAATTCCGACAATTCCCGTTTTTATATGACGAACTCTATTATTTGGGGCAATGGCTCCAACAGTATTTTAGATACGTTGGGCATGCCTTCCAAAATTTCCTATAGCTTGATCCAGGGGAAAAGCGCAGATGCGACCAACCATAATCTGGAAGGTGTCGGTGTAGGGGATATTTTTGCAGACTCGGCTGGCGCAGACTATCGCCTTTCTGTAAACAGCCCGGTGATTGATGCAGGATTATCCGACTCATTATTAGATGTCATCGCGCTTTATACCAATAATGATCCTGCAGGAGGACTGGATCTTGCTGCGGGTACCCGGATTCAGGGCTCAAATGTCGATCTGGGAGCTTATGAGTCTGCCGGAGATGCCTTAGCGGTAGAGATGGGGGCATTAAAAGGCAAACTTAGTCATGACGGGCATGCCATCCTGAGCTGGATGACATATACAGAGGTACAGAATAAAGGGTTTCAGTTACAGGTATCATTGGACGGTATCATATTTCGTGATCTGGTATTTATTCCTTCACTGGCTTCAGGTGGCAACAGCAATGCTCGTATTTCGTATTATTTTGATGCCGGTGCTATGTCTGATGTCAAGTATTACAGGGTGATGCAAGTTGACCTCAACGGTCGCCGGAAGCAGTCTAACATCGTAATGCTGGAAGATATCCTATCATTTCAATTGAAAGCTTACCCTAATCCGGTGCATAACACACTGCATATTCAGGTGGAAGGGAAAATGGCCGGCCATGCCAGAATCCTGATGATCGATTTTTCTGGAAAACTGGTACACCGGGAAAGCCTGGAAGGACCAGATACGACAATCGATATGCAAAGATTTGCCGGCGGGGTCTATTTGGTGAGATATCTGGATGATACGCGGAGCTCCATTATTAAGGTAAAAAAGAAGTAAATATGGATAGCAGCTGTTGTTGTCTTAATTATATTAAGAAAATAAAAACTACCCATTTGGGTAGGTGTTTTTGGAAGATTATTGGTTTCCTTTACGTTGTGATTCCTTTTGAGTATTTCTTGGGACACAAGCGCTTGTGACTGACTATTTTAGTTGTTTGGTGCTTCAATGCCAGGGGCTTAGAAGGGTAGCTCACCCCTGGCATACCAAAATAAGACTTGATTTATTATGGTGATAAATTTTTAAGTTGATATAGCCAGAACAAACAGACTGCATTGAGATAAGCGATAAATGGGGATTTAAACGGGTCGCAACCAGATTTCGGTTCCTTTCCAGGAAAGCGAATTGTGTCAGTGGTCAGGGTAGGGGCTTTAAGGGTAGTCCTTACCCTGATTTTTTATTCGGGGCGATCAGTGAAACCAATAAATCTCTAAAAGAGAAGTAAATTTCATTTACCTTTGCGGCGATATCGGTTTTTGCTTCGGCAAAATTAAAAGGGAAGTTGGTGCAAATCCAACGCTATCCCCGTAGCTGTGAGCTTTCAGATGATAATAGTTGTCTGTTTTCCGGATGAAACCACTGCCGGCACTTGTTGGTGGGAAGGAGACGGTATAAAGCAAGCCAGAAGACCTGCCTATATCAATTATATTTAGCTAAAATGGACTTTCGGGTGAAAGGTCTGCAGCAATTGTCATTCTGCGAAACGGCTGGTGTTGACACATCCGGGGTTTCGTGGTATTTGTGCAATAAAGTTGTTGCCTGTTCTCCTGTTTTTCCGGTTACTGATCTCACAAATGCGTGTATCTGTGAATTTTGTTGTTTCAAAAACCGTATATTGGTTGGGCATTTGCTGCCTGATGATTCTATCATTACTCCAGACTAACTTCACTCAAGCCCAAAATGGCATTCAAGAGCGCGTGCCAATAAAAAAACAAGTGACTAAAAAAGATACGGCCCGTCCTGGTGAGGATGGCATACATTCTCTACAAGAGGTGAAGGTTCATACTGCCATATTACCACAAATTCTGACCTCTATAGATCCGGTTCAAATAATGACAAGAAAGCGCTCTGCATGGCAAGACGGTTTGAGTGTATCGGACATGATCCGTTATTTTTCTGGCACACAATTAAAGGACTATGGCGGCGTGGGTGGACTTAAGACCGTCAATATCAGGAGCTTAGGGACCAGACATACAGCGGTGCTATTAGATGGACTGCCACTTGAAAACGCACAGAATGGTCAGGTCGATTTAGGGCGTTATCCGTTAAATGACTTGGGAAGTATTTCCTTATATAAAAATCAAAACAGCCAGATTTTTCAGCCGGCAACGGCATTTGCCAGCAGCAATGCTATCTATCTGGAAACAAGAACGGATGATTTGGATAGCAGCCGACAATCAAAGGGCAGCATTTCATTACAAACGGGTTCTTTTGGCCTAGTAGGTGTTTCGACTCATGGAGCTGCTAAATGGGGTAAGAACTGGCAACTGCAGGGCAGTGTTTCGGGGTTATCGACGAAAGGAGATTATCCCTTTACTTATACAAATGGTGTATATGATACTACATTAAGAAGAGATAACGGAGATGTGGAAAGGTTTCAGGGCCGGATAGGATTGTATGGGCAATTCGCAGACAGCAGTAAGGTTTCCATTACCCTATATGGCTTCAGAAGGCAAATGGGGCTGCCGGGCGCTATTGTCAGCAATAAGTTTTCGAATAGAGAACGTCAGGATGAATCGGACTATTATTTCCACACATCCTACCTGAAACCCATTGGCTTAAAAGATAAGCTCCGGCTTCAGATTAAATATGACAGGAGTTATCTCCGTTACAGTAACCCGGATATTAATAAACTTTATCTTGAAGATAGTGATACTATCAAAAAGCCCCTTACCAATCATTACAGACAGGCATCCTATTTCTTCTCTGCCGCAAACCTCTATCAATTAGCCAAAAATTGGGATATAGATGTTTCAGCTGACATGCATTATAATCACCTGAATATGGATCTGACCGGAACGGAAAATCCATCCAGATGGACGGGATACGCGGCAGTAGCCAGTCACTTTGAATCAGAGCGAATACAGTTGGCTGGTAATCTTTTATATACAGCTGTATATGATCATCGACAAATGCATCATGACTGGTTATCTCAACGCAAGAAGCTATCTCCGTCAATTAGCGCGAGTTGGCGGCCGTTCTCGACAAACACAATTAAGCTAAGAGCCTTTTATAAGAAAAGTTTTCAGATGCCGACTTTTAATGATTTATACCTGACCCAGTATAATAAGACCGAGCTTCGTCCCGAACACAGTGTGCAGTATAATCTGGGCGCTTATTATTTTAAAAGCTGGCGGGGGGTGTTAAGCTCCTTATTGTTGGAAACGGATATCTATTATAATGAAGTCAAAGATAAAATTGTAGCGATTCCCACCACCAGTCTTTTTAGATGGCAAATGACGAATTTGGGGCTGGCAAAAATAACAGGACTGGATTTTACAGCCAAAACCTCGTGGGCATTTGCAGGCTGGAATATGCTGGCTGCTTTGCAATATACCTATCAAAATGCAATAGATTACACGGATCCCGGTTCTATCACCTATAAAAACAGACTGCCTTACATACCCCGACATAGCGGTTCGTTCACACTGGGTGCAAGTAATGAACATTTTGGATTTCATTACAGCTTTATTTATGATGGGGAACGTTATAGCGGACGATTTAACAGTCTGGTAAGTTATGTCCCCGCCTGGTATACACATGATCTGTCCGTCAGCTATAGCTGGCCGGTGAAGCAAGGTGTAAAAGGTACGATATTGTTTTCCCTGGATAATGTGTTAGACCAGCATTATGATGTGATAGAGAATTATCCGATGCCGGGGAGAAATTTTAAAACAAGTTTACAAATTGAGTTTTGATGATGAAACAATACTGTACCCCAATATCCATTTTATGCACTGTGACCACCCTTCTATTATTTGCAGGATGCCGGAAAGAAATAGGCGTTATTCCTCCCAAAACTACGCAGGTAATGCCAGCGGGTAGTTATGGTGAGGGTACTGACTTCTATTTGCTCAATGAAGGCAATATGGGTAGCAATCATTGCAGCCTGGACTACTTTAATCACCAGCAGGGAACTTATGCGCTCAACATCTATGAGAGCGTCAATCCGGCTGCCACATTAGGTCTGGGAGATGTAGGTAACGATATACAGATTTATGGCGGAAAGCTATACATAGTCGTCAATGGGTCAGATAAAGTAGAGGTGCTGGATAAAACCACTGCAGTGAAGCTCTGCCAGATATCCATTGACAACTGTAGGCATCTCGCTTTCTGGAATAAAAAGGTGCTTATCACTTCGTATGATGGGTTTGTTGGTGTCGTAGATACTTCCAGACTTCAGAATGGCGCTGGTACAGTATTCTTAGACAGCCAGATTGCGGTAGGGCGTGAACCTGAAGGATTGGCTGTTGCAGGAGATCAGTTATATGTGGCTAACAGTGGCGGGTACAGCCCACCCCTTTATGATAATACTGTATCCGTGATTGACCTATCTTCACAAACTGTTACTAAGCATATTCAGTTAGGTGTCAATCTCAATGATGTACAAAAAGATGATTATGGACATATCATCGTCAGCGCCAGGGGGGACTATGGGGCAACCGCTCCCAGCTTTTTTATACTCAATGCGGTGACAGGTGCTCAGATAAAACATGTGGAAATTCCTATAGAGAACTTTACCATTAAAGACAGCCTGATGTATTATTTTACCTCATCATATAATCTTCAGGGGCAGCAGCAGGCAGTTACCTATGAAACCTTTAACCTAAGAACACTCACTTCTACCGACAATAGTTTTCTGTCCAGAGAAGCGTCAGCTAAAATAAAATCACCCTATGCTTTGGCTGTGGATCCGAATGGAGATAAGATACTCATATCTGATGCCGGTGATCACACAAGCCCGGGTTCTTTATATTGGATCAGCACAGATGGCGCTATAGACTGGCAGGTACAGACTGGCGAGGTGCCTGGACACATAGCTTTTTTGCAATACACAAATTAAATATACAATATGGTAAGAAAAAAAAAGTGGATACTGATCGCTGGCCTTATGCTGGTTTTGTATGCAACTTCCTGCAGTAAGGATGATCGTTCGACTGAGCCGGGAAAAGAAAACAATCAACCTATCCGTGAGATTACAACTGCAAGTAGTGCTTATGCGGATACGGTATTTAGCTTTATGCCGGCACCTGGACAATTTATCAATACGGATTATACAGATATAATTAAGGATTCTAAGGTGATACAAAATAAAGCAATTTCTCTGGGGGCCTGGGGTGGCCAGATTGTATTAGGCTTTGATCACACCGTTCTTAATAAAAAAGGAGATGATATTCAGGTGGAGGGAGCAGGTGCCGAAAACGCTGCAGAACCAGGTGTGGTCTGGGTTATGTATGATGCCAATGGTAACGGCCGGCCAGACGATACCTGGTATGAACTCAAAGGGAGCGCTTATGGTAAAGAAGGCTATGAAAAAAATTATAAGGTTACCTATTATAAACCCGATAGTAAATCTGCGGATGTTATGTGGGTGGACAAATATAATGATACCGGTTACGTGAAATCCAATAAATATCATGATCAGTCCTATTATCCTTCCTGGATTACAGCAGACAGCTATACTTTAGAAGGGAGTCTTTTGCCTGATACAGGAATTGATGATACGAACCCAGCCTATATAACCAGTACACCTTTTGAATACGGATACGCAGATAATCATTCCGTTACGAATGGCGGTAACCCTTTAGATATTATGAATGCCGTTGATGCAAAGGGAAATGCGATAGAATTAATTGGGATTGATTTTATAAAGATACAGACAGGCATTCAGAAAGATCTAGGATGGCTGGGAGAGCTTTCTACGGAAGTGAGCAGCGTCAGTGATCTTCATATGTTATAATCAGATAATACACAAACAGAACAGTTTAATACATTAAAAACAGAAAATGATTCAGCAAATGCGAACAAAATTTACTTCAGCCTGGCTATTAAAGTGGAGCCCGAGATTATCCGTATTCATGTTGGCTATTTTTATAATTGTTTCATGTAGTAAAGATGATAAAACAATAACGGCTCCCGCAGGCCCTTATTCCAATGGGTTTTTTATCCTTAATGAAGGGTGGTTTGGTCATGACGCAAGCAGTGTGAGCTTTTATGCCTATGGTGCTGATACACTTCAACAGAAGGCCTTCGCTAAAGAAAATAATGGCAACTTCCCTGTGACAACATCGACTACACTCGAAGATGGACTGATCATTGGTGACAGATTGTATCTAATCGCCACGGCCGGGGGTTCGGTGATCGTTGCTGATCCAGCCACACTCAAACAGGTTGGGCAGCTCAGTTTGGACGGTGCTGATTTTAGGTCTATGGCTGCAATTGATGCTAATACTGCCGTAATCAGCAGCGGCAATAATATCTATACGGTTGATCTGGCGAGTCTGACGATCCATGCAGAACCGGTCTTTACCGGCAATAATATCAAAAAACTGTATGTTAGCGGGGATTATCTGATCGCAAGCAATGACAAAGGGGTCGATATCATTGAGATGAGTGACTGGAAATCGATCGTACATTACAATGGTCCTACTGAAGGTTACGTAAAAACACCCGACGGAATGATATACGGAGCTGGTGGTAATATTCTGGTGAGTATTGATGCAACTACGCAAGATACCACGCAGATCACACTGGAACAACCTATCTGGAGTAATGATTTCGCTTATAATGCGCCAAGCCTTGTGAGTTCTTCAAAAGAAAATGCAGTTTTCTATATTGCAAAGCCGAATGAGGGGTTTGCGGGAACCAGTATCTACAAATATGTAAAAGGCAGCCCGCATTCCCTGAACACTCCATTTGTTACACTACCTACAGGCGAGACTTTTTATGGAGCGGGCCTGTTCTATGACAAGAAAAGTGATCAGATCGTGACTTGCTCAATTACTGGGTATACGCAAACAGATAAGAATTTCCTTCGTTTTTATAATGCCTCTACAGGTGAATTAGTTAAGACGATCGAGTATGGCCATGTTTATTTTCCGTCCAATGTAGTATTTTACAATTAGCCGATCTGATATGGAGCAATGCTGTATCTGTAGATCATTCGACAGCATTGTTGTGCCAATTTAGTCAAGTGATTCAGAGCTGTGCCACCGGCAGATATATTTTGTGTTTTACCTCTGCCGTTGAGTAATAGAAGTCAAGATATTTTCTGAATAACCCTTATTGTTAAAAAGCCACTCAAGATTATTTCCTGAGTGGCTTTTTGGTGTTCAGCTCAATGGTGAAAACCTTATTCCCTTAATTCTGTCTTATTATAAGGCAGAATTTAATTTATTGTATATTGCGTAACTTATATCGTTGCCATATCAATAACGAATCTATAGCGTACGTCGCTCTTTAAAACTCTTTCGTAGGCCTGGTTGACATAACTGATGTCGATGACTTCAACATCAGAAGTGATCTGGTGCTCGGCGCAAAAATCCAGCATTTCCTGGGTCTCGGGTATGCCTCCGATAGAAGAACCGGTAATGGCTCTATTCAAAGATAACCCGCTTAATTTTAGTCCCCCTGGAGGAAGCCCGACACAGATATGTACGCCGTTATCTTTTAATAAAGACATATACCAGTCGTAATCATGCGGCGCTGAAACTGTATCAATGATAAAATCAAAATACCGTTTGAGTGGTTTAACCTGTTCATTATCTTGGGTGTTACAAAATTTATGGGCGCCCAATCTGTGTGCATCCTGTTTTTTATTCTCTGACCGGCTCAGCAGCGTTACTTCCGCGCCCAGTGCTACTGCAAATTTTACAGCCATGTGACCCAGGCCACCCAGCCCCAATACGCCGACTTTGTGCCCTTTGCCGATACCCCATTTTTTAATTGGCGAGTAAGTGGTGATACCTGCACAAAGTAAAGGAGCCACACCTTTCAGATTCAGGCTCTTTGGTACGCTCAATACAAAATCCTTATTACAGACAATCTTATTAGAATAACCACCATAGGTCGGCGTTTTCCTATCCCTTTCCACAGAGTTATAGGTCCAGACAGTCTGGCCTTTCTCACAAAACTGTTCATGCCCGCTTTTGCAGCTGGGACACTCATGGCAGCTATCTACCATACAGCCAATCCCCACAAGGTCGCCTGCCTTGAATTTACCGGCATTTTCACCGGCAGTAACCACGCGTCCAACAATCTCATGGCCCGGAACCATCGGGTAGATACCCGGGCGCCATTCACTTCTGACCTGATGAATATCTGAATGACAAATGCCACAATACAGAATATCAATTTCGACGTCGTCCGGACCAACTGCTCTGCGCTCAAAGTCCCAGGGAATAAGCGGGTCTTGTTGATTATGGGCGGCGTATCCTTTAACAGGTATCATAATTTACTCAGTTTAAGATTTAAAAGTTCATTTTTTAATCGACCAACTCCTGCATCTGTCCATGCACAAAATCCATCAGTTTTTTTATGTGGGCAGGAGAAAGGTCAAATTTAAGACCTGCTGATTCAAAAAGCTCCGGAAGTGTTCTGGTGCCTCCCAGGCTTAATGCTTTTATATAATTGTTCAGGGCTTGTTTTGGGTGCTGCTGATATTGCATCCACATGCCAATGGCACCTAATTGAGCAATGCCATATTCAATATAATAGAACGGCACCTCGAAAAGGTGTAACTGACGTTGCCAGCTACAAGCACGGAACTTTTCCAATCCTTCCTGATCAACAACAGGGGAGGAGAACTCATTGAGTATACGCAGCCAGTTTGCTTCTCTTTCTTTTTCGGTGTGCCTGGGGTTTTCATACACCCAATGCTGGAACTTGTCAATAATGGCAATCCATGGAAATATGGTAATGACTCTTTCAAGTTGGTGGATTTTTGCCCTGCGCAACTCCTCTGTATCTTTAAAATATACATCCCAGTGGTCCATAGTGAATAGCTCCATGGACATGGAAGCTACTTCTGCTATTTCCATGGGATATTCTTTAAAAGCGCTCAACTCAAGAGGATGTGCCAGAAAAGAATGGATGGCGTGGCCACCCTCATGTACCATAGTGGTCACATCACTCATCTGACCTGCGGCATTCATAAATATAAACGGAGCGCCACTTTCCGACAAGGGGCAGTTGTATCCACCGGGGGCTTTTCCTTTTCTGCTTTCCAGGTCAAAATGTTTTAGTTCATCCATTTTTCGGAGGCAGGCGGAAAAAAACGGGTTCAATGCTTCAAAACAGGCTTCTGTTTTGGATAGCAGTTCTTTGCCTGAGGTAAAAGGATGTAGCGGTTGCGTGCCGGCAGGTTCGGCTTCCAGGTCCCAGGGCCTGAGTTCTTCCAGGCTTAATTTCTGTTTTTTATAGCTATTGATCTGATCCACGAGTGGCAATACATGTAATTTTACAGCTTCATGGAACTGAAAGCAGTCTTCTTTTGTATAATCAAAACGGCCTAATTCTGCAAATTTATAATCGCGATAGTTTTCAAACCCGGCATTTTCGGCGATCTGTTGTCTTTTTTGGACGAGCTCGGTAAATAGTTTGTTGAAAGCATCTTTATCCTGTAATCTTCTGTTCTGGACTTTCAAATAAACATCTTTTCTGAGCATTCTATCCGGATTTTCCAGGAATTTAGCCGCTTGCTGTAGCGTATACTCTTTACCATTCACTTCAACGGTCATTTTGCCGGCGATGGTGCCGTATTGTTGCTGCAAAACACTTAATTCTGCCTGGATAGGAATATTCTCCTGGCGGAATAGCTCAATACTTCTGCGTACACTTCTGAGATAGGTATGATAAAGCTGTTGATCCAGCTGGTCAACATAGGCAGATTGCACCAGCTTTTTGTTGAGCAGGTCTGCATAAGGCTGGAGCTTAGGCTGTATTTCCATACAGAAGTATGTAAAGGCGTCTTCCAGTGCTTTATTATTTGTATCACAAGTCATTTTAATCTGACGCCAGCAGGCGTCCTCGCTGACCACGGCTTCAAGTTCACTTACATCTTTTAACCATTTTTCCAGATCGTTTTTACTGTTAATGGGACGCTCAGCCAGATCCTGGTAATAAGGCTCCAGAGACGCCCAGGTGCTAATCGCAAAATCCGTTGGGACAAAATTTCTGGACAGTTTCTGGATATCGGCAGTCGGAATCACATTTGCCATACGTATTTAATCGTTTAATTGTTATATAATTACTACACGGCTGAACATTGATAATCAGGTTGTTATTGATATGTTGTAGGAGCCATGTATGCCAAAATTACCACAAAAAAAGCGCAAGTAAAAGGTTTTAACCTTTTGCTTGCGCTCGATCGTTTTTGCCAGACCGGCTCAAACCCATCCGGACTATTTTTCTTCCTTATCTTTTTTCTTAGGAGCCGCTTTCTTTTTAGGTTTGGCCGAAGTTGCTTTTTCGTCCTTTCCTTCCACAGCTGCCTTCGCTTTTTTAGTAGCCGCCTTTTTGGGTACTTTTGCTTTTTTGTCTTCAGCAGGTTGTTCTGCTATGTCATCAGGAGCAGTTTCCGATACTGCAACATTTTCTTCTGAATCTTCCAGATTGATGCCATTATCGGTTAGAATGTTGTACCAACGGACCATTTTTTTCATATCACTGGTATAGACTCTTTCAAAATCTATATCTGGATAAACTTCGGTAAAATAAGCTTTTACTGCGGCAATATCTTTATAATCCGGAATAGGCCTGCCAGCATTCTTCATCGCTTTGAACACTTCCACCAGATTAACGTTTTCGCGGACGGTATATACTTCAATGCTTTCCAAATGGGAAAAATGATGACTCCTGGAAGAGGCAAACTTAGTGGTTTTATCCTCCAGCGAACGAACGATGGCACCATCAGCCTTACTGCCGATCAATTCAAAAAGACCGCCTAATCCGGTGACAGAGATAATTTTGTTGTATTCCATTTGATAGTTTGATTTAAGGCTGCGAAAATACTCAGTATCGGGTAGAAAGCCAAATTTACAGGAAGATCTCCCATTTTTGGCTATAATTAACTGTGTTTGAGCTAATCAACGGTTCCTTTGTAAAAAAAGGGAGATAAAAACAATAAATATTGCCGATTTTGCCATTGATTCAAGTCGAAATCTGTCTTGATTCGTGATTTTTAATTAACATTGCCAAGCAAAACACCACTATATTTTTACTTATTTTTTGTTATATGTACAGTCCAGAACAGGTCAAAATATTACAGTCCGATACATCGGTATTATTAAAGGATACTGCAGCCATTGATCAAGGGCAGCTGGAAATACTCAGACGAGTGCTTAGGTTTCATGAATACAGATATTATGTAGAAGATGATCCATTGGTCTCTGACATGGAATATGACCGTTTATTCAAAAAATTAGAAGCATTCGAAGCAAAGCACCCGGAGTTGATTACAGCCGATTCTCCAACGCAAAGAGTAGGCGCTAATTTGACCGGTCAATTTGCAACGATCCGTCATCAGGTGCCGATGCTTTCTCTCGAGAACTCTTATAACGCCGACGACTTGAGTGACTGGGACAAAAAGGTCAGAGAGGCCGCTGGCGAAAAGAAAATACGTTATTCGGTTGAGCCTAAATTTGATGGCGCCAGCATTTCTCTGCTATACGAAGACGACCGGTTAGTACGGGCTGTAACCAGGGGAGACGGTATTGAAGGCGAGGATGTTACTGCTAACATCAGACAAATCCGTTCTATTCCGCTCAATGCCCCTTTTGCATTGTATGGTATTCAACAAATAGAAATAAGAGGTGAGGTAATGATGTCTAAAGCCTCTTTTCAGAAATTCAATGATAAGCAGGCAGAGGCTGGCTTGCCGATCCTCGCCAACCCCCGTAATGCTGCCAGTGGCAGTTTACGCCTCAAAGATCCGTCTGCCGTAAGAAACAGGGGGCTGGATGCATACTTATATCATATCAGCGACATAGTCTTAGCCCCTGGCAAAAGGCCTAGTGAACTTCTGGAAACGCATAGCGGTAATCTGGCCTTACTTTGGCAATGTGGTCTTCGTTCCCCAACAAAAGAAAGTGAACTTTTCAACAGTATAGCGTCGGTTGTGGCACATGTAGGAGATTTTGAAGCCATGCGAGACACATTGCCTTATGAAATTGATGGAATGGTGATTAAAGTGGATGATATCGCTCTGCAGGAACAGCTGGGCATGACTTCACATCATCCCAGATGGGCAATGGCTTATAAATTTAAGGCCAGACAGGCCACTTCAATCATTCAGTCTGTGGAGTTTCAAGTGGGACGAACGGGAGCAATCACCCCTGTCGCTAAAATTGAACCTGTTTTCCTGGCAGGTGTGACGATTGGTTCCATCTCATTATTCAATGAAGATATTATCCGGGAAAAAGATTTATGTATTGGAGATAGTGTTCTGGTGGAAAGAGCAGGAGATGTCATACCTAATATTGTTAAACCACTTAAAGAGCTAAGACAGGGTAATGAGATACCTATTATCTTTCCTGCCAATTGTCCGGTATGTAAAGCTGCACTGCATAAACCGGAGGGAGAAAGTGTCTGGCGCTGTATTAACCCGAATTGCGAAGCGCAGGTCGTGGAAAAGATGATTCATTTTGTCAGCAAAGATGCCATGGACATCCGGTCCTTTGGAGAATCCAACGTGCGTAAATTTTATTCACTGGGTTTGCTACCCGATATTCCGGGCATCTACAAGTTGGATATGACACAAATCGGAAAACTAGAGGGTTTTGGGCAAAAATCCATCGATAACCTGACTTCCGCTATTGAAAAAAGTAAAACGCAACCGTTACACCGGCTTATTTTTGGGTTGGGTATCCGCTATGTAGGAGAAACGACTGCCAAGATATTAGCCAAAAAAATCAGTAACCTTTGGGAACTTAAAGACTTTTCTGAAGAGCAGTTAATGGAACTTGAAGATATCGGTCCAAAGGTAGCAGGAAGTATCTATGAATTCTTCCAGGCGCCACAGAGTAAAGAGCTCCTAAATGAACTTGAAATACTCGGCCTTAATTTTAAGGGGCAAAAAACCGCACTGACTTCTGCAGGAACACAGCCCTTTGAAGGCCTTACTTTTTTATTTACCGGAACATTGGAACATTTAAAAAGAAGTGATGCAGAGGCAGTTGTTGAGGCAAAAGGAGGTAAGATACTAAGCGGCGTGTCGGCTAAACTGAACTACCTTGTGGCGGGCGCCGCAGCTGGCAGTAAATTAGATAAGGCCAAGAGGCTCAATACTGTCAATATTATTACTGAGCAGGAATTTGTTGATATGGTGGCAAATAATGAAAAGGGGCGTGGGAAAAAATAAAAATTACTATGGGAAAACGTATGCCTATTAAGGTCATTATAACAGGTGCTACCGGTATGGTAGGTGAAGGCGTACTGAATGCCTGTCTGAAAAGTGCGGAGGTGGAATCAGTATTGGTCGTTACCAGGAGGGCCACCGGTGTTAGGCATCCCAAACTAAAGGAATTGATTCATCACAATTTTTTTGATTTTTCGCCCATTGCTTCAGAACTGGACGGGTATGATGCCTGTTACTTCTGTTTAGGTGTAACCTCGCTGCGCAAAACGGAAAAGGCCTACTTCAAATTGACACATACACTCACTTTACAGTTTGCTAAAACGCTGTGTCTGGTGAATCAGAATATGACTTTTTGTTACGTGTCGGGAAAGGGAACAGACAATACAGAAACAGGGCGGATCATGTGGGCCAGGGTCAAAGGGAAAACGGAAAATGATCTCAACCGGTTGCCTTTTGCGAAAGTTTTTTCTTTTCGACCGGGTTTTATAAAGCCAACTGCAGGTAATCAGCATACACAACCGTTCTACAAGTATGTGACCTGGTTATTTCCTTTAGGCAGAAAGTTTTTCCCCGGGTCTTTTTGTAAACTGGAGGAGTTGAGTCAGGCAATGCTCAGTACAGCTTCCAACCCTGAAAAAAGAGGTATTTATGAAGTTGGGGATATACAAAAAAGCGCGATGGAAACCATTACCTGACATTGTATCCTGTTAGTTTCCGTTTTGCCTATGTCTCGCTTTCGTTTTTATCTTTATATTCCTTTTTTTCTGCTAAAGGAACGGCTCCTGTCTGGGCGGCTATGCCTGTTTTTAATGCTTCCCGTTTCTTATATTCACTTCTATATTTACTGCCCGCACCATACTCAAACTTGTATATCTGGCATAGCAACAGAAAATAAGCAATCATCAGCGGTCCGAAGATCAAGCCCATTAACCCAAACAGCTGGAGACCCAGGATCACGCCAAATACGGTGATCAGCGGGTGGACGTCTCCAAACTTTTTCATGAGTGCAAATCTGAGCACATTGTCACTATTGGAAACCACGACGGCGCAATAGGCCGTTAAGCCCAATCCCATGCCGATCTCTCCATTGGCCATTGTGATAATACAGATGGGTATCCAAACAATCATGGTACCTACTACCGGAATGATGGATGCCGCTCCGGTGAGCAGACCCCAGAATATAAATTCTTTGATCCCGAAAATCCAGTATCCTAAAATAGCCAGTAATGCCTGACAGAGGGCCAGTACAGGAATGCCAATCGCGTTGGACACAACCATGTTTCTGGTCTCCTGCCATAACGTGGATTTATTTTCTTCACTTAGCGGAAGAAAAGATTCCAGTTTTTCTTCCATCTTTCTACCGCCCATTAACATAAAATAAAAGATAAAGAACGCGACTGCCAGATTAGATACGACCGAAGCCGTCGCATTGAGTATTTGCGGGATATAGGCTGCCAATTTCTTGAAGTTCGTGAGGATTGTCGCATTTGAAATATCCAGTGAAGGGAAATGGGTTTTAAGTAGATCGATGGTATGGGTTAATTTACCCGTTATAGTAGGAGCCTGTTCTATGGCCTGATTAATTCGGGGAATCAATACTTTTATCACGGAAAAGATCGGAAAAACCACCAGTATGATACTGCCCATAATCAGTAATAATGCAGCTGCCCATTTTTTCCATTTCTTTTGCTCTATAAGTTTGTAATACCAGTTTCGATATAACACATAAAGGGTAATGGCGCCAAAAAAACCGGGTAGAAAGTACTTGAGTTGCACAATGATCTCAATGCCGATGAACGTAATCAGGATCAGAAGGACAATCTGTTTGATCAAACTTGTACTTATTTTTTCCATGTGCGGTAGTAATTAGGTATTAAAGGGTAAAAGCGGAATCGTGAACTGATTTTCAAAGACTTCGCCCTATGTAAATATAGTCTATATCGGCGAAAGATCATTCAATTGATCTTCCTTTAATCAGGGAGATATGCTAATTTTTTGTAGTACCCAAGTTTTCTGAAAACCAGCCCGTCGCACTGAATAAATATGAAAAGGCTTACTATAGTTAAAGAGGAATATACCGCATTTGCTTCAGCAATAAAGCCTGAATTTCAGAAGACTTATAACTAACAATCGTATGTGAAATTTTATTTATTTATTTTTCAGTCTAGCAAAAAAACAATAACATTGCGCAGTTAAATTCTTTTCAATACTTGTAAAAATTAAATGATATGAGCTTTATAGCCGATATTCATGCAAGACAGATTCTTGATAGCCGGGGAAATCCTACGGTAGAAGTGGATGTATTAACTGAAAATGGTATTTTGGGCCGTGCTGCCGTTCCTTCCGGAGCATCTACAGGGATCCATGAAGCCGTTGAACTGCGTGATGGAGATAAGAGTGTTTATCTGGGTAAGGGGGTCCTGAAGGCCGTTGATAACGTAAATGATATTATCGCTGAACAACTGATTGGCTGGACTGTTTCTGATCAGGTGGGTATTGATAAGAAATTACTGGAGATTGACGGAACAGACAACAAAGGAAAATTAGGTGCAAACGCAATTTTAGCCGTTTCTCTGGCAGTGGCTAAAGCAGCTGCTCAGGAATCAGGCCTGCCTTTGTATCGATATATCGGAGGCGTTAACAGTAGTGTATTGCCGGTTCCATTGATGAATATCCTGAACGGTGGGGTACATGCCGACAATAAAATCGATTATCAGGAATATATGATCGTCCCTCATGGTGCGACTTCTTTCAGTGAGGCACTTCGCTGGGGTACTGAGATTTTCCATGAATTAAAGTCTGTTCTGAAAAAGAAAGGCTATAGTACAAATGTAGGCGATGAAGGTGGATTCGCACCAGATATTCAGAGCAATGAAGAGGCTATTGAAACTGTATTGGAGGCGATCAAATCTGCCGGTTACAAACCCGGCGAAGACGTTTCTATTGCCCTGGATGCGGCTAGCAGCGAAATGTACAAAGATGGTAAATATAAATTCTACAAAAGTACAGGTAAAGAGCTGACTGCTGATGAAATGGTTGCTTATTGGGTGGAATGGGTAAATAAATATCCGATTGTTTCTATTGAAGACGGCATGGCAGAAGAAGATTGGGACGGTTGGAAAAAGTTGACAGAAGCCCTGGGCGATAAAATTCAGCTGGTAGGAGACGATCTGTTTGTTACCAACAGTAAAATCTTAAAACGCGGTATTGATAATAGCATTGCTAATAGCATCCTTATCAAAGTCAATCAGATCGGAACTTTGACTGAGACCATTCAGGCTGTACAGATGGCACAGAATGCCGGTTACACGACTGTCATGAGCCATCGAAGCGGCGAAACAGAAGATACAACAATTGCAGACCTGGCGGTTGCATTGAACTGCGGACAAATCAAAACCGGATCTGCCAGTCGTACGGACCGTATTGCTAAATACAACCAATTGATCCGCATTGAGGAACAATTGGATACAGATGCTATATTCCCGGACTTGTTTAATAAATAGTTCCACAGAATATTCTATATCTTTAACCCGGCTGTACGCTTTTTATAAAAGATTTACAGCCGGGTTTTTATGTGCTGTTATATTTATATATAACAGCATTATTGAAAGTAAACACTAAAGATACAGATCGGATGAGCCGTTACCAGCTACAATTTCTTCTTCTCTTGTTGCTCACGATCAGGACTTTTCCTCTTCAGGCCCAGCTGTTTGGAGGGAATCCCCCTAAGATAAAATGGCGCCAGCTTAAAACAGATTCTGTCGATATTATTTATCCTGTAAGGTTTGATACACTGGCTTTTAGGGTAGCGGCCGTTATTGAGCGGCTACAAAAAACAAGGGAGTATTCTCTGGGCGGGAAGCTAGAGAACATACCGGTCGTCTTACAAACACAGACAACTAATAGTAATGGATATGTAGGGCTTGGGCCTTATCGAAGTGAATTTTATCTTTCCACTCCAATGGATGCAATGGAATTGGGCGGAATGGATTGGACAACGACATTAACCCTGCATGAATATCGTCATGTTATTCAGTATAATAATATCAACAGAGGCATTATCCGAACGGTCGATTGGCTGTTGGGTGATAATGCCAGGTCGCTAATGAGTGATATGGCTGTGCCCAATTGGTTTTTTGAGGGGGATGCTGTATTTAATGAAACAATTCATAGCCGCCAGGGCAGGGGGAGGTTACCTCGCTTTTTAAATGCGTACGCTTTACTGGATAAAGATGGTAGGCATTATAACTACCAACAACTGCGCAACGGCTCCTATAAAGATTATCTCCCTGGCCATTATCAGTTAGGCTATTTGCTGGTTTCCTATGGGTATAGGCGCTATGGGCCTGCGTTTTGGGGAAAAGTGATACATGAGGCAGCTAGCTATAAGGGAATATTCTACCCCTTCCAAAAGGCGATTTATAGTATTGCGGGTATTTCTTTTAAAGACTTCAGGGAGGCCGCATTTAAAGAATATATAGCGCATTATCAAAATTTGCCCTGGATGGTGCAGGGTAGCAAACGCCAACCCAATTCCTCTTTAAGGCAACTCTCTCATTTGTCAGATAAAGAAGTTATCGACTATTTATATCCCTATCCGGCCATCCTGGATGGTGAATCAGGTACTATCGTATTGAAAAACCCCCGTAAGTCAATCAGTCGATTTGTCTGGCTACATAAAGGCAAGGAGAGAAATCTGGGCCAGGCACCCATTTCCAGAAATGCATATTTTGGATATAATTCCGGGAGAGTAATCTATACAAGATTCCAGGCAGATCCCAGATGGGGTTACAGAGAATATAGCGATCTGGAAGTACTGGATATTCACAGTGGCAAACGTTTGAGACTCACTCATAAACGCCGCTTTTTTACACCAGATATTTCCAGTGACGGCAAGATGGTAGCTGCTAGTGAGTTACGGGCAAATGGTCATTCAGCTATTGTCCTGTTAGACGGCTCCGGTGGGATTTTGGCTACATGGAAGGCTCCCAAAGGAATAATTTATAATTATCCAAAATTCTTTGCCCTGAATGGTGACAGTAGTGGCGCGCTCTTATTTTTGATCCGTGATGCCGCTGGGAGAATGGGTATCGGATATGTTCACTTGCTACACAAGAAAAACAAAGGAGGGTATGGCGTTTCCTATCCAGCAACGGCCACCGCCACGGACACTATTCACCCAATACTGTCCTTAAGCGGGCAATTACTTGGATTTCCGGTTGTGCGGGGAGATAAGTTGTATTACACCCGTGTGACGCCCGGTAATACGGCGGTCAGTCCTTATACCGCCCTGATGGAAATCAATTTGACAGATATAGTTAAAGATACTGCGGTAAGTCCGGTAATGGTTGGTAAATCTCTAAGGGATGTTTATCAGGGTTACGGAATAAATACGGGCGAGAATATCGCCAGCCTGCAGACCGCTAATGGTTACGGCATTTTCCGGTGGGACGGCAATCTGGCAAACAGCAATGACGGCCAGAGGGATATCGCAACTGGTATTTTTGATGCTCATTTACCACTTACAGGACATCGACTTTTAGATACCTGGACTGACTCGATAACGGCTGGTGGATTTATTACCTATGGCCATTCAGTTAAAAAATACCCATTGCTCAGTCATCCTTTTCATTTTCATAGCTTGCAGCCAAACATTGATGATCCGGTTTATAGCCTGGATTTGCTAGGCCAGAACACGCTTAATACGGTTCAGACGAAACTATCATATAGTTATAACCGTGTAAGCCAGATGAGTGCTGTCGGCGGTGATCTTGCTCTGGGTGCCTGGTATTTGCAGCCATATGTACATATGGATTACAGTTGGGATCACCGGGCTGCAGATAGAAAGGGCAATCAGTACTTTTATAAAGAACTTACCAGGCAGATTGGGTTGCAGCTACCGTTAAACTTTACAGGTGGCAGATGGCGACGCAGTTTATATTTATCAACGGCATTAAGCCAAAGCAATCTCTACTGGAATGAGGATATGCCGGCTTCCGGCCCAGTTTTAAAGAAGATCAGGTATTTATATAGCCGGCTGCAGCTTTCAGTCTACGGTCGACAGTCTATACAACAATTATATCCTGGAATCGGGTTTTACAATTATACAGAGATGAATACACCACTGGACAGCAAAGGAGCCAGGCAGTGGATGAGTAGCGCAACGATCTATTTACCGGGCTTACTGCCCACACATAGCCTTCGTTGGAATCTGGCCTATCAGCATAGGGATACTGCAGGCGCTTATGGGTATAATAGCCGGTTTCCTTTTTCCAGAGGTTATGTCCGGCCCTCTTATGCAACTATGTGGAAGTTTGGAGCAGATTATGATTTGCCGGTCTGGTACCCTGATTTTGGATTTGCCGGTCTGGCTTATTTCTTTAGAATCAGGGCTAATCTCTACTATGATCAGAGCTTAGGCTTTGACAATACTAAAAGACGTAACGGATTTGGATCTGTGGGAGCGGCTCTATTCGCGGATATGAATATAGGTAATCAATATCCGGTTACAATAGGATTGCGCTACAACCACTTATTAAATCAAGATTATCGGGAGCAAAACAATTGGGAGCTGATCTTGCCTATCCGGCTATTTTAAGAAAAAAAGAGCGTCCTCAACATAAGGACGCTCCCGAAATCTTCCTGTTTAATTGAAAGTCGATTAGTTGTATGCTTTGACGTTATACACGTATTGTTGTAGAGATTTAAGCTGATTTTCTCTGTTCATACCTTTCAGATTACGGCTGCCATTCAGTACGGCAGCATTGACTGCGCTGGTATCCTTATCGTTCCATGATTCAAGAGACTGAACAATCTCCTTTGATTTGATGGCAAAGGTGACACCTTGTGCATTCGCTTCCCGGGTACTTAAAATGCCGATAATATCTCCATATCGATTAAAAACTGGCCCCCCTGAGTTACCAGGGTTTGCCAATAATGAGATCTGCACAGTGGAAGTGTCACCATCAAAACCGGAAACGGCACTCAGATATCCTTTGTTATAGGTGATGTCATTGCGGGGATACCCCAATGTAAAAACCTCCGCTCCCAGATTTACACTGGTGCTTTTCAGATCATAGGGGAGCGTTTTGACGGGCTCATAATCGCTGTCGGTGATTTTCAATACTGCCAGATCTTTTGCATGATCAACGTAGACAATAGAGGTCTTAAATTCCTGGCCATCAGCGTTGGCTACCACTGCGCTGCTACCTTTCAATACATGTGCATTAGTCAATAGATAACCCTTTCCGTCAATCATAAAGGCAGATCCCCCGCTTTTTACGACAGCGCCTTCCGGCAACTTGGTAGCCTCCTTGATCTGTGTATACTGATAATCCTGTGTCTTTTTCAATTGTTCAATATCCCGGCTTAAAAGCTCAATTGTCTGTCGGCTGGCCGGGCCGAAAGTGGAGATCACGCCGCTGATAATAAGTGCCGTAAGGCCTGCAATGCAGGCCGCAATTGCGGTTGTCTTTTTATAACGATGCCAGAGTTGTCTGATCTTGCCTTTCGAGATCTTTTTTTGATCCTCAGCGATGGCACCTTTCTCCAGCAAATGGTCATGTGTACTGCTCAACTGAGTCATCAGTTTTTGGCGTTCTGCAAATTCTGCCATCTTGCCCATAAATATCTTATGGGTAACGACCATCTGATCCAGTTCCGGATTATCCTGGCGCATTTGCTCAAAATAGGCTTTTTCCTCAGGAAGCATTTCGTCGTTGAAGTAACGCTCCAGACTCTCTATTAATAATTGTTCACTCATTATTATCTTATTTTGAATATTGCGCAAAAAATAACTTTTTAAGACGCATCAAACATTTATATTTCTGATTTTTGGCATTATCAGTATTCGTATAGCCAAAAATCTCCACTAAATCCGACATCGACTTTTTCTGTATATAAAAGGCCTCCAACAGGCTTTTACAAGGTTCTCCCAGTTTCGCAAAGGCGGACTCCATTACTTCAAACTCCTCATCTTTCTTTTCAGCCATTTCGAGGTCTTCTTCTACAGGAATAACTGGTTCCAGTAAACTTAACTCGGTATTGCTGACAAAAAGACCGTGATGCTTTAACTTCTTGAGCCATAGCCTTTTAGAAATAGCGTAGAGATAGGTTCTAAGTTGACAGGTCAGTTGGAAGTCGCTTTTACGGGCTTTTTCGTATAATATCACCATCGCTTCCTGAAAAACATCCCTTGCGTCATCATAAGAGCCATTATTATTGAGAACCAGGGCCTGAATCAGGCTAAAATTACCGGCATAAATGGTCTGGATGGCCTTTGTGTCATTTTCCGCCAGTCCCCTTAATAATTGTTGTTCTCTCTGATCTGAATTCACCCGGTCTTCTTTTAATACTTAAATGTGCCTAAAAGTAACCCAATTTTAAGCCGAAATATAATTTTTTAGAAAAAATAAAATTTCTGGGTTACCTTTTTCTTATTTGGGTATCAATAACTGAAAATTAAAACAAAAATTAAATTAGAAACAAGATGAAAAAGTTATTATTTGTTGCTGTATTAGGTTTAGGTTTATCTTTTGCTGCTTGCGGTGGTGCTAACACTGACGCTGCTGCTAGTGCAGATTCTTTAGCTAACGCAACTACAGAAACTATCGATTCTACAGCTAATGCTGCAGTTGATTCTGTTGGTGCTGCTGCTGATTCTGCTAAAGCAGATGTAAACGCTGCTGCTGATTCAGTTAAAGCTGCTGCTGATGCTGCTACTAAATAATTTTAGTAGAATTTAATACAGAATAAGCGTAAAAGGAGTTAATCCGATTTGTTTTAACTCCTTTTTCTTTATCTGGCGACTAATAGTATGATTTTGTGGTCGCGGAGACGAATTTGACTTATTGCAGAATTATTATAGACTGATAATAAGGTGTTTTCTTTGAAAACATTCAAGATTTTTCATATGGCAAGCAATCGTTAGAGGCCGTCCTTAGTCTTAGGGAGGGCTTTTTTTGTAGCACAAACTGTCTGTTTTTGTTGAATGGTATATAAAAACTAACAATTGTTTTCATGAAAATAAAAAAAAATTTGTGGGTAAGTAATATGTACGTAACTTTGACCCCGATAATAATTAAAAAAAAAGTATATAAAAAATACCTAATAACTATTCAGAGAGAACAGGCACCATGGCAAAAAAATCCTTTACATTTTATTTCTGCTTTTTTCAGTTTTTTTATTTTAGAAAAACAAGGGCTGGTGTTGTGCAACTTTAATCATCTTAAACATATATAACCCATCCCGATCTTCTAGGCATCGGGATTTTTGTTTTACACAGAATATATTACAATACAACTATGGAATCTCGCAAAGGTAATACTGCTCCCAAAAAAATAGCCATACAAGGCTATGAGGGTAGCTTCCACCAGGAAGCAGCCCAATATTATTACGGTAAACAAGTAGAAGTTATTGCTTGTGACACCTTCCGTGACGTCGTTAAAATAGCCTCTGATAAGAAGACTAGCGACGGAGGAATTATGGCCATTGAAAACACCATAGCCGGCAGTATTTTACCCAACTATAACTTATTGCAGAAAAGTAAGCTTAAAATTGTGGGTGAGGTTTACCTGATGATTCGTCAAAACCTAATGGTGAGTATCGGTGTTCCTTTGGAAGATATTAAAGAAGTACACTCTCATCCGATGGCTATTCAGCAATGTTTTAAATTTTTGGATGAGCACAATTGGAAATTAGTGGAGACGGAAGATACAGCACTCAGTGCCCGTAAACTTAGTAAAAGTAAGAGTCCGCACGTTGCAGTTATTGCGAGCCGCCTGGCTGCGGAGATCTATGATTTGGAGCTGATCGCCCCTAATATCCATACACTTAAAAATAACTATACACGGTTTTTAATCCTTAACAGAGAAGAAGACGTCGTGGATATTCCGGATGCAAATAAGGCATCTATTTATTTTCATACGGATAATTCAAAGGGTAGTCTGGCCAAAGTACTCAATAAGATCAATGAAGTAGATATTAATTTGAGCAAATTGCAGAGTTTTCCCATTCCGGGCAGTGACTGGAAGTATAGCTTCCATGCAGATATGGAATTTGACAGCAGAGATAAATTTGAATTGGCATTAGAGCTGATTCGTCCGTTGACAGAAGAGCTCCGCATAAATGGAATTTACAGAAAAGGCAAGACAATATAAGTAATCATTTTTATGAGTCAGGTAGCGAATAGATTAGCAGGAATACAGGAATACTATTTTTCAAAAAAATTAAGGGAAATAGAGCAGCTGAATAATGAAGGCAAACGTATTATTAACCTGGGCATTGGCAGCCCTGATCTGCCTCCCGACCCGAGTGTAATAGCTGTTTTAGAGGATGAGTCGCGCAAGCCGGATGTACATGGATATCAGTCATATAAAGGGGCACCTCCGTATAGGAAGGCCATCTCCGATTGGTATAGTAAATGGTACGGTGTGCAGGTCGATCCTAATAAAGAAGTGTTACCGCTTATGGGATCTAAGGAGGGTATTATGCATATCTGCATGACTTATCTGAACCCGGGCGATCAGGTATTAGTCCCCAATCCCGGTTACCCAACCTATGCCAGTAATGTAGCATTGACTGGAGCGGTTTCAGTTACCTATGCACTGACAGAAGAAAATGACTGGGAGCCTGATTTTGGCCAGCTTGAAAAGCAGGATTTGTCCAAAGTCAAGCTCATGTTTGTTAATTATCCGGGGATGCCGACGGGAAAAGCCGCCAGCAAGGTACTTTTTGAGAAGTTGGTGGATTTTGCGAGAAGGCATAAAATATTATTGGTGCATGATAACCCGTATAGTTTTATTTTAAATCAAAAGCCGATCAGCCTGTTGAGTATTCCTGGTGCATTGGAGGTCGCTATTGAACTCAATTCCCTGAGCAAGTCCCATAATATGGCCGGCTGGAGACTGGGGATGCTTCTGGGAGCCGAGCAGCGTATCCTGGAAATTCTGCGGTTTAAAAGCAATATGGATAGCGGCATGTTCCTGCCTTTACAACTGGCCGGTGCAAAAGCACTATCATTAGGTAGGCAGTGGCATGATCAGGTAAATGAAGTGTACAGTGCAAGAAGAAAAAAAGTGGAAGAACTGCTGGATTTGTTGGCTTGCGAGTATAGCAAAAGCCAGGTAGGCCTGTTTATGTGGGCCAGCATCCCGTCCCGATACAGGGATGGCTACGAACTGGCGGATGAAGTACTGTATGGTGCGAACGTTTTTATCACACCAGGCGGCATATTCGGTTCAGAAGGGAACAGATACATACGTATCAGCCTGTGTGGGGACATTAGCCGGTTTGAAGAGGCTATTGGAAGAGTAAAAGAAATGCAGGGTAAGAGATAGGTGAACTAAATAAAATGAAACAAAGAAATTTAACGACAACTATAATCGGATTGGGGCTTATCGGCGGTACCATGGCCTGGGCTTTGAGAGACCACGAGTTGAGTGGACGTATTATAGGTGTTGATGATAACCCTTTACACAGTAAAAGGGCGCTGGAACTTGGAATAGTTGATGAAATCCTTCCGCTGGAAAAAGCCGTTGCGGCAGCTGACCTGCTTTTTCTGGCCATTCCGGTAACCAGTGCGGCAGCATTATTGCCAGTTATATTGGATCAGACGGATAAGCAGGTTATTACGGATGTAGGTTCTACAAAAAGAGGGCTGGTGACGGCTGCCGAAGGACATCGTAAAAGAGGGCGTTATGTACCGGCGCATCCCATGTGGGGTACTGAATTCAGTGGCCCCGACGCTGCTTCCCGAAATGTGCTGGAGGGTGTTGTAAATATAATTTGTGACCCGCAGGACAGCGATAAAGACGCATTGGCCTTAGTTGAAAATATATTGAAAGAACTGGGCATGCGAATTGTCTATATGGATAGCCTGAGTCACGATACACACTTGGCTTATGTATCTCATATTTCTCATATTTCCAGTTTTGCCCTGGCCAACACCGTTTTGGAAAAGGAAAAAGAGGAAGAGACGATCTTTAATCTGGCAAGTTCAGGATTTGAGAGTACGGTCAGGCTCGCTAAAAGTAATAGTGATACATGGGTGCCTGTATTCAAGCAAAATAAAGAAAATGTGCTGGATGTGTTAAACGAATATATCTCGCAATTAAGGAAATTTAAATCATCGCTGGAAAAAGAGAACTGGGATTATTTAAATGAACTTATTGAGTCCTCTAATAAGATTAGAAAGGTTCTGGATAAAAAACAGCAATAACAAAAGCGTAAACAAGTCGCAGGCTTCAGTGAAGAAGGCTGCGCAATTTTAAATACATATAATGATTACATTTGAACAACTGGGACTGGATGATCGTTTGGTAAAGGCTACCAGCGAATTAGGATACATCCACCCAACGCCAATACAGGAAAAGGCGATTCCGGTATTACTTGGCGGCACAAGAGATCTGATCGGTCTGGCACAGACCGGAACAGGTAAAACAGCAGCATTTTCCTTACCGCTGCTCAGTATTATTAAGGAGGATAAGAAATATCCGCAGGCCCTTATTGTTTGTCCTACGCGTGAGCTATGCTTGCAAATTGTAAAGGAGATTGTCGGATTTAAAAAATTCATGAAAGAGATCAGTGTCGTGGCTGTTTATGGAGGAGCTTCCATTAGTTTACAGATTCGCGATATTAAAAGAGGGGTGCAGATTATTGTTGCGACTCCGGGAAGGCTTATTGATCTGATCGAAAGAAAGGCAGTGAACCTGGAAAAAATTCAATACGTTGTACTGGATGAAGCCGATGAAATGCTAAACATGGGCTTCCAGGACGATATTGAGTTTATCCTGAAAAACACGCCCATCAGGGAAAGTACCTGGCTGTTCAGTGCCACGATGCCACCAGCCATACGCAAGGTGTCCAAAAAATATATGGATAATCCGGAAGAGATCACTGTCGGTAAGGCTAATACGGTCAATACAAATATTGATCACCAGTATTACGTGACTTCTGCGCAGCACCGTTATGAAACTTTAAAACGGCTGATAGATTTTAACCCGGGTATATACGGAATCATCTTTACCCGTACCAAGGCAGATGCCCAGCAGATTGCTGAAAAATTAACCCGCGAAGGATACGATATCGATGCTTTGCATGGCGATCTGACACAACCACAACGGGACCGTGTCATGAAGCAGTTCAGAGACCGGAGTCTGCAGCTCCTGATTGCTACAGATGTAGCGGCCAGAGGGATTGATGTAAAAGAAATTACACACGTTATCAATTATGAACTACCGGATGACGTAGAAGTATATACACATAGAAGCGGCCGTACTGGCCGCGCTGGTTCTACCGGTATCTGTATCAGTATTATTCATTCCAGGGAAAGCTATCGCTTGAAGCAGATTCAGAAAATTGTACAGGCCCCTTTCAATAAATTGGAAATCCCATCCGGAAAAGATGTATGCCGCAAACAGTTTTTCTATTTTATGGACCGGCTGCTGAAAGCAGATGTGTCTCATGGAGATTATGAATCCTATGTGCCTATGCTGGAAGAGAAGTTTTCCGATATTTCTAAGGAAGAAGTTTTAAAAAGGGTAGCGGCACTGGAATTTGACCGGTTTTTGCAATATTATGAAAATGCGGGTGACTTGAATGTGCGGGCTAATGATAACAAAGGCGATAGAAGAGACAGACAGTCGGGTGGCAGTGGTAGAGACAGAGATCGTAGTGATCGTGGCAGCCGTAATGGAAGAAGAGACAGCCGCGATTTTCAAGGAGACACAACAAGACTCTTTATTAATATTGGCACAAAAGACGGCTTTTATAAAGCCAGCTTCCTGCAGTTCATTCTGGATATGAGTGACCTTAGAAAGGATGTATTGGGGCGCATTGATATGAAAGAAATGAACTCATGGGTGGAGATCGATAAAAGAGCAGCGGTGCAAATGATCCGCTCTCTGGATGGCAAAAAGTTCAAAGGGCGTAAGATCCGTATGAATGATGCAGAAACAGGTGGTCGCCGTTAATCAAGAACAACAACTTAAAACAAACATTAATCATCATTAATCATTTTGTAAAATGGAAACAGCAAACATTGCAGCAAAAAAAGAACAGGTTATGCAAGTGCTGAAAAAGCGTCCGCTGATCATCTCCGGACCTTGCAGTGCAGAGACAGAAGAACAGGTGATGGCCACGGCTTTGGGATTGAAACAAACAGGCAAAGTGGATATCATACGGGCGGGTATATGGAAACCAAGGACGCGCCCGGGTAGTTTTGAAGGTATTGGAACAAAAGGGCTGCCCTGGTTGCAGGCAGCTAAGGCTGCGACCGGCTTATTGACTGCCGTAGAGGTAGCTACCCCCAAACAGGCAGAAGATGCCTTACACTTTGGCGTAGATATCTTATGGCTGGGAGCCAGAACTACAGTCAATCCATTTAGCGTGCAAGATCTGGCCGATGCGCTGCGCGGGGTAGATGTACCCGTGTTGATTAAAAATCCAATCAATCCCGATCTGGAACTTTGGACAGGTGCCGTTGAACGTATTGACCGTGCCGGGATTAAAGATATAGGCCTGATTCACCGCGGTTTTGCTTCTTATGGTAATAGCGAATACCGTAATGCGCCGATGTGGCATCTGGCTATCGAGATGAAACGTCGCTATCCCGAGTTGTTGTTTATCAATGATCCTTCACATATCTGTGGTCGTCGTGATAATCTGGTCGCTGTAGCACAGGAAGCGATTGATCTGGATTATGACGGTTTGATCATTGAATCTCATATTGATCCGGATAAAGCCTGGAGTGATGCGAAACAGCAGGTGACACCTGAAAGACTGGGCGCTATGCTGGATGAGATCGTGTGGCGCAAAGAAACCGTTCATGCGACCGATCATGCCACTCTGGAGAAATATCGTCAGCAGATCAATCACCTCGATGATGAAATGATCCAGCTGATCGGCCAGCGTATGAAAGTCGCTGATCTGATCGGTAAGTATAAAAAGGAAAATGGTATTACCATTTTGCAAACGAATCGCTGGAACGAGATCCTGGAGAAGGCCGTTATTAAAGGTGAGAAAAAAGGACTCAGCAAAGAGTTTATCACGAAGTATTTTGACGCCATTCATATGGAGAGCATCGCACATCAAAATAAAATAATGAACGATTAATGGTGCTGCATTAACCTGTAATTGCTGTAATGCCTGCAAAGCAACCTTATCCTCCGGCAAAGACCGGAGGGTAGGTGTGGCTTACTGGCCTTTAAAGAAAAGACCTTGAAAAAGACAATTAAATTTAGTTCAGGCAGCACTGTCTTCCATTTTGACAGTAGTCTGGAAGTTCTGGGAAAGCTGGTGGATAAAAGCACCACCTATATCATTACTGATGATAATGTCTATCATTACTATCAGAAGAGGTTAAAGGGGTGGAACGTCCTGCTGATTAAGGCAGGCGAAGCCTTTAAAAATATGGACGCTGTACAGCAACTGACTGGCCAGCTGATCGAAGCCGGTGCTGATAGAAGATCCACTATTATTGGCATGGGGGGCGGCGTGGTTACTGACATTGCAGGGTTTGTGGCTTCAATTTATTTAAGAGGTGTAGACTTTGGATTTATTCCCACTTCTGTTTTAGCCATGGTAGATGCGTCTATTGGCGGCAAAAACGGGGTAGATGTGGGGGTCTTTAAAAACATGGTCGGGAATATCCGTCAACCTCGTTTTTTGTTGTATGACTATAGCCTTCTAAAAACCCTGCCCGATAATGAGTGGATAGGCGGGTTTGCAGAGATAATTAAACATGCCTGCATCAAAGATGCGGCCATGTTCAAGTTTCTGGAGGAACACTCTTTGAAGGAATATAAAAAGAAGCCTGCACTCTTGAGTGAGTTGATCCAGCGCAATGTGCTGATTAAAGCTAAAGTGGTACAGAAAGATGAAACTGAACAGGGTGATAGAAAATTGCTTAATTTTGGACATACCCTGGGTCATGCCATTGAAAACACTTATCAACTCCCGCATGGAGAAGCTGTATCTATCGGCATGGTTGTCGCTGCCTACCTATCTAAAGCCATTCTTGATTTTAAAGAATCGGAAAGGATCGTAAAACTAGTAAAAGCTTATGGTTTACCTGCTTATTATGATTATGACGCTCAGGACGCGCTGATGAAAATGCGCTCAGATAAAAAACGTGTGAAGGACCAGATCCATTTCGTGCTTTTAGAAAAGATCGGTAAGGCTGTTTATCAACCGCTGTCCATGGATCAGATCGCTAGCGTGGTAGAAACAATGGGCGGTTCAGTAACCTTATCCAAATAATATATAAGAAACATGATTTTTGAAAGTATAGAGATTCCATATTCAGTAATCATTCATCCCGGGAAAGTACATGGTGAGATCACTGCTCCTGCTTCCAAGAGTTCGATGCAGCGGGCAGCTGCGGCTGCGCTTGTCAGCGGTGGTATATCCCTGATTGAAAATCCCGGAATATCCAATGATGACCAGGCTTCCGTAGGTGTGATAGAAGCGTTGGGGGCATTGGTAGAGATAGAGCCGACGGGTGCTTTAAAAGTGGATGCCACCCATTTGAGTGAAGGTTCTGCAAGAGATACAGAGGTACATTTCGGAGAAAGCGGTCTTGGAATCAGAATGTTTACTTCTATTGCCGCCCTGCGTCCAGGCAAGATCCGAATCGAGGGGCAGGGCAGCCTCAGGACTCGCCCGATGGATTTTTTTGATGAGACCTTACCTAAATTAGGTGTTACGGTCAAATCCAATCAGGGCAAATTGCCTTTAGAGATCAAAGGGCCATTAACGCCAAAAGACATTACCATTGATGGCTCATTAAGTTCTCAGTTTCTGACTGGTTTATTACTGGCTTACGCTGCAGCTGATGCTTCTGATGTGACGATCTCGGTGACCGATCTGAAAAGCCGGCCGTATGTGGATCTTACCTTAAAGGTCATGGCTGATTTTGGTCTTAAAATACCTGTTAATCACAATTATGAGCGCTTTTATTTTGAAAAAGCCGTGCATGCAAAAGGAACAGACCCGACTACATATCAGGTAGAAGGTGACTGGAGCGGCGGCGCCTTTCTGCTGGTTGGGGGTGCGATCAGGGGACCGGTTACCGTGAAGGGACTGGATACTCAGTCGACTCAAGCGGATAAGGCTATATTGCAGGCGCTGACCGATACCGGTTGCCAGTTGTCTGTGGCTGAGGACCGGATTGAAATCGGTCCTATGGCGGCAGGCGGCCCACTTAAAGCTTTCCATTTTGATGCAACGGATTGCCCCGATTTATTTCCACCGTTGGTAGCACTGGCAGCTTATTGCGCAGGTAGGACCGTGATAGAGGGCGTGTCAAGACTCGCTCATAAAGAAAGTAATCGTGCATTGACATTGCAGGATGAGTTTGCAAAATTCGGTGTAAAGATTGAGCTACAGGATGACCTGATGATCATTGAAGGAAATAACAATGGTCAGTTGTCAGGTGACATCACCACGCATTCCCGGCATGACCACCGCATCGCGATGGCGGCAGCTATTGCCGCCTTGGGCGCTGCGGGACCAGTGCAGATCGATGAAGCACCAGCCGTGAAAAAGTCTTATCCTAATTTCTACCGCCACCTTGAGCAATTAGGTGTAACTTTAAGTTATTAATTTTCAATATCAATATTCGGGATCGTAAAAAATCGGATTATGTTGCAAAGCAAAAAGATAAGGGCTATTTTTACAGACATCGGAGGAGTACTGCTTAATAATGGATGGGACAGACATAAAAGAGCATTAGCGGTGGAAAAGTTCAGTCTGGACGCGGAGGAGCTGAATGAGAGGCATCATCTGACATTTGATACGTATGAAGAAGGCAAGATTACCCTGGATCAGTATCTGGACCGGGTCATTTTCTACACCTCCAGGGATTTTACCAGAGAGGATTTCAAAACCTTTATGTACGGACTCTCTGAACCTTTTGAAGATATGATCGAACTGATGAAGAGCCTTAAAAAACAGCACCAGCTGCATATCGCGGTGGTCAGTAACGAGGGGCGGGAATTAAATGATCATAGGATCCGGCACTTTGGCCTCAATACTTTTGTTGATGCTTTTATTTCTTCCAGTTTTGTACATATCCGTAAACCGGATGAAGACATTTTCAAACTGGCGCTGGATATTTCGCAGATGAAGCCGGAAGAAGTGGTCTTTATCGATGATCGGCCTATGTTCGTACAGGTAGCGGGTTTACTGGGGATTAAAGGTATTATACATAAGCACTATGAGAACACGAAGAGTGAATTGGAGGCCCTGTTGGCTGGTTAGCCTTTTTAAGACGTAACTTTAAATAATATTATAGATAGCATGAATGGATTTGGCAGATTATACAGACTTCATATATTCGGGGAATCCCATGGCGCATCGGTAGGAATCAATATTGATGGCGTGCCCGCAGGGCTGCCACTGAGAGTAGAGGATTTTATGCCCGACATGGAAAGGCGGAAAGGCGGGAAACAAAAGGGAGCGACTCCCAGGCAAGAAGCTGATATGCCTATTTTTAAAAGCGGGCTTTTTAATGGATATGCAACAGGGGCACCTATCACCATCTTATTTGAGAACAATAATACACGCTCCGAAGACTATCAGAAACATCGTTCCCATCCACGGCCAGGGCATGCTGATTTCGTAGCACATGAGAAATTCGGCGGGTTCGAGGATTTCAGAGGTGGTGGAAGTTTTAGTGCCAGGCTCACTGCTGGTATTGTTGCAGCGGGCGTGATTGCAAAAAAAATACTGGGATCCGGAATAAATATTCGGGCGGAGGTTACAGAAATCGGAGGTAGTAAAGATATAGAGGCTGGTCTGGAAGCAGCCATTGCAAAGAAAGACAGTGTCGGGGCAATTATTGAGTGCCGGGTCACCGGCCTGCCTGTTGGGCTGGGCGAACCCTTCTTTGACAGCGTGGAATCAGAGCTGGCTCATGCGGCGATGGCGATCCCCGCCGTCAGAGGGGTGGAGTTCGGTACCGGATTTGCGGCTGCTGCGATGTTTGGCCTGGAGCACAATGATGCCATTATAGATATACAGGGCACAACCCGTACCAATCATGCCGGAGGAGTGGTAGGCGGCATTACCAATGGCAATGAGTTGATTTACAGAATTGCCGTAAAACCTACGTCGTCTACACCGCAGGTCCAAAATACCCTGAACTGGGAAACCGGGAAAGTTGACGATTTTTCTGTTAAAGGCAGGCATGACCTTTGCGTTGGCCTGCGGGCACCGGTAATTCTGGAAGCTATGACGGCTATTGTACTTGTGGACCTGATGATGCTTGCCGGTAAAGTGGATCGGATCTGGAAGGGGTGAGAATGGCGTGATGTCGTCCGATTTTCAGTATTAGGTTGAAAAAGGCTATTTTTAGCCTCAAATAGACCGACAATGCAAAAATTGACTTTTTCAAAATATTTTCTATATGGCACAGTGTCGATTATGGCAAGCTGTGCCATTTTTGTTTCCTGTCAGACTGCAGAGAGTGAGCATGCAGATATCCTGGCCCGGCACATTGACACGACTGTCCGGCCACAAGATGATTTTTTCGATTTTGCCAACGGAGGCTGGATCAAGAAAAACCCGATCCCTGCAGCTTATAAGAGTTGGGGGATTGGTAACGAAGTGCAGGACGATCTGTTTAAAAGACTAAAAAAGATTAATGAAAATGCAGTACAACAGCCAGGTCAAGGCATTTCTGCGAAAATTGCTGCTTTTTACGCCAGTGGCATGGATACAGTGGCACTTGCTAAACAGAGCATTGCCGTGCTGACGCCAGAACTGTCGCTTATTGACTCAATGGAGACTACCGCTGATCTGGTGAAAGTCAGTGGCCGTCTATCAAAAGAAGGCGTAAGTAACTTACTGGGGGCCTTTATAGGGCAGGATGATATGAATAGCAGTAAGATGGCTGTGTTGTTCGCACAGGGAGGACTGGGGCTCCCTAACCGGGATTATTATCTTAAAAATGATGCACGCACACGTAAAATAAGAACAAGTTACATCGGCCACATCGGCAAAATGCTGGTGCTGTCGGGAATGGATAAGCAAAGTGCTGAAGCGGCGGCTAAAACTGTTTATGATATCGAAAAGCAATTAGCGACTGCAAGCAGATCTCTGGAAGATCTACGGGATCCCTATAAAAATTACCATAAGTTTGCTGTCAGTACTTTAGACAGACGATATACTCATTTTAATTATAGTACATGGCTGGAAAATGCGGGTATTCCGGCAGATTCTCTTATCATCGGACAGCCGGAGTTTTTTAAGGAACTGGACGAACTGATGGTCTCTGTTCCTGTTCATGACTGGCGTTTATATATGAAATGGCATTTGATCCATCGCCTGGGTCAGTATGTCAACCTGAATTTTGAACAGGAAACGTTTAATTTTTATGGAAAAATCATGGACGGCCTTAAAGAGCAAAAACCTCGCTGGCGTCGGGTGTTGGAGGCAGAAGAACACTGCATGGGGGAGGCGTTAGGGCAGCTATTCGTCAAAGCTTACTTCCCAGCAGTGGCGAAACAACGCTATACGCACTTAGTGGAAGATATCCGCTCTGCATTAAAGGGTCGGATTGAACAATTAGACTGGATGAGCGACACAACTAAAAAGAAGGCTTTATATAAACTCAGCCGAATGACAGCGAAGGTAGGTTACCCGGATAAGTGGAAGGACTTCTCCGGCATGGAAATTACCCGACAGCCCTATGTTAAAAATATATTAGCTTCAAATCGCTGGTGGCATAATTATCAGGTAGCTAAACTGGGAAAGCCAGTGGATCGCTCCGAATGGCAAATGACCCCGCAAACCTATAATGCTTATTATAATCCGGCCAATAATGAAATCGTTCTGCCGGCGGGCATTTTTACCGTGCCGGGCAAAAGGGATGATGAGTTGGATGATGCGATCGTATATGGATATGCCGGCGCTTCTACTATCGGCCATGAGATTACGCATGGATTTGATGATCAGGGCAGGCTTTACGATGCGAAGGGTAATCTCAGTGATTGGTGGACGCCCGAGGATGCGGCCAACTTTAAACAACGGGCATCGGTTATGGTCCGGCAGTTTAACAGTTATATGCCGGTGGATAGCCTGCATATTAATGGTGAGGCAACGTTGGGAGAAAATATTGCTGATCTGGGCGGTATTCTTCTTGGTTGGGAAGCATTTAAGAAGACGGCTGCCTATAAATCAGGGAAAAAAATAGGCGGGTTCGCACCGGCCGAACGGTTTTTTATGGGCTATGCCCTTGGCTGGCTGTATAGTATCCGCCCAGAGACATTGGCTCAACGCTTATTGACCGATGTGCATGCGCCTGCCAAGTATCGGGTAAACGGGCCATTTTCAGACGTTGACGCATTTTATGAGACCTTCAACGTGGAGCCCGGAGATAAGATGTATATTGCACCAAAGGATCGGGTTCGTATATGGTAATATTTTTGCCAGTCCATCAGGAATCCGGTATTTTGCACCGGTAATCCTTATGCAATCATTAAAAATTGATTTTCAAGTGCATTCATTTACTGAATTAACGAATTTATTTTGCCAGCAGTTTAAGGAGCCGCAGTTTCCAGCGGAGCCTGGCGGGCTATATGAACCTGCCAGTTATTTTTTAGGGATCGGGGGTAAAAGAATCCGGCCAGTCGCGTGTCTGATGGGCAATGAGCTATTTGGTGATATTCAAGAAGACTCATGGCGGATTGCCAGGGCTGTAGAACTCTTTCATAATTTTACATTGATGCACGATGATATTATGGACAAGGCCAGTCTTAGACGGGGGCAGACTACCGTGCATATACGTAATGGAGAAAATACGGCTATTCTGAGTGGCGATGTCATGCTGGTACAGGCATACAGCTGTCTGGAGGAGCTCTCGGGCAATTATATTCATTGGATATTGAAGCTTTTTAATCAGACAGCCAGAGAAGTCTGCGAAGGACAACAATACGATATGGACTATGAATCCCGGGATAAAGTTACGTTAGAAGAATATATCCGTATGATCAGACTCAAAACCTCTGTATTGCTCGCAGCCAGTTTAAAAATGGGGGCTATTGTGGGTGGGGCGACCCGCCATAATTGTGATCGGCTTTATGGCTTTGGTAAAAACTTAGGGATTGCCTTTCAGCTGCAGGACGATTATTTGGACTGTTTTGGGGATCCTGAAAAATTTGGCAAACAGCCGGGGGGGGACATCTTGAGAAATAAAAAGACCTGCCTGTTAATAAAGGCCGGAGAACTGGCGACAGCCGGAGATATAGACAAACTGAAGCATTTGTTGGCCGTTCAGCCTGCGAATAAAACCGAGGAAGAGCAAAAGGTGGCCGGTGTACTGGATATTTATAGGAGGACAGGAGTAGATAATTTTACCCGGGAATTGATTGCTGATTATGCCAAACGGGCTATGCAGCATTTAGAAGAAGTCGTTGTGGTCAATTCCCGCAAGCAACCCTTACAGGATCTGGCAGATTATCTGTTGCATCGGGAATATTGATGACAAGCAGGATTGCTTTCAGACAGCCACTCGCTGAATACTAATGCATTAGTGTAGATACAATTATAACAACTATGAGTCAGCCATTATTTAGAAAAAAGTCAATTGAAACAATTCAAAAGGAATATGACCGCGGCCAGGAAGATGGCCAGCCCATGAACCTGAAAAAAGTACTGACGGTCAGAGATCTGACTTTTATGGGAGTGGCTGCCGTCATCGGTGCCGGTATCTTTTCAACGATTGGTAAAGCGGCTTTTGAAGGAGGGCCTGGGGTAATTTTTCTGTTTTTGATTACGGCCGTGACCTGCGGGTTTACAGCACTTTGTTATGCGGAGTTTGCTTCTCGGGTGCCTGTATCGGGGAGTGCCTATACCTATTCTTATGTAACCTTTGGTGAACTCATTGCCTGGGTGATCGGGTGGGCGCTGATCCTGGAATACGCGATTGGAAATATTGTAGTGGCAATTTCCTGGAGTGCTTATTTTAATAATCTACTCATCGGCATGCATATCCATTTGCCGGACTGGCTGACAATTGGCTATCAGACGGCCAAAATAAAATATGACAGTGCCGTAGCAGCGGGGCTTCCATTGGATGACTTAGTCTATAGTCATGCACCAGCCCTTGGACCGCTTAAGTTTATTATTAATTTACCTGCTTTTTTGATCGTCGTGATCATCACCATTTTGGCCTATATCGGAATCTCTGAAAGTAAAAAGAGTGCCAATTTCATGGTGGGCTTAAAACTTGTTTTGTTAGCTTTTATTGTAATTTTTGGTTTTTACCTGATTGTTTCAGATGGTACAACGGACAACTGGTCGCCTTTTTTACCTAATGGGATGGAAGGCGTTTTAAGGGGTGTTTCATCTGTGTTCTTTGCTTATATCGGCTTCGATGCGATCTCTACAACCGCTGAAGAGTGTAAGAACCCCAGAAGGGATATGCCTAAAGGGATGCTGTATTCGCTTTTGATCTGCACAGTGATTTATATCCTGGTGGCTCTGGTTATAACCGGCTTGGTTAATTATAAAGAATTTGAAGGTGTCGCTGATCCATTGGCCTATGTGTTCAATAAAATCAATATGCCGAAAGTCGGCTTGATTATAGCCGTGAGTGCTGTAGCTGCTTCTACCAGTGTATTACTGGTATTCCAGATCGGCCAACCAAGAATTTGGATGAGTATGAGTCGTGACGGATTGTTACCCAAGCGTTTTGCTAAAGTGAGCAAGCGGTATAAGACGCCAGCATTCGCCACGCTGATAACCGGTCTGTTGGTCGGAATCCCGACTCTATTTATTGATGACCTGTTAATGACCGATTTGACCAGTATCGGAACGCTCTTCGCTTTTGTGCTGGTTTGCAGTGGCGTTTTGGCACTTCCGAAGATCAATAAGGCAAAAGACCAGTTCAAGCTGCCATACATTAATGCCAGGTATTTGATTCCCTTGTTCGTTACTATATTTATTTATTTTTTCCGCAGCCGTTTAATGGCGGCTTTTGAAAACCTGAGCACTGAGTCCTATGAAGAAATCCTTTTTATTTTGTTTATCGTTGTAGCAGTTATCGCAGCAGTTCTTAGCTTTGTAAAACGCTACTCCCTTATACCCGTATTGGGTACACTCTGCTGTCTTTATTTAATGATTACCATTCCGGCAAAAAGCTGGCTGGTATTCTTTGGGTGGATGGCTATGGGGTTACTGGTTTATTTTGCTTATGGGTATAGGCACAGTCGTCTTAGGAAAAACGCTTAAAATGCTTATTTCTCAGATAATCTTAATCTATTACCGCAGCGCCTTTTCCTGCCCTATAAACAAATAGAGTAATGGTCCGAGCATGGGGAGAATAATAATCAGTGTCATCCATATTTTCTTACCATTACCTGCATAAGTTTTTGGCAGAATATCACGCAGACAATAGAGCATAAAAGCTAAGGGTATTACACCAAAAAAGATGATAAGGGGCAGGATGGAATGAGGGTTTTGTTGTGTTGCGGTAGCTGCTGCATCGCTACTTTTCTGAATTTGTATAAGAAACATGGCACTATAATAAACTACAGGTGATTAAATAATATTGACTTCTCTTTCCAGTGCGATTCCAAACTTGTTTTCTACACTATTGATAATACGTTCCGAAAGTGCGTAAATCTCAGCCCCGGTGGCATGACCGTAGTTGACCAATACAAGAGCTTGACGAGCGTGTACACCGGCGTCTCCATCTCGATACCCTTTCCAGCCACAGGCTTCAATCAACCATCCGGCGGCGACTTTGATCTGTTCATTACTTCCTATACCAGTTAAAGGGTAGCCTGGGAGTGTTGGGTGCTCCATTTTAAGCTTTTCAAACTGAGCGATGGGGATACTGGGATTTTTAAAAAAACTACCTGCATTACCGATCTGTTTGGGATCGGGTAGCTTACTTCGTCGAATACGTATCACTGCTTCAGATACTTCTTTTATGGTTGGCGTAGTCGTATTAACAGCAATGCCAGCCTTTTCCAGCTCCTCACGGATCGCACCATATTCCAGATGCAATATAGGTTTTTTGAGTAAGCGATAGGTAACATTTAATATGATATACTTCCCCTTTAGTTCAGTTTTAAAAATACTCTCACGGTATCCGAACTGACAGTCTTCTCTGGAAAAGGTATGCAAGGTCTGGTCGCTTATGCGCATGGCTTCCAACTGATAGAAGACATCCTTTATTTCTACGCCGTAGGCGCCGATATTCTGCATGGGAGAGGCTCCTGCCAGCCCGGGTATCAGGCTAAGATTTTCCAGACCGGCGTAACCATGATCTACGCAGTATTGTACAAAAGGGTGCCACGGCTCACCGGCTGCGACCTTAAGATAATAATATTGATCATCTGCTCTAAGCAGCTCGATGCCTTTGAGATTGTTTTTAAGGATCAGACCCGCAAAATCATTTGTAAACAAAATATTGCTACCGCCTCCCAGGATAATTTTATGCTCATGCTGATTGTCTCTGAGTAAAGCAGCCAGTGTCTGCACATCCCCGAAAGCCGCAAAACGGCTGGCTCTGGCAGCGATACCAAAAGTATTATAGGGCTGAATACTGTAATTTTTCTTTATCTGCATATTGAAAACCAAAAAAGCTGTGAGGCGGCATTTTAATTAATGAAATACCACCAGACGCCCAGACGGAGCCATAGCGCCTGACCCGGCATATTGGGGTTAACGTAATTATAATGGTTAAAGCCAAAAGTATTGTTACTATAATCCAGGGTATTCAGATTCGCTAACTCTCCAAAGAAGCGAAAACGTTTGATTCTGAAATTGACATAAAAAGAAATGTCGGGCCGGTTATTGATCTGTTGCTCATCCTGGTAATAGAACTGACCGGTAAATGGCGAATAAGCCGATGCTTTATATGGAGATACGTATCTGACATCAATTCCGGTTGCCAGGTAAAGGTTTTTATAGAAATGCCCCTCAAAGGCGATCCTGTTTCTTAAAAGCAGTAAGGGTAGATTCAGCGGAGCTTCACCTGCTCGTTGTTGAACATCGGCATCTACATACCAATGAAAGAATTTTCCCAGTCTGGTATGTTTTTGGGCACCGACTTGCAATATGTTAAACAGGCTACTAGACTGTGCTGCTGTGAACACATCTTTAAAGTAGGTGTAATTCGTTACAAAGTAATAATTTCCTGTCAGACTCAGCCCCATAGAAGGTAGATAATACCGTGCATAGGCGCGGGAGATATTTTCTTTATTCAGGTTACTGACGCCAATCACCGGGAAATCGGAATGAGGATTATAGGTCACTTTGGAATCATCCGTCGTGAATCCTCCTTCATTACCGGCATTATAAATAAATGATGGCGTTCGGTTGACGTTCTGAAAGCCCAGTTCAAGGCCGCCAAGCTTTTCCCCGAAATCTCTTCTTAGACTGGCCTGGGCATTATAATCGCCTGCATAGTTGCCTGCGACATAGAAATTACCTGCCAGTTGAATATCCCATTTATTATTTTTTGAACGGTTCCGGTATTCTGCGCCGACAAAGATATTGCTGTAACTGAGTTTATAGTTTTCTCCTAATCTCCCGTTGAGTAACTGCAGATCCGCATGAAGCTTCAGGAATTGATTTTTATTTTTTTTATCAGGATACGTGTAGATGGCAAACTGATTGGTGAGGTCCTTCCATTTGTCCTCAAATAATATCGTGTCTGTCGGAACAATAAAATTGTAGTAATTGAGATAATCGTCAGAAGTGGGATTATAGTCATGATAGTTATAACCATGGGTCGAATAGGAAATGGCATGTTCAAACCGAATGCGGGGATAGAACATGTAATAGGTAATTGTATCCTGGACAACGGAATCTTTCTGGCCAAAATCATAAGATTGTCTCAGGTACAGCGTGATATCATTAAATGTATTGCCGGTAATAACACTGGCATTAAAAGGGTTGCTGGTCGTCGTATTGCTGTTGCCTAGTTTTACGCCGGCTTCAAATGGATTTCCCAATGATAAATCGCTCAATTGATCCGGATTTACCAGGCCGCCATTCGTAGCGGTTTTAAGACTGTTGCGAATAAAGATCAGATTGGAAGAATATCTTTTGTTGGTGCTTTGAACAGAAATATTTGCCCGCAGGTTACTATTGGCATTGTTCTGATTTTTAAAAGCACCCGGCGCATTCAGTAGGCGGTATTCAAACGTGAAATTAACATTGCGGTTTCGATTCTGCGTGTGCAGCAGGTCTATATACTGTTCGCCCCGGCCGCCCAGCATATACCCCAGTTCAGAATAAGGGCGGGTAGATGTAAAATAACGGGTATTCTTTAGTGTGAATCTTGCATAATCCATGCCGTGCATACCCTCATCCCAGCCCGGCTGCATATAGGGCGAAAAGAGCAAAGACTGCGCGGGCGAGCCTATGTTACCCAAATCATTGTAAGTGTAGGGTAGCTGGAGCCGGGTATTGAAATCATTGATTGAACTATCCATATGATGATCCAGAGTGGAATCAAAATACCGGTAGCTAATTGTAATAGAATCTTCGTACTTATCACGCCTTTTTAGTGAGTCATTGCCACTTTGATTGGGGGCTATGGGGCGACCCTGATTGTCGGTTTGATAAGTCTGGGTCTGGTCAGTCTGGGTCTGGTCAGTGACCTGCGCTTTCAATACACCCACGGAGATTACCAGGGTGAGCAACATGGAAAGTATATAGATCTTTCTGTTTATCTGCATGAATGAGTCATAAATCTTTAATGGAACAGACAGGCTCCTGCCTACTGTTTTTTTCGCCAAGAACTATACGGATAGCTCATCATATTCCTGCCCCAGCCAGGTCTGTTTTTTGGAGGGCAACAAAATGATCCTGAGTGTTGAGTCATTAGTGAAATAGCTGATCATCCAGTTCAGGAATACCAATAATTTATTGCGAACGCCCAAAATTAACATCAGATGCAGAAACATCCATATTAACCAGGCCAATCTTCCGTGAAAATGTAATTTGGGCAGGTCTACCACAGCTTTGCGTTTGCCAATGGTGGCCATTGTTCCCGGATTCTTATAGGTAAAAGGCGTTACCGGCTTATTTTTCAATAGGTTCTTGAAATGCCTGGCAAGGTGCTCTGCCTGTTTATTGGCAACATGAGCCAGTTGCGGGTGTCCATGGGGCCAGTCTTTGGTCTCCATATAAGAAATGTCTCCAATCGCATAGACGTCGCTCAGGTCTTTTACCTGGTGCAATTCATCTACTATAATCCGGTTACCCCTTGTGATACTTTCTTTGGGAATCCCCGCCGGAACATTCCCTATGACACCAGCCGCCCAGATAAGCGTTTTACATGGAATACTTGTGCCGTTTTCAAGAGAAACGGTATCACCATCATAATCTGTGACATGGATATCTGTCTGGATATGTATGCCCATTTCTTCCAGATAGCGTCTGGAATTTTTCTGGGACTGCTCGCTCATGGAAGACAGGGTGCTGGGGCTGCCTTCGATCAGATTGATGCGCAGATTACTGAAATCGATCAGGGGGTAATCCTTAGGGAGAACTTTGGATTTCATTTCGGCCAGTGCACCGGCGAGTTCAACACCGGTAGGGCCGCCGCCTACGATCGTAATATTATTGTAAGCCTCTTTGTCTTCAGGTGTCCTGGCTGAAAGGGACGCTTCAAAGTTTAACAAGATCTTGTTGCGCAGGGCAATGGCTTGATTGGTGGATTTCATCGGGAATGCATTCTGCTCAATATTTTTATTGCCAAAATAATTATTGGTGCAGCCGGTAGCAATGACCAGATAATCATAGTCATAGATATTATGGCGGGTAAATACTTTCTTAGCCCGTGTATCAATCTGACGAATCATACCTACCCGTACATTGACATTTCTTTTACCCTGAAAGATTCGTCTGAGCGGAAAGGAAATTGCCGTAGCTTCCAGTCGGGCCGACGCCACCTGATAGAACAGTGGCTGGAACTGGTGAAAGTTATGAATATCAATGATGGTAATCTGGTAATCTGTATTATGCAGCTTTCTGGCTAGTTTGAGACCGGCGAATCCCGCTCCGATTATAACAATTTTTTTCTGCATATGTATACACTTTAATTTCCCGTGAATAGAATCTGATTACAGCCTGCAATTTACCCTATCTACGGCAATTAATGTATAACAGTTCAGCTAAATTTGTCCCAGACGCATGCGGATCACAACAAAAGCAAGTATAATCACCATGATGATAACGACAATGGCCACCACAAACCAGAATAAATGTCCGGTGTCCACAGGCCCCTTTTTTCTGCCCGCACCTGTTTTTTTCTGTATAGACCGGTTAATCCGGTTGGTATGATTATAGATCTCACGGGTAGAGCTAAATTTGCCCAATCCTTCCATTGCATCCTTGTAAAAAGGATCATCCTTGTTTGGCGGTCCATCGTCACCCTGGGCCATGTCACTGCCAGGCGCATTCAATTGTTCTTGCAGCCATCGCTCCAGTTCCTTTTTACCGGCCTGAGGTGATATTTTCTTAGGATCCGCCATGGGGAGGAAGATTTTTGATCATATAATTTTTGAGATTTCTTTTGCCGTTTTGAATATAACTTTTTACCTGATCTCCATTATACCCGGTTTTTACAGAGATTTCCTGATAGGAATGGTTCTCCAGATAATAAAGGGAGATACAGGTTCTTTGCTCCTTATTGAGCAGTTCCAGAGCGGACTGCATCTGATCCAGCTGGCTTTCCCGATCCTGGATATTATCGAGTTCACTTTCTGAGCTAATTTCCAAGAGCTCTTCTTTCAGTTCTTCCATCCGGCTATGCTTTTGCCCTCTGATATGCATCAGACAATGGTTTTTAGCTACCGTATAAAGCCAATTTTTAAAATTAGTAATTTTGTGTCGGCTGACCGTCTGTAATACGTGAAAAAATATTTGTTGGGTGGCATCTTTTGCTTCTTCAGGGTCGTTCAAATACTTCATGGCGACCCCTAAAACCAGTACTGTATAGCGCTGAAGTAAGATTCCCAGCCAATAATTATCCTGACTCTGCATATATTTGCTGAGCAGAAAGTCATCATTGTATTTTTGATGGATTGGACTCAAATAGGGAACGGTTTTGTATTTAGATGCATTCTTGCCCAGAATTCCATAACGGTAAAGGGTAATGAGGTGCTTGTGATCAGGCTAAAATTAGCCAATTATTATTAATTATTAGTGAGAAAAGTATGTTTCACGTTATTGGTATAACACCCGTTGCGCCGATCCGGCTAGAACCCTCTCATCGTTCTGAGATGGTGAGTCAGCTGCTATTTGGGGAAATGGCTGAATTACTGAATCGCGATGGCGATTTTCTTCAGGTACGCACGGTTTATGACCAGTATGTTGGATGGATACAGGCAAATCAAGTCACGGATGTATTGGAGAGTTGGCTGGAGAAGTCTAAAACAGAGGGATATATAGATCAGGTCACAACTATTGAAGTGGCAGGTCAGCCCATGGTGGTATATCCGGGGACGCCGGTCTGGCGCAGTGATACACTGGCAGGTATCCCGGTGGACTATGGAGCGGTTTCTCCGGTAAAGCCTAAGCGTAGATCCAGAAAAAACCTTCAGGAAGCGACCTTAACCTATATGAACACTTCTTATTTATGGGGCGGTAAAACGGTAGCAGGAACAGATTGTAGCGGATTTGTACAACAAGTTTATAAACTTTTCGGAACCGATTTGCCCAGGGATGCCTATCTTCAGGCGGAAGTAGGTGAGGTCGTTGGCTTTCTGGAGGAATCAAGGCCCGGTGACCTGGCTTTTTTTGACAATGCCGAAGGGCGTATCACACATGTGGGTATCTTATTGGGACCTAATAAGATTATACATGCCTCCGGGCAAGTTAGAATTGATATGATCGATTCACAGGGCATCAAACAAAAGGTTAGCCGGCAACGAACGCATTTTCTAAGAATTATCAAAAGAGTGTGGTAGAAGTTTGGCTGCTAAATATTTTCTCCTTATCTTTGCAACCCGTTTGGGAAACACGGTTATTCTTTCCCAGATGCGCGATAAAAACATTCAGGGAGTTTACTCCATTATTGATAAAGATTATATCGCGAGGTAGAGCAGCGGTAGCTCGTCGGGCTCATAACCCGAAGGTCGGTGGTTCGATCCCGCCCCTCGCAACAGCTGAAAGGCGAAAAGCTCCACAATTTTGTGGGGCTTTTTTTGTCGCTGCGGATCAGGTATGACGTTTTTTTCATTCAGCATTAAAATTCTACCTTTGCATTTGGTACGGATTCATTTTTTTGTTTAAATACCCTTCATGAAATCTGGGTTTGTTAATATTTTCGGAAAGCCAAATGCGGGGAAAAGTACCCTGCTAAATGCCCTCTTGGGGGAAAAACTGGCTATTGTATCCAGTAAGGTACAAACTACTCGGCACAGAATTAAAGGTTTCTTGAATAAAAAGGATGTCTACCAGATCATTTTGTCCGATACGCCAGGCATCATCGAGCCTAAGTATAAATTGCATCAGAAAATGATGGGTAATGTTAAAAGTGCCCTGGAAGATGCAGATGTTGCCGTATTGCTGGTGGATATACAAGATGACTGGGATGAGTGTGCGAAACTTTTCACTTCCCTTCGCCTAAAAGTTCCTTGTATCATCGCCATCAACAAAATCGACAAGGCCAATCCGGACAATGTAAAGGCGGCTAAAGCTTTTTTTGGCACGCTGCCTTATTGCAGGAACGTTGTTACACTGAGTGCCCTTAATCAGAAAATCTTTGAGAAACTAATCCAGGCTATTGTAGCGTTATTGCCGGAGGGTATGCCGTTTTATGACGAGGATGAGATGACCGATTTACCTACCAAATTTTTTGTGGGTGAGCTTATACGGGAAAAGATCTATTTGCTTTTCGGTGATGAGATTCCTTATCACGCGGCTGTCCTGGTTAATGCTTTCAAAGAGAAAACGACATTGATCAAAATACAGGCCGATATCATTGTGCAAAGAGAAACCCAGAAGATGATCCTTATAGGAGAGAAGGGGTCGATGATCAAAAAAATCGGTACACTGGCCCGGGAAGATATCGAGAAATTCCTGGAACAAAAGGTTTTTCTGGAGCTTTTTGTTAAAGTGCGCCCTAAATGGCGGGAAAGTGATGCTCAGCTAAAAGAATACGGTTATAATTAATTAAGAATAAAAGTACAGGTAATTACCGGAACAGGCCATGATGGCTGTCCTGATTGATCCACATTAATGAAATATTTATGAGTTATACAGTAGCGATAGTAGGTCGGCCCAATGTAGGTAAGAGTACGTTTTTCAACCGCCTGCTGGAAGAAAGAAAAGCAATAGTGGATGATGTCAGCGGTGTGACCAGGGATCGCCAGTATGGTGTGACGGAATGGAATGGCCGTTCTTTTAACGTTATTGACACCGGTGGCTTTGTCCATGGCTCAGAAGATGTATTTGAAATCGAGATTTGCAAGCAAGTCAAAACAGCGATCGATGAGGCTGATGTAATCATTTTTATGACAGATGCAGCAACGGGGATCACTGATCTGGATGACGCAATGGCTAATATGTTGCGAAGAACAACTAAGCCCGTATTAGTAGCGGTGAATAAGGTAGATAATAATAACCGGTATTTAGAAGCAACTGAGTTTTATATACTGGGTTTTGAAAAGGTATTTTTTATCAGTTCAATAAGCGGTAGTGGTACTGGTGAGTTACTGGATGCTGTAACTGAACTAATGCCGGAAGAAACAGAAAGCTCCGTAGAAAATACAGATCTGCCTAAAATTGCCATTATAGGACAACCCAATGTCGGGAAATCGTCTCTGTTAAATGCGCTGACCGGTCAGGAAAGAACCATTGTCAGTGATATTGCAGGTACGACCAGGGATACGATCCATACCCATTATAATCTCTTTCAGAAAGAGTTTATTTTGATCGATACCGCAGGTATTCGTAAAAAAAACAAGGAAAAGGATGATCTGGAATTTTATTCAGTCATCCGGGCGATCAAAGCAATGGATGAGGCTGATACCTGTCTGCTCTTATTGGATGCGGAAAAAGGCATCACCGCGCAAGATATCAATATATTTTCACTGGCCGCCAGAAAGGGAAAGGGTATCACCTTGCTAGTTAATAAATGGGACCTGATCGAAGACAAAGCTACTAATACAGCCAGAGACTATGAAAAGGAGTTGAAAAAACGTATTGCACCGTTTAATGATATTCCTATCGTGTTTATCTCCGCAAAGGAAAAAACAAGGATCTTTAAGGCAATTGAAATAGCCTTGGAAGTCTGTGAGAATAAAAAGCAGCGTATTGCAACCAGTAAACTCAACGACGTGATGTTAAAGGCGATTGAGGCCTATCATGCACCGGTCGTAAGGGGTAATTCTATTAAGATCAAATATGTGATGCAATTGCCCACTCATGTCCCCTCTTTTGCCTTTTTTGCCAATTATCCGGACGATATTAAGACGCCCTATAAAAATTACTTAGAAAACCAGTTAAGGAGCCATTTTAACTTTAAGGGCGTACCCGTCCGAATTTTCTTCCGTAAAAAATAAGCCTATCGTACGAGTGCTGCAAGATAAATAAGTAAGCACCCTGCTTTATCCTTTACCAGATAAGCAGGGGTTATTGTTTGAACAAAAAGTTCAATATTAGTGAAGTTTATTATTGAGAATCATGTACTTATCCGTCTGATAAATAGCATTGATCAGTAGCTCGTAATGCTTTTTTACAGAATCGGCCAGTTTTACGGGCTGATTATTGAACATATTAAACGCCTTTGGTTTTTGCTGACGGTCTACGTCATAAAAATAATACAGCGAATCCTGCATCAGCCCGATAGTGATATTGCTGGGATCATATATAAAGACGCCATTATGGTCCGGATGAGCCCTCATATGCGGGCTCATCAGATCACGGCCCATAGTGGTGTTTTTGTAAGGTAGCCTGGCCAATCCCGCGATAGTAGGCAACACATCTGCCTGAGAGGCATAACTATTGATCTGCTCCGGACGGATAAGTCCGGGCGCATAAAATAACAAAGGAACATGCATATTTACCAGTGAGCCATTGGTCCAGGCATCCGGATAGTATTTGGAAGCGTCTCCTTTTGTACCATGATCTCCGACAAAGACAAAGATCGTGTTCTTGAAGTAGGGTTGCTTTTTAGCTGCCTCAATAAAATGGCGGTAACAATAATCAGTATAACGAAAGGCGTTCAGTTCTGCCAGACTGGTAAAGCCATTCTCCAGGATCTCCTTTTGTGAGTAGTGAACCAGCTTAAAGTTGTCTTTATCATCTTCAGGAATGGTATAAGGACGATGATTATCAGCGGTCTGAATGATCGCAAAAAAAGGCTTGGTGGCTTTTGAGAAGTCCTGGTTTGCCCTTTCAAAAATGTGTCTGTCACTGACGCCCCAGACGTTTATTTTAGGGGCGTCATAATCGGGCTGTTCGATGGTTTCCAGACCAGGAATATTATTTTCAAGCACGCCCCGGATATTTGCCCAGCTTAAGCTACCGCCGATATAATAACTTTTATCATAGTTTTTAAAAGCATTGATAATGGTATGCTGATTAACGGCTCCCGGATTTCGGCTGGAAGTAGAATTTCTTTCAACGTCGGGAATACCTGTGATGATTGCCCATACACCTCTGGCCGTACCAACGGATGGTGAAAAACATCTGGTAAAGAATAGACCCTGTTTAGACAGTGAGTCAAAATAAGGCGTGGGATTAAGCGTATTGCCTGACATGGAGCTCTTTACATAGCTAAAGGATTCGCAGATGACTAGCACGACGTTGGGAGGGTTAACAGCCGGGGTATCCGGCGTAATAATTCTTTCAAAGTTCAGCTTATTTTGATCCGGCTGTTTGATATCCAGGAAATCCACCATTAAGGGATAACTTTTTTTTACCGCCTCCTTGTTATAGGTGATGCTGGCATGTTGCAAGGTGCTAAAAAAAGACTGAAAGGGATTCAGCGCCATATTCGAGGCGTAATCACTACCCAAGGTAAATGCATCGCTCCAACGCAAAGGGTATTGCCCCAGGCGGCCAAAAATAAAAAAGGCAAGCAGCAGAAAATAAACGATACCGACAGTGATACGCCTGGACTTAGTCACCTGGTCACCCGCTCTTTTGTTAACCCAACGGTAAGTCAGACGGATAAACCAATGCAGTAAAAAGGTTCCGATGATTAGTGTAAATAAGATCCAGAAGACAGGATATGTTTCCATAACCATCCCGAAAGAAGCGTCTTCCTGCAGGTACTCGAGCACACTGGCGTTGAGACTGGCGCCTAAATATGCGAAATAGGCGAATCCTGCAATGTACATAAAAACAAAAAGAAATGTGAAAATGCCCCAATAAATAAAGGCCGTTTTCTTGCCCTTTGCTTTTTTAAACGGATGTAAGGCCGGTAGCAGCGATAAAAGAAAGCCTACCAATGCGGCTACGCTGACGATACGCAAATCATATCGAAGACCAAGCCAGAATGCCTTGCCCATGGGGTGGTCGATATCCAGAGCCGGTTTTGGGAAAATGTTCATTTCAATGATACGCAAAAGGGACATTAGAACTATAAAAAATATGCTAATTATCAATAACCATTGGATAGAACTTGGTATTTTTATGCGCTTCATGAGCTGATTTTTGGCTCCAAAAGTAATAAAATTTTAAACCTTGGCTTATAAATGATATTTTCCTATTTCGAAAATTTTGATAAATATCTTTTTTTAAAAATAAATACGGTCTGGACCAGCCCTGTTCTGGATAGTATCCTTCCCTGGTGGCGGGATAAAAATACCTGGATTCCCCTATATATCTTCCTGGGGCTGTTTATCTTTATTAATTTCGGCAAAAAAGCGCTACCCTGGTTTCTGTTTGTACTGGCTACAGCGGCACTCATGGATCAGATCAGCAGCCATTTTCTAAAAGAGTATTTTGATCGGGTGCGACCCTGTAATGATGTGGTGATGCGGCTTAAAGAAAGATTTCTGGTAAGGCATCGTCCGCAGAGTGGTAGCTTCCCTTCCTCTCATGCCTGCAATCATTTTGCGCTGGGCTTGTTTTTTCTGTTGACACTCAAAAGGTATTTTGGTAAATGGGCCTGGCTGTTTATTTTTTGGGCAGCGACAATCTGTTATGGGCAGATCTATGTAGGGGTACATTATCCGACAGATGTTATTGCCGGCGCCATTATCGGCTCTTTGGTGGGGCTCGGTATGTATGGATTATTTACCCGTTTTTTTAAAATGCCTGATCCGCCTGGACATGAAAGAACACTCAGCAAACAAGTATCCAGATTATGAAAATTCAATTATGGTCTGTTGGGAAACCGCATGACCGCCAGCTATCTGCCAGTATTGAAGAATTTACGGTCCGGCTCCGAAAATATTATCCGGCCGAATGGTTTATTATTGCCCCGCCGAAGCATGCGGCATCCTTACAGATAGCCGATCTGAAAAAACAGGAAGGAGAGCTCGTTTTAAATCAGTTGCAAGCAACAGACTTTCTGGTATTATTGGACGAAAAAGGGAAAATGCTCAGTTCTATTGATCTGGCTGCGTTTATTGAACAAAGAGCCACGGAAAGTACCAAAAGGATTGTATTTTTGATCGGCGGTGCCTTTGGCGTAGATGAGCCGGTCAGAAAAAGAGCCCAGATGGTCTGGAGCCTCTCCAAACTGGTTTTTCCGCATATGCTCGTCCGGCTGATTTTGGCGGAGCAGCTCTATAGAGCCTGCAGTATTATTCGGGGAGAAAAATATCATCACATCTAATTTAACTAGTTCTGGCCGCGCGCACCTGAAAAAATGAATTTATGGAGCATTTAAGTGTTACCCTTGTTATCATAATTATTACTTGTATTGTATCCTTTATGGCTTTTTCTAATGAAGCACTGATGGGAAAGCTGATTTTCTATCCGCCTGCCATCAGTGAGCAAGGTCAATGGTACCGGTTTTTCAGCTGTGGACTGATCCATGGAGATTTTGGTCATCTGGCCTTTAACATGTATGCCTTTTACACCTTCGGTGTCGTCGTAGAAGGAAATTTTGCTTATATATTTGGAAATGGATTTGGCAAACTACTATATCTGATACTGTACATAACAGCTTTATTGGTTTGTTTGTTGCCCACCTATGTAAAGAATAAGGATAACTATGCCTATCAGAGTCTGGGCGCTTCCGGGGCTGTGTCGGCGATTGTATTTGTCAGTATTCTACTTATGCCGACCGCCGAGATAGGATTGATTTTTATTCCGTTTTTTAGCCTGCCTTCTTTTATTTTCGGAGTGATCTACCTGATTATCACTGCCTGGTTGGATAAAAGAGGCAGCTCAAGAATTAATCATTCTGCCCACTTGTATGGCGGACTGTACGGTATTGCTTTTCTGATCCTGGCCTGTCAGCTATTCTCTCATTTTAATGTATTGGCACAATTCATTTTGCAGGTACGCAGCTATTTTCAGATTTAAAAAGCAGGCTTGATATGCATTCAGGATCAGTCTGTTTCCCTGTTGAAGATAAAGGCGCGATCCATCTTTTCCATACCCAATTTGGGATAGTACGCTACTGCGCTGGGAGCTGCCAGTAGCAAGAGCATACTTTGAGGGCCGATTTCGAGGCGGGTACGGCGCACAAGTTCTTTGCCGATTCCCTCATGTTGGTATTCTTTACGGACCGCCAGGTCGGACAGGTAACAGCAGTAACAAAAGTCTGTCAGACTGCGGGCGATACCGACCAATTGGTCTCCATCCCAAGCACTTACTGTCAGATCCGCTGCCTTAAACATGCTTTCAATCCGCTTCATATCACCGGTGGGGCGGTTGATGCCAGAACTATCAAATACTTCGATGATTGTGTCTATCGGAATTATCTTATTAATTGCGTAAATGATTGGCATAGATAAAGGTTTAAATTAGTCATGAAATCTGACCAAAGTTACCTGATCCATTGGAAGAGCCAAGTTTATTTTAATAACGAATGTCTGTTTGCCGCAGGCATATTTTGAATGTTTTTTTGCTTGTTAGCCGTCTTTATTTGTCTTTCCCGCAGATTGCGAGTAATTTTGATCACTTCTATTATTTATGTTAACGAAAAGAATCATTCCCTGCCTGGATATCAAAGATGGCAGAACGGTGAAAGGTATTAATTTTGAAAGCCTTCGTGACGCCGGAGACCCGGTGGAACTCGGAAAGTTCTATGCCGATCAGGGTGCAGATGAACTGGTCTTTTTGGACATCACTGCAACGGTAGAAAAAAGAAAGACGCTGAGGGAGTTAGTCAGTAAGATAGCCCGCCATATCAATATTCCTTTCACGGTTGGGGGGGGGATCAGTTCTGTTGAGGATGGCAAGATCCTCCTGGACAACGGAGCTGACAAAACTTCGGTCAATTCGGCGGCGTTTAAACGGCCGGAACTGATCCAAGAACTGGCAGGCGCATTTGGGAGCCAGTGTGTCGTCTTGGCCATTGATACCAAAAAAGAGGCTGATGGTCATTGGTATGTTTATTTGAATGGAGGCAGGCTTAAAACAGATATCCGTTGTGAGGACTGGGCCAGAAAGGGAGTGGAATTAGGTGCAGGGGAGATATTGCTGACATCTATGAATAATGATGGAACGAAACAGGGGTTTGCACTGGATATTACAGAGACGCTGGCAACGACATTACCGGTTCCGGTTATCGCCAGCGGTGGTGGCGGGACTGTAGAGCACTTTATAGATGTCTTTGAGTCGGCGCATGCGGATGCGGCGCTGGCTGCCAGCATTTTTCATTTTAGAGAAGTAGAAATCGGTGTTTTAAAACGGAAGCTGGCGGAAGCAGGAATCCCTGTCAGGCAATAAGAAAATAAATAATCAAGTGAAAAGATAAGAATAATGGAAATCAATTATGCTAAATATCCGGACGGCCTGGTACCGGCTATTGTACAGGATAGCAAGACTGGAAAGGTATTGATGTTGGGCTTTATGAATGAAGAGGCGGTCGCCCAGACCAAAGCACTGGGCAAAGTGACCTTTTTCAGCAGGTCAAAGAACCGGCTGTGGACAAAAGGAGAAGAGAGCGAAAATTTTCTGATCCTAAAAGATATAAAAGTAGACTGCGACCAGGACACTTTATTGGTTAAAGCGGAGCCGTTAGGCCCAGTATGTCATACAGGTACAGATACCTGTTGGGGCGAAAAAAATGAATGTGGTAGTTTTTTGGTTCAGTTGGAAAATATAATTCAGCAACGCAAAAACTCAGGTGACGAAAGATCCTATGTTGCCAGTTTATTTAAAAAAGGTATCAATAAAATTGCTCAGAAAGTCGGCGAGGAAGCGGTAGAAGTGGTGATCGAAGCTAAGGATAGTGATGAGTATCTTTTTTTAAACGAAAGTGCAGATCTCCTTTTTCACTACCTGATCCTACTCAATGCGAAAGGGTACAGACTGGAGGATGTCATGAAAGTGCTGCGCAGCCGCCATGAGACAAAAAAGGCTGATCAGAAATAGGCATTTAGCTGTCATATATCCATTATTGTGTAACAGGCATGATTTATGCCTGAAGGCAATGATCTTATTGGTTATTATTTTTAATTTTCATGAAGTATCAAAGTAAGCAGTTCCAGCAGCCGTTCATACGAAGATATCTCTATTTTATAGTAGTAGTAGTAATACTGTCGACTGTTATAAGTAGATCCCAGGCGCAGAATATGAATATGATGACGGAGCTTGATCAACCTGCTGAACTCGCCTGGTATAATCAGCATTTTGCCCTTCTGGAAGACAGTGTAACGCATTATCAGGAAGCCATTAAGCAACCTCAGGTACCGGCCGAACGTAAACGTAATCTGGAGGCGTATGAGAAGGAGTTAGGCAGATATAGGACAACCATGCGACAGTTTGTGGCCCTGCATCGTGCAGAAGATACGGCTGCAAAAGCGCTCCTGATCAGTTGTTTCAGAGAAATTGAGGTCAACCAGGATACCTTAAGATCGATGGCTTCCCTGTTGACCGGTGCAGGGGCTGATAATACCTATGCACGGTATTTGGAGCAGGAGCTGCAGGGGAGGGCTAACGGTGAAGTCGGGAAGATTTTTATTGATTTTTCAATGCCGGATGACCATGGCAGAATGATCTCCACACAGCAGTATCGTGGTCACTACCTTTTGGTTAACTTCTGGGCAAGTTGGTGCGGCCCCTGCCGTGCAGAAATGCCTTCTTTTTTAGCTGTCTATCATCGGTTTAAGGATACTCTTTTAACAGTCATCGCTGTTAGTGTAGATACGGATAAATCCTCCTGGCTGCGGGCTAAAAAGCAAGACGGAACGGATTGGCTGAATGTCTTTGATGACAAGGCCTGGAATAGCCCGGTCGTACGCAATTATGCAGTTCACCGGATACCTCAGAATATTCTTATCGGGCCGGCCGGTCATATTGTCGCAAGGAATATCTCTGCACATGGGATCGAAAAGCTGCTGCATAGGGTACGGGTGAAGACACCTGCAGTAGCTGGTGCGCCTGTAAAATGATGAATATCCCTTATCTTCGCAATCCTAAAAAGAAATCATTTTATGTATCGCTCACATACCTGCGGAGAATTAACACTATCTAATGTACAACAAGAAGTTACACTGTCTGGGTGGGTACAGACCATCCGGAAATTTGGTTCTATAACATTTGTGGATCTAAGAGACCGCTATGGAATTACTCAGCTGCTTTTTGGTGAATCCTTGAATGAGCAGCTGGATAGCGCTCCACTCGGCCGTGAATTTGTCCTTCAGGTAAAAGGGAGGGTGGCTGAGCGTTCCAATAAAAATATGCAGATACCCACAGGTGAGATAGAGATCCTTGTGGAAAGTTTTTCAATTCTTAATAAATCGGCGGTGCCCCCCTTTACCATCCAGGATGATACAGACGGTGGAGAGGACCTTCGTATGAAGTATCGCTATCTGGATTTAAGAAGAAATGCCGTTAAAAAAAATCTACAACTTCGTTATCAGGTAGGGCGTTCTGTCAGAAACTACCTGCATGAGCAGGAATTTATGGATATTGAAACGCCATTCTTGATTAAATCTACACCGGAAGGTGCAAGAGATTTTATTGTGCCTTCCCGTATGAATGAAGGAGAGTTCTATGCCTTACCTCAATCTCCACAGACTTTTAAACAGTTGCTGATGATTAGCGGTTATGATCGTTATTATCAGATCGTCAAGTGTTTTAGAGATGAAGATCTTAGAGCAGACCGGCAGCCGGAATTTACCCAGATTGACTGTGAAATGGCCTTTGTGGAACAAGAAGATGTACTTCAGATGTTTGAAGGCCTGATCCGGCGCGTATTTAAAGACGTCATTGCAAAAGAATATACAGAAGAAATTGTCCGCCTGAGCTGGGAAGAAGCTATGTGGCGCTATGGGAATGATAAGCCCGATATTCGTTTTGATATGGAACTGGCAAATCTGAAATTCCCTGCCCATACTTTTAGGGAGAAGTCTGCTATAACCGGTATTTTTGAAGGAGTGGATTTTAAAGTATTTAATGAAGCTGAGACGGTAATTGCCATCGCTGTGCCAGGCGCAGCCGGTTATACGCGTAAAGAACTTGATGAATTGACTGCTTGGGTAAAAAGGCCGCAGATCGGTATGATGGGGTTGGTCTATGTCAAATGTCAGGAAGATGGCACTTATAAAAGCAGCGTAGATAAGTTCTATGATAGAGCGCGACTGGAGAAGATCGCACTGGCGACTCGTGCGAAAGCCGGCGATTTGATCTTGATTCTCGCGGGCAAGGAAGAACGTACCCGTAAGGCAATCAGCGAGCTTCGCCTGGAAATGGGTAAGCGCCTGGGAATGCGTAAACCTGAAGAATATAAGCTACTCTGGGTATTGGATTTCCCGCTTTTTGAATATGCACCGGAAGAGAACAGGTGGGTGGCCAGGCATCATCCGTTTACGTCTCCAAAACCTGGTGACATTGATCGCATGATCGGAAATGATCCAAAGATCAGTGATCCGGAAAGGTATTTAGAACATCCTTATGCGAATATCAAGGCCAATGCTTATGATATGGTACTTAATGGTAACGAGATCGGAGGCGGATCCATTCGCATATTCCAAAAAGAATTGCAGCAGAAAATGTTTGCTGCCCTGGGCATGGGTGAAAAGGAGCAGCAGGAAAAATTTGGGTTCTTATTGGGCGCATTCCAGTACGGTGCTCCCCCACACGGCGGCTTGGCCTTCGGGTTTGACAGGCTCTGTGCATTACTGGGCGGAAGTGAAAGCATCCGCGATTTTATCGCCTTCCCTAAAAACAACAGTGGTCGCGATGTGATGATCGATGCACCCTCCAGTGTTGATCAAAAGCAGCTCGATGAATTAAGGTTAAAGCTTGTTCCTTCTGATATTTAGGGTGGCTAGTGCTCTTCAAAAAACTAAGTCATATTCTATATGGAAAAATTCCTGTAGCAACGCTACAGGAATTTTTCCATATAGAATATATCGATGATTATAACTTTTTAATATCGTAGATCGGAATCGGCGGATCAAAGGATTGATCTCTTGCTGGTTTATTATACAGCAACATCACGATATCCATGCCGCGAACGACTCTGCCAAACGCCGCATATCCCAGGTGGTCCGGATTATTAGCACCACCCGAGTCATATCCCGGCTGGTCGCCAATGACAATAAAAAACTCGGAATTGGCGGTGCCTGCAGCTTCTCTGGCCAGCGATACGGTACCGGTTTTATGAAGAATACCCGTTCTTTTGGTGGATTCATGAACGATACCCTTTAAGGTTCGAAGTTTATCGGGTTTGGTTTGCCAGATACCCCCTTGAATCAGTTCTGCTTTTGGAGCATCAGATGCCTGATTGTCTGCATTCAGTACCCGATAAAAGCTGGCATCTTTATATAAACCTTCCTTAACATAGGAGAGGAAAGCCTTACACGTTTCGGGTGCCCGGTCAGGATAAATCTCTACCTCAATATCACCCATTTTTGTTTCTATCAGCACATGTGGATGGGCATACTTTTTTCCGCAACTAAAAAATATGAGGGACAAGAGCATTGCAAAGATGCAAACGGGCATTAATTTTTTAATCATTATCTATAGTTCGTTTATTTTAATACAATTGCTGCCAGTGCCGGTAAATGTACTTTAAGCCGGTAATGCTTTGTTTTTTTATCTAGTTCTTCCATTGGAATTTCAGTGTTATAAACGTCACCGGTTCCCCAGTAGTCTTGTTTATTAGAGTTGAAAATCTCTGACCACTTATTTTTACCAAATAATTCCAGTTCCCAGTTCCAGTGGACTTCAGGACGCATATTTAAGATGATGACCAGATCATCTTTTGATTTAAGGCCTTTTCTTTTAAACACAATAACCGCTTGGTCTTCATGGTGCAGATCTGTCCATTCGAAGCCTGAAGGGTCGAACTGCTTTTCAAACAAAGCCCCCTCTCTGCGGTAAAGCAGGTTTAGGTCCGTAATGCATTTTTTCATGCCCTGATGACTGGGCCACATTAACAATGACCACGGGAGCTCTCTTTTGTAATTCCATTCCTCGGTTGCGGCGAATTCATTGCCCATAAAAAGAAGTTTGGCACCTGGATGGCAGAACATATAAGTATAAAGTAACCGCAAATTGGCGAACTTTTGCCAATCATCCCCCGGCATTTTATAGATCATAGGACTCTTGCCATGAACAACCTCGTCATGGCTTAACGGCAACATAAAGTTCTCATCATAATAATAAGCCATACTGAAGGTGAAATCATTTTGATGGTAAGGGCGGTGTACAGGTTCCCGGTGAAAATACTTGATAGTATCATGCATCCAACCCATCATCCATTTCATACCAAAGCCCATGCCGCCTTGATAAGTGGGCCGGCTGATCCCGGGCCAGTCGGTGGACTCCTCAGCGATGACCTGAATACTGGGAAAATCCCGATATAGGGTCTCATTAAGTAACTTGACGAAAGCAATCGCTTCTGTGTTGCCATTACCTCCGAATTCATTAGGCTCCCACTGACCTTCCTCTCTGCTATAGTCCAGGCGGAGTATGGAACTAACGGCATCTACCCTTAGACCATCTGCATGAAATACGCCACACCAATAATGTGCACTGGAAAGCAGGAAACTACGCACTTCTCCTCGTGAATAGTTAAATATATAGGAGTTCCAGTCCGGATGATAGCCTTTTCTGGAGTCGGCATATTCGTATACATGGGAACCGTCAAAGCGGTAGAGGCCATGGGCATCTCTTGGAAAATGGGACGGAACCCAATCTAAAATGACCCCGATTTGCTCGTTATGGAAGGCGTCAATGAGCTTCATAAAGTCCTCAGGTGTTCCAAAACGGCTCGTAGGGGCAAAATAGCCTATGCCTTGGTAGCCCCAGCTCCCGTCATAAGGGAATTCCATAACGGGGAGCAGCTCAACATGCGTGAATCCCATTTCTTTTATGTAGGGAACCAACAGATCGATCATATTCAGATAACTGTTATAGCTTTCTTCATTATCTGGATCGGGACGCATCCAACTGCCTAAGTGGACTTCGTAGACCGAAAAAGGCGCATTCAGCTGATTGACCTTCTTCCTTTTACGCATCCAATCACCGTCTGTCCAGGGATACTCAGGCTGATATGTTATCGTCGCCGTGAGTGGCCTTTTTTCCCAGAAACCGGCATAAGGGTCACCTTTGTCCAGTACTTCTGATTCCGGTGTTATAATCCTGTATTTATAGAGCTCACCCATCCCCAGGTCTGGAATAAAGCCTTCCCAGATGCCGGAACTGTCCTGACGGACGATCAGCGGGTGAGTATCTGAATCCCATCCATTAAAATCACCAACAATGCGGACACTGGCAGCGTTCGGAGCCCAAACAGCGAAATAGCTGCCACGGGTACCCATTATCTCGATCTGATGATTACCCAGTAACCTGTGCATGCCGCAATGGATTCCTTGCTGGAATTGAGTAATATCCTCATCTGTAAATAATGAATAGTTCCATACGGATTTACTGCTGTCCACAAAATAACGTTGTTCATATTTTGTTTTAGAAGGCGCGGGCATGGTGATTGTCAATTTTTAAGCAATATACAACAATCTGCAGGAATAATATTCTTGCTATTAAGCTGATAATGCATTATTTTCACTTGCTGAAAGATCAGTGCAAATGATGGAAAATACGTCTTTCAGCTTCCATAAAATATGTTTGACTATACATTCATATCGAAAATTTACCGCCTACTGCTGGTCGTCTTTATAGTAACTGGTGCAGGTCGTCATGTATTTGGCCAAAAAGAGATTGGAGACCTGACTTTACATTTTGAACTGACAGCAGGTAATAACCAGCATCTGGATTCTAATATGATTAAAACTGCCGCTAAAACATTGTATGTCAGAGGTGGAATGTCCCGTTCTACCATCCATTTTAATGGATTTTCCCAATCCATCATCTATAATCAAAATGGGGATAAGGCATTTGTACTCTATCATCTTAATGATCAGGATTATATGTCCGTACTCACCAAAGCGCAATGGAAAGACCAGTATAAGCGGTACAAAGGCATGAAAGTGAATATTCAAAAGGACGCGGCCTCCAAAAAAATTTTGGGTTATAGCTGCATTAAGGCTGTGGCCATTTTGAAAGATGGTACAGAAATCAATATGTATTACACACCGGAACTAAAAACAACTGTAGGAGACAATCCCTATGAATTCAAGGAAATCCCGGGCCTGATCCTGGAATATGAAGCGCAGGTGATGCACAAATACAAAATTACTTTTACGGCGACCAAAATTGATTTTGGTCCGGTTCCTGCTTCTCGGTTTATTATACCTAAAGAGGGCTACAGGTTGCTGGATCCCAACAAATTAAAAGGGGAGTAATAAAGGTTAATATTGGAAAGGCTTACCCTTAAAGATAAATCTGCCAGCTCAAATCCGGTGGATGCGCTTAAAATAAATTGTTAGCAAAAATTATCTCAATTGTTATTTTACTTCGTTCGTGCAGCTCAAAATACAAAATTGGCTACATTCACTGCCCACAAACTGGTCTAGTCAGTTATAGTGTGGTGTCGGGCTTATGTTTTTTATCAAAATCGATTTAATGAAGCAATTCTTTTTAAGTGTATTAATCATGGGTTTATTCGGTCTGCAGTTACATGCGCAGATCGTTACGCAAGTAGATAATCCGGTCGACTATGTTAATCCATTGATGGGAACAGATTCAAAGTTTGAGCTCTCCAACGGGAATACCTATCCGGCCATCGGGCTTCCCTGGGGAATGAATATGTGGACTCCACAGACTGGAAAAATGGGCAGTGGCTGGCAATATACCTATGGTGCGGATAAAATCAACGGATTTAAGCAAACCCATCAGCCATCTCCCTGGATGAATGATTACGGCCAATTTTCGATCATGCCCACCACTGGTGGTATAAAAGTAAATCAAGAGGCAAGGGCAAGCTGGTTTTCACATAAGGCAGAAATTGTCAAACCTTATTACTATCAGGTTTTTTTAGCGGATGCGAATGTGACTACCGAACTGGCGCCTACAGAGCGCTCAGCGCAGTTTCAGATTACTTATCCCAAAGGTGATAGTTCAGCCTTGGTGATTGACGCGTTTGACAGAGGTTCCTACATAAAAGTAATGCCTGAACAAAATAAAATTGTAGGATACACTTCCAGATATTCTCGTGGTAAACTTAAAAATTTTAAAAATTATTTTGTTATCTATCTGGATAAGCCCATTAGCTTCGCTCAGATATATGACGATACGGTATTGACCAGCGGAAATGAATTGCAGGCCAATCATGTGTTGGCTGTTGTTGGTTTTAAGACAAAAGAAGGTGAAAAAGTACATGCAAAAGTGGCTTCTTCTTTTATCAGCGCGGATCAGGCAGAACTGAATTTAAAAAGAGAACAGGGCCAGAAAAGCTTTGATCAGATAGTGAGAGATGGCAGAAAGGTCTGGAATGATCAGTTAGGTCGGATTAAAGCTGAAGGGGGAACTGTGGACCAAACCCGTACGTTTTACTCTTGTCTGTATCGCATGATGTTCTTTCCCAATAAACTCTATGAAATCAACGCACAGAATCAGCCCGTCCACTGGAGTCCATATACTGGAGAAGTTAAATCGGGATATATGTTTGGAGGTACTGGCTTCTGGGACACATTTAGGGCGTTGTATCCATTCCTGAGCCTTGTATTCCCGGATATTAATAAGGAAATGCAGCAAGGCCTTATCAATGATTTTAAAGAAGGAGGCTGGTTGCCCGAATGGTCCAGCCCCGGGTATTCTAATATCATGCTGGGACAGAATTCTGCTTCAGTTGTCGCTGGTGCTTATCTGAAAGGGATCCGTGGCTATGATATCCAGACCTTATATAAAGCGATTATTCACGGTGCACATAGCAAGGGGCCGGAGGCTTCTGGCCGTTTGGGCTTTGAAGATTATGACAAATATGGTTATATACCCAGCGATAGCAAGACAGGTAATAGTGTCGCACGTACGCTGGAATATGCTTATGATGATTATGCCATTTACGCATTGGGCAAGGCATTAGGAAGACCTAAAGTAGAGACAGATTTGTATAGAAAAAGAGCCATGAACTATAAGCATGTCTTTGATCCATCCACGAATTTTATGCGCGGTAAAAATAAAGACGGTTCTTTTGTTTCAGATTTTGATCCTTATAGCTGGAGCCGCGATTTTATTGAAGGTAATAGCTGGCATTATACCTGGTCTGTATTCCAGGACGTACAGGGGCTGATTGATCTGATGGGCGGTAAAGAATTCTTTATTCAGAAGTTGGATTCGGTTTTTTCCGCACCACCACTCTTTGCTTCTGAAGGTAGGAAAGCCCGTGGTATGATCCATGAAATGCGGGAGATGCAGGTGATGCACATGGGGCAATACGCTCATGGTAACCAGCCGATTCAGCATATGATCTACTTATATAATTATGCAGGCGCTCCCTGGAAGGCACAGTATTGGGTAAGAGAAGCTATGAACAGATTATATCAACCTACGCCGGACGGTTATTGCGGTGATGAAGACAATGGACAGACCTCGGCCTGGTACGTGTTCTCGGCCATGGGATTCTATCCGGTATGCCCGGCTTCGACACAGTATGTTCTGGGTACGCCACTGTTCAAGAAAATGACTGTTCAACTGGAAAATGGGAAATCCTTTGTAGTTAGTGCATCTGATAACAATGCGGACAATCGGTACATTGAAAGTATGACGGTAAATGGCAAGCCTTATACCAAGAATTATATTTCACATAAGGATTTGCAACAAGGAGCTGTTATAAATGTGAAGATGGGCACTCATCCCAATAAGGAAAGGGGTATAAAAGATACGGACAGGCCATTCTCTCTTTCTATAGAGTAAAAGCCTTTTTGCCAGTTTTAATGATGTATGCTTTTGCAGATGGAGCTGAAGTCGTCTCGCTGGAATATAAACGGTTTTCGTATAATCATAAAAAAGCCCAGATCAGCATTGTATGACCAACATGTTCTTTTTATGGTCATCAGCTATTTTACAAATGAAAGTATAAGGAACATAAAATTAACCATAAAATGCAGGATGAATCCGTACAAAAAACCGTATTTGATCCTTACATAGCCAAATCCAAATCCCATAATTATCTGCGGTAGTACAAATACAGGATAGGCCCAAAACAGGTTTGGATAAAGTGGGGAGAAGGTGGATATATGTATCAGCCCAAATAGGAAAGCTATTATACAGAATATAAATTTTCTGGTTTTTAAATCAATTCCGATTATTTGCTGAGCCGCAGTTGTTTTTAAAATAGCGATAAGACAGCATAGGGCTAAAATGCCCTCATAGATATATTTGTCGGTCAGGCCAGCCAGATTTAATACTTACGGGCTATTACCAGTATCAAAAGGTCCTATGATATCAGGATATTTTTTACTCTGTAATCCTGCCACAGCTAAACAGGATTTCCTCTAAAAATGGAGCTAAAAGGGGCATTATCACATATTTGCCAACAGGCGCTTCAATCATCCTAGTTACCTGATTTATGCTATAAATATCTACATGGTACACCCGGCTTAAGCATCAGAATCACGGGAGTCACGAGGATGACTCCTCCCGCAAAAATAAGCAATAAACATACTCCCCAGACGCGTACAACCGCTGACAGTTTCTGGCTGGTGCTGAGATCTGGCACATTGACAGATGGGTATAGTTCCACGGACGCGTTTGTTTTGGTAAGCCGACATGTTTGTAATATGATTTAAACCCTTTTGGTTTATCCGGCCTGTATTAAAAAAATAGCGGGTCTTTTATGTAAATCCAGCTTCGAAAAAGCCGTTTTCCACCAAGAGAGTTTCCTGGATTGAATGGATTCACGCTCAGACGTAATATCAACTGCAATACAAAGCCGGGTATCTGAATGGCATACAGCGATAATATCTTCTATTAGTTGCATATTCCGATACGGCGTTTCTATAAAGATCTGCGTACAGTTCCTTTTTCTGGAATCCCCTTCCAGCGCCTGGATAGCTTTTTTTCGTTCCGCTCTATCGATGGGCAGATACCCGGAAAACTGAAATTGCTGACCATTCATACCGCTGGCCATCAGGGCGAGTAGGATCGAATTAGGGCCGACCATAGGGTGAACCGTGGCTCCCGTTTGCTGAGCGATTTCTACCAGGTACTGACCCGGGTCTGCTATACCCGGGCAACCGGCTTCACTGATGATTCCTATGTTTTTTCCAGCGATTAAATGAGTTTTAAACTCATTGAGCAACTGATCCTCCAATTTATGAATCGCATACCACTGGTAGTCATCAATGACCATTTCTTTCCACCATTTTTTAAAATAGCGCCGGGTAGTTTTGATATTTTCTGCGAAGAAGACATCACAGGATTTGATCCCGTCTAATATATACGCCGGCAGCGCATCAAATGCTTTTTTATCCTCCTGAAGTACAGTCGGAATCAGGTAAACTTGGCCAATCATATCAGAAATTCCTTCTTTTCGGTAGTATATTGTATCTTAATCATTTTCTTTTGGTGCCGTTTTCATCTTTTTTTTGATCTTAATTTTCAGGCTTCTGGGTTTATGTGGCCGGCTGATATCTTCACCGAGTAATATACCCCACGGTTTGAGGTCATCCACACCGTCAAAGAACACCTTCAAAAATGCCATCATAGGGACTGCCAGGAACATACCCGGAATACCCCAGATCTGATTGCCAATGATAACACCGACAATGGTAACCAGTGCATTGATTTTTACTTTTGAACCCACTACCTTGGGCAGTAATATATTGCTATCAATTAAATGTACCACAGAAACCACGATGAGTACCCCCAGCATAGTGACCAGACTGCCCGAGGTGGCTGTAATGACCAGACAAATAATAGCCGCAGTAAGAATGCCCAGATACGGGATCAGATTTAGAAGTGCGACGACAAAGGACATCAGTAGGGCATATTTAGCGCCGATAATCATAAAGCCAATAATCAGTAAAATGGCAACGATCAGCATTTCTATTAACAGTCCAAAAATATAATTTCGAATGACATATTTAGTCTTACCCAAAACAGCAGCCACAGCTTCACTATGAGTCTCCTTAAAACAGGCGATCAGAAATCGGACAATCAGATTGCGATAGAGCAAAAATAAAAAAGTGTAGATAGGTACCAGAACAGTGTATTCGATAACGGTAGAAACGGTAGAGACTGTTGAACCTACCAGGGCGGGGGCACTGTTGAGGACTTTGGTTCGCAGGTTTTCTACTGAGGTTTGTAAATTAATGGAACTAACATGAAAATGCTTCTGTATGTAGGCTTGCATATTGCCCAGTGCGGTATTGAAGTGAGCTTCCAGGACCGGTAAATCCTGTTTGAAGTCAATTAATTGCTCAGATATAAAATAAATAATAGCACCGATAACGACGATAGCCGCTAACATGCAGATAATCGCTGCGATCGCATGGTGCATTCCCTTGCTTTCTAGATAATTACAAGGCTTAATTAGAAAAATACAGATTATGGCTGCAATAAACAAGGGTACCAAGATGGTTTTTCCAACAAATAGCAGCCATAGTAATAAGCAAAGCATCAGCAGAACACTGCTGATCTTCATATAAAAGGGGAAGGTCTTATTCTCCATATATTACTGTTGTATATACAAACCTACTACAATACCCGCAATCAAAATGAATAAAAACCTGATTTTTAGGACAATCATGGTATTTTTGTGTATATGATGCAGCAACACTTCCTTGAATTTCAGAAGACCAGCATCTGCTATTATGTATATGGCAGTGGCCCACAGCTGGCGTTTTGTCTGCATGGTTACAGTAACAATGCCTCTCTTTTTAGTTTACTGGAGGAGCCATTAGGGCGTGATTACACATTCATCGCCCTGGATCTGCCTTTTCACGGATTGACCAGATGGGGCAGAGGCAGGATGGAGGTAGCCGAACTCAATGATATTTTACAGGCTATCGTAGCCAGGGAAAGTAGAAGCCGGGATTATTTTCTGGTCGGATTTAGTCTGGGCGCCCGTATCTGTATCTGCCTGTTTAATCATAATCCGAAACCGGTCCGTAAAATGATTTTGCTTTCGCCCGATGGGCTATATAGTTCAATATGGTATAAGATACTCGTACGTACCCGGTTGGGGCACCGGCTAATGGCTTGGTTGCTCAAAAATCCGAAAAAGTCTATGCCGATGCTGGATTGGTTTTTCGACCATAAGCTGATTAATAAGACCATTTATACCTATGCCTGTAGTTTTGTGCACTCCAAAAGGCAGAGTACGTTGTTGTATGCAAGATGGGTGTCAATGTCGAAACTGCATCCAGGCCTGAAAGCATTTCAACGGCAACTAAAAGCCAGTAAAATACCGGTTCTGATGGTTTTTGGTAAAAAAGATCAGGTTACGCCCATGCAGAATGCGGATACCATCCGCAAATACCACAGCCAGTATCTTCATGTGTATAAATGGGATGCGGGCCACCTTTTATTAAAACCGCAGTATTTATCCAAGCTGACGGGTTTATTCATAAATACCTATACAATTAACCAGTAAAGAATGAACTTGGGGACTCTTATAGTTGAAGTTATAGCCGTTTTGCTGATCCTCTATGCTTTATTAATCTTATTGTATAGAAGACTATGGAAGAAATTAAGTCCTATTATGCTTGAGGCGCAGTATGAGATACCGGTGAATCGCATCCGGTTCAGTATTATTATACCTGCCCGCAATGAGGAAGAGAATATAGCTACCTGTCTGACTTCTATACTGGGAGGCAGTTACCCCAACGTATTGTATGATATTACAGTAGTGGATGATTTCAGTACAGATGGCACAGGAGATATATTGCGTCAATTGCAGACGCAGTTTCCTGGCCGGCTAAAAGTTATTGAACTGGCAAAGATGCTGGATAGCCGACCGATTAACTCTTATAAGAAAAAAGCGCTGGAACTGGCCATTAGCCAGGCAACTGGTGACTGGATACTTACAACGGACGCAGATTGTATTGTTCCGGTAGACTGGCTTGCTTATTTTGATGAATATATTCGCAAGTCGGGTAAGCGCTTTGTGGCGGCCCCCGTACGGTTTACAGACATGGGTTCTTTTGTCAGTAAATTTCAGTGTCTGGATTTTCTTAGCCTGCAGGGCGTGACTGGCGCTGCTGTCGGCGGGGGCCTGATGAGTATGTGTAACGGAGCAAATCTTGGTTATGAGAAGGCCTTTTTTGAGCAAGTGGGAGGCTTTACCGGTATTGACCAACTTGCCAGTGGCGATGATATGTTTTTAATGCAAAAGATGCAAGAAAGGCAGCCGGGCTCAACCGGGTATTTATTTGCTGCAAAAGCTACCGTATCGACATTACCCATGCCTGACTGGACTTCCTTAATTAATCAGCGGATTCGCTGGGCCAGTAAGGCGGGCACCTATAAGGATTGGAAAATAAAACTTGTACTCTTGCTTGTTTACCTTGTAAATCTGGGATTATTATTGCTGTTTGTAATAGGACTTTTCCATCCGGCGTTGTTGCTGAGTTGGACCGGGCTGATTTTGTTTAAATTTTTAATTGAACTTAGTTTTATGTGGCCGGTTGCTGCTTTCTTTCAACAGCGATATTTATTGCGCTGGTTTTTAGTTATGCAGCCTTTTCACATCGCATATACCGTGGTCGCAGGATGGCTGGGCCTTTTCGGTAAATACAAATGGAAGGGTAGAAGCGTAAAATGATGGCTGACTTAATCATGTCTCGTTATTAATTCCGAGGTGGCATTCCCAGCATCTTTCTACCTTCCTCAGAGATCTTTTCAAGACTCCAGGCTGGCTCCCATACAATTTCTATATCAATTTGATGATCAGCAAATTCTTGTAGCAATCTGTTTTTAACACCCGTCTGAATGGCTTCACCCAATGGACAATGTGGTGTGGATAGTGTCATAGTGATTAGAATCTTATTGTCTGGTAAGAAGTCAATATCATAGACCAGGCCGAGGTCTACTATGTTGACAAAAAGCTCAGGATCAATAACATCATAAAGAGCCCCGATAACTAGTGCCTTCTGTTCAAAAAACGGATCATGCATTTGGAGTGATTGTTGGAGTTGCATGGATGAAACTTGTTTTATGTTGCAAGATATAAAGTACATTTATCCCATAACTTATACTGGTTGCGATCAGGAAAATCAGGGCTATTTGTATTAATGTCTCTAATTGTAATAATACACCGCCCAATAGACCGTATAATGCTGCAATATAAAACCACCACTGGAGCCTTACAAGCCACTGTAGATATAGCTCCTTAGGGAGCGGTATCCTCCCCTTGCCATTTAGATGTTTATAATGCCCGTTCCATACGATAAAAGGAAGGGTTTTAAACGTCATGCCCAGCGCCAATGCAGAAATCCAGCCAAGTATGGCCAGTGTGCCATAAAGGATCTGCAGTTGCCCGGCGGGCCGCCATACAAGAATCAGTACTAAGAGCAATAAAGTAAGGCAAAGGTTGACAAAAGACAATCCACTAAAACGTAAAGTGACATCAATAGGTCTTTTAATCCGGTTGTTGTATACATCTCTCAGGTAAAATGTCCAAAAGATGATTCCCGTCAATACAAGAGCTAAGTATATGACGGCACGACTTGCCACTGACCGGAAAATACCATCTACTAAAAATAAAATTATTCCGATATTAATAAAAAGATAGGCACTAATAAGCAGTCGGGTTTTGTTGGATTTACCTAATAAAAACATAGGGATAAGCTTGGCGCTCACGCCAATAATAAGTTGCAGAAACCAGCCCGCCAGTCCCATGTGGGCATGAAGCTTTAATAACTGCAGGTGACTCTTGCTGATATAGGGATATCTCAGATTCCAGGCAAGTAAAAAACCTGCCAGACAGGTTGCACTGAGCCAAATGGAAGAAGTCAGTATAAATGCCTTTTGAATATTGAAGGAAGTACAAATTCTGGTGGTAAGTATGACATTACAGACAAATAGCAGACTGGATATGAATACAAGCCCTCCTCCGATGATTCCCCAAAGGGGGAATACACCCTTCAAGTCAGGTGTAACCCAGAAACCACTACTGAGCAGAATAATACCCGCCGACAGCAGCAGATAGGAGATCACCGCCAATGTTTCGCTATGAAGTTCTCTTTCACAGATAACAGGCAACAGTTGATAACCAGCACCAAAGATGATCATGGTCAGCCACCCCAAAACAGCCAGATGGACAAGCGCAAGAAGGTGAAAGTCGAAATAACCATTTGTCAGCAAAGGGCTACGCCAAAGGAGCAGGATACTTAAGAGGATAAAAAAAAGTGCGGCCGTACCATAAAATGGCAGAACTGCGCTGTTTGCCGGTGCTGTCGCAATATTAATCTTTGCCACGTTTAAACTTGCTGTTATGCGTTAATAATAGATCTACCCGACCCTCTGTAATGGGCAATATAAATACACGATATTTGCCCGAAGCCTGTAGGTCTTCTAACAGATAGACAGGGATCCTTTTATGATGCACATAGAGCCCATGCTCCTCGGATAATGCTTCTAATTCTTCTAAGATCGCTTGCATGGGCGCTGGCATTTCCAATGTTCGGACATCTATTTCCTTTATTTGGTCAACTGCATACCGGCCGAGCTGCGCGTTAAAACTTGCCTCGTCTACCGTTGAAATCAAATCACCCAATTTTACATGGGCGGTTGCTTTTTTATTGTCGTTTACCTGGATCGGTTTAAAAAAATAGCTATAGGTGAGCCGCTGTGCAATAGTCTCTGAATAGGTCAGAGCGCCTTTGTTTTCCAGAAGCCTGAGTAGAGGAGTAGGAATAAAGGTATTGATGATCTGCAAGGCGGTGCCCGGCTGAACCTTTTTGTATTCGGCCAGGATTTCTTTAAGTGGATCATATCCTCTACTAAGCGTTTCCCGCACATCAAAAACAATGATCTGCTGAGGGACTAATGCTGCCAGCCAGTCAGGCCGGTTGGTTGGTTGATCTGGTGTTATAGCTTTAATCACAGGTGCATTGCTGCTTTCAAAACCTAAGGGGCGCAGTGCCAGAAAGAACGCCTCTACATCACAGCCGCTTATATCTGCGGCTTGCTGAATGGTCGTTCTGGAGGCCATGAGCTTTCTCAGAATTGGATTACGCAACTTTTCCAGTGGTTTTGCTAGGCTGGTTATGGCATCAAGTGCAGCGCTGTTTTCTTTTAGTAACTGGCTGATCTTTGTGTTGCCGTTGATTATCATAATGGGATCTTATTATTGAATCAGAAAAGGCTTAAAACCACTTATTTATTTTTGCCAACAATATTGTGTTCTCGAGGTGAAGATATCTGCTTAGCCTAAGGTCAAACTGTGAAAGCCCTTTTATGTAATAAATATAAGCGTCACAAGCGTCAGCCGGAGCATTGTATTCAGCGCAGTGAAACCTGATATGCTCCAACAACTTAGCCAGCGTTTTATTGGCCTGTTTTTTCATGGTTGTTCCCGTATAAATTTGTCGTAACAGCAGTGTGTCTCGTTCCCGGTTTATCTGATCAGATTTTTCAATCTGTTTAATGGAATCGAATAACACAGATTTTTCCTGGGTCAGATGAAAAAGCAAGGTGGCCAGTAATTGGTCCTGGTACATTTTCAGGGAAGCCAGTTCCGGGTGACCCTTCTGGTGTTTTAACCGGATATGTTCTCCCAATTCATCTAGTTGACGGGCCTGTTCCTTGAAATAACAGTGATCAGTCTGCTCAATAAAGTCGCATAAAAAGCTTGCATTCCATTTGTCATATTGCAAAATAATATCATCTCTGAATGATGCGATACTGGCCGGGTCGCTCGCATCTGTATTGCAGCCGGGAACTTCTTGGTGCCCAGACGTGTCTGTAGTCAATGTGTCGTCTTTCTTACCGTTGTTACAGCTGTAGCCTTGTCCTTTGGCGGCAAAAAATGAAGCCTTTTTCTGTTCTTTTTCAGAAACGTTACCAACGTTTTTATCCTCCTTTTCAATAAGGGTTTTCTGGACTTGAATAAACCACTCTTCTGGCCCCTTGCTTAAATATTCAAAAGTAAATATATTACCTCTTTCGCCCAGCAGCTGATAATATACCGGTTTCGGATCATGATCATTGTGAATAATAAAGTATTCACCAGGTTTAAGGCTATCGAAATATTTAAAGATTGTTGGATGTTTTAGTCTGGGTTCGATAACAGTCACATCAAGTACCTTATCCAGGTCAATTGTGCGGCCGACGTTTTCTATATCCATGATTGCTAATTGTTTAAGCTATTATTAAAAGTTATTCATTACATATGACGGTATAAAGATAATAAAAATAATAAAAGATCTTTTTATCTTTTATTATTTTTATTGAAGACCTGATGTTAACTTCCTGTTTTTTGTTAATATTATCTTATCGGAATCACTGCATTCTGATGAAAATCATAAAACCGCAGAAATTGCGTTATTATCTATAATATCTCGTTACTTTTGCAGGCCAAAATTTAAGGTATGGTAGATTTATCCAACTTTGATCCCAATAGCGTTGGGAACCCCGAAAACGGCCTTTTTGGTCTTCCTTTCAATAATGTGGAAGATTCAGGTCTTGTAATTTTGCCGGTGCCTTGGGAAGTGACGGTGAGTTATGGTTCAGGCGCAGCAAGAGCCATTGAACCCATTTTAAAAGCCAGCTTGCAGATTGACCTTTTTGACCCGGATTATGGTAATACGTGGCAAAAGGGCTTTTTTATGATGGATCTGGATAAGAAAATCCTGACTAAAAGCGATTATTTACGCAAGGAGGCAGAACTCTTTGTAGATTATATTTGCCATGGTGATGAAGTGGGGAAGAATAACTTCATGTGCAAAAGTATTCGCGATATCAATGAAGGTGGGATTTATTTAAATACCTGGGTTTACGAACGCGCTAAAAACCTGATAAGCAAAGGTAAACTGGTTGGGCTATTAGGTGGCGATCATAGCACCCCCTATGGCTATATAAAAGCATTGGCGGAGACTCATGAGTCATTTGGGATATTACAGATAGATGCACATTGTGATCTAAGAAGTGCCTATGAAGGTTTTACATATTCTCATGCATCGATCATGTACAATGTGTTGGAAGATATTCCGCAGGTCAATAAGCTGGTTCAGATCGGTATCCGTGATTTTTGTGAGCAGGAATGGGATTATATCCAGCAGCATCCGGACCGAGTAAAAACATTCTTTGATCGCCAGATTAAAGAAAGAATGTATGAAGGTGAGAGCTGGCAATCTTTGGTTGATGAGATTGTTGCTCAATTGCCCGATAAGGTGTATCTTTCTTTTGATATTGACGGATTAGACCCAAAACTTTGCCCCAATACAGGAACACCGGTCCAGGGAGGTTTTGAAGCTTGCCAGATCATCTATCTGATCAAAAAGATTGTGGCAAGCGGTCGCAGACTGATTGGCTTTGACCTGGTTGAAGTAGGGTCTAATAATGAAGTGGCAGATGCCAATGTTGGTGCCCGCATGTTATGGCATCTCTGTAATTGGCTCACTATTAGCAATAACAAATAACTATGGCCCAAAAAGAATACGATTATCTGGTAACACTGCGTAGAAATATTGACAGGCAGGTCAATACAGTTGCGGTTATTTTGTTGGTAATCAGTATTTGCATATTTCTTTATACTGGAGCCCGCCTGTTAGGGACGGCTTTCCAAAAGCATGCGATTATTTGTTATATAATTGCCGCTTTCAGTGGATTATGGCTTATCTTGAAGCAATTGGGAAAGGTCACTTACTACAGGTTGGCTTTTTTAGTCAGTGGCGCGGCGCTGTTTTTCCCTCCCTTTCAATTAAACTGGTTAGGTATCCTTTTTCTATTGATCGGACTTTTGGAAAAACAGGCAAAGTTTCCTCAGGAGGTCGGCTTTGACGCAGCCGGTATAACCACGAATGCGATTCCTAACAGATTTTACAGCTGGAAAGATGTAACCAATGTAGTGCTTAAGGGCGGTATTCTGACCATCGATTTTAAGTCGAATAAGCTTTACCAAAAAGAAGTGCAGAACAGTGTGTCCAGGGAACTAGAGCAGGAGTTTAATGCGTTCTGTCATAGCCAGATAGAAAAATCAGCTACAATTAATATTGATTCGGCTGATTAACTGTTTCCAGGCTTGCTTTTTTACCTTTTATTATCTTCCCTAGTTTATACAACCGCCATCAACTTGAGGGGCTCTGATTCTGAAAGCCTTGTTAATCGACATGCATTTGAAGCAAATACAGGGTTATATTCACGTAATTTCGTAATTTTGCACCCTTATTTATATATAATTTTATGCCCTTAACTTCATCTCCATTTCTGTTGTATTCAGATGGCGAAGGCAATATTTTTGAGGATAACTCTTTATATGCTATCGGTCGTTGTGGCTGGGACGCGTTACCCATTGAAACGGAGGACTGGATAGAGCTGCCTGATGGAGGTAATCTTTATGAATTGCCTGGTAGAAAAGGTATTGGCCTGGATGTAAAAACAGGAGCATTGCGCCTCTGTGATAAAGGCTGGGCAGTAGCGGCTTTTATTCCCCCAGCTTATACAGGGCTTTTTCTGTCTGCATATGAGACTACTGACCCCGAGGCTCCAAAATTGCCACTTTTCTGCTATACAGCTGCAGGGTGGCATAATGAAAAATTGTATGTCCCCGCAGTCCGTGTAGAGCAAGATATCCGACAGGAATGTGCCGGTTATAAGGACGACCTGGTTGCAGCTGGCGCCATTGATATGCTGAAAAATTACCCTAATAATAGATTGGTAAGACATCTGATGGATAATTGTTGCAATACATATCATTGTCCTGCAGCCCGCAATTTATCTTTGGGTAGGTGGGAGTGTCCGGTGCCGGTATCTCCGGCCTGTAATGCCAACTGTTTGGGCTGCATTTCTTTTCAGCCCGAAAGTGAATCTATTGTCTCCACTCAGGACAGACTTACATTTAAACCTTTGGCAGAGGAAATCGTTGAGTTTACAGTGCCCCATTTGCTGAGCGCTCCTTATCCCATTGTCAGCTTTGGGCAGGGGTGTGAAGGAGAACCGTTACTGATGTGGGAGACTATTAGAGAGTCAATCATTGAGATTCGCAAACATACTGATAAAGGAAGTATTAATATTAATACCAACGGCTCCAAGCCAGATGCTGTCAGGCAGCTCTGTGAAGTGGGGCTGAACAGCATCCGGGTTTCCATGAACTCAGCTCAGGAAAATGTGTACACGAAATATTATATGCCGAATAATTACACGTTTGAGAACATCGTACAGAGCCTTAAAGTTGTAAAAAGTTTTGGCGGCTGGACCAGCATTAATTATTTTGTTTTTCCCGGCATGACCGATACGGAAGCCGAGTATGAAGCCTTAAGAAAACTGATTCTGGAGACTGATTTGAATATGATCCAATGGCGCAATTTTAATATTGATCCTGATTGGTATTTGTCCCATCTGGGTGTAGTGGACAGCCCCGAAGTGATGGGTATAAGGCAGCTCATGGAGCAGATTCATGAGGAATTTCCCCAGCTTAGGTATGGGTACTATAACCCGCCGATCGAACGGATCAAAGGACACTATGAGCGGGACTTCGCGCATTAACTGTTTTAAAAATTGCTTTAATCGATTATGAACACTCAAAAATCTGTCGCTTTTCATACATTAGGTTGCAAACTCAATTATTCAGAGACCTCTACGCTTTCCAGAATGTTAGAGGCCGAGGGATTTGCCAAAAAAGAATTTGACGACCTGGCAGACGTGTATGTAATCAATACGTGTTCAGTTACCGATAACGCAGATAAGGAATGCCGGCAATTGGTCAGACGTATTGGTCGAAAAGCGCCAGAAAGCCTTGTGGTGATCACAGGTTGTTATGCGCAGCTTAAACCAAAAGAGATTGCTGATATTCCAGGTGTGGATCTGGTATTAGGAGCGGCTGAAAAATTCAACATTGCAGACCATCTCAAAGAGCTGACCAAAGGAGATTCAACTCGGATATCCAGTTGTGATATTGAAGATGTAAGCGGTTTTAACAGTGCTTATTCTTTAAATGATCGTACACGTACTTTCTTAAAGGTGCAAGACGGCTGCGATTATACTTGTTCATTCTGTACCATACCCAAAGCGCGTGGGAAAAGCCGCTCCAGTGATATTCAGAGTGTATTGGATAACATAAAAAGGATTGCCGATACCGGGAATGTGAAGGAAATTGTGTTAACGGGTGTGAACCTTGGGGATTTTGGCAAAGGGCCCGACGGACAAAAAAAATCTGAAGAGCATTTTTTTGACCTGATCCGTTCGATCGATGAACTGGAAGGGATAGATCGCTACCGGATTTCTTCTATTGAACCCAATTTGCTCACGCCCGATATTATTTCTTTTGTAGCTGGCAGCAGGCATTTTATGCCCCATTTTCATATCCCGTTACAAAGCGGATCTAATAAGATACTCAGGCTAATGCGCAGAAGATATCAGCGGGAACTATATGCAGAGAGAATTCAGGAGATTAAATGCTTAATGCCGCATTGTGGTATAGGAGCAGATGTAATCGTTGGGTTCCCCTCGGAGACTGATGCCGAATTTAAAGAAACCTTTGATTTTATCCATCAGCTTGATGTCAGTTATCTGCATGTATTTACTTATTCAGAGAGGCCTGGAACCGCAGCACTTGATATTAAGGGAGCTGTGCCTGTGCCTGTGCGTCATGAGCGAAATAAGGTACTCAGAAACCTGTCTTATAAAAAGATGCAATATTTCACACAGAGACAAAATGCCAATACAAGAACCGTTTTATTTGAAGACCATAATAAAAACGGCCTGATGGAAGGCTATACCGATAATTACATCAGAGTTACTACTTCTTTTAGAGAGGAATGGGCCGGTCAGTTGGTAGATTGGGTGATTTCCTAAAAAACAAAACATTCGATTGATCTTCTTAGATTTTTGTTAGGTGCATGGTAGTCATAATAAATTGCTAAGCATTGTTATTGCATTGTCATTAACAATCTGTACAAGATTGAATATAGAATCATTTAGATTGCGGAGATGCAATGCAAATTTTACATTTTGATTTATTTCTTTTTTGATTAAACTCTGATTAAAAGAGACATTTCCTGCATATTGACATGCAAATTTTGTATTGTCGTTTCTTCAAATTTTGGCAGCCAGCTGTAGAATGTTTCCCAAAATATAAATCAATATAGTGAGATAATTATAGCGCTGGGATAAATTGAATTTTTCAATTACTTTCACAAGTGTGCAGGTTTTGTTCATTCAAATTGTGTTCTACGTCAACACTTGCATCTATTTCTTCTACATCTATATTTGATTTGTTATGAAAAACTTCTATTGTAATTGTAAATCCTTTGGGCCACAGATCCATTGTTGTATTCTTATTGACAGGTTTCTGGAGCATTCCTACTGATCCTCGCAGAGGTTTTCGCAAAGGCAAGCTTTTTATAAAGTTGAGGGATGATTATGTCTATAAACGGCTCAAGACTTTAGAGCGAAGCACGCTTTTATTTCCCTGATTTAGTGTTTTTTCTACGCTTTTTTTCATCATTAAATTTAATAATTTATGAAACTAAACCAAGTATTCAAAAGTGGGATGCTACTGGTCTTTATCCTAGCCTCCTTCTGTGCGGTAGCACAGACACAAAAGGTGTCTGGTACCGTTGTTGATTCTTCAGGTAGCCCGATATCGGGCGTTTCTGTAAAGGTCGTTGGTTCCGGCGGTGGGACCCTTACATCTGCAGTTGGAGGTTTTTCTATACAAGCATCTCCCACGGACTCCTTAAAGTTTGATTACATTGGCTATGAATCCCAGGTTGTACTTGTAGGTTCCGGGAAAAATATTCATGTGACATTACATGCTGTTTCCAATCAGTTAGCAGATGTTACACTAGTCAGTGTAGGGTACGGCTCTTTGAATAAGACTGAAGTGTCTAGCGCTATTACACATTTGGATGCCAGTGACCTTTCGTCTGTTGCAGGTAATGGTGCATTGATGTCTATGCAAGGTAAAGTGTCCGGGTTAAATGTTACCAATACAGCTACCGGGGATCCAAACTCTACTCCCAATATTCAGCTACGGGGTGCATCATCTAGAAATGCGGGGCTCGGGCCTTTATATGTAATTAATGGTATTCCGGGAGGGAACATCGATAATTTGAACCAGAACGATATCCTTTCCATTGATGTGTTAAAAGGTGGAGCAGCTTCCGCCATTTATGGCACACGTGGGAGTAATGGAGTTATTGTGATCACAACGAAGAAAGGAAGTTCTGATTCCAGAGTTGTGTACAATGGATATCTTTCTTTGGATTTCCCGACAAATAAACTTCATGTTCTGAACCGGAATGAATTTATGGAGCATCAAAGAGGAACAGATTTTGGCGGTAATACGGATTGGCTGGAGGCTTTAACCAAATCACCGGCCGTTTCTCATAAACAAACCTTGCAGTTCTCGGGAGGCTCTTCTAATACCAATTATATTGGTACCGTAGATTATCGCAACGCCCATGGTATTGATTTAAGATCTTCTAAGGCAGAATATGGCGCAAGGGTTAATATCAATCATCGTTCTAAGAATGGTCTATATGAAATCAGCTTTAATGTGGCACCACGCTATGCAAAAACGAATCTCGCAGACCGGGAACTATTCGCTAAGGCACTTTCTCTAAATCCAACCTTATCGCCTTACAAAGAGGACGGAAATTATGCTTATATCAATAACGGAGGATTATTCCCTTTCAACCCCGTGGAAAAGTCAAACTTGGTAAAAGACCAACAAGAAATTAAGTACTTGGATATGAGCGGATCTTTTAAATTGAATATTGCACCGGGTCTGAATACGATTGTGACAGGTGGAGAAGTGAGTTCTTCTTTTAGAAACTACGACTTTGAACCATCCATTTTGACTACCCGGGATAAAGGAAATGGAGGTAACGGGCGCAATTATGCCAAACAAGCGTTAGAGGAGCATGATCAGAAAAGTTTTGAGTGGACCGGTAATTATAACGCCACCTTCGACAAACATAGCATTAAAGTGCTTGGAGGCTATTCTTATCAAGTGTTTACAAATTCCGGATTCGGCGCAAGTAACGAAGATTTTCCTTCAGACTTGTTAACATGGGATAACTTGGGAACGGGGCTATATGGACAGGAGGAAGGTGTTGATGGAACGAGTTCTTACAGAAATGAGTCAACGTTAATTGCGTTTTTTGGAAGAGTTAATTATAATTTTGACAAAAAGTATTATTTGTCTGCAAGTTTGAGGCATGAAGGGTCTTCTAAGTTTGGCGAAAATAATAAGTGGGGAAACTTTCCGGCGGTTTCGGCTGCATGGCGCTTGACTCAGGAACCTTTCATGAAAGGGATAGATTGGTTAAACGAATTGAAACTGCGAGTTGATTATGGCGAAACCGGTAATCAGGACTTCGACAGCTATAAATCTCTTCTGACGTATTCAGGCTATGGATTTTTTCTGTTTAACCAAAACAATTACCAGGTTATCGGACCTAGCCAAACACCAAATCCCTTTTTGGTTTGGGAGAAGGCACAGAACTTCAATTTGGGAGTAGACTTTGACATTAAGAATGGATTGTTATCCGGTAGCTTGAATTATTATGTTCGCAAGAACAAAGACCTTTTGGGTGATTATCCGATACCTGTACCACCTAATATTCAATCAAGTATTTATGCGAATGTCGGTACTATGAAAAATTCTGGCCTGGAATTGCAATTAGATGCACAGATTATCCGCCATAAAGACTTTACTTATACAGCTTCCTTTACTGGTGCTACAAATAGTAACGAATTTGTTGCCTTTTCTAACAGCTTATACGAGGCTTCTCCGTATTTAGATGTTGTTGGTATGCCCGCGCCCGGTTCTCCGGGCAATCTTCAAAGACTACAGGAAGGAAAGAGAATTGGCAGCTTTTATGGATTGAAGTCAGCCGGTGTTGATAGTACAGGAGCCTTGTTGGTGTATAATAAGGATGGGGAGATTATTCGTGGAGACAAGGCTAATAATGATGATAAGCAGTTTATAGGTAATGGCCTTCCTAAATTTACCGCCAGCCTGGGCAATAACTTCACTTACAAGAACTGGGATCTGGGCATTTTCCTTAGAGGAGCTTTTGGTTATAAATTGTTTAATACAAGTGCTTTTTATCTGGGAACACCCTCTACACAACAAGATGCGAATGTCTTAACATCAGCGTATGATGATAGCAAATATGCGAAATTGACTAACCCCGCGACTACTGCTATATTGTCGGATTACTTTTTGGAGTCGGGCAATTTTGTAAAATTGGATAATGTCACTTTAGGATATACGCATCAATTCGAAAATAAATATATCCGTCAGTTGAGGGCATATATTACGGGGAGAAACCTCAAGACCTTTACCAAGTTCACAGGCGGAGACCCTGAGTTGATCGAAACCAATGGTTTATATCCCGGTGTTACAAATAAACTGGATTATTATCCCTCGTCGCTCCAGTTAATCTTTGGCTTACAGGTTACGTTTTAATCACGGCTGAATGGCATTTATTGAACAGTTAAAACAAAAATTATGCAGTATAAATATTGGATAAAGTATACACTCTTTGGGACGTTGGCATTGATGCTGGGAGTGTACTCAAGTTGTACCAAATTGGATGAAAAGGTCTATGACCGAATTAAAGGAGAGGATTTTCCCAGCAATAAAAATGACGTGATCCGCAGCTTTTTACGCCCATTTGAGCATGCTTACTGGAGTATTCAGGGCGGTAGCACGTTTATGTTACAGGAAAATAGCTCTGATGAGCTAATGACGCCTAACAGACAAGGAGACTGGTTTGATGGTGCACAATATCAAAGGGTTCATTATCATACCTGGACACCAAATGATGGGTATACCAGCGACGCCTGGAATGCCTTCTACCAAGGTATCGCGCTTGCGACCAATTCTCTTGAAGTATTAAATAAAGTGGATCCGGTAGCAATGGGTATGGAGGAAAAGGATTTGAAAGACCTTAAAGCTGAGCTGCATACTTTACGGGCATGGTTTCATCTTCGGGCATTTGATTTTTACAGAAATATCATCATCGTAGATTCAATTGGTGACAACACAGGACCTATGACGCAATCTACACCTAAAGAAACTTTTAATTTTATAGAAAAGGAGCTACTGAATGCGATTCCCGATTTACCAACTGTAGAAGACTTGGGTATTAACAACGCGATTGGCAGGTGGACGAAAGCGGGAGCCGCGGCACTGTTGGTACGATTGTATTTGAATGCGAAGGTTTACATCGGTGAAGATAAGTATAGTGAATGTGCTAAAGTCTGCCAGGATATTTTAGATGGAAAATATGGGCATTATGAACTGGAAACGAGATGGGATGCACCTTTTGACTACACAAATACCACTTCGCCGGAGACAATTTATGGTTTTCCCGGCAGCTTAAATCAGACGCACTGGCAGTATGATGGGGGTATGTATTTTTGGTGTGTTACTTACCAGGCTCCCAGATATTTTGGATTTTCGGATTTTGGTGATGCGAATCCCAAGTTTGCCTTACAACCAGGTAGAGATGTTGATAGTGTCGAGTATTCATTTAAGTTAGGCAAACCTTTTGTGAAGTTTCAGAAATACAAGGATGACTACCGGCTGAAGGTCTATAAGAATTTAGGAGGTAGCAAGAGAGAAGGTATGTTCTTATATGGTTATTTACCATATATTAATAGTGATGGTGACCAGGATACCGTCCGAGGTAATAAAGGTCCCTATCCTTTGTTCATCAGGGACCAGGTAGGAATGTTTCTGGATGCAAAACCTGGAACAAAGATTGCCGATAAAGAATCTGACATGAATCATGCTGATCATAATTCCGGCGTATTCGCTGTTAAGTATCCTTTCTATCCAGACGGTGATGATCATAGAATTACATCTGCATATGCGGAGATCAGGTTAGCAGAAATCTACTACTCACTGGCTGAGTGCAAATACCGGGCTGGCGATAAGGCCGGAGCCGCTGTCTTATTAAATGCCGTTAGAAAGCGCAATTATCCTGAAGGCTCCAATAGTCTTTATAAAACGGATGGCAGCCAATTGACCGACCAGGAAATGCTGGATGAATGGGGACGTGAGTTTCTGGTTGAAGGCAGAAGAAGGACCGATATGATTCGCTGGGGTGTTTTTAATTCAGGAACATGGTGGGATAAAAAGCCTGATGCAGACGATCATACGGAAATTTTCCCCATCGGCATTAATGTCCTGAACGCTTCCGGATCATCACTAAAACAAAACCCAGGCTACTAAAGCGGCCAACCATAAAAAAGACCATTTATAAAGGAGCTCCTTGGCCTCGGCCTGCGGGGCTCTTTTGTTAAAGCTATTGCAGCAAGCGGCCTCCTAAATGAAGGAAATTTGCAGAAAAAAACTTATATTGTGTTTTGTTTTAACCTTTAAAGAAAAATATCATGGCAGTATTAAAAGTTATTGAAGTGATGGCTAGTTCACCTATTGGTTGGGAAGATGCCGCAGCTCAGGCAGTTGCGGAAGCCTCCAAAACACTAAAAGGTATCCGTTCCGTTTATGTGAAAGAGCAAAGTGCTGTTGTAACGGATAATAAGATTTCAGAATACAGGGTGAATCTGAAGATCTCATTTACGGTAGAGAACTAACAAGTGCATTTACTGACAAAATAAAAGCCTATTTGATTTTAAAGACAAATAGGCTTTTATTGTATTTCTGTATCCTAAGTAGTGTTATTTCCTAAGCTTTTTATAGGCGTTGATCAGGCCATTAGTAGAACTGTCATGCGCTGAAACGGATTCATCGCCTTTAAGCTCTGGCAGGATTTTCCCCGCGAGCTGCTTACCTAATTCAACACCCCACTGGTCAAAGCTGAAAATGTTCCAGATTACACCTTGGACAAAGATCTTATGTTCGTATAAGGCGATCAGGCTGCCTAAAGTTTCTGGGGTGATTTCTTTAACCAGAATGGAATTAGTGGGGCGATTGCCTTCAAAGACTTTAAATGGTGCGATTTTTTTGATCTCTTCTGCTGATTTTCCCTGAGTTTTTAATTCTTCTATGACGGTTTCCTCGGATTTCCCATTCATTAGGGCTTCCGTTTGAGCAAAGAAATTACTGAGGAGTTTAGGGTGATGGTCTCCCAGTGGATTGTGACTAATAGCAGGCGCAATAAAATCCGCCGGAATGATCACGGTCCCCTGATGAATCAATTGATAGAAGGCGTGCTGGCCATTAGTGCCGGGTTCGCCCCATATGACAGGGCCTGTACTATAGGACACCTCGTCCCCTTTTCTATCAACGCTTTTACCATTACTTTCCATATTGCCTTGCTGGAAATAGGCGCTGAATCGGTGCAGGTATTGATCATATGGTAAAATTGCTTCTGTCTGGGTGCCGAAAAAATTCGTATACCAAAGACCTATCAGCCCCATGATCACCGGAATATTTTCTTTAAACGGGGCTGTTTTAAAATGCTCATCTGTTTTGTATGCCCCTTTTAAGAGTTGTTCAAAATTGTTATAGCCAATACTTAACACAATGGAGAGTCCGATGGCACTCCACAAAGAGTAGCGGCCACCTACCCAGTCCCAGAATTCAAACATATTGGCGGGATCGATACCAAATTTTTTTACTTCGGTTTCATTGGTCGAAAGTGCCACGAAATGCTTGGCTACTGCTTTTTCATCGCCGGCGGATTGTAGGAACCATTCTCTGGCCGTATGGGCATTGGTCATGGTCTCTTGCGTAGTAAAAGTCTTAGAGGCGATTAAGAATAAGGTTTCCTCCGGGCTGATCTTTTTCAGGGTTTCAGCAATCTGTGTGCCATCTACATTGCTGACGAAATAAGGCTGAATGCCTTCAATCCAGTATGGTTTAAGCGCTTCCGTTACCATTACAGGGCCGAGGTCACTGCCACCGATACCAATATTGACAATGTATTTTATTTTTTTACCGCTATAGCCTGTCCATGCACCGCTATGAATTTTCTCTGCAAATGCCTTCATTTGATCCAATACGCGGTGAACGTCCCCCATTACATCTTTGCCGTCACTCAATACGGGCTGGCCGGAAAAATTTCGAAGTGCCGTATGTAAAACGGATCTGTTTTCCGTTTCATTGATCTTGTCTCCGGAAAACATGGATTCGATGGCTGACTTTAACTGACACTCATCCGCGAGAGCCATCAGGAGGCTAATCGTCTTATCGGTGATAATGTTCTTTGAATAGTCGAATAGAATATTGTTAAAATTTAGGGAGAACCTATCAAAACGACCCGCATCTTTGGCAAAAAGGTTTTTCATTTGCGTCTGACCCATTTCTTCCTGATAATGTTTTTTCAGCAAAATCCAAGCCTGTGTAGTCGTTGGGTTAATTTTCGGTAGCATGACAATGATTATATTTATTAGTTGATAGAATATGAATTAATGTTGACAAAAATACCCCCAAAATCTATAATTCCGGGCTTAAATTTATCATATAGTGTATAATGATAATATAGTATAAGATTTTAAATGCTGACTTGTCATTCCTTATGAGGTAAAATTTATCCACATTAGCCTGTCCAGTCAGCGGAATTGTCTCCATAAATTGCCTAAATGATTATCTTGCATCACATATGGATAATTTTGTAGTATCAGCCAGAAAATACCGTCCTCAGACTTTCGATACAGTTGTCGGTCAGGGACATATAACAACAACACTTAAAAATGCCATCAAAAACGGTCAGTTGGCACATGCGTTTTTGTTTTGCGGTCCGAGAGGCGTCGGAAAGACCACTTGTGCCCGTATTTTGGCCAAGACTATTAATTGCGAAAATCTCCAGTCTAGTGGAGAGGCATGTGACGTGTGCCCATCCTGTAAACGCTTTAATGAAGGTACCTCACTTAATATACACGAACTGGATGCGGCCAGCAATAACTCGGTAGATGATATCCGTGCTCTTGTAGAACAGGTGCGATTTGCACCTCAGGCCGGTAAATACAAAGTTTATATTGTGGATGAGGTTCACATGCTGAGTTCCAGTGCTTTCAACGCCTTTTTGAAGACTTTGGAAGAGCCTCCTTCTTATGCTATTTTCATTCTGGCAACAACAGAAAAACATAAGATTCTGCCCACCATCCTAAGTAGGTGTCAGATTTTTGATTTTAAGAGAATCACCAACCAGGATACAGTTGGGCATCTGCAAGATATTGCCACCAAGGAACATATTGACACGGAGAAGGCTGCGCTTCAGCTGATTGCTCAAAAAAGTGACGGTTGTATGCGTGACTCCCTGAGCATTCTGGATAAAATAGTCAGTTTTACCAATGGAGAAGTGACCTATCAGAACACACTGGAACATCTCAATATACTGGATGATGAATATTATTTTCAACTATTAGACAGTCTGGTCATCCAGGATATGGCAGGCGCATTACTGCTCTATGATCAGATTAATAAAAAAGGGTTTGAGGGAGATCTTGTTCTTAACGGATTTGCTGGTTTTATCAGGAACCTATTGGTATGTCAGCAACCTAAAGCATTGAGTTTACTGGATGTCGTCGAGGCACTGCAGCCGAAATACCAGGAAATGGCCTCAAAGGTAGCTCCTTCCTTTTTGATCAGTGCTCTTAATATACTCAATCAGGCAGAGGTTGAATATAAAATGGCCCGTAACAAAAGACTCCATGTAGAGATGGCGCTGATTAAACTTAATTTCCTGCAACAAGCCATTGAGTTGGCTGTGGAAGACCAAGGGAAGGTCGTAAAAAAAAAGCAGATTGATGGCCCTATAGCTTATAGGGAACGAGTAATCGCAGGCTTTGGAGCCGGCACAAAAAAAGCGGCCGCATCGGTTGAAATTGCAAAACCCACCGCTCAAAAAAGTTCCCCGGATAACGGGTCTTCATTACACATAGAACCGCCGTTACGGCCCAGGCCTGCCGCACCTGAAAAAATAACGACTACTCCCGACACACGAACAGAAGCTGACATACGGCGCCAGGATCAGGTAATGGCGCCAACAGAACCAAGACCCCTTGAACACAAGTTAGAAGGCAGTACCGGCAATACCCTTACCAGGCCCTCCAAAAAGAACTTGCTGGATGCTATTAAGGCGAAAGTTGGAAGAGAATATGAGGTTAAGGAGGTTGAAAATCCAGAACCGTTAACAATGGAAAAACTCCAACCTCTTTGGGATGAATTTGCGGACAGTCTGTTGGCTCAAGGTAAACATTCTGCGTCTAATACTTTTAATGCAGCGATACTAACCATTCAATCTGATGAACTCTTCCAGATCGAAGTACAGGCGGTGACGCAGAAAAAGATCATTGAACATGAAAAAATGATACTTCTCGATTATCTGCAGAAGCATTTTAAAAATCGGTTGCTGACGTTTACACTTTATGTGCCACCAAGTGCAATGGAGGTAAAGTTGCCCCCCAGCAGCAGAGAACGCTTTGATGCTATGGTGCAGAAAAACGGGGCATTGCTGGCGCTCAAAAATCAGTTAAAACTTAATTTAGATTATTAAAAAACAAACGGGATCCCCGTTTATTATTTACTTTAACGTTCATCTTATATGGATTATCTACAGGCCGTTATTCTTGGAATTATTGAAGGGTTGACCGAATTCTTACCAGTTTCATCTACCGGGCATTTAATCATTGGCAGCGCTTTATTGGGAATCGATCCGGGAGATCAGTTTGTACAGCTTTTTAATGTTGCGATTCAGTTGGGGACCATATTATCAGTAGTGGTATTGTATTTTAAACGCTTTTTTAAATCTCTGGATTTTTATTATAAATTGTTTGTAGCCTTTATTCCCGCTGTTGTTTTGGGACTCCTATTTAATGAACAGATTGAAAGGTTCCTCGGTAATGTGACCATTGTCGCTGTTTGTTTACTACTGGGTGGTATTTTCTTACTGTTTATTGAAAAGCTCTTTAAGCATCCTAAACTGGATGATGCGGATCAAGTACCGTATAGAAGCGCATTTAAGGTCGGTATCTGGCAATGCCTGGCGATGATACCAGGCGTCAGCAGAAGTGCCGCTAGCATCATTGGCGGAATGCAACAAAAGATGACGAAGAAAGCTGCGGCAGAATTTTCCTTCTTTTTAGCGGTGCCAACGATGTTTGGAGCTACTGCTAAAAAGCTTTATGACTTTTACAAAGCCGGCTTTGAGGTGAGTGCGCATCAATGGGGGTTGCTGGGCGTGGGGAACCTTGTTGGGTTTATTGTTGCCATTATTGCGATTAAGTCCTTTATCGGATTTGTAACCAGACACGGTTTTAAGGCGTTTGGGATCTATCGTATTATTGTTGGATTGGTAATTCTGGTTCTGATTTTTTCCGGCCATAGCCTGCAGATGGTATAAAAAATGAACGCATGGAAGTAACTGCACCTTCGAAGAAAGTGGTCCGGGGCTGGGCCATGTACGACTGGGCCAATAGCGCCTATAATTTAGTAATTACTTCCACGATTTTTCCCGTGTATTATGATGCGTTAACCGCTGTTAAAGACGTGAATGGAACAGTCATCAGTCGTCAGATTGATTTTTTGGGCTGGCATGTAGAGAGTGGAGCGCTATATAATTATGTGATTGCTGCCGCCTATCTGGTAATTGCCTTTTTATCACCCGTTCTTTCGTCTATTGCGGACGGCCGGGGGAATAAGAAAAGGTTTCTTCAGTTTTTTTGTTATCTAGGCGCTTTAGCCTGTTGCCTTTTATATTTTTTTACTAGGGAACGTTTGGTACTCGGGCTGGGGGCGTGTATCATAGCCGCGATCGGCTATTGCGGATCTCTGGTGTTTTATAATGCCTATCTACCAGAGATTGCGCCGATAGAATTGCAGGATAAAGTCAGTGCCAGGGGCTTTGCCTACGGATATGTTGGTAGTGTATTGCTGCAGATTGTCTGTTTTGCACTAGTGCTCATCAAACCGTTCGGGATATCTGACGGATTGGCAGCGCGGCTTTCCTTTTTACTGGTGGGCCTTTGGTGGTTGGGTTTTGCGCAAATTACTTTTAAGGCTTTGCCGGGTAAAAATCCAGCTGCCGGTAAAAATGTTACCCTATGGAATAACGGACTCCGGGAATTGAAAAAAGTGCTTTCGGAGGTCAGGAAGATGCCTGTGCTCAAGCGTTATCTCATCGCGTTTTTCTTTTACAGCATGGGCGTGCAAACGGTGATGCTGGCCGCCACTTTATTTGGTCGACAGGAGCTCGGTTTGAAAGCCACACAATTGATCGGCTGCATACTGGTCATACAACTGGTTGCGATAGGTGGGGCGCAGATGATGGCTTGGCTGTCCGGTAGGTTTGGCAACATAAAGGTCTTGTCATTTGTTGTGTTGGTCTGGATATTTATATGCGTCATGGCTTATTTTATCCAGACCGCAATGGGGTATTATGTTGTTGCCACACTGGTAGGCATTGTCATGGGAGGGATACAGGCACTCAGCCGATCTACTTATTCGAAATTGATGCCTGCCACCAATGATACTGCTTCATATTTTAGCCTTTATGATGTTACTGAAAAGGTTGCTATTGTATTGGGAACCTTTAGCTTCGGACTTATCCAACAGCTTACCGGTAGTATGCGGTATTCGACGTTGGCTCTGGCCATATTTTTTCTCATTGGATTGGTAGCATTAGGGACACTTAGAAAAGCATACCCTTACAAAGATTAGCGCTGCAAACAAATGATTACTTTTCTTTGTTTCGCTAAAATGGCTTAAATTGTCATAGCTATTCATTACCATCATTTGAGACACTGGTAACGGAAAAGCTGCATTTATCACTGCAAAATCATTTTTCTAAATGGCGCATAAAGCACAATATGGTATTGATGCACCCGGTGTGATTCGTAATCTAATTGTTATCGGGATTATTCTTTACGTGTTAGCGATATTTGTACTACCAAGATTCGATGCTGGAACCTGGATTTTGTATGTAGACGGAGCCATGGTTTATACCGGCATTTTCCTCATTATTGAGGCGTTACTGATGATCTGGTATAGTAAATATGGTAAATTGAAACATCGGGACAGGATGCTGGCGCTTTATTCTTTTTCGGGTCATGAACAGGTATTGGATGTGGGGGCGGGCAGAGGGCTTTTGGCAATAGGTGCTGCTAAAAGACTTTCGGACGGGAAAGTAACAGCCATAGACATCTGGCGTCGACAGGATTTGGCTGAAAATACCAGAGATGCTCTGTTGACAAATGCCCGCCTCGAAGGCGTTGTTGATAAGTTGGTGGTGATAGATGGTGATATCGTTAAAACTGATTTCCCGGACAGGCATTTCGACCTCATAATTAGCAATCTCTGTTTGCATAATATAGCTTCTCATGAACAACGCCAGAAAGCCTGCCAGGAGATTGCAAGAGTGCTAAAGCCAGATGGTGTCGCTATTATATCTGACTTTAAATATACAGCTGCCTATAGCAAAAACTTTCATGATCTGGGATACCGGGTTGAGAAGGTGGGGACTTATATCTTCAGTACTTTTCCCGCATTAACTGTGATAAAAGTTTCCTGGCCTGATTAACTTGCGGATTAGAGGATCGGATAATTATGCTGTTCGACTATTGGTGCTCAATCATGTGATGGAACCACACTTCCGTTGGGTCATCCGGATCTGCGTTATAATTTATCGAAAGCTCTTCACCTTTAGCAATGGGCCTAACCGTTTTAATGGTGATGGTTTTGTCGTCAAAATCCATCTCATAGACACAATTCGAATTATAACTATGATTGTAGACGGATACGTAACCCAGTGCAACAGCTGCTTTCTTACGAGATTTTCCCCACTCAAAAATGTAATTGAATAGTTCTGTTTTTTCAATATGCTTGCGATCTTTAGCGGATAATACGACAACCGGCGAAATCTCGATTATCTGATCTTTTGCAATGGTCTCAGAGGTAAAGACTCCTCTGCCTTTATTGCCACTATGGGCAATCGTGAGATAGGGCATGATCATGTTTGCTGTAATAATTTATGTGCAAGTAAAATTACAGCTTAAATTGTCAAAATGCAATTAATTTTGACCCTGCGTCAAAAGTGAAGCAATTTTGTCCAGATCATTTTTTCGGTCAAGTTCTCGTGTTGACAAATAACATTTCCCAACTTCAGTTGCCATGTTGCTGATGATCTTCTGATGGGTCAGGGGCTTAAAGTAAATATCTTTTTTAGGAATATGATACTGGTCAAAATATTTATCTAAATCATATTGGCTGAACAGTTTTCCGTTGGTTGCATCAATATAAAAGAGGATCTGTGCCTGAAATGGCTGGTTGACTGGAGCTTCTATGAACCCTCGTTGAAAACAGGCCAATATATGCTGGTCGGGCACGGCGATTAACTGAATGGGGATTTCCAGCGCTTCACATAAATGCTGATACAGGATGCCTGTGGAAAGGGCATTACCTTTCTTCTTTTCCAATATAGAGTGCAGACAGAAATGCTCTAAATGCTGATAATTATTGCGTTCACTCTGAATTTTCTGAAATTGGAATAAGATCTTGGAAACCAGCTTAGCTGTTTCCAAGGACGTTAAAAAGTTATTGGTCTCCAGCCAGATATCCCGTTTAAGCAGGCTAACATTTTGCCTTAGGCAGTCCAGCGAAAGGTTGGGATAAGAATAGCTGGCGATCAGATGACTGCCCGTTAGCAGGTCATGCGTACTTTCTGCATTCCATAACTGAATTTCACTGATCAGGCTGTCAAAATGTACCTGTCGGATAATCTCATTGATGCGATGTTGTGTCTTGTCATCTTCAGTTACCTCACAGAGATCCTCCAGGCAGGGAATGACCTCTCTGCCATAAGTCACTATTCTCTTAGAGATCAGGTGAAATATTTCTTCATCCGGATCATCTATTAATGTAAATAAGGCGCTAAGCTCTGCGTTTAAATGCATGCTGTTTGTGAAAATGATTAGGACAAAACAAAGCAAAAAATTGCTTAATTAAAAACAAATTAATCCACCGGTGTTAATAATTGTATAAGCTTAAACGCAAACGTCATTGTTTAAAAAAAAACGTATCTTTGCAGTAGTTCTTTGAGTCCGTATAGATTACATTTTTTATATGTTATGGGGCTGTATTTGGTTTTGACAGCGCTAGTAGCGGTAAGTGTAAGCATGCAGCGCGTTGTGTAATTAGCGCTTAAATCTGAATACTCAACATTCAAATGGCAACAGACAGTTTGCTATGGCTGCCTAATTAGTTAATTAGACACCCATTTGGGCCGCGTTGAACAGGTTGTCCTGTTACCAGGTTCCGCCGCCGACTCAAAATCAAATACAGGATGCTGCTCCCTTAGGCTGTGCAGGGGGCAAAAGATTTATTCAGCTAAGGAATAGGTTGGTTGGCTCTTTTCCTGCCTTTTCCCGACAAGTAATAAAGAGCTAAGCATGTAGAAAGCTTATGGTAGCGGCGTTTGGACAGGAGTTCGACTCTCCTCAGCTCCACAAAAAAGACATCTTGAAAAGGATGTCTTTTTTTGTTAGGAGGGAGAGGATCCTCGGGTTCGATCCGAAGGAGGCTCAGCGTTGACGTGCGGCTGAGGCCATCACACCGGGGAAGTGCAGGGGGCAAGGAAGAAGAACGCGATAATATGGCGGTAATGAGCTATACCTCCATAGTTTTTTTGTAAATTTCCTCCAGAAAATTAGTTGGCAACAAAATAATGTAACTATTTTCAGAAGAGTTGACGTTAAAGTCAGAAAGTGATATAGGTGAATTATTCTTTACTTTACTTGTAAAGGCAGATATGAAAAGGAAAACGTTATACAAATATTTGAGCAAAAGAAGGTTCGTACACATTGGGATGAGGAACAAGAACTTTGGTATATTTCGGTTATTGATGTAATTGAGGTATTAACAGGAACGGACCGACCTCGGAAGTATTGGAATGACCTAAAAGCAAGCCCAAAAAAAGAAGGGGGTGAACTGTCCGAAAAAATCGGACAGTTGAAAATGATCGCACCTGACGGTAAAATGAGATCAACTGATGTCGCCGACACGGAACAGATATTCAGATTGATCCAGTCAATTCCCTCACCTAAAGCAGAACCTTTTAAAGTTTGGTTGGCACAATTAGCCAATGAACGTTTGGACGAGATGCAGGATCCAGAAATAACCATCGACAGAGCCACTGATATTCTTTAACATCTGCGTAAGGTGGCAAAAAGAATAAAATTCAAAACGACATTATTCAGAGTGTGTCGCAAATGACCTTGAAAAACAGGCGCTCTGATCATTCAACTTAATTGAATGATCAGAGCGCCTGTTTTTTTGTTTATATCTATTTTAATTTCGAATCCTTAAACAGCATCCTTAAGATCAATGACAGAAGCAATCTGCCGCTGATTTAAAACGACTTTTCCGACAACTATTATCGCAGGATTGGACAATCCTTTTATTCTGGCCAGATCAGCAATATTGTTTACCTGACCCGTTATTATTTTTTGACGTGGCGTGCAGCCTTCTTGTATAATGGCCACTGGTGTACTTTGTTTTCCGTGTCGGATAAAGATTTCCATGATTTCATGCAGGTGATTCATTGCCATTAATAATACTATGGTAGCAGTTGATTGCGCTGCTAAATACAGATCATTAGCGAATTGCCCGCTCCGGGTAGTTCCGGTAATAACCCAGAAACTCTGACTGACGCCTCTGGATGTGAGTGGTATCATCGCTGCAGCTGGTACTGCCAGGGCACTGGAAATACCTTGTATCACCTCTATATTCATACCTGCGGATTTTGCTGCCTCGATTTCTTCTGTTGCTCTTCCGAATACAAAAGCGTCTCCACCTTTTAGGCGAATAATGTGCTTATAGTGATTGGACGAACGAATGATGATTTCGCAAATTTCCTGTTGCGAATAGGAGTGCTGTCCAGCTCTTTTGCCTACATATTGTTTGACACATGAAGAATTGCAATAATGTAATAAGGACGGATCGACTAATGCGTCATATAACACGAGGTCAGCTGTTTTTAAGGCGTTTATTCCCCTAAGTGTAATTAGATCAGGTGCCCCTGGTCCCGCACCAAGTAATGTCAAAGTAGAATGTTGCATGATTTATATAAATTATAAAAAATTAAATGTATTTAAAAAATCTACTTTATCGGTAAAAATAAAATTATATTTATAAATTTACACCAAAATTATAGATATATAGTTCAAATTTTGATAAAGTTTATAAAAATATAATATATTGAAATAAATTTAATATAATTTATGAAAAAAATAATTGTCATTGGGAACGGCATGGTGGGTTATAAGTTTTGTGAAAAACTAGTAGCTAAAGCAGTAAAAGGGAGTTATCATATGACTGTTTTTGGGGAAGAGTCTCGCCCAGCATATGACAGAGTGCATTTGACCTCCTATATTAACGGCACCTCTGCAGCGGAGTTAACGCTCGCGTCTGAAGCATGGTATGAGAGCCATGGAATTGATCTCCATTTAGGAGATCCTGCCCGCAAGATAGACCGGACTGCTAAAACAGTTGTCACCGAAAAAGGACTGGAGTTGACATATGATATTCTGGTTATGGCAACGGGTTCAGCGGCTATGGTGCCACCCATTCATGGTGTGGAGAAAACAGGCGTTTTTGTATACCGAACCATAGATGATCTGGATAAGATCGTGGGTTATGCTGCGGGTGTTAAAAAAGCAGCTGTCCTGGGCGGCGGGTTATTAGGATTGGAAGCCGCCAAGGCAATGGTAGATATCGGGATTGAAAAGACTTATGTGATAGAATTTGCACCGAAATTGATGCCTCGTCAACTGGATGATACCGGAGGGGCTGTACTTCGTAGTAAATTATCTGCTTTAGGGCTGAGAGTGCATACCAGAAAGCATACTTATCAGGTATTGGGTAAGGACAGGATTACGGGTATTCAATTTGTGGATGAAAGCGAGCTTTCTGTGGATATGTTGGTCATTTCTACGGGAATCAACGCCAGAGATGAACTAGCAAGGGACGCAGGTCTACCGACCGGCACCCGAGGAGGTATTGTTGTGGATGATACAATGCGCACTGAAGATCCTGCTATTTATGCGATTGGAGAATGCGCTGCTCATGGTGGTATGATCTATGGATTAGTGGCGCCCGGGTATGATATGGCTGAAGTGGCCGTCACGCATATTATTATGCATCATTTAGATGGCGAAAAAAAGCAAAGACTTTTTACAGGCTTTGACATGAGTACAAAGCTAAAATTGATCGGTGTGGATGTGGCTAGTTTTGGTGATCCGTTTTTAACGGCTGACAAAGCACAGCATGTGATCTATGAAGATAAAGTCAATGGTATTTATAAACGGCTGAATATTTCTCTAGACGGAAAGTATCTGTTGGGAGGTGTTATGGTGGGAGAAGCTTCTCAGTATAACAACTTATTACAGTATTATAAAAATAATATGCTACTGCCCAATGCGCTTGAAAGCCTGGTGTTTTCAGAACAGAAAGGAGATAAACCGGCGGGCATGGGCTTAGAGGGATTACCCGACGGGGCCTTAATCTGTAGCTGTGAAGGCGTCACTAAAGCGGATATTTGCCAGGCTGTAAATGATGGGCATGAATCTGTAGATGAGATAAAAAAATGTACGAAGGCGGGCACCGGTTGCGGAGGTTGTGTTCCAATGCTGAAAGATCTGGCAGCCATTACATTAAAAGCACAGGGAAAGGCGATTCACATGGAAATCTGTGAACATTTTACATATACCCGCCAGCAGCTCTATGATCTGATTAAACTGGAACATTTGCGTGCATATGACGAAGTGTTGGAAAAACATGGTAAAGGCGATGGCTGCGAGGTCTGTAAGCCTGTTGTCAGTTCGCTGATTGCCAGTATTTCAAATGAAATGATCCTGCGCCAGAACAATGACACCGCTCAGGACAGCAATGACCGCTTTTTAGCCAATATTCAGAAAGGAGGATCTTATTCTGTTGTACCGCGGATCCCCGGCGGAGAGATCACTCCTGATAAATTACTGACTATTGGGACTGTAGCCAAAAAATACAATCTATATACGAAAATCACGGGCGGACAACGCATTGATATGTTTGGTGCCCATCTGAGTGATTTACCGCTTATCTGGAAAGAGTTGATTGATGCGGGGTTTGAGAGCGGACATGCTTATGGAAAATCGCTTAGAACAGTGAAGAGTTGCGTCGGCAGTACCTGGTGCCGCTTCGGGTTGCATGATAGCGTAAGCTTTGCAATCAAGATCGAAAACCGGTATAAAGGACTTAGGACTCCTCATAAGATCAAGTCTGCGGTGTCAGGGTGCATTCGGGAATGTGCGGAAGCTCAGAGCAAGGATTTCGGCATTATTGCAACAGAGAAGGGATGGAATTTATATGTATGTGGTAACGGTGGCAGTAAGCCGCAACATGCCTTGCTATTAGCACAGGACCTGGATAGCGACACCTGTATTCGTTATATAGACCGTTTTTTGATGTATTATATTAAAACTGCGGACCCATTGACCCGGACTGCCACATGGCTGAATAAACTGGAAGGAGGGATTGATTATCTGCGCAAAGTAGTGGTTGAAGATTGTCTTGGAAAAGGGCTTGAGTGGGAAGCTGAAATGCAGGCTATTCTGGAACACTACGAATGTGAATGGAAAGCCGCAATAGAGGATCCTGTAATCCGCAAACGCTTCTCTCATTTTGTCAATGCACCTGAAGAGAGAGATCCAACGATTGAGTTTGTTGCCATGCGTGATCAAAAAAGAGTCGCGGAGTGGCAGTAGTTTTTTAATCTTTTAAACTAAATAACATGAATAATACAGAGATGACACCTAGCTCAACCCCTTGGTTTTTTGCCTGTCAGGTAGGGGATGTGCCACGAAATGGCGGTGTTTGCGTGAAGCGCGGAACTGAACAGATTGCCCTATTTCATTTCGCAAGAACGGATAGTTGGTATGCGACTGAGAACCTTTGTCCACATCGCCGTCAGATGGCGCTTAGCCGTGGAATGACGGGATCAGCCGGTGAAATGCAGGAGCCGAAGGTGGCCTGCCCTTTCCATAAGAAAAGTTTTTCGTTGCTTTCAGGTAAATGTCTGAGCGGTGAGCATTATCAGATAAAGGTATATCCCGTGAAGGTTGAGGCGGGCAATGTGTATATAGGCAAGGATCCGATCCGACAGGATATAGATGCGAGTGGAGAATACCTGGAATGCGCCTCTTAGGTCCTCTGAGCTAAAGCAGTTTTCCACTGCATCCGTCTAAGTGGTTGAAATATGAGTCGTGTAAAGATCTGGCTGCTGTCGGCAGCCATTTACTAGTCCTGAAGACAATGTAAAATAGGTAGGGTATGCCGGTAAGTTATAAAACAACATGCTGTTACTGTGGTGTGGGGTGTGGCATTACTGTCCATAAAGACAGAAATGGTGCGCTTCAGGTAGAAGGAGATAAAGAGCACCCCGTAAACCGGGGGATGCTTTGTAGCAAAGGTATGAACCTTCATTATACGGTAATGGACAAGACGGATCGCCTGCTGTACCCTGAAATGCGTTATCATAAACAAATGCCCAGAAAAAGGGTAAGCTGGGAGACGGCCTTGGAAAGAGCCGCCAGAACATTCAGTGCAATCATTAAGAAATATGGTCCTGAAAGTGTCGCCTTTTATGCCTCCGGCCAGTGCCTGACCGAAGAATACTATATTGTCAACAAACTGGTTAAAGGTTTTATAGGCTGTAATAATATTGATACGAATTCAAGACTCTGCATGAGCAGTGCCGTGGCTGCCTATAAAATGAGTCTGGGTGAAGATAGTGTACCTGTTTGCTACGATGATATTGAAGAGACCGACTTAATTTTGGTAGCAGGAGCTAATCCTGCATGGTGTCATCCGATCGTCTGGCGCAGGGTAGAGGCGGCAAAAGCAGCTAATCCCAATCTTAAGATTATCGTCAGTGATCCCAGAAAAACACAAAGCTGTGCCTTGGCGGATATACATCTTCAAATAACGCCCGGAACAGATATTACACTCCACCATGCGCTGGCAAGAATCCTGATCGAAAACGGAAATATAGACTGGGGTTTTATCCATAGACATACGGAAGGATTTGAAGATCTTCAAAAAAAAGTGATGGAGCGCTCTGTGGAGGAGGCGGCCGCCATTTGCGCCGTTGCCGTTGAAGATATCTATGCAACCGCCGCCATGATCGCGGAGGCCAAAGGGCTGATCACCATGTGGACTATGGGGCTCAATCAGAGCGTAAGGGGTGTGGACAAGAATCTTTCGCTGATCAATCTGAACCTGATTACTGGCAGGATCGGCCGACCTGGTTGCGGTCCTTTTTCTCTCACCGGACAGCCCAATGCCATGGGGGGTAGGGAGGTAGGCGGACTCGCGAATATATTGCCGGCGCATCGGCTGCTATCCAGCGAGGCAGACAGGTTGTACGTGCAACAGTTCTGGAACGGAAAACCTATTAAGGAATCACCGGGGCTTACTGCAACAGAGATGTTTGAGGCGCTGGAAACCGGGACATTAAAAGCTATCTGGATCATGGGAACCAATCCACTCGTCAGCCTGCCTGATGTCCGTAAAGCGGAATCCGCCTTATCAAAGGCCGCTTTTGTTGTCGTGCAGGAGATCAGTAACCAACCCGAGACTTTGCATTATGCTGATCTGATATTACCTGCCGCCGCATGGGCAGAGAAGGAAGGCTCCATGACAAATGCTGAGCGAAGAATTACATATCTGAGCCAGATCACCGAACCGCCAGGGGAAGCCAGGCCCGATGCCGAGATACTTTGTGATTTTGCTAGAAGAATGGGGTTTCACGGATTTGATTTTGAAAGTAATGAAGCGATCTTTTTAGAGCACTGCAGGCTGACTGCAGGTACAAATATGGATATCAGCGGATTGGACTACAGCATTTTAAAAGCTAAAAGATCTGTCCAGTGGCCTTATCCTAAAGACCCGGTCAGCCAGCATACCCCCCGTTTATTTGCGGATGGTCAATTTTATACAAAATCAGGGAAAGCAATGCTTTACGGACCGGCTGATCTGAACGAATCGGAGGCGCTGTCTGATAAATTACCCCTGATCCTGACAACAGGCAGGATCAGAGATCAGTGGCATACCATGAGCAAAACCGGGAAAGTGAATAAGCTCAAACAACATATTGACCGTTCTTTTTTGGAGATGCATCCAGAGGATGCACGGCAAAGGGGCATAGAGGAAGGAATGCTTGTGGAGGTGTCCGGGGCCAGGGGCATTGTTCGTGTAAAGGCTAAAATCACGCCTGATATCAAAAGTGGTGTCGTGTTTTTGCCAATGCATTGGGGAAAGATACTGGGCAATGACCTAAACCGGGCAAATAATATTACACATTGTTTACTGGATAAAGTTTCCAGGCAACCGGATTTTAAGTATGCGGCCGTTCAGGTCAGCAGATATGTCAAGCCCCGTCAGCGGATCCTGATCGTTGGTGCCGGTGCTGCTGCCTATGGTTTTGTGAAGCGTTACCGGGAGCTCAATGCATATGATGATATCGAAGTGTTCAGCAAGGAAGATCAGCCATTTTATAATCGCGTCATGCTGCCTGATTATATCAGCGGAGCACAGCATTGGGAACAGATTGTCAAAATGACGGAGGCAGAAGAAACCGATTACCGGATACAGCTGCATAGAGGCATCAGTATTGTAAATATTGACAAGGCGGGAAAAAGGATACAAGATGATCGCGGCAATTGGCATATCTATGATATCCTGATCCTTGCTACCGGGAGCAGGCCTTTTATATTAAAAGATACCCCTAAAATGCGGGGCATTTTTGCCATGAGAACCCGCGGGGATGCAGATGGTTTTTTGCGCTATCTGGATCGCAAAGCGGGAAAGGTCGTGATTATTGGCGGTGGTCTATTGGGTATTGAACTGGCTGGTTCATTAATGGAAATAGGTGTTCCTGCACTGATTCTGCAACGCTCTTCTAAATTGATGGACCGCCAACTGGATACGCTGGGTTGTCAGTTACTGCATGAGGAACTAGTGGAACGGGGAATTGAGGTATTGTTCAACGAAGAAGTGGACCGATTTGTGGGGGATGAGAAATTAACAGGCCTCCGGCTTAAAAGCGGTAACAGCATCACCTGCCAGGCGGTAGTCATGGCTATAGGTACCCGCCCCAATATAGAGTTGGCACAGCTGGCAGGATTAACCTGCAAGAGAGGTGTCGTGGTGAATGCTTATTTAGAAACCAGTGCACCTGATATTTTTGCCCTGGGCGAGATCGCAGAACACAATGGTAGGCTTTATGGTATTACTGCGGCAGCTGAACAGCAGGCGAGTATTGTAGCCAGTTATCTTCATGGGGATATCGCCCATTATTATGAAGGGTCGCTGCCCATGAATTTACTGAAAGTACACGGTATCCAGGTGTGTTCGGTTGGCATTGCAGATGCTCCGAAGGGAGACACTTCCTTTGAAGAAGTGATCTTTATTGACCGCTCTAAAAGATATTATAAAAAGTGCATTGTCCATCAGGATAGGTTAGTCGGAGCGATTCTGATCGGTGATAAAACTGAGTTCCTGGAATTTAAAAGCTTGATCGAAAATAAAACGGAGCTCTCTGAAAAACGATTGCAACTGCTCAGGAGCGGTAAACCGGCGGAACCGGTACTCGGTAAGATTGTCTGTTCCTGTGGTAATGTAGGAGAGGGTAATATTATGAATAAAATTAAAGATGGATACCTGGATCTTAAGGCGCTTTTTCAGGCGTCAGGAGCGGGGCAGGGATGCGGAAGCTGCCGTTCAGAAGTGCAGGCCATCCTGGACAGAACCCTGACGACATCATTGGTCTAGCGTGTTCGGGTAGGTAGCAACATCAGGGAATAAATTTTACATTATGCAGAAGGCAAAAACATATAGTGTTTCTTTTAAAGGAGGGATTGTCTCACCAGGATTCCTGGCAGATATCCTGGCAGTGGCAGCAACAGCGGGCGTAAAGCAATTGCGGTTGGGCTTAAGGCAACAGTTGCTTATCGATATAAAGCAAAGCTATCAGGCTGCATTTGAAAAAACATGCCTGACCAGGGGGATTATGATAGAAGAGCGGCATCTGGCCAGCCCGGGTATTATGAGTGCTTATCCTGTCATTCATTTTAATCAGGAAGATAGTTGGCTTAGAGAAGGGGTGTATAAAGACGTTTTTGATCAGTTTGAAACGCCTATACGCTTTAAGGTGAATATTGTTGAATTCAACCAGAGTTTTGTTCCCTTGTATACAGGACATATTAATTGGATCACGACTGAAAAGCCGCATTACTGGAGACTGGCATTGCGACTGCCGAATTCAGGAGCTGTGTTTTACTGGCCTGAGTGGATCTATACCAACAATATAGCTTCGGTGTCTAGGGCGATAGAAGAAGTTTTAATGGACCCTGCACTTATAACGGGTGGGGACTGTGTTTTTTTTAAGAAATTGCTTCGCCGGAAATTAGACAGTATCAGTTACATTTATGTACCTGAAGAAAATATGGAGCATACGGCGAGGTTTTACCTTCCTTACTATGAAGGGTTTAATAAAATGGATAACAGCTATTGGCTGGGGATCTATCGCCGGGATGAATATTTTGATCTGGCGTTTTTAAGGGAGATCTGTGAACTTTGCCAGCAATCAAAAATTGCGGAAATGTATACAACGCCCTGGAAGAGCCTAATCATTAAGGATATTGACCCTGGCAGCCGACCACGCTGGGATAGGATCTTGGGTAAATACAGGGTCAATGTCCGTCATGCAGCCAATGAACTGAACTGGCAGATAGAAGACCAGTCGGAGGAGGGACTCAGTATAAAAAGGGCGGTGATACGACATTTTGATAAGGAAGATGTGAGAACTTACGGGCTCTGCTTTGGCGTACAGATAAAATCGCATTCAACATTATTTGCCTCGGTATTGATTAAGAAAAAAGTAGTCCGCAATCCGCACAGGTTAAAGTCCCTGGATAGGTATGATATTCTCCATACGGCAGATTTTAACCCCAATACACAGCACTGGGTCCTCTTCAGGGAAGACGTCAAAAAGGAATTTATTGGAATCTATCTAGTTTCCTTATGTAAGGAGTTCTACAGCAGAACTGGTGAAGATCAGCCCGTCCAGTCGGGAAATAATACGTCAAAGGAAACTGAGGATGTAAAGGCACAAAAAGAAGTCTATCAATGTAATGTATGTTTAAGTGCCTATGACCCGGAACAGGGGGATGCAGCGGTCGGAATTCCTCCGGGAACGGACTGGGAGCAGTTGCCCAGCAATTATTGCTGTTCGGTCTGTGGCGCGGAAAAACCCGCATTTAATCCTGTACATCTCGGTGTATTGCAATATATTGATGGATAGGATTAAACTGGCAGATAATGAATAAAAATACAGTGATGAAACCAATTATTGAAATTGAGTATTGCCCCAAATGTGGCTGGCTATTAAGGTCTGCATATATCGCACAGGAGTTATTGACGACTTTTACAGAGGAGTTGGGAGGGATTACACTTATCCCCTCTGCCGTAAGCGGACGTTTTGAAATGCGATTGGATAAGAAAGTGATTTTTGATCGTAAAAGTTACGGAGGTTTTGCGGATATCAAATGGCTTAAAATGACCGTGAGAGATTTGGTTGCCAAAGACAAGCCGCTTGGACATACGGAGCGCCATAATTGAGCGGTCCGTGGTATAATTTAAACAAAAGTGATATTGTAAAATCCTTTAAATAGTGAAGCATGAATGCAGAAGTAGAGGTATTGTTTTTCGGGGTGCTGAAGGAAGTTACGGGGATTCCTTCTCTTCGGTTATGGGATGTATCGGATACAAACAGTGTTAAGAAAATCATCGTAAATCGTTATCCATTGCTGGCGGAGTATCGCTATGTCATTGCATTAGATAAACAGCTGATTGGTTCAAACTGTCCCCTGCACAGCAGTCACACGATTGCATTTATGCCGCCTTTTTCGGGAGGGTAGTACTTTGCCTTGTTAGACTGAAATAATTATCCCTGGGGATTGAAGAATAAATAAATTGAATGATCAAAGAGAATATATGAAAAGAAGCCTATTTATACAAGGCCCGATATCAGTGGCCTTTGTGTCCGCACAGATCAGAAAGCATCAGTTAAAGACGAATATTGGTGCTAATCAGATCTTTTTGGGACAGGTACGCCATGATCAGCTGACGGAAGGGAAGGTGAGCGGGATCGAGTATACCGCCTACGAAGAAATGGCATTAGAAAAAATAGAGCAGATCAGAGAAGTACTTTTTAATAAATATCCGATCCGATGTTTGCACGTCTATCATAGCCTGGGTCTGGTAAATGCAGGCGGCTGTTCACTGTTTATATATGTTTCGGCTACACATAGTGAGCCGGCTTTTTTAGCTTGTCAGGAATTATTGCAAAGCATAAAGAACGAAGTGCCTATCTGGGGTAAAGAAGTATTTGAAAGCGTCGGATTTCAGTGGAAAATAAATCGAGGAATAAGAGATTAGTTCGCCACTTTTATTACTTTCAACTGGATGTTTTATCGTTTATAATAAGGTACGGACAATAAGGGAATAAAGAAGCCCTCCGGTTAACGGAGGGCTTCTCTCTTATAAAATCGATCGAAACTATAAGTAATCTGTCAGGGTTAAGCCTGATCTTTAGCTTCGTTTTCCTCAGATTTTAATTTGGCTTTAATGTCAGCTAAAGCACCTAAATCACCCAAAGTCGTTTTCTCAACTTTGCTCTGAATCGCTTTTACAGCTTTCTTGGTGTTTTCTGTTTCTGCTCTGGCTTCTTTTTTAGCCGCTTCTTTGGTTTCGTTAGCCGCTTGTTCCCAAATACGGGCGTGACTTAAAACGATACGCTTTTCGTTTCTATCAAATTCGATAACAACAAATTCTGCGGTATCATCCTGTCCTACACTTGTGCCATCTTCTTTGGCCAGGTGACGGTTAGGAACGAATCCTTCCAGACCGTAAGGTAACTGAACCAGTGCACCTTTTTCGTCTTTGCGGGTTACCGTTGCTTCATGTCTGGTACCAACAGCGAAAGTGTCTTCCAGGGCGTTCCAGGGATCTTCTTCCAGTTGCTTGTGACCTAACTGTAATTTGCGGTTTTCTTTATCAATAGACAAGATAACCGTATCAATGTTATCGCCAACTTTGACATACTCAGATGGATGGTTGAAGCGTTTCAGCCAGCTCAGATCGCTGATATGGATCATGCCACCGATACCTGGTTCCAGTTCAACAAATACACCGTATGGCGTGATGTTTTTCACCAGGCCGTTGTGTTTGCTGTTTTCTGGAAATTTATCTTCAATCGTATTCCATGGGTCTTCTGTCAGTTGCTTGATAGACAGGCTCATTTTGCGGGACTCTTTGTCCAGGGTAACCACCTTAGCTTCGTACTCGTCATTTAATGTAAAGAATTCCTTCGCATTGATTGGGGTGTTTGCCCAAGTGATTTCACTAACGTGAACCAGTCCTTCAACACCCGGCTGAATTTCCAGGAATGCACCGTAGTCTTCAATGTTAACAACTTTACCTTTTACGGTAGCACCTTCAGTGATGTTTTCAGGAAGAACATCCCAAGGATGTGGAGTCAGTTGTTTCAGACCCAGGCTGATGCGACGTTTGTCATCATCAAAGTCCAGAACAACTACCTGGATTTTCTGATCCAGTTTCAGCACCTCAGACGGGTGAGAGATTCTGCCCCATGAGATATCTGTAATATAAAGTAAGCCATCTAAGCCGCCCAGGTCCATAAAGGCACCAAAGTCAGTGATGTTCTTCACTGTGCCTTCCAATACCTGACCTTTTTCCAGCTGGCTAATGATCTGAGCACGTTGTGCTTCTATATCACTTTCAATCAGCGCCTTGTGAGAAACGACAGCATTCTTAATGGTTTCGTTAACTTTCACCACTTTGAATTCCATGGTTTTTCCAACGAACTGATCATAGTCAGTTACAGGTTTAACATCGATCTGAGAACCTGGCAGGAAGGTTTCCATACCAAATACGTCTACAATCAGACCACCTTTCGTTTTGCTGGTAACAGTACCGGTAACAATTTCACCAGTTTTGTGTACTTCCACAATGCGTTCCCAGGCGCGGAAAGTGCGGGCAGATTTACGGCTCAGATGCAGGTTGCCCTGACGGTCTTCTTTTTCAAGAACCATTACTTCCACTTCATCACCTACTTTCAGGTCAGGTAAATCGCGGAATTCATTCAGGGAGATCAGACCATCACTTTTAAACCCGATGTTCACAACAGCGTCAGTTTTAGTGAGTCCTACGATGGTACCGTTCACTAATTCGCCGTCTTCGATCTGGATAAAAGTATCTTCATATACCTTTCCGTACTTTTCCTGATCTTCTTTAGAATAATGTGCAACATTCCGTTTGTCGATTGACCAATCGAAATCATCATGTGCAGATTCTACAATTTCAGGTGCATTTGTTGTCGCTGTTGTCGCTTCGGGCTGAGTGGCAGCCGCTGCTTGTTCCTGTTCAGCGTTTGGATTAACAATATTGTTTTCGCTCATAAAAAAATCCCGAGGGTTTTTATTCGGGACTGCAAAATTAAGCAATTATTGTCAAAATCAGCTGTAAAAGCCTTTGTTTTTGCGAAGTTTCAAGGATTTTCTGCTTAAAAAGGAGACATTATCGCCTTTGCCGATCAGTACACATTTGGATTATTGGTATTGTTCTGATTATCAGAATCTTATATTCAAATCGCCGGAGTCCGACATACGCTTTCGGACTCCGGCGATTTGAATATAGTTATTGAGGGCTACTTTCTGCTCTCTTTCGCCCAGCTGTCTTTCAGACCGACGGTACGATTGAAAACTGGCTTACCCTGTGCATCTGATCCGGTACCTGAATCCAGGATAAAATAACCCTTACGCAAGAACTGGTAGGCCAGACCGGGCTGATCTTCCAGAATTGCTGGTTCTGCAAGAGCTTGCTCGTTGAATATTAGAGAATCAGGATTCAAATGATCTTTATAATCTCCTTCGGCACTGCCCATATCTTCTACGGTAAATAGTCGGTCATATAATTTCAGTGTAACCGGCACATGATGGCTGGCACTCACCCAATGCAACGTGCCTTTTGCTTTCAACGTGTTGTCGCCACTGCCGCTTCTGCTTTCAGGAAAATAAGTGCAATTGATTTGTGTAATATTGCCTGCTGCGTCCTGTTCAAAACTGTCGCAACGAACGATATAGCCATATTTTAGCCGCACCATTTTCTCTGGTGCAAGGCGGAAGAATTTCTTTGGCGGATCTGCCATGAAATCTTCTCTTTCGATATAAAGCTCTCTGGTAAACGGGATTTTTCTATACGTCTTTTCTTCCGTTTCCGGATTATCTTCACCCTCAAGATAGTCAATCTGTCCTTCCGGAAAATTGCTGATCACTAGTTTAACGGGATCGAAAACAACCATTCTCCTTGTAGAAGTTTTATTAAGATCTTCCCTGACAAAATATTCCAGTAAACTTAGGTCGATCAGATTCTCTCTTTTTGCAACGCCGATTTGCTTTGAAAACTCCCGGATAGCCTTAGCGGTGTAACCTCGCCGGCGCATGCCGGAAATTGTCGGCATTCTGGGGTCGTCCCAGCCTTCTACCACCTTGTCCGTCACGAGCTGCAACAGTTTTCGCTTGCTCATGACCGTATAGGACATATTCAGCCTGGCGAACTCATACTGATGGGATGGGAATATCTCCAGCTGTTTGATCAGCCAGTCGTATAATGGACGATGGGGAACAAATTCCAGTGTACAGATTGAGTGGGTAATCTGCTCGATGCTATCACTTTGGCCGTGTGCAAAATCGTACATGGGATAGATACACCACTTGTCACCTGTACGATGGTGAGTGGCATGTTTGATCCTGTAAAGCACCGGATCACGCAGCAACATATTAGGGGCTGCCATGTCGATCTTTGCACGAAGGACCTTCTCGCCGTCTTTGTATTTGCCGGCGCGCATCTGTTCAAAGAGGGTAAGGTTTTCTTCTACGGAACGGGAGCGGTATTGATTGGCAACGCCTGGCTGGGTAGGGGTGCCCTTGCCGGCCGCGATCTGTTCGCTGGTGCTGTCATCAACATATGCCAGGCCCTTTTTAATGAGGGTCACTGCAAGCTGGTACAAATCTTCAAAATAATCGGAGGTGTAGAGTTCTTCCGCCCATTCAAAGCCGAGCCATTTGATATCTGCCTTAATACTTTCTACATATTCTGTTTCCTCTTTTTCGGGATTGGTGTCATCAAACCGAAGATTGGTCTTACCATTATAGCGTTCTGCCAGCCCAAAGTTCAGGCAGATACTCTTGGCATGTCCGATATGCAGATAGCCGTTTGGCTCCGGCGGGAACCTGGTAACGACCTGCTCGCATTTACCAGACTTAAGATCGTTTTCAATAATTTCTTCTAAAAAATTCAGTGACTTCTCTTCTGACATATATAAATTGATTCTTACTGCTAAAGTAGGTGCATTATCTGCCCCTGAAAGTTCAAAATTACAATAAAGGCAGCAAATCCTGCTGCCTTTATTGTAAGGTTATAAGGTTTCTTTGATGAACCAGACTATTGGTAGCCGAGAATTTTCAGCATACTTTGTGCGCTCTGTTCTTTTGCATAAACCCATGTGTCTAACTGCCCGTTTTTATCATATTCTACAATAATATGCTTGGGGGAGGGGATCAGGCAGTGCTTTATTCCGCCATAACCACTGATCTGGTCCTGATAGGCGCCGGTATGGAAAAAACCGACATAAAGTGGTTTTTTGTTCTCCTCATCTTCTCCATCCTGACTTTTGGTTTTTGGCAGGAATACTTCATTAATATGTTCTTCAGAGTCATAATAATCATGTCCGTCACAGGTGATGCCGCCCAACACAACGCGTTGATACTCATTATCCCATTTGTTGATGGGCAGCATCAGGAATTTTTCTCCGATGCCCCAGGTATCAGGCAAAGTTGTGATAAAGGAGGAATCGATCATGTACCAGGTCTCTCTGTCATTCTGGACTTTCTCACCAATGACGGAGTATATATGCGCCATACTTTCCCCAACAGTAAAACTGCCGAATTCCGTGAAGATGTTGGGCATAGGCACCTTAGCTTTTTTACACGCCTTTTTTATATTACCAACGATCTCATTGATCATAAACTGATAGTCGTATTCGAAAGCCAACGAGTGTTTGATCGGAAAGCCGCCTCCGATATTAATACTGTCCAGCTCCGGACAGATTTTCTTGAGCTGGCAATATAAATTAATACTTTTGTTGAGCTCAGACCAGTAATAAATGTCATCCTTTATTCCTTTATTGAGGAAGATATGAAGCATCTTAAGCTGAAATTTATCTTCATTACCTTCGATCTCATCTACATAAAACTCGAGGATATCTCTGGCCTTAATGCCCAGCCTGGATGTATAGAATGGAAAACTGGGCTCTTCCTCGGCAGCGATGCGGATCCCCAATTTAAATGGTTCCCCGGTACGGATACGCCCCTTATACATTTGTAATTCTTCTTTGTTATCCAGTATAGGAATTACATTTTTGAATCCTGAGTTAATCAGCTTGGCAATGCGGCTGGTATAGGCTTTTTGTTTAAAGCCATTGCAAATGATATGAATATCTTTAGATACCTTTCTTTTTTTGTACAACTGATTGATAATTTCAATGTCGTAGGCATAAGAGGTCTCCAGATGAATATTGTGTTTTAACGCTTCCTCGACTACAAATGAAAAATGAGAGCTTTTTGTACAATAACAGTAATAATAATCTCCCTCATATTTATGCTTTTTGAATGCTTTTTCAAAGTATTCTTTGGCGCGATTGATATTGATCCCGATTTTGGGCAGGAACGTCAATTTAAGCGGTGTGCCATATTTTTCAATAATGGGCTTGAGGTCAAGTCCATTGAATTCCAGGTAGCCGTTTTTTTTGTTGAGATCTACACCTTCCTGGGGAAAGTGGAAGGTTTGTTTCACCAGATCGGTGTACGAATTATTCATTTGCAAAATGGATAAAAATCTGAATTTAAATTTTTAACGACACAAAAGTAACTTAAAATATTGTATGCTGTTTTGGTTATTGGGCGAATATTTTAAGAAAAAGCTTAAACTTTACCCGTCACAAAGTCAATAGACAGTAAAAGGACAGATGCTGAATAAATCAGGACCTGTCCTCTTATGCTCTCTTCCTCTTTTACAGAGGCGTAGATGTCATTATTTTACAGAATCAACCAATGCTTTAAAAGCTTCGGGCTCATTCATGGCCATATCAGCCAATACCTTACGGTTCAGCTCGATACCTTTTTGATTCAGCTTGTGGATAAATTCGCTGTATGTCAAGCCTTCCTGACGTACACCTGCGTTGATACGTGCGATCCATAGTTGACGATATTCACGTTTTTTGAGTTTACGACCTACATAACTGTAAGTCATCCCTTTTTCAACGACGTTTTTCGCAACGGTGTATACGTTTTTACGTTTGCCATAAAAACCTTTGGCTTGCTTTAAGATCCTCTTTCTTCTTGCCCTTGATGCAACTGCATTTACTGAACGTGGCATATGCTATAAATTTTAAACCGGAAGACCGGTGATTTTTTAAATTGATTTTCCCTTAGTGAAACTTTAACACTGACTTACCGAATTATTTTAAACGGAGTAAACGCTGCACAAACGGTTTGTGAGAAGGAGCGACTGTACCTTTAATACGCAGGGCTCTTTTACGTTTAGTAGATTTTTTGGTAAGAATGTGGCGTTTGAAAGGTTTTTGGTGCATCAATTCGCCGGTACCTGTTACTTTGAAGCGTTTTTTTGCGCTTGAGTTTGTTTTAACTTTAGGCATGTTTAATAATCTAAAAGATTACACTCTGCTGGCGGTTTCACTCCGTGTGAAACACTTGTAGGGCCTTACGAGTAATGTTTCCCCGATTTTGGGATGGCAAAGGTATGAAAATTATATGAATTCCATAAAAATTATTACTATTTGAGGGGCGGAATACATATTAGGCTCGCAAATTTACTGTTGTTACCCTGTTTTTCAGTTACCTTCGCATCCAGAAATGACAAAAAAAGGCATCAGGAAGATTATAGAAAAGTCGGTACATTTATTCTTTATACAGTTGAAATACAGCATTTTACTGTTGAAAAGAAAAATGACGGAAAGGCAGTTTTTGATTTTCTGCTGTTTGCTAGTCGGGAGCCTGGCCAGTCTGGGAGCGATCGCATTAAAACTTTTTGTCGTAAATCTGGAACATTTCTTCTTTGAGAGCTCCAGTTTGGGCGATATTGTCTGGTATCAGGCGCTGACCCCGATCCTGGGCATTGGTCTCAGCAGCTTGCTGATCGAGAAAGTTTACCGGTCCAGTTTTAGAAAAGGCAATGACAAAATTGTATACGCCATTGCCAAAAAATCGTCTGACCTTCCGTTGAGCCAATGTTATTCACATATTACTACGGCTGGCCTGACAGTTGGCCTAGGTGGTTCCTGTGGCCTGGAGTCGCCGATGGTTGCCACCGGTGCTGCCATTGGATCCAATCTGGGCAGGGCTACTTTCCTGCCCTATAAAGAAAGAACACTTTTATTAGCCTGTGGAATTGCCTCCGGTATCTCTTCAGCATTCGGCGCACCGATCGCAGGGATTCTATTTGCCCTGGAAGTTTTAATGATTGATGTCTCTATTGCATCTTTTATCCCGCTTTTGATGTCCTCTGCGACCGGAGCACTACTCGCGAAGGTAATACTAGGAGATAATGTCCTTTTAACTTTTAACACCATAAGGGACTTTGATTCCAACAATATTTTCCTATACCTTGGTTTGGGGTTACTGGCGGGATGCCTTTGTCTGTTTTATACACGAACTTATCACTGGATCGACCATAAATTTGTTGCTATGGGTAGCCCTGTCAGGCGTTGGTTGACTGGATCGTTGTTGCTGGCTGTATTGATTTTTTTATTTCCACAGATCTTTGGAGAGGGGTATATGTTTATTAAGACCCTGGCCGAGACAGGACAAATTCCACATAATTCTATTCTTATTGCCCATACGCATAACGAATGGCTGATCTGGCTATTTATATGTGGCATTATGATTTTTAAGATCTTCGGCACAGCATTTACAATAATGGGAGGTGGTAACGGAGGTAGTTTTGCACCTTCGCTGGTGATCGGAGCTTTACTGGGATTTGTGGTGGGGCGTTTCTTTCAACTCATCGGTTATACGGATGTTCCTGTAACTAATTTGATTGTGGTCGGCATGGCCGGTATGCTTAGCGGGTTGTTTTTTGCTCCGTTGACCGCTATTTTTCTTGCAGCTGAGGTGACCAACGGTTATTCGTTGTTTATACCGCTGATGATGGTGGCTGCCATTAGCTTTTTTGTTGTAAAATCTTTTGAACCACTATCCCTGGAAATGAAAAAGCTTTCTCAACAGTCTGAACTTGATCCTACAGACAGGGACAGGTTTGCACTCAGCCGTCTGGAACTTAGATTCCTGATTAGCAAGGATTACCCGGCTTTTCACCTGCACACCGAACTTGCAGAGATGCTGGATATTATCCGCAGTACAGATAAGGACGTTTATGCTGTAATAGGAGATGGGGAGGTGCAGCAACTACAGGGTGTGATTTATCTTAATGATATAAAAACAATATTGTTTGATGATAAAAAGAGAGAGGAAAATGCCAAGGTGACGGCCGGTGATTTGATGATGAAACAAAGCACATTGACTATTAAAGATGATATGCATTCAGCTATCCACAAATTTGAGAAGCTCCACTCAGCTAAAAATGTGTTGCCCGTTGTAGATGAAGACGGTATCTGGCTGGGATTTATCTCAAAGGCTTCCATCCTGGATAAATATCGCAGCGAAATCATCAAGATGGCATAATGCCAAAAACCTATTACCTTTGCATGGAGATTCGCCCGTCTGATATACGGGTCCATATTTTTAATGGAACATTCGTCCTTTTACAGGGCGGATGTCTGAAACAAAAACCTACATGGCAATATTACACAACCGCGTCTCCGGTGAGGAGCTTAAGAAGCGTTTAATAGAAGAACCATTTAAGCGCATTACTATTAGCTATTATCAATATTTCCCGATCGTCAATCCACAGGAATTTAGAGATGAACTTTATAAAGCACTTTTCCCAATGGAAGTCTTTGGCCGTATTTATGTGGCTAAAGAAGGGATGAATGCCCAGATCAGTGTACCTGAACATCACTTTAATGCCTTTAAACAGTATATTCATAGTCTGGATCATCTACAGGATCTGCGGCTCAATATAGCCGTTGATGATGACGGCAAATCATTTTGGGTACTAAAGATCAAAGTCAGGGATAAGATTGTAGCGGATGGCATTAAGGATCCTGCGTTCAATATGGAGAAAAAAGGTAAGTATGTTAACGCCAGTGAGATGAATGCACTTCTGCAGGACCCTGAAACGACAGTGGTGGATATGCGAAACCACTATGAGTATGAGGTCGGTCATTTTGAAAATGCCATAGAAATTCCTTCTGATACTTTCAGAGATCAATTGCCCATGGCGCTTAACGCTTTAAAAGGAAAGGAAGATAAAAATATCGTCATGTATTGTACCGGTGGCATCCGCTGCGAGAAAGCGAGTGCTTTTATGCTGCATAATGGATTTAAGAATGTCTTTCATCTGGAAGGCGGCGTAATTCACTATGCACGTCAGGTAAAAAATGAGGGGCTGGATAGTAAGTTTATTGGTAAGAATTTTGTGTTTGATAACCGGTTAGGGGAGAGGATCACTGAAGATGTAATCGCTCATTGCCATCAATGTGGGAAAGCCTGTGATACCCATACCAATTGTAAGAACGATGGCTGCCACCTCTTGTTTATTCAATGCGATGAATGCCGGGATAAATATCAGGGTTGTTGTAGCCAGGAGTGTCTGGATACCATAGAAATGCCGCTGGAGCGTCAAAAGGAGCTGCGCAAGGGCATCGATAAAGGGCGCAATATCTTTAATAAGTCAAAAGTGCGCATTAGGCCCAGATGGAGCGAGGTGCACGGCGACAACAATGAAGGTGCCGCATCGTCACCTGATTCGGCTCCTATTGAAAAATAGGTATTTGTTGACCAGTGACCTATGATTGCTGCTTTAAAAGTAACTCCACTTGTTTTGTGATAGGAGTATGTCAACTAAAGGTATCTTAAATGGCGCACAGTTAAGCCATTATTGATCAATTGTTTCAGTGAATCAATGCCGATCTTAATATGGTTGTCGACATAGGAAGAGGTAACTTTCTTGTCGCTTTCTGCTGTTTTGACCCCTTCAGCGACCATCGGTTGATCACTTACGAGCAATAATGCTCCTGTAGGAATCTTATTATAGAAGCCGACGGTAAAAATGGTGGCGGTTTCCATGTCGACAGCGTAGGCACGGATTTTCGTCAGGTATTTTTTAAAGGCATCATCATGCTCCCAGACTCTTCTATTGGTCGTGTATACGGTCCCGGTCCAATAATCCACCTTATAGTCTCTGGCCGTTGTGGAAATTGCCTTTTGAAGAGCGAAGGCCGGAAGTGCCGGTACCTCCGGCGGAAAATAATCATTAGAGGTGCCTTCCCCCCGAATAGCTGCAATAGGGAGAATGAGATCACCGATCTTATTTCTTTTCTTGAGGCCGCCGCATTTCCCTAAGAATAAAGCAGCTTTTGGCTTGATCGCGGAAAGCAGATCCATGATCGTGGCGGCGCCGGGACTGCCCATGCCGAAGTTAATAATCGTAATATCCCCCGCAGTGGCACATTGAAAGGGTTTGTCTCTTCCCACCACTTTGACCTTGTTCCACTGAGCGAATTTCTCCACATAATTGGCAAAATTAGTAAGCAGTATATACTGTCCGAAGTTTTTCAATTTTTCACCGGTATAGCGTGGAAGCCAGTTGGTGACAATTTCGTTTCTGGATTTTAACGGCATATTATATAGTATTAAAATAAACGTGACAGGTATTCACGAATATAAACATTTTATATAACCTTCAGGTGTAAAGGTACCTAGTTGGTTCACAATTAACCAAAAATTGGTATTGACAAACAGTAAACGGCTTGCCTCTCATCTGGCAGAATGGTGTGTGGCTTAAATAAAAATAATTTCTTTTCTTGCCGCAACAACAACCGGGTATGCTTACTTTTGAGGTATGTTACACATTCAGTTTCCGGAACCTGATTTCCGGTTCCAGGGCGAGCGAGGGCAGGAAATGATCTGGGATTCCATTCGTAGAAAATGGGTTCGCCTGACTCCTGAGGAATGGGTCCGGCAGAATTTTGTCCGGTATCTGACGGGGGGAAAGGGCTATCCGCCTTCTTTGATAGCGATCGAAAAGCAGATTCGGTTGGGTGAACTTAATAAAAGGTATGATATAGCCGTCTATCACAATACGCATCCCTGGCTGGTGATAGAATGCAAAGAACCGGATGTACCCATAAATCAAAAAGTGCTGGAACAGATCCTAAGATATAATTCCCGGCTTACAGCTGCCTATCTCGTTCTGACCAATGGTCACCAGCATTTCGGCTGGCAGATCTGTGAAGGCCGATTTAAGTTGTTAGACGCGTTACCTGACTGGCCGGAGCTCGTCTGAAAACAGGCAGAGAAGAGAATTTTTTCAAAATATATAAACTAACAAATGTTTGGGTGATTATTTTTACATAGTTTTGCAGGGCAAAGGCCCAAAAACGAGAAAGAAATGCGAAAAAACTGGTGGAAATTATTGACATTTATTCTGTTGATCTACGTGTGTATAGAAGGTTTTCTTGTCAAAGTTCCGGTCCTGGATGGACGTCTGCAGCAATCCATTAGAAACTTATTTTTCCATGTTCCTATGTGGATGGCTATGATGGTGCTGCTGACAGTCTCTGTCGTTTATGCTATTTTATATCTAAGATCCGGTAGTAAAAAGAATGATATTATCTCTCTGGAGTTTGCCCGCACTGGCCTGCTATTTAGCTTTATGGGGCTAATTACAGGCATGATCTGGGCCAAATACCAATGGGGCGCCTATTGGAGTAATGATCCCAAACAGACCGGCGTTGCGATGGCTATGCTGATTTACTGCGCTTATTTTGTATTAAGAGGTTCGATGAACGACATCGATAAAAAAGCCAAAGTAGGTGCTGTTTATAATATTTTTGCCTTCTGTATGCTATTCCCTACACTCTGGATCATGCCCCGCCTGACCGAGAGCCTGCACCCGGGAGGTATGGGCAGTGAAGGCAACCCGGGCCTTAACCCCAATGATACCAGCGCCGCCCTTAAAACAGTTATGTATCCGGCCTTTATAGGATGGGCGCTGCTCAGTGTTTGGGTGGCTACGCTATTTGTACGGTACAGAACTTTACTGGAGAAAAAACTGGACCGGGCTACCGGGTAAATACAATATGTAACGAATTCATAACCAATCATTATCTGTTTTATCTCTGATTTAAATCATCATCAAAAAGTCACTTATTCCCATGAACATTCTCAGAAAAGCCCTCGCCGTTGCTATGATTCTCTGCATGCATAATGCGCTAATAGCCCAGACAGTGGAAAATACCGGCAGCGAAGACTTTATGAATAGTAATGGAAAAATCTATGTTGTTGTTGCGGTAATTGTTGTAATCGTTATCGCCCTATTTGCCTATCTCTTTTACTTGGATAGAAAGATAGCCAGAATGGAAAAGGAGCATGATCAACAATGATATATAATCCATAAACATTCAAACAATGGCAGAACAAATCAGTTTCTTTGAAAATGTCAATAAGAACTTTGACAAAGCCAGCAAATTCACCCATTGGCCCGCAGGGCTGTTAGAGCAGATCAAAGCTGCAAACTCCGTATTAAGATTAAGATTTCCCTTGAAAAGAGATGATGGTTCACTGGAAGTAATAGAAGCTTACCGCGTACAGCATTCGCATCATAAAACACCCTGTAAGGGAGGAATTCGTTTCAGTGAAGAGGTGGATCAGGATGAAGTCATGGCGTTGGCGGCACTCATGACGTATAAATGTGCTATCGTCAATGTGCCTTTCGCCGGCGGGAAAGGCGGTATTAAGATCAACCCAAAGAAATACAGCGAATTCGAGCTGCAGAAAATCACAAGACGTTATACGTCCGAACTCATCAAAAAGAATTTTATCGGACCCGGAATTGATGTACCGGCACCCGATTATGGAACGGGCGCCCGTGAAATGGCCTGGATACTGGATACTTATATGTCCATGAATCCGGGTATGATCGATGGCGCAGCCTGTGTGACAGGTAAACCTGTTTCCCAGGGAGGTGTCAGAGGGCGGACTGAAGCGACGGGTCTCGGCGTATTTTTTGGTGTTCGGGAGGTGTGCAATACCCATAAGGTGATGGATAAAGTAGGATTACCTATGGGGGTCGAAGGTAAGCGTGTCATTATTCAGGGTTTAGGTAATGTAGGGTATCACTCTGCAAAATTCTTTCGTGCCTATGGCGCAAAAGTGATCGCTATTGCGGAGTTTGAAGGCGCCATATACAATGAAGAAGGGCTTAATGAAGATGAAGTATTCCAGCATCGGAAAAAAACTGGATCCATCCTTAATTTTCCTGGAGCGACTAATCTGCCAACCAGTGATGCTGCGTTGGAAACAGATTGCGATATTTTAATACCTGCCGCTCTGGAAAGTGTTATTCATGAGGGCAATGCGGATAAGATCAAGGCAAAGATCATTGGTGAAGCGGCCAATGGCCCTTTAACACCGGAAGCAGATGCCATTCTAAATGCTAAAGGAATTGTGATTATTCCGGATATGTATCTGAATGCCGGAGGTGTTACAGTGTCTTACTTTGAATGGCTGAAAAATTTGAGCCATGTCAGGTATGGCAGAATGGAGAAGCGTTTTACCGAAAACATGAATAAGCAGATATTGGCCCAGCTTGAAGATATGACCGGTAAGAAAGTCAGTAGTGCAGAGAGAGCTTTTATCGAACATGGGGCAGACGAAGTGGACCTCGTTTATAGTGGTCTGGAAGAGACGATGGTTTCTGCCACCAGGGAAATTCTGGATGTTTGGGATAGCAATGATGCGATCCCGGATATGCGTACAGCCGCTTATATCGTGGCGATCAATAAAGTAGGTACCTCTTATGACGAGTTGGGTATCTTCCCATAAATAGCTGAATTTAAGTTTTTAGAAGACCATCCTTTGTGCAGTCTATGGTACAGTGGATGGTCTTTGTATAAAAACAGGATCGGGCAAGGATTTGCTGATTAATTGCCGTAATTTTGCCCGGAATACACAAAATTATTCATACCCTATATTTACTATAAAGATGACCAGTGAACATTTAAAAGATATAAGAGACCGCCTATTGGTTTTGAGGAGGTTTCTTTGACGTCGAGAATCGACAACAAAAGTTAGAGGAAGATAGAAGATTGAGCGTTTCTGCTGGTTTCTGGGATGATAATACCCGGGCTACGCAAACGATGAAAGAAATCCAGATACTGGAATACTGGTTGCATCTATATGAAGATGTAGAAACCGCGGTAGAGGATTTTGCTGTACTCTTTGAGTTTTGGAAGGCAGGTGATGCGACCGAACAGGAGACACAGCAGGCGTACGATCTGTCCCTTGAAAAACTGGAGGAAGCAGAGTTTAAAAGTACACTGAATCAACCTGAAGATGAACTGCCGGCAGTTGTTCAGATTAATTCTGGTGCAGGAGGTACGGAAAGCCAGGATTGGGCTGAAATGTTACTGCGCATGTATAGGATGTATGGTGAGAAACAAGGTTGGAAAGTTACTGAAATGGATTATCAGGAAGGAGATGGTGCTGGGATCAAAACGGCCACATTGGAATTTGAAGGTAGCTTTGCTTATGGGTTTCTGAAGGGAGAAAGTGGCGTACACAGACTTGTCAGAATCTCTCCATTTGACAGTAATGCAAGAAGACATACTTCCTTTGCGTCTGTATATGTTTATCCACTCATTGATGATTCTATTGAGATTGAGGTAAATCCGGCTGATCTGGAATGGGAGTTCTATCGCAGTGGTGGTAAAGGTGGCCAAAACGTCAATAAAGTGGAGACGGCCGTTCGGTTAAAACATATTCCTTCTGGTATTATCGTAGAATGTCAACAATCCAGAACTCAGGGTGAAAATAGAGAAATTGCGCTGACCATGCTGAAGAGCCGCCTTTATGAAGAAGAGCTTCGGCGCCGCCAGGAGCTGCAGAACGCCACCAATGCAAACAAGAAAAAAATAGAATGGGGTTCGCAGATCCGCAGTTATGTTTTTCATCCTTATAAAATGATTAAGGATCATCGTACCGATTACGAAACGGGCAACGTTCAACCTGTTATGGATGGGGATCTTGATGGCTTTATTAAGGCCAACCTCATGTCACAGAATGTAGATTGAATATTGGCTACGGTGGCTTTCTAATATATGAAAGATAGCTGTGGCCTTCTTACATAAATTGCCGGGTAAGTTTCTTACCATTTTAAAGATAGACGAGACAATGGCTCATTTGCAACAACAAAAGGGGACTCAGGATCTATTTCAGGCTTTTAAAAAGCAGCTTGAAATATGTTTTCCTTATGTGTTGAATGGCTTTGCCGGTAATCGCCATAACCAAACCCAGTGGTCAAGGCGGCCGGTATTGCTGGCGATCAGCGGGGGAATGGACAGCATGGTACTCGGTCGATTGCTTTTTGATATGGGAATTCCGGCCATCTGGGTACATTGCAATTTTCATTTAAGAGGGGAGGAGAGTGACCGGGACGCATCCTTTGTTCGCTCTCAGGCAGCACTTATAAAAACACCTTTAATTGTCAAGGATTTTCATGCCGGGAATCAGGCCACCGAATGGAAAATGTCCATTGAAGAAACTGCCAGAAAGCTTCGGTATGATTTCTTTAAAGCACTAATAGCAAAAGATAAAGTGGCATGGGAGGGTATTGATTTACCTGATCCCGCTCCTGAATTCTTAATGACCGCTCATCATGCAAACGACCAGATAGAGACCTTGCTTTTGAATTTTTTCAGGGGTTGTGGTATTAGTGGCTTGCATGGAATTCCTGCAAAAAATGGAAACATACTCAGACCGCTGCTTGCATTTAAACGATCATCGCTGTTTAATTATGCAAGATCTGCCGGGATAGACTGGGTGGAGGATTCAACGAATCAATCTACAGACTATACGAGAAATTATCTCCGCAATAAAATTTTACCCGAGTTAAAAACGATTTATCCTGTCATTGAAGATACACTGTTAGATAACCTTCAGCGGTTCAGTCAGGCAGAAGTTTTATATCAGGCAGGCCTTGAGAAATATAAAAAGCGGCTGTTGAATTTTCAGGATGGTCACTTATACTTAAGTGTGCGGTTGCTGCAAAAGTCGGGTATTGCCTTAACCCTTCTTTGGGAAGCATTAAGGCCTTATGGGTTTGGATATAGGCAACTTCCCGAAGTAGAAAAATTATTATCGTCTGAGAGTGGTGCTTATCAGGATAATGCAGCAAAAGATTATCGTATTTTGCGTAACCGGGCCCATTTAGTTCTGTCACCACTGAATGAGAAAATTGCCGGAATCATTTTAATAGAAAAAGGCGTGCAAGCCATTGAGTTCCCAGCCGGCAGACTAGAGCTCTCCGTTCAACAAGGAGTCCCATCTAAAATCCTGACAGACCCGACCGTGGCTATGATAGACAGTAGAAAAATTTCCTTTCCTTTACTGCTCAGAAAATGGAAGCCGGGTGATTACTTTTATCCGCTGGGCATGCTTAAGAAGAAGAAGGTTGCGCGCTTTTTAATTGATCAAAAAGTAGGTATGCATGAAAAGGGACAGATATGGGTATTACTTGAGAGCGGAGGGCGTATTATTTGGGTGGTGGGACACCGACTGGATGAGCGGTTCAAAATTACACAAGGGACAAAAAATATTCTTAAACTTAAACTACTACCGACAAACGATTGCCCTAAATAAAGGGCAGCTCGGGCGAATGTGTTATATTCGCAGTTTAAAATCTATTATTTATATGGCCAACCAGAAGGACAACGCAAATACACCGGAGCATCTTAATATTGAGATCAGTGAGGAGGTGGCAGAAGGTACTTATTCGAATCTGGCGATCATTACGCATAGCAATGCAGAGTTTATTGTAGATTTTGTAAATGTTATGCCGGGTAATCCGAAAAATAAGGTAAAATCCAGGATCATCCTTTCACCGATGCATGCCAAAAGGCTGCTAGGAGCACTGGCGGACAATGTTCGTCGCTTTGAGAGTGAAAATGGAGAAATTAAGGATCTGGATGCCATTGAAATCCCTATGAATTTCGGAGGTCCTGCAGCACAAGCTTAAGCACGTTTTTTTCAAGTACAAATTATAATTCTATGAGTTTAGGTTATTTTAATTATCCTTTGCCGGCTAATGAACCGGTTTTAGGGTATGCTCCCGGGTCTGCGGAGAGAAAAGCCCTCAGCAAAGCCTTGGCTGATGCTAAGAAAAAGAAGTTAGAAATACCCATGTATATTGGTGGTCGCGCCGTAAAAACCGGCAAAAAAGTTGAAATTCGCCCCCCTCATGAACTGAGCCACACGCTGGGCTTTTTCCATCGTGGAGATGATAAACATATTAACCAGGCGATCGACGCTGCCCTGAAGGCCAAAAGTAGCTGGGAGGCAATGCCCTGGGAAGACCGGGCGCACATCTTTTTAAAAGCAGCAGATCTTATTGCTCAGAAGTACCGTGCCGAACTAAATGCGGCCACAATGCTTTGCCAGAGTAAGAATGCTTATCAGGCGGAAATTGACAGCGCCTGTGAACTGATCGACTTTCTACGGTTCAATGTACATTTCCTCAGTAAGATCTACCGGCAGCAGCCCAGTGACAGCCCCGGTGTAAAAAACCGGACGGAATGGCGTCCGCTGGAAGGATTTGTATTGGCTCTTACGCCGTTCAATTTTACGGCCATTGCGGGTAATCTGCCCACCAGTGCAGCCCTTTGCGGTAATGTGGTAGTCTGGAAACCGGCTGATACTCAAGTCTATAGTGCGCAGCTTATTATGAAAATACTGAAGGAAGCAGGCCTTCCTGATGGCGTTATCAACCTCGTGTATGTCAGTGGGCAGAAACTGGGTAAGATCGTGTTCTCTCACCCTGATTTTGCTGGCATTCACTTCACTGGCTCTTCTGCGGTATTCAACACGATCTGGAAAACCATTGGAGAAAATATCAATCGCTATAAATCCTACCCAAGAATCGTTGGGGAAACAGGGGGTAAAGATTTCGTGGTTATTCACAAATCTGCCAATATTGATGAGGCTGTCACAGCCCTGGCAAGAGGTGCATTTGAATATCAGGGACAGAAATGTTCTGCCGCTTCAAGAGCGTATATCCCTTCTAACCTGGCAGACCGGATCAAGACAAAGCTCATCAATACTGTGAAATCCTTCAAAATGGGGCCAGTAGATGATTTTAGTAATTTTATCAATGCTGTCATTGATGAGAAGAGCTTCGATAAGATATCCAATTATCTAAAAAACGCAGCGAAAGACCGAAAAGCCAGCATTCTGGTGGGAGGAAATTGTGATAAAACGGAAGGCTATTTTGTCGAACCGACAATTATTGAAGCCAAAGATCCTAAGTATGTTACCATGTGCGAAGAAATCTTCGGCCCGGTATTGACAATATACGTTTATGACGCGGATAAGTTTGAACAAACGCTGGATCTGGTGGACAGCACTTCTCCATATGCCTTGACTGGTTCTATTCTGGCCCAGGACAGACAGGCAATTGCCTTGGCTACAGAGCGTTTGCGTTTTTCTGCTGGCAATTTCTACGTTAACGATAAACCAACAGGCGCGGTGGTAGGACAGCAGCCATTTGGTGGTGCCAGGGCTTCTGGTACCAATGATAAAGCTGGCAGTGCCCTAAACCTGTACCGGTGGTTAAGTGCCCGTAGCATTAAAGAAACCTTGAATCCGCCAGTAGATTATACTTATCCGTTCCTGGCCAAGGATGCGGAGCAATAACATACCCCTATATTAGAGGAAATCCACTTTCTTAGGAAGGTGGATTTTTATTAGGATCAATAGACTGGTAATTTTACAAATAAATTCGGAATTCTAGAGAAAAAACCTATATTTTTGCGCCGTAAATTACGAGTAATCTTATATTAAATTAGATAAATATATTATGCGACAAATAGCCTTTCGTGAAGCATTGCGTGAAGCGATGAATGAAGAAATGAGAAGAGATGAGCGTGTATTCTTAATGGGAGAAGAAGTAGCTGAATACAATGGTGCTTACAAAGTGAGCCAGGGTATGCTGGCTGAATTCGGTCCTAAACGTGTGATTGATACGCCTATCTCCGAATTAGGCTTCACCGGTGTGGCTGTAGGCGCTGCTCAAAACGGATTATTGCCTATCGTAGAATATATGACCTGGAATTTTGCTGTTTTAGCACTCGATCAGATCCTGAATACGGCATCTAAAATGCTGGCTATGAGTGGAGGTCAAATTGGCTGCCCTATCGTATTGCGTGGACCCAACGGTAGTGCAGGACAGCTGGGTGCCCAGCATTCTACGGCTTTTGAAGCCTTATATGCCAATATCCCCGGTATTAAAGTGGTATCCGTGTCGAATGGTTATGACGGTAAAGGTTTATTGAAACAGGCCATCCGTTATGAACAGGACCCTGTGATCTTCATGGAAAGTGAAGTGATGTACGGTGATAAATGTGAAGTGCCTGAAGAAGAATATTATATAGAGATTGGCAAGGCAGCGATAAAAAAAGAAGGCAAAGACGTTACTATTGTATCTTTCAATAAAATGATGAAGGTTGCGCTGGCTGCGGCAGAAGAACTGGAAAAAGAAGGTATTAGTGCCGAAGTAATCGACCTTAGAACGATCCGCCCACTGGATTGGAGAACCATTCTGGAAAGTGTTAAAAAGACCAATCGCCTGGTGATCGTGGAGGAGCAATGGCCGTTTGCTTCTGTCAGTTCAGAAATTACTTACCGCATTCAAAAAGAAGGTTTCGATTATTTAGATGCACCTATTCGCAGAATTACTGCTGCTGATGCACCGATGCACTATGCTCCTACACTGGTGGAAGCTTATCTGCCCAGCGTCGGCCGTGTCGTTAAGCTGGTTAAAGAAGTGATGTACCTGAAAAAATAACTGAAAGGTTATTCAATATATTTTTATCCGTCATCTGTTATTGGACCCACAACAGATGACGGATTTTTTTTATCTGAAGAATTATCAGTCTAGGTAAGGGGCTGTTTTACTGCCTGTTAAACGAGAAATCAGGCTTTAAAGCAGAGTGGTTATGTATACGCATTTTCATATAATTATCTGCCTCTTAATGATCGTGTTCCGAACTTACAGAGGTAGGTATTTGCTCAGCAATGATTTATTGGATAGTGCCTTTGCAGACGATATTATTTGCTGCTAAATACCATTGATGTACGGTTGCCTATTCACAGGCAGGGTGTTCTGTCACGGACAATTGCGGGAACAATATTGTTTCCGGCCATATCTTTGATAATCCCGTTCTAAAAACCCCTGCCGCTTAATATCAGTGTGCAAACTGTACAAGTCGGGTCTGCTTTCTCTGATGAGGAGGACTTCTACCGTATACAGACTGATTAACGAGATATTGTGTGGTTTAATGACCAAGAAGGCGGGGTGCGGATATCTACCCAAAGACATAGACTAAAAGGTGTCTTACATGCGGGTATGCCGTCATTTACCGACTGTAGAATTTTGTTGAAGTCAGATATCAACGTGTCTGTTACGAAGCCCGGCCTTGACCGTGTATCGATGGATCAGCGCCCCATAAGATAGACATTATCACCGCTGATCAGAGAAACTTTATAGGAGATACGTTCTGCATTTCTGCTACTGGGAACCTTAAGTGTCGTCGTTTTGCCGGCATTTATTTTTCCAGTCTGGAGGGTTTCTCCTTGAATGAATTTTCCTTCCTTATCGTAATATTTAATTTCCACGACGGCTATATTGAGGTCATCTTTTGAAGTATTATGAACTCTAATTTTCACGTTTTTAATACCCGGTTCCGGCGCCTTATTCAAGGACAAACTAACATAATCTGCTATACTTGCCGCTTTTTGTGCTTTTTTTTCAGGCGCCTTTTTTTCAGGCGCTTCCTTGGCTGTTGTTGTCACAGGTGTATCCGCTTTTTTCTCTACCGGGGCTGTTGCCTTTGCCGGAGGAGCCTTGACCGTATTTTTATCCGTACTGCTGTCTTTTAGGGCCGTTGTTTTTTGTGCTGTCACGGATGGAGTAGTGGAGGCTGAGGTCCGCGAGGGAGTTTGTGCGGCTTTCTCTGAGACCTTGGCTAACCTGCTGCTATCCTTAACGGACTTAGGTTGCGAAGTGGTGTTCACGGCATTTCCAGTTGGCTTATGCATGGGAATAGCCGCCGGCCCGTCGGTCTTGACTGTATTGTTTTTTTGTGAGTCTTGCCGTTTGCTGCCCGCAGTTGAAGAATCACGAACTGCAAGGCCGGTTGCCGCAATGCCCGAATCTGTAGAAGGCGTTGTAAATTGTTTATATCCCCACCAGGCCAGAAAGCCAATACCACCAATGATGATAATCGGAAGAAAGAATTCCTTAAAAAAATGGGAGTTTTGTGGACGAGCAGTCGTCCGAACTGGCTTAGGAGTGGGGTGGTGCCGGACTTCTCTGAGCGGAGCTTCATCCAAGTTTTGGATCTGAGGGTGTATTTTTTGATGCGCATTTGCGGCGGCATGAGCCGCAGCAGATCCACTTGTATACATTTGTGTGGACTCCAGAGGTTTTTCTATCCGTGAATTTTTGGCCCGTTCTTTTACCTTCTCATTTATATTGACGCCCGTCTTATCCACTGGTGGCGGAACAGTTGTCTTTTTTTTGGGCAAGGCTGAGGGCATGCGTTTAAACGGAGAGGGTCCGGCCGAAGGTTCTGGTTTAGGAACGGTCGCCTCGGGTTTTACCTGGTCCTCGTCCTTGATTTCTATCAATTTCTTATCTGCAGTAAACTTATATTTTGGTTTGGGTGTACTTTGCAACCCCTGTTGCAGTTCAGCAAAACTATTGGGCGATTTCCACTCGGAACCGCCATCGATCTTGATCAGGTCGCTGGAATTGAGCCCTTGGCTGAGTAACGCCTCTTTGGTAAACGGGCCCTTTTCGATGTTATTTCTACGTAACCAGTATTGCACTTTTGTTTTAAAGGATTGACATAAAAATAGGGAATATCAAAGACTTAAAAAAACGAACAGTAAAATTAGGATTATTTTATCCCATAACTGGCCGAAAAATTCTCCAAAATACTCATTAGCAATTATTTTGCCATTTTATTTTGCCTGGAATTTTCAAGCTAAATATTTTGTACGGCAGCCGGATTTTTAGCGCCGATTTAGGCATAAATTTCGTAGCTTTACGCCTTACATGCAAGGCGTAAATTCGCTTTAGATATTTTTTAATTATATATGGAAGAAAATAAAGATTTGTTACCCGAAGAAACGGGTGATCATGACCGGATTATTCCCGTCAATATCGAAACTGAAATGAAAACCGCCTACATCGATTATTCGATGAGCGTTATTGTCGGAAGAGCGTTACCCGATGTCCGCGACGGGTTTAAACCCGTTCATCGCCGCGTTCTTTACTCTATGAATGAGTTAGGGAATCATAGCAATAAACCTTATAAAAAGTCTGCCCGTATCGTCGGGGAGGTAATGGGTAAATACCACCCTCACGGTGACTCTTCAATTTATTTTACAGTCGTCAGGATGGCCCAGGATTTTACCATGCGTTATACGTTGGTGGATGGCCAGGGTAATTTTGGTACCCAGGACGGGGATAGCCCGGCTGCCATGCGTTACACTGAGATCCGCCTGTCCAAGCTGGCAGAAACGATGTTGGAAGATATCGAAAAAGATACAGTGGACTTTCATCTGAATTTTGATGATTCCCTGGAGGAACCCAGTGTATTGCCTACCAGGATTCCTCAGCTTTTACTCAACGGTTCCAGTGGGATCGCCGTTGGTATGGCGACCAATATGATGCCTCATAATCTTACGGAGGTTGTTGACGGATGTTTGGCCTATGTTGACAATAGGGACATCGCGATTGAGGATTTAATGAAAATAGTCAAAGCGCCTGATTTCCCGACAGGGGGAATCATCTTTGGCATGGATGGAGTGAGACAAGCCATGATGACTGGCCGCGGACGTGTCATGGTCCGAGGCAAATGCCATGTGGAGACCAAAGAGTCAGGAAGGGAAAAGATCGTTATTACAGAAGTACCGTATCAAGTCAGTCTGGATGGACTTACTGATAAGATCGGTCAATTAGCGACCAATAAAGTGGTAGAAGGAATAGCCTATGTTAATAATGAGACGAGTAAAAGAGGGGGTATCCGTATTGTTGTAGAACTCAAAAGAGATGCCGTGGCCAATGTGGTCATCAACCAACTCTATAAATATTCTGAGCTGCAAACCAGTTTTGGGATTAATAATGTGGCAATCTGTAAAGGGCGCCCACGTACGCTAAATCTCAGACAACTGATCGCTGAATTCATTGAATTCAGAATGGATGTAGTCATCCGCAGGTCCAAATTCGAACTTAAGAAAGCAGAGGAGAAAGAACATCTTTTAAGAGGTTATCTAATTGCACTGGATAATTTGGACGAAGTGATCCGGATTATTCGTGAGTCTACCAATCCGGCTGAGGCTAAAGAAAATCTGGTCGCCGCACAGCTGAAACTTAAAAATTCTCAAATTATCCAACTCCTGGGTGAAGCGACCTCAAATGAATTCCTAGATGAAGTGCAGGCACAGGCCATTTTAGAAATGAGATTGCAACGGCTTACCGGCATGGAAAGAGAAAAGATCCAGGCTGATTATAATGAGCTTATGCAGTTTATCGCCAAATTGAAGCATTTACTCGCCAATGAGGACGCCCGTTATGATGTGATCAAGGAAGAGCTTCTGGAGGTTAAAAATAAATATGGAGATGAAAGAAAGAGCACCATTGAGTATAACGCCAACGACATTAGTATCGAGGACTTGATTGAAGAGGAAGATGTGGTCATTACGATCTCTCATCTGGGTTATATTAAACGAACTTCGGCCTCTGAATACCGCCAACAAAGACGTGGTGGCCGTGGAGGCAAGGGAGCCGCTACCAGAAATGAAGATTACGTTGAGCATTTATTCGTAGCTTCTACCCATGACACCATGATGTATTTTACAGAAAAAGGGCGGGTGTTTTGGCTGAAAGTCTATGAAATACCGGAAGGAGAGAAGAATGCAAAAGGCAGAGCCATTCAGAATCTGATTCAGATACCCGGTGACGATAAAGTGAGAACGATTATCAATGTGAAGAAACTAACGGACGAAACCTATGTAAATAGTCATTATGTTGTTTTATGTACCAAGAAGGGAATTATTAAGAAGACGGCGCTTAAAGATTTTAGCCGCCCCAGGGCTACAGGGGTAAACGCCATCACAGTTAACGAAGGAGACGAATTACTGGAAGCTATGTTAACAGATGGCCAAAGTGAAATCATGCTGGCGGTTAAGAGCGGTCGGGCGATCCGTTTCCCTGAAGCCAAGGTGCGTCCAACCGGCCGGGGTGCCATTGGTGTAACGGGTATAGAGGTAGATGCGAAAGATGACGAAGTGGTCGGCATGATCCATGTAGATAAAGAAGATTTAGATCATACTGTATTGGTTGTCAGTGAGAAAGGGTACGGTAAGCGGACCCGGATCATTGATGAGATGGGAGAAGATGTTTATCGTGTAACCAACAGGGGAGGCAAAGGTGTAAAAACAATTAATGTAACGGAAAAAACTGGCAAGCTTGTTGGTATATTAAATGTTACAGAAAAGCATGATCTGATTATCACCTGCAAATCAGGTATCACACTGCGTACGGATGTGGCGGCAATTAAGGAAGCAGGTAGAAACACGCAGGGGGTTATCCTGATTCGTCTGGATGACGGCGATGAAATTGCAGCTATTTCTAAAATTGATGAACAGCAAATGGAAGAACCGGCCGAGGAGATAATTGCAGAAGGAGCAGATGTTATCCCGTCGGAGACTTCTAGCGGGGATAACGATCAATCTGAAAAAGATGACGATCTGCCAGATGCAAAAAGGGACATTGAAGAAATGTAGAATGGATGCAACGGACATAGTTTAATCAAATCAAGGATATAAATTAAAAGACATTCAGTTAACTAAAAAAAACAAAATGAAAAGGATTGTATTCTCATTTTTGCTTCTCGGAATTACCGCTGGAGCATGGGCACAAAAACCTGTCAAATTTAAAAAGGATGATGTAGTCAAACTTTTGGTGGAGAAGAAATACACCGATGCGAAGGATTTGATTGATAAAGTTTTGGCCAATCCTAAAGAACAGGACAATAAAGAAGCTCTTACTTATAAAGCAGTTATTTACGCTAATCTTGCATCTGACTCTGCTCAGGCGGCTAATTATCCGGATGCCTTACAGACCAGCGCATCTACATTGGATCAGTTACAACAGAATACAGACACCGCGGCATTTAATAAGTTGATGCGTGAGGACCAGGGTATTAATGCCGTATCGGTCGTGTATTCCAAATCTTTTAATAATGGTCTTAATAAGTTTAAGGATACAGCTTGGGATGAGGCTTATAAAAGTTTCTACAATGCATACAAATGGGCAGATTATATTACCAAAAATGGTTTTAGTCAGAACCCCGACAGAAACGCAATAGATACATTTACCGTTTTATATACTGGTTTCGCAGCACAGAACGCATCCAGATATAATCAGGAAAACGGCGGTTCATTCCAAAATCCCGCTATGGCAGACTCTGCAATGTCTATGTATCAGAAATTAGCTGAACGTAATATCGCCACGAAGGATATGGCAGCCATGTATCAGTTTATGATTCAGTATTATCAGGTTAAAAAGGATAAGGCAAATACAGATAAATACTTAGCGCTCGCGAAAAAGAATTATCCCGATAAAAGTGATCTCTGGAGTCAGATTGAGACACAGGCGATGTTGGCTGGAGGTAGTGTAAACGACATTATTAACAATTACAAACAAAAAGATGCCGGTGGACAAATGACAGAAGCGCAATATATTGAAATTGCACAGACACTCGCCAACGCTGAAAAATCTACTCAGGATACTGCGGAGATAGCCGCTGCGAAAGCTGCTTCCATCGATGCATATGCGAAAGCGTTTAATTTGAGCCAAAATGGGATATATGCTTTTAACGTCGGTATTTTGAACTACCAGAAATTTAGCGCACTGGATGATGAGTATTATGCTAATAAGGGTGAAGAGGCAGAGAAGAAGGCCAGAAGAGATGCGATTGAGAAAGAGCAAGCTCCTATTGCAGACTCGTCAATTACATGGTTGACAAAAAGCTTTGATATTCTTTCCAACAAACAGGATAGGGATAAAAATGAAGTGGTCTCCCTAAACCGCGCTGTCGATATTATAGCAAATCTCTATAGCTGGAAAATGAACAAGGCCAGAGGACATGATCCCAAGGCTTATGATAAATACAATGCGTTGTTTCAGAAGTTTGATGGTTTACATGATTCTTTCAAATAAGAAGATTGACTGTATATAAATTTGGTGACAGCCCTGTTTATTTAATTAATCAGGGCTGTTTGTATAGAGGAAGCTCTGTTTGTATTTTAATTATAATTGGGTACAATTCATGAATTATTCGGTGAAAATGATTTTTTTTAGCCTGCTTCCATTAAACTTTAAGGGCAAATATCCTATCTATATACACAGAAAGGATAATGAAGCTGCGTATGGCCACCGCCTCTGATTATCTGAAAACCTACATGAAATTTACCGCATTCCGGATGAAGTGACAGGCCCGATAAGGTGTGTTTTATGTGATTATATCATTATTTAAATCTACAAACATGAAAAAAGCAATATATATATGGATGCTGTGTTTGGGTGGACTTTTTTTTAGTCAACAAAGTTTTGCCCAAAGAGGCCATGGCCACGATCAGAGGGGGCATTACAGCGGAAAGTCTTATAGAAAGGCTCAGAAACATTATCGTAAAAGCCACGCAAAAGCCTACAAGCATTATCAAAAACAGGGACATTATTATAGCAATCGCGGTCATTACAGTGGCAGAAGCCATTATAACAGCAGAAGAATTGTGAGGGCTCCCAGAAGGTCATACAGAGTCGCACCATGGGCAGGCCGGCACCATTACCACTATAACCGCCATGTGTATTTTCCAGACTATCATGCATTCTATGACGCACGCAGGCATGGATATGTATATAGAAACAGGGGGCGTTGGATATTTTCCGAGGCAGTACCCAGTTTTATGGTGGGATTGAACTGGAATAACGTTAGGCTGCAGTATTTACAGGGTGTCCCTGTAAGTGCTTACCCGCAGAACTACTATGATACATATAGCAGCAGATATCCGGCAGTATCTTTTAACCTGAATTTGAATTTATAGACATAGGTAAGCCTGCGGTATTGAAAAGAACAAGTCAATGGCTACCATAAGTATAGAGAAGGGCGGGCTACCTGAATAAATTGGGTGGTCCGCTTTTCTTATTGGTAAAACTGCTTAAGAAAAGCTATTTTAGCTTGCGTTTTAGAAATTCGATGAGTTGCGTTGTGGCCTTCTTACGATGACTGAACTTGTTTTTTTCTTCCATGGTCATCTCTGCAAAGGAGTGTTCGCTACCATCTGGTATAAATATCGGGTCGTATCCAAAACCACTTTCTCCCGTAGGTCGCTCTGTGATCCTGCCCGTACAAATTCCCTCAAAATAGTAGGTCTGATGTTCCCAAATCAGTGCGATGACAGTTCTGAACTGCGCCTGACGCATCGCCTTACCTTGCATCTTTTCTAACAGAAGTTCAATATTTTGCCTGTCTGTTGCTTTATCGCCGGCAAACCTGGCGCTTTTCACGCCTGGCGCTCCACCTAATGCAGTGACTTCAAGTCCACTGTCTTCACTGAAACAATTTTTGCCGGTTAGGTGAGAAATGGTCTGTGCTTTTTCCAGAGCGTTATCCTGTAAGGTGTCATGTGGTTCTGGAATCTCTATAATGATACCTGCTTCCTTTAGAGGTAGGATGTGAATCTTATCGCCGATTACGTTTCTGATTTCTCTGACCTTATTGGGATTATTCGTCGCAAATATGAGTTCCATAACAAGTATATATAAGGTTATCCTTTAAGATGAAAAAATTGTTGAAGTGCGTTCCAAAGTTTCATTTTTTCTGCTTTTGCCTCCTGCGTTGTACTCATCATAGCAGACAGTGGGGCGGCCAGCAGAAAATGGCTCTGGTCAACCTTCTGAGATTGATAAGGCGGAAAAGTGAACTGAAGTTGCAACTGCGCCGGGCTGAGGCCAAAGATCAGAAAATGAGTGCACTCCGGATCCTTGCTTAATTCAATATAGCTGCGTGGCGTTCTGGCGTAATTGATCAAGGCAACATCTGTTATGGAGAGTTTACAGGCTTTCAGGATATTGGTCAGGAACTCCAGCTCCTTATCTCCTATAAATACGCTAGACTTATCCTCTACCAGAATAGCGATCTGGCGGTTGTTTGAGCCCAACCACCATTTTTTAATTTCTGCCGGGTTTTGAACAATATTTGGCTTTTCCGGTGAATTAATTTCATTACCTTTGAGTACCAATTTTGCTGAAAGCGAGGGTGTTGGTTCTGTAATAACGAGCACGTCTTTGTATAATCCGGCTAACACGAATTCAGGCAATTGCGTATCCATAATTATTGAATTATAAACATTTGGTCAAATATACATTTAAATTTCAGATTTTATGAGCGAGTCTTTAGCTATTAAAGTTTCCAAAACTGATTCCAGCCGGTTGCCACAGGTGGAACTCAAAAATATTCATTTTGGGCATGTTTTCACGGATCACATGCTGGTGGCAGATTATACCGATGGGAAATGGCAGCAGGTGGAGATTAAACCCTATCAGCCATTAACATTTGCACCTTCTCTGGCTGCTATACATTATGGCCAGTCTATATTCGAAGGGATTAAGGCCTATAAAAACACCAAAGGGGAAGCCGTGATCTTCCGTCCGGAAGAGAATTTTAAGCGTTTTAATCAATCGGCAGTGCGTATGGAAATGCCGGAGGTTCCCAGTGAGATATTTATGGAGGGTATGAAACAATTGATCAATCTGGACAAGGATTGGATTCCCGCCATGGAAAACCATTCTTTGTATATCCGTCCTTTTATGTTCGCCACTGATGAGTTTATTGGCGTACGCCCATCCGGTTCCTATAAATTCATTATTATTTTGAGTCCGACCGGACCTTATTATGATAAGCCGATGCGTATTGCTGTTGAAGAAAAATACACGAGGGCTGCTCCGGGAGGCGTCGGTGAGGCCAAGAATGCGGGTAACTATGGCGGTAGCCTGAAGCCTGCACAGGATGCCATCCGCAACGGTTTTGATCAGGTACTGTGGACGGATGCTTTTGAGCATAAATGGTTACAGGAAGTTGGAACGATGAATGTGTTTTTTGTACTCAAGGATGCAGTCGTCACGCCTTCGCTGGAAGAAGGTACTATTTTAGATGGGGTTACCCGTAAAAGCGCTATTGTTGTTCTTCGTGAAATGGGTCTTAATGTGGAAGAAAGAAGAGTCAATGTAGAGGAGTTAATTCAGGCTTATGATAACGGTGATTTTGTGGAAGCCTTTGGTACTGGGACCGCTGCAACAATTTCCAGAATTAAAGAATTAAGCTATAAAGACAAGCATATGGTTTTTGATCTGGACAAAGCGGAGGTCTCAAGGGAACTGGCTAAAAGACTAAATGATATCCGCATCGGTGTGACCGAGGACAAACATGGTTGGATCGTGAAGCTATAGGTATTGATCGGCCGGCGCAGATGGATTTACTGCATGGCTGAAGATGAGTTTTGAAAACCGCAGAAAAGAAGCACAACTGGTTTCACTACTATGGGTAGTTTGAAATCTGTTGTGCTTCTTTGTATTTAGACAGGCGGCTGACAATGGATTTTTGCCTTATTTTTCTTATTTTTGTGCTTTACAATATCAGCTATAAAAGGCTGGCTATTTTGACAATCCCATATCGCGAATATGGCGAAATAGCATTGTATTTTACCGGATTTGCTGCAATTTAGAGGCCTGAATCGCTTTTTTAATCGCTTTATATTAAATCATTTATGGGGCATGAAAACCTGATACACCAAAATCTCTTACTGATTTTAGCTTTATTCTTCGCGATGGCATTGTTATATGTCTTAAGTCAGCGCTTTCGGATATCCTATCCGATTTTTCTGGTGATAGGTGGACTGGGCATAAGTCTGATACCAGGTGTACGGCCTATCAGTATTGATCCGGATTTGATTTTCCTCATATTTTTACCACCGCTACTTTTTGAAGCCGCCTGGTATACTTCATGGAATGATTTCTGGAAATGGAAGCGGTCAATCTTCTCCCTGGGTTTTGGTTTGGTGATTATGACCTCACTTGCGGTAGCTTTTTTTTCTGTGAATATCATTCCCGGATTTACGTTTGCTCTCGGATGCTTGCTGGGAGGAATTGTTTCTCCGCCTGATGCGGTAGCGGCAACCTCAGTGCTAAAGGGGCTTAAAATGCCAAGACGAGGTCTCGTCATCCTGGAGGGTGAGAGTCTGGTGAATGATGCTGCCTCCCTGACTGTTCTGAGATTTGCAATAGCTGCTATTTTAACCAGTCAGTTTGTTTTCAGGGTAGCGGCAACTAATTTTATGATCCTGTCTGTGATGGGAATTTTTGTGGGATTAGTGATTGCTCATTTGCTTTATTTTATTTTGAGATATTGGGCTAAATCCTCAAGTATTACGACACCTATTACATTGATTGCTCCTTATATCATGTACGTTGTGGCGGAGTATTTTAACTGGTCCGGTGTACTGGCGGTTGTCAGCGGAGGTTTGTTCCTTTCATTTAGGTCCAGTGATTTTTTAAATTACCATACCCGTCTGCAGACACAGGAGGTCTGGGCCACTGTGGGATTCTTACTGAATGGTTTTGTATTTATCCTGATCGGGCTGGAGTTGAAACAAATTATCCATAGCCTGGAGGGTTATTCTATTGAAGAGGCGATCCGGTATGCTTTGGTCATTAGTGTGATCGTTATAGTCATCCGGATTATTCTGGTTTATCTGGCGCTTTTTTTACCAAGGTTATTGTCTTCCAAAATCAGAAATGAGGAACGTAGTCCGGGGCTTAAACTGCCCTTTGTCATCGGATGGGCAGGTATGCGTGGGGTGGTTTCACTGGCTTCTGCATTGGCGATTCCTATTACGCTGTCCGATGGAACTGACTTTCCTCATAGAAACCTGATTCTCTTTATTACATTCATAGTTATCTTGGTAACACTGGTGTTCCAGGGATTAACCTTGCCATTCTTCATTAAATTCCTGAAACTGAAAGAAATTGACGACTACCGGCCCGAGGTGGAACAGCTCGAAGAAATTCGGTTAAGACTCAGTAAAGACTCGCTGAACTATATGGATAAGCATTACGGTAAGGAATTACAGGAATATGAAAGTATGGCTAAGATCAAAGAGCAGATCATGCGCAGTATTACAATGAGCGAGCTCAATTTGTCGGAGCAAAATGATGAAGCAACTGCCCGGTCTGAACGTAAACTGAACCGGAAGGTCCTGCAGGAACTGGTCAAACTGCGTCGATCGTTATTACATACGATCCGCTATGAGAAAAAGTATGACGATAGTGTCATCAGGGATATGGAGCACAGTCTGGACCTGGAAGAGGCACGGTTGGCTAAATATTAAGGCTACGGGCCCATTATGCCGGTTTACCGCTTTAAAGCGGCTGTTAACCGTTCTTGACATAAGGGATTAAAGGATAGGTGGTATCTTTGCCGTCTAACAAAAAAATATCCTATGAATGTCTTTGCAAAGCCGACAGAATTAAAGGACCTGGTCAGAACAGTTGCCATTGGGGACGCCTTGCAGGCAAAATGTAATGAAAAAGGAAGGGACAGCGTTACCGATCATAATGACGTGCAACATTTTGCATTAATCAAAACAACATGCAAAATTGTCAAAAGTGCTCCATATAGATTAGACCATTATGCGATTGTACTTTGCCTGAGCGGTCAGGCTAAAATGACTTCAGGTCATTTTAATTTCACGGTTCGGCCTCAGAGCATGCATTTTGTTTTTCCCGGAATGATCAATGTTGTGGAACAGAGCTCTGAAGATTTTGAAATCTATATGGTTTTATTTAGCCGCGATTTTTTTGCTGATATGTATCTGAAAGAGGCTGTTCTGGAAAGCATACTGGATCAGACCCCTGATTTTCCCCCAATTAGCCAGTTAGATAATGACATGTTTGCAAAGGTTAAATCCCTGATTGAAGGTATGCATGAAGAATATAAAATGCAGGAAAAATTCCATCTGAAGCTTATTCAGTCAATGCTTATGCAGCTGTTTTTCTTATCCGGCCGTATTTTTCAAAGTGAGATACAAGCCCAGCCGGCTATAGCTTCCAGAGGTTATCAACTTGTACAACAGTATAAGAAGGCGGTTGATGAAAACTTCATGGATAGGAGGATGGTTCAGTGGTATGCAGATAAATTATTTGTTACTGCAGGGTATTTGGGGGAGACGGTAAAGAAAGAAACAGGTGAAACAGCAATAAAGATTATTCACCGCCGAGTTTATCTGGAGGCACATTATTTACTTAATTATTCGCAACTTAGTGTTAAAGAGATTTCTGATCAGCTCAATTTTGACACACCATCACATTTTTCGAGATTTTTTAAGCAGTTTGCAGGATATGCGCCAACAGCATTGAAGAAAAATATTGCTTGATTCATTATTGAAGTAATGTATTGGGTCACTATATTTTGGCCTGCAGCCCAGTTATATTCAGTAAACGCGGTTGCAGGCTTTTGTATATGTTAATTGCTCTGAAATAAAAGCATCCCCTGAAAATTGGTCATTTTTACCGCAATTTTGGAATTGATTGCTCTATCACGCCATACTACCTTTGCCTGGTCAATGAGTTATTCAAACTGCAGTTTTAAATAATACACTGAATAAATTATTTGATCACTAAAAATGAAAAAGATGAAAATTTTAAACAAAATAGCCGTATTATCGCTTGCATTGGTCCTTGGATTGACTATTAATGCAAAAGCACAGACCGCTCCTGAACGGTCCGGAATTCAGTTAAGTGTCGGACCGCAGGCCAACTTGCCATTGGGTAGTTTTAAAGATGCATATGATTGGTCCATAGGTGGAAGTGTACAGGCGGATTTTCCTGTATTAAAGAATGACTTGTATGTAGTCGTTAACGCTGGTTATAATAATTTCTTTGCAAAAGAAGGAGCAGGTACCGGCAAAGATCTGGGTGTTATCCCCGTAAGCGCCGGTTTGAAATATTATTTTCCTAGCACTAATTTATATGTACAGGGTACTGCTGGTGTGGGATTTTTGACCAGCAAAGATGATGTTGCCGCCGATAAATCTGCTTCCTTTACCTATAGCCCGCAGGTCGGTTATTTATTAAATCTGGGCGGTCGTAATGCATTGGATATTGCGGTTAAGTTCGAAGGAGACAGCAAGATATACGACAATGGTAAGTCCAGCAATTTTCTGGGTTTACGTGTTGCATATAACTTGGGGCTGTAATTATCAAGATAATAAAGAAGAAGTCTGATAAAAATCCCATATTTTGGATTTTGTTTTTCTGCCACCTGTACTCTTACGGGTGGCTTTTTTGCGAAGTGTGATTATTGTTAAAATGTTTTCTATCTTTAATAGTTAATTTTAACGACTATGAAAGCCGTCCAGTTTAGGGTCGCGAGACCCACGAATCGATTAAAGCAAATAGTTAGGTTCTACAATGAAGGCATAGGATTGAACATCCTTGGACAATTTGAAAATCATGAAGGATATGATGGCGTTATGTTGGGACTACCCGGCAAGACTTATCATCTTGAATTTACGCAACATATAAAAGAGGCTGTGTTGGCTGAGCCCACCAAGGAAAATTTGTTGGTTCTGTACTATGATAAAATCGAGGATTATAATGAAGCAAACGATCGGCTAAAATCATTCGGCGCTATGCCGGTTGAGCCGGAAAATCCATATTGGAAGGATAAAAGTACGACGTATGAAGATCCCGATGGCTGGAGGGTCATCCTTTTTAACGGTGTTTTTAATCCTTAGCGCTTTTCAATGAATTAATATGAGCTAAATATGGTATGGAAGCTTAGGACAGAGTGTGTATATTTGAATGTCTGGAGGAGCGGAAGTATGGGAACGTGCAGGACCGCATTGCCACGCGGGTTCATTTCGTGCGTTTAGGTGCGAATGCCTGAATGCATCAATATAGACGGCTTAATTTAGCGGCATGCTAAAATATATAGGCTTGACACCTAACGCTATTTGACTATTTACCGAAAAGATAGAGGGTTTGATTGGCATATTCTGCTGTGTTCATTACCTTTGCCACTCAAATTTTAAAAATACTAGGCTAAATATTCTTAGTAAATAACACTGAATGAAGACAGATAAAAATACCATTATAGGGCTTGCGTTGCTGGGTATATTGTTTATTGGCTACTTTGTCATTACCGGCAAACAGAAAGACGCTTATGAGAAAAGTCAGCAACATATAAAAGACTCTCTTGCGCTGGTCCAGAAAGCTCAAGCGAAACCAATTGATACTGTAGCGCTTATTCAAGATTCCTTAAATGCAGATTCGCTGGCAAAAGCCGGCGCCGCTGGTAACTTTACAGGCGCTGCAAACGGTACCGAACAGCTCCAGGTTATTGAGAATGATCTGATGAAAATCACCTTTTCCAATAAAGGGGGACAGATTCAGAAAGTAGAATTAAAAAAATATAAATCTTATGATTCTACTCAGGTAATCCTCGGAGGAACCTCTAATAAACTGGGATATGCGATCAATACTTCTGCCAATAGTTCTACACAGACTACAGATCTGTATTTTACGGCAGAACCTGTAAAGCAAAATCAGGATGGCACACAGACTGTTACTTATAAGCTTTCCAATGCCAATGGACAGGTTGTTGAGCATCAGTTTGTAATTAAGAAGGATAATTACATGGTGGATTGGAATATCCTGATCAATGGCGCTCCTCAGCTGTTGACACAGAACGTACTGAATATCAACTGGGTAAATATCTTGCATCGACAACAGTTAGCGGTTAAATATGAAAAAGAACAGTCTTATCTGGCCTATAATGATAGTAAAAAGGGTTATGATGATGAACGGGCAGCAGGTGGGGCAGATGAACAGTTCAAGAACGGCCTAACATGGATGGCTTTCAAGCAGCAGTTCTTCAACATGACCTTGCTTTCTAAAGGTGGAATTGGAGCAGGTAGTACGGCTAAAATGACTGCACAACCGGGTGATGATGGCGATTCAACGGTAAAACAGATTTTCCATGATACGGCCGCCCTTAAAATAGAAGTGCCGAGTACGGCTTCCGTAAATATTCCGCTTCAATTGTATTATGGTCCTAATGATTATTATATTCTGAAGACATACGACAATGGGATGCATAATATGGTAGACCTAGGCTCCGGTATTGATGCATTTGCTAAATATGTGAACCGCTGGTTCATTATGCCAATCTTTAACTTTATTGCCAGTTTTGTCAGCAATTATGGTTGGGTGATCATTCTGCTAACGATTTTTATCCGTCTGATTACCTCTCCACTTACATATAAAAGTTATTACAGCAGCGCGAAGATGAAGGTATTGAAGCCGGAAATCGATGCACTGAAAGAGAAATTTGGCAAAGATCAGCAAGGGTTTGCCATGGAGCAAATGAAGCTGTTTAGAGAAGCGGGAGCTAACCCGCTCAGCGGATGTATGCCCATGTTGTTACAGATCCCGATATTCCTTGCCTTATACCGGTTCTTTAACTCCAGTATCGCGTTACGGGGCCAGAGTTTTTTGTGGGCTAAGGATCTGTCTGCCTATGATGCTATCATTCATTTTAATACACATATACCCTTATTAGGAGATCATCTGAGCCTTTTCACAATTACCTATTGCGTGACCAGTATGTTCACCAGTATGTATAATATGAACATGTCGCCATCTACAGGCCAGAACCAGGCAATGATGAAATATATGCCCTATTTCATGCCGTTCATTTTCTTCTTTGTATTTAATGGATTGCCCTGCGCCCTGACGCTTTACTATACAATTAGTAATCTGGTAACATTGGGGATACAGCTGGTCATCCAGAAATATATTCTGGATCATGATAAGATCCTGGCAGAAATTAATACGAAACGTAAACAGCCGAAGCAGAAAAGTAAGTTCCAGGCGCGGATGGAGGCGATGCAGGAACAACAAAAGAAAATGCAGGAAATGCGAAAAAAGAATAAGTAGTTAACTGCCTATCAGCCAAAAGGGCGATTCCAACAAGGAATCGCCCTTTTGGCTTGAAACCATTTAGGTTGCTGTTTGAAAGCAAAATCCCACCTACTTTAATGATAGGAATTATCAATTCCAGAGATAATAGCTTTACTCGGATAATCGAGAAGGTTCCAAAAACTTGGCGTACATTTGTATATTATATCACTAATTTAATAGACTATGTGGCTCAATAACATCTTAGAAACCATTGGAAATACCCCATTGATCGAACTGAATAAGAGTGTCAAAGGGTTACCCTGTAAGGTTTTGGCCAAAGTAGAATATTTTAATCCTGGAAATTCTGTAAAAGACCGCATGGCCATTAAAATGGTAGAAGTCGCTGAAAAAGAAGGCTTGTTAAAGCCTGGAGGCACGATCATTGAAGGAACCAGCGGCAATACTGGGATGGGGCTGGCGCTGGCAGCTATTATTAAGGGTTATAAATGTATTTTTACAACAACAGATAAACAAAGCAAAGAAAAAGTAGACATCCTAAAAGCATTAGGGGCTGAAGTGATCGTGTGTCCGACAAATGTGGAACCAGAAGATCCGCAGAGCTATTATTCGGTCTCCAGAAGATTGGCTGAGCAGACACCTAACTCATTTTATGTAAACCAATATGATAACCTGGCTAACCGCCTGGCGCATTATGAACAGACGGGCCCAGAGATCTGGGAGCAAACCGAAGGGAAACTCACACATCTGGTCGTTGCTTCGGGTACGGGCGGTACGGTAACCGGGGTCGGTAAGTATCTGAAAGAAAAAAATAAAGATATCCAAGTCTGGGCAATCGACAGTTATGGTTCGTTACTGACTAAATATTTCCGGACCGGGGAGCTGGACAGTAAGGAAGTTTACCCATATATCACCGAAGGCATCGGAGAGGACTTTGTACCACAAAACTTCGATATGTCCTATATCGATCATTTCGAACAAGTGACCGATAAAGATGCTGCAGTGATGGCCCGAAGGATAACTAAAGAGGAGGGAATATTTGTCGGTTACAGTGCCGGGAGTGCTTTACAGGGTATCTATCAACTGAAAGACAAATTGAAGAAAGATGATCTTGTCGTCGTGATCTTCCACGATCATGGTAGTCGTTATGTGGGTAAAATCTATAACGATGAATGGATGATGGAGCGGGGCTTTATGGAGGTAAAAACCCTGAAAGATATTATTAATGGGCGTAAAGAAAACAAATTAATTGCTATTGAACCGGAGGCAACGGTTGTGCAGGCCGTAGAGCTCATGAGAAAATTTGATATTGAAAACATTCCGGTAAGAGATCAGGATCAGATTATCGGTTCTATTAGTGAAAGTGGCCTTTTTCAAAAGATATTTGCCAACCCGGAACTAAAAAACGAGAAGGTGAGTCAGGTGATGGAAAAGCCTTACCCGGTGGTGCCTATTGAAACACCCATTGAGAAGAGCAGTCATTTGATCAGCCGTGAAAACGGGGCTATTTTGGTCACTGATGAGTTGGGTAATCATCATATCGTTACCAAGTTTGATTTCATCCATAGTTTTGCTCAATAGTTATTTAACGTGGAAGATCTACCGATAGAAGAAAATCCCTGGAAGGTTGTTTCCGGCAAAGAAGTATATGATAATCCCTGGATCAATGTCACCGCTTATGAGGTGATCAATCCATCGGGAGGTAATGGTATTTATGGTAAAGTCCATTTTAAAAATCGGGCCATCGGTGTTGTGGCGATGGACGAAAATAATCAGCTGTTCCTGGTAGGGCAATACCGGTTCCCTTTAGAAAGATATAGCTGGGAATTACCCGAAGGCGGCGGTCCGCTGAATGAAGCCGCGCTGAGCGCGGCAAAAAGGGAGCTCCTGGAAGAGACTGGATTGGTCGCGAATAATTGGCAGGAGTTTTTGACTATGGATCTTTCTAATTCAGTTACGGATGAGCAGGCAACCGTATTTCTGGCCACGGGTCTTAGCCAAAAAGAAGCGGCACCGGAACCAACAGAAAAATTGCAAATCATCCGTAAGTCATTCAGTCAGGTTTTTGATCTGGTGATGGCAGGGAAGATCACGGATAGCATTACAGTTGCGGCTATCCTTAAATTAAAAGCGATGGGGTATAGTTAATCGCAATGATGATCTCCCCGCGTTTCCGAGAGTCAATGATGACTGTTTATTGCCCGATGCCGTAATAGATAAAACCTGCCTTGGTCAACTGCACGTCATCATAGATATTTCTGCCATCAAATACAACCGGGGTTTGCATCAGTGATTTTATCTGATTCCAGTTAGGAAGCCTAAAGGCATTCCATTCCGTAATGAGTGCAATGGCGTCAGCACCTTTGACGGAGTCATATACATCTTCTGCCCATTTCACTTTATCGGATAATACTTTGCGGGCTTCTTTCATGGCTTCCGGGTCATAGACCTGGACTTTCGCTCCCGATGCCAGTAACGCTTCGATCAGTACCAGCGCCGGTGCCTCCCTCATATCATCGGTATTAGGCTTAAAAGCGAGTCCCCAGACCGCTATAGTCTTGCCCTCCAATGATTGATCATAATGCCGGTTGATCTTGTCAAATAATACCTTTTTCTGTGCATCGTTGACCGCTTCCACAGCTTCTAGCAAACGTAATGGATATTGATGATCCTTACCCGTACGCAGTAAGGCTTTAACATCCTTGGGAAAGCAAGAGCCTCCATATCCGACTCCCGGGTAGAGGAACTTTCTGCCAATGCGGGGATCGGTGCCTATACCCGCCCTTACATGAGATACATTGGCGCCGACTTTTTCGCATAAATTTGCAATATCGTTCATAAAGCTGATGCGGGTGGCCAACATGGCATTGGCTGCATATTTTGTCATTTCCGCGGAAGGAATGTCCATATACAGAATACGGTAGCCATTCAACAAGAATGGCTTGTAGAGCGTATCCATTGTTTCCCTGGCCCGGTTGCTGTCAATGCCCACAACGATTCTGTCAGGGCTCATAAAATCTTTAATGGCCGCCCCTTCTTTTAGAAACTCTGGATTAGATACGACATCAAAGGGTATATCCTGCCCTCTTTTTTCTAACGCTTTGTTGATCGTAGCCCGGACCTTTTCTGAAGACCCGACCGGCACAGTGCTTTTGGTAACGACAACTGTATAATCTTCCAGATGTTGTCCGATCGAATCTGCTACAGAGAGTACATATTGCATATCGGCGCTGCCATCTTCTCCCGCAGGGGTGCCTACTGCGATAAATACGGCGCCAGCGTCTTTTATATGATCCGCTATGGAAGTGCTGAAATGAAGCCTTTTGCTTTTGACATTACGGTTAACAATATCTTCCAGTCCAGGTTCAAATATGGGCAAGATGCCTTTTTGAAGATTGTCAATCTTTTGCTGATCGACATCCACACAGCAAACATCCACCCCGATATCTGCCAGACAGGCACCTGTTACTAATCCCACATATCCTGAGCCCGCAATTACTACTTTCATGTATGCGCATTTTAATTTATTATTATAACCCTGCTCAAATTGTCCCAAACCAATCCGGCGTCGAAAGCCTAAAAATAACTCTGTAGCAGGAATTAAAAAAGTTCTGGAAAGATAATACATCCTTCTTTATCAAATTTTAAAAAAAGCCTAATCTGCATTCCACTGTACAGGATTTGGTTAAAAATAAGGTCATGGTTGCGTTACCAGTCTATTTTTTGTACTTTGCGCACAAATCATGTAAAATATGACAGATCAATATAAATATACAGTGACAGACAGGTTTTTGCGGTATGTAAAAATTGATACACAAAGCGATCCAGATAACCCGGCTTTTCCTTCTTCAGAGAAGCAAAAAGATCTTAGCAAGCTCTTGGTTAAGGAATTGTTGGAAATGGGCATTAAGGATGCGGTGATGGACCAAAATGGCTATGTTTATGCGACAATTGAATCTAACACAGATAAAGAAGTCCCGGTTATTTGTTTTTGCTCCCATGTGGATACTGCGCCGGATTGTTCTGGAAAAGATGTACGGCCTATTGTTCATGAGAATTATGATGGCAGCGATATTCAGCTGCCCGATGATCCGGATCAGGTGATCCGTATGGCGGACTATCCTTATTTAAAAACACATTTGGGTAAATCGATCATTACGGCTAGCGGTAAAACGTTGTTAGGCGGAGACGATAAAAGCGGCGTTGCGGTTATTATGGATTCGGCTCATTATTTAATCAACCACCCAGAGATAAAACACGGAACCGTAAAAATTTTGTTTACGCCGGATGAAGAAACTGGCAGAGGTACCGAAAAGGTGGACTTAAAAAGACTGGGCGCTGATTTTGGGTACACATTGGATGGAGGCGAACTGGGAAGCTTTGAGGATGAAACTTTCAGTGCTGATGGAGCCAAAATCACGGTACACGGGGTTATTGCACATCCGGGTTATGCGAAAGGTAAGCTCGTTAACGCGCTTAAAATTGCAGGAGAAATCCTGGCTGCTTTACCTAAAAATGAATTCAGTCCGGAAACGACCAGTGGGAGAGAAGGCTTTGTGCATCCTGTCAAGGTAGAAGGGATTGCAGAGGAGGCGTCCATTGATTTTATCGTGAGAGACTTCATAACCGAGAATCTGGCAAAACATGAGGCCAGACTCAAGGCGATAGCGGAAGAAATCATCCTGCAATATCCAGGTGTTAAACTAGACTTTGCTGTCAAGGAACAATATCGGAATATGAAGGAAATCCTGCAACAATATCCGGAGGTGGCTGATAATGCCATCATAGCATACAAGAACGCAGGATTGGAAGTGGTCAATGAACCTATCAGAGGGGGCACAGATGGCAGCAGGCTTAGTTTTATGGGCCTTCCCTGTCCAAATATCTTTACCGGCATGCAGGCTATCCATAGCCGCCACGAGTGGATTGGTATTTCAGATATGGAAAAAGCAGTGGACGTTTTGGTCGAATTGACAAAAGTGTGGGAAGAAAAAGCCTAAATCAGTTGAAAATACAATTCTAGCAATTATATTTGCATCCCGAGAGAATATCGGGTATAGGCCTCGTAGTACAATGGATAGTATATGAGTTTCCGAAGCTCCAGATCCAAGTTCGATTCTTGGCGAGGCCACTGGTAGCACTGGTTATATTGATAATCAGCGCTTTTTTGTGCTTTGATGTAAAACCCAATTAATGAAAAACGACATTCATATCAACTGTACCTTGAATCATTGATGATGAATAGCTATTGGTCGTCAGGCCAAATGTTATTATTAAATGAATTGCCGATCGGACTTTAGTTTCAGCTTTGAATACCTGAATCTTATCTGCGAGAAATGTTACATAGGATTTGGTAACTGTAAATGGGGATTGAAGACTTCGTCTCATAAAGGCGGTCTCTACCTTTAAACTAAATAAAATATGTAGTTTGAACCAATGTTTTATGTAAGTGAGGCGTGAATCGATAGCCGGGCTCAATGTATTTATAAGTAAAAGCGGGCATCCTTATAAGAAGATAAGATGCCCGCCTGAATCTTTAATGCTATTTATGATACTATGCTATGCTCTGACTTTAACTGATCTGCTTTTTAAGAGAAGCTACCTCTTGCTGCAAATTATTTACAACACCTGCCAATCCGGCCATTTGGCCAACATCCCATCTCTGGTGCTTATCAATTTTGGTAATGATCATCTGGGCCTTCCAGATCTCCATAATATCAATCGCATCCAGTTGATATGGGTCAAAAATAGGATTATCGCTGACTAAGGTTACCTGTTCCCTGGTTTTGTTATTGCGTACTATCCGTTTATAAACGATACCATTGGATCTGGAAACAACAATATAGGCGTTATTATTTTTTACATCATTGAGGTGCTCAACTTTTTCCCCGACAACAACGCTGCCGCTGGGGGTAGGAAGCATGCTGTCGCCGACGATTTCAAAAGCGCGGTAAAAACCGGGGGCCAGCATTGGCAGGGTAAAAGTGTTCAGCTCATCTAAAAACTCATTATCTTCATAACCCGCTAAGTACCCGGCTGCAGCTTTCACTGGCACAAATTGTACCTTTGCTTCTGTCGTACTGGCCATCATCATTGCACGTCTTCTGTCTAAATACGTACCCTCTCCCGGTTGATCTAAGTCTTCCAGAAAAAGCTCATCCAGGCTTAATTTGAATATCTGTCCGATAGCCGTTAATACATCAATACGAGGTTCAGCCCGACTCTCTTCATAGGCGCCGATAAGGGAACGCTTAATGCCTAGTTTATCAGCCATCTGAGCTTGTGTCCAACCACGCAGCTTTCTTAGATATTTCAGGTTTTTGCCGGCGTATGTAGTCATGTTTTTGAATTTTTAGAGTGAACACTAATACGATTAGTGCAATTTACTAAGGATTGGCAAGACTCCCAAATAATTTGGAGTTTTTTTGCAAGAAAAAACTAAATAATTTTATTTTTCGTATTTGATAGCAAAAAATCCAGTGAAATAGAACGGCTGAGCTCATAAATCACTGGATTTCTTATTTCTATCCTTAGGTCAATACGGTTATTTGTCTTTATTCTTTCCGCCACCAAAAATGCGCCTAAAAATTCCCTTTTTTTTAGGTTCTTCTTTTTTGGGAGCCGGCATGACAGCTTTGGGCTGTGCCTTTTTTGCACCTGAAGAACTTCCGCCTATCAGCGGGACATCATTTTGATCAGTATTATTAATATTTGTATCGCTCTCCGGTCCAATATCTTGCGGTTTAATACCTGGCTGGTTGAAAATGTTATTCTGGATGCTATCAGTACTGTCTTTAATATCATGTGCCCAGTCATAAATCACGGATTCTGCCGGATTAACACCGCCGGTATTGAAATGTTGACTGGAGTTCAAGCCAGCAGCCTTGTCCTTATAGGCTTTCTGGAAGAAATAGGCCCAGATCGGAAGTGCCAGAGAGGAACCTTGGCCAATAGCTGTGCTATTGAAACGAATAAAGCGGCTGTCGCATCCCGTCCATACACCTACTAATAATTGAGGCGTAAACCCAATAAACCAAGCATCACTATTGTCATTGGTGGTACCGGTTTTACCAGCAATATCTCCCGGTATATCGTAGCGGGCCATTCTTCTGCCGGTACCATAATCAATCACGTCTTCCATCATAGAAACCAGAGAACTGGAAGTAATGTCACTGATGACTTGTTTACGTTTAGGTGTGCTGGTAAATAAAATATTGTGATGCGCATCTTCTATGCGTGTTATAATCATCGGCTGGACGGTAAATCCTCTTCCGGGGAACATCGAATAGGCCTGCATCATTTCGTATAGTGATATCTCGCCACTACCCAGGGCAATGGCAGGGTAGGGGTCAATCTTAGAAGTAATGCCGCAAGTCTTTAAAAAATCCACAAACTTAACAGCGCCATCATTGCCTTCCGGCCCAAGCTGTTTCATGATGTATGCTGTGGCGCAGTTGCGGGATTCTGCAAGCGCTTCGGACATCGGCATTGTTCTGCCGGTACAGGTAGCTCCGGTTGCCGGAACATTACCATATCCTTTAAAGTATTGCTGGACGTCTTCTACCGGCGTACCGGGGGTAAAACCGCCTTTTTCTATTGCCAGGCTGTAGAGAAGAGGCTTAATGGTAGAGCCGACCTGCCTTTTTGTATTGACATTGACATGGTCAAACTTATACGTCTGGAAATCGATGCCACCCACCCAGGCTTTAACTTCTCCAGAGATAGGATCCATGGCCATGAGGCCAGCCTGCAACATTTGTTTGGTATAACGGATGGAATCATACGGTGTCATAACCGTATCTGTATGCCTGTTTTTGTTCCAGGCAAAGACACGCATTTTGGTTTTAACATGGAAGGACTTTTCAATGTCTTTATCGGACATGCCATTCTCCTTTGAGGTTTTCCAGCGGTTGCTACGCTTCATCGATCTTTCAATGGTAACTTCGTGCCCTTTCCAAATGCTGCCATTTTTAACATTCTCCTGTGCATTCAAAAGTTTTTGCATGGAGCTCATATGCTTGGCTACAGCACTCTCTGCATAGCGTTGCAGATTCGGATTGATGGTCGTATAAATCCTGAGGCCGTCACGATATAGATTATAAGTTGTGCCATCAGGTTTTTTATTGGCAGGGTCTGCACACCACTGTTTGAGCTGGCGGATCAGTTCCATTCTGAAATAAGGAGCCAGGCCATTGGAGTTACTCATTTTATGATAATTCAGCACAATGGGGGCTTTTTTGATCTTTTCAGCTTCCTGGGGGGCAACAAAATGGTTACGTACCATCTGATTGATGACCACATTGCGGCGCTGCAGCGCCTTGTCCATGTGCAATCTCGGATTGTATGTTGTAGACGCTTTCAACATTCCGATCAGCACAGCGGCCTGGCCCACGGTCAGATCAGAAGGGTTAACCTGGAAGAAAGTTCTGGCCGCATTGCGGATCCCATAGACGTTATCTCCAAAAGGGACGGTATTCAGATATAGCGTGACGATCTCATTTTTGGTAAAGTTTCTTTCCAGTTTGATGGCAATGATAGACTCTTTGAGCTTTTGGATGATTCTGATAAAGGCATTCCGCTTGTAATCAGTAAACAGATTTTTAGCTGTTTGCATTGTAATCGTACTGGCTCCCCCTTCGCCACCCAGGGAAAACAGTGCTCTGGCCAGAGAGCGGGGGTCGATACCGCTATGTTGATAAAACCGCTCATCCTCGGTTGCCACCAAAGCCTGAATGACGTGGGGGCTGATCTGATCAAAGGACACATTGATCCTGTCCTCGGAATAAATCTTACCCATGATGGTTCCGTCGTCTGCATATATCTGACTGGCTTCTGAAGCGTTCGGATTCTGTAATTGTTCAATAGAGGGCATTTCGCCAAGCAGTCCATAATTGGCCATCATAACCAGCAAACATGCGCCGAGTAGTCCTGCGAAGAATATGATCCAAAGGACGCGAACGACCTTGTTTTTATTTCTTTTTTTGCCTTCGGACTTGTTTGGCTGCTTTTTTTCCTGCTTCATGCTTGATTTTCTATTACTATTATATTTGAACTGAGGGTATTAGGGCCCTGTCCGCATTAAATACGTCAGGACTTATCAAAAAATGGACCGTTTCCAATTCTCAGCCGACCAAAAATAATGACTTCCTTAAAGATAGCCATAAAAATACTATTTTGACTCAAATTGCTTCCAGGCTGCACGGTAATTTATCAGATCTTCTCCTGATTTTAACTTATTCATATTCTGTGGGCTAACGATAATAAATTCATATTTATCCTGCGTGAGCCATGGCAGGATGGTAGAAGGTGTAACTTCCTGAATTTGTTTAAGATATGATTTTGCCGCGGCGTAGTCCCTAAAAGGTCCGATTTGAACCATATCATAATCCTCCAGTCCCTGGCGATTCACCGGCCATTTTTCGTGTTCAAATGCCAGAAGGTTATAGCGGTTAAAGGCGTTGGCGGCCTCACTGGCAAAAACCGGAGCGACCTTATGAAGCGTAACGGTTACATATTGCGGTGCTGAGGGGTTAAAGATGAACCCTCCGATCGTAGCAGATTGTTTTACAGGGGTTGAGGGAGGCATTACCGGAGCGCCTGTTGTGGGTGGCTTCTTTATTGCCCCCACCTGTGCTACAGGATCGATTTGCGTGGAGTCCGTCACCTTTTCAGGGCGTGTTTTTTTCTGATCCCTGGTGGATGACGTTACAACTATCGGATGCGATTGGCTGGAGTCGGCTTTTTTCACGATCTGCCCAGCCGGCAGCTCGGTAACCGGCGTTCTTGTCTTGAGGCTATCAACTATCTGCATCGGCGGTTGTACTATATTGTTACCGGGAATACCGGTCATGACCATTGTATCAGGCCTTTTCAGATTAATTAAGGAGCTTTTGTCATTTATCGCACCCGATAACTGATTGATGGCCCCACTACTGGAATCAGTCAGATCAAGAATTTTTTGGCCCCGGAGCAAACCGATCCTTCTTTCTCTCTGATCTGCCAGCGCTATGGCAGCAGTTTCCAGCCTTGCCAGCCGGTCGTTTTGAATATATACGTTGGGGCTAATCTTTAGTTGCCGCAAATAAGCCTCAATTTCACTGCGCCTTTTAAGAATACTGAGCAAATGCTGCGCCTGGTTTTTAATGGGAGAGGATGTAAAGCGCTGTATCAGATAATTGAGTTTTTTGATCGCTACCGTATCCCTGTTTTCTGATATGTGATAGACTGCTTCAATATACAGGAGTTGTGGGGTCCAATAAAAACTTCCGTATTTTTTATCCGCTATTTGTTTTAGTGAATCTGCTTTTCTAAAGGCGCCTTCAACAAAAAGTTGGTAAACTTCATTATAGGCATAAGTGGCCTGGTTCCGCAGGCTTGTTTCCTGGATACTGTTTTTGAGACTGTCCTGACGCCGGATTTTATTGATCCAGGTGCTGTTTTTATATTGGCGTTCCAGGGAGCTGAGCACCAGATTTGCTTTATCCCTTTTACCTAGCAGTATCCAGCAGATATATTGATTAAACAGTACTGCATCTGTTGAATCCCAACCATTAAATCTACGCAATAGAGAATCATACATATATAGTGCCCCTGTATAGTTTTCCATAGAATTTTGCAGGATTTTACCTGCTGTAAATAAACGCGATGCAATCTTATTATTACTGCTATCTAGGGCTCCTTTTGTGAGCGGCAATCCTTTCAGGAGGTCCTCTGGCTGTATATTACTGCTATCCAGTTTAAGTGATCCATCTTCATTAAAAGCATCGAGAATGGACTGGTTATTGCTGGCTTTTGATGGCCCATTAGCTGCGCCGGTAATCGCACTCAGCCTTTGCCAATTGTCGACATTAGGACGATTGCCAAATTTCTGCTTGAAAAGCTGGTATCCACTGTTTTTTAAAGTGGGGTTATTGAAGTACCAAATCGTAGATCCGGATGTTAAAGAAGGAAACAGGCTAGTTGGTGTCACAGGCCTGCGGATGGCAGGGTTGGTCACATTACCCTCCTGCGTTTCGCGGTCGCGCTGTATGGCTTTACGGATTTCCCGAGCCTTTTCCTTCAAGATATTCATCCGTTCTTTTTCGGGCAGTCTGGCCAAATGCTGCAGGCTGTCCTGATAATAAACAGAATCGAGCTGCACGGCTACATTGCTTAACGGAGATTGCCTAAGTGTTAGCAGTGCGCGATCAGCCTCCCCAGGCAGGTCTGCAGATTTTACGCTATCATAAAAACGAGAGGCGTCATAAAAATTGTTTTCGTCATATTCCAGCCCGGCAAGGGTAAAATAGGTTCTGCTTTTCTGCCAGTCATTTGGGGGCGTTATTTTTCTTCCCGCTTCGATACTGGAAAGAAGTAATGCACGTCCTGTTTTGCTTTGCCCTTTATTAAGTGCGATCGCGGCCTCGGCAAAATAGATTACATCCTTATATCGTCTATACTTATCTCTTCTGGCGAGCTTTTGCAGTAGCACCATATGTGGGTCCTGGTCGCTTTTTTGGCCGGTCTCTGCTGCGACACTGCCTTGTGTATTTTTCATCGATGCCTCTGCCAATGCTGCATAAATACTCAGCAGAGGATCAGTAGCCGATGACTTAGCCTTTGCATAATAGGTGGCCGCGGAAAGGCTGTCACCGCCCAGCGCATAAAGCTGTCCGGTCAAATAATACATTCTCGGTCGAACGGCTTTTTTATAAACAGAATAGCCTGATTGACGCAGGTAGGCGGCAGCGCTGTCATATTTTTTCAGCCGGTAAAAAAGCAGTCCGTGCGTCTGCGCTATGACTGGCTTTAAACGCTCCGGCAACAGACTATCTTTTTCGATGTAGCCCAACAAGACCCGCGCCTGAATATAATCACCTGATTGTATGAAGTTTTTTATTTGCCAGAGAAGGCCGTCGTTTCTTCTTTCTTTGCGGGCATAACTATTTTTGCTGATGCCTTTGTGTTCGGGGTTTAGAATGGTAAAGTGTCCTTTCACTTTACTGATATTACTTCCTATGGGCAGATCATATCCGTCATCTTTGGGTGCAAAGGCGTAATTGAGATATTGAAAAACCTGATGAGCGGTGTCATACTTCTGCTGATAATAATATGCCTTGCCTAAAAGGAAATACAGCTCATCTACATATTGGTTGCGTAGATCATGGAGTAATATCCCGGCGGTGGCATGCTGAATCACCGAGTCCAGATAAGCATTGCCAGCCATTGCTTTTGCATCATAAGGATAATAAGTCAAGAGCTGAGCATAATCTTCTTTATAGCCGGCAGTAGCCTTGTTCAGGATGTCTTCCATGCGCTTATTGGCATTATAGAGGTAATTAAAGCGCGTAAAAGTATTTTGCATAAACTGTTGGAATTTCCCCAACGGACCATAATCGGTTTTTTCAGCACGCAGAAGCTTCTTGGCAAATTCAGCCGGCTTTTCGTCTTTTAGATGCAGGGTAGTCCCGGGTTGGGCATGCAAAGACCGGATGCTGCAAATAAGCAGCATCAGCAATAGTGTTGTCCACTGCCCAGCCCGTGCCGGTATATCCATGCTTATTAAACGTTTTGGTACTGCTTTTATTATGACCGGCGGCCGGCAAAAACAGCCATGGACCTTTGCTATTGATAAGCGTCCATGGCTGTCCAACAGATAGTTCCTCTCTAGTTTGATCAATAGCTAAACAGCTTTTCTGCTATCTTGGCGTCATGACCATAGATATCCTTTCTAATATTGAGCTGTCCGTCATCGTCCACCCAGCTGGTAAAATAAACCAGATAGACGGGAACAGTTTTATCCAAGGTAACCCATTTTTCTTTCAGGTTTTTATTCATCAGGGAATCGATCACTTTTGGTGGATAATGCACTGTATCTTTTCTCAGCAACCAGTCTGCCATCTTCTGGGGATCAGACAGTCTTACGCATCCATGACTGAGTCCTCTGTTGCGGGAAGTGAACAAGTCATGGTTTGGTGTATCATGCAAATAAATATTATAGCTGTTAGGGAACAGGAATTTGACCCGGCCAAGGGCGTTATCCGGACCTGGTAATTGCCGGACTACCGGTATTTTGCCGTCATGGCCATAGATTTCCATATTATGATTACGGATATAATCCGGATTGTTTTTCATGCCCGGCATAATTTCTTTTTTGACGATACTAGTCGGCACGTTCCAGTAGGGAGCAAAGACAATGTATTTGATATTACCGGAAAAAATAGTGGTACCATGTGCAGCGGAGCCTACGATAACCCGCATATTAAACACTTCCTTACCATCTTCATAGGCGTGGAGTTTGTAGTCAGGGATGTTTACCCACACATATTCCTTCGGCAGTTCGCTGGGAATCCAGCGAACCCTTTCCAGGTTGATGGTGATATCGCGAATAAGGGTATCCAAAGGAATGTTCAGGGATTTCATAAAATTGGGTCCAACCACGCCGTCAGCGACCAGGCCGTAGCGGCTCTGGAAAGATTTTACAGCTGCCCTAGTATCTTTATCGTAAAGATCATTAGTAGGGGACTCTTTCAAATCTCCCAAATAATACAGCCGTTCTTTGATGGCCAGCACCGCTCCTCCCGAATCACCAACGACCAGCTTAGGCCTTTCCAGACCGATGGAATCCCAGGGATGGTCTTCGTTTTTAATATCAATGTATTGTTGAAGGGCCGCACGTAATTTTTTGAACTGCGGATTCAGCAGCTTTTCTTCATCAGGCGCTTCTTTTCCGTTAAGCGTGGAATCCAGCAAGGCGGAGAAATCAATTTTTTTGCGGGGAATATACCAACCCAGTTGAGTGGCATCGATGCCTCCTTTACCTTTAAAGACTTGTTCCGCATGGCGGAAAAATTCACCGGTCATAATCAGTTCGGAGCGAACGAGTTCATTATGTGTTAAACCTTCCGGCAGGCTGTCACTAAATCGGTCCAGTATAGCGCCGATCTTTTTTTCGCCGTCTGTGCTATCTTGCTTACGCATCGATTTGGCATCGGCACTAAGCAAATTGATAAAGTTATGCGCTTGTTCTACCAACCCACTGGTATCAAACCAGGCAAATTCGAAGTTGCGATGGCGGTAGAAATTGACAAACATCTCTTCAAATGGCTTATAGACAGTATCCTTGTTGGTGAACTGACGGATCGCAGCACTGTCCAGAAACAGATTGTTATAGGAAGTCTGGGGGGTAATTGTCTGGTCGATCTTCACCTTTCTGTTTTTGCGTCCGCCACAGGCAGCAAGCAGTAATGTAACAATAGAGGCCGTAAAGAGTAGTTTTCTAAAATTCATGTAATATGAAGTGTTTTAAGTTTAAATCTTTAATAGTACACCAGCGACCAGTGCCGCAGTTTCTGTTCTGAGCCTTGTATTGCCCAAAGTTACCGGTTCAAATTGATTTTCCGGTGCGAGGGCTCCTTGAATCTCTTCAGGTGTAAAATCGCCTTCCGGGCCGATCAGAATCAGGTGGGATTCTCCCGGGCCAGCTTTTCCTATCAGCTTTTTGGGGCCTTCATCCCGGCAGTGAGCGATCCACTTATGTGTATATTCATTAGATCGGGCAATAACTGCTCTAAATTTTAACAGACCGGACAGTTGTGGTAAGAACACTTGTCTGCTTTGCAGCATGGCAGAAATAAGGATTTGTCTCAACCGGTCTTCCTTAATGATCATTCTTTCTGTGCGTTGCGTACGCATTAACAGGATTTCACTAATACCAATTTCTGTTAATTTTTCCAGGGCCCATTCAGTCCGGTTCATATTTTTAGTAGGAGCGATAGCGATGGACACTTTGCCTTCTGCCGGATCTTGCGTGGTGATTTCCCCAATGTTTACCTGACTGTGTTTCTTATGGGCAAGGGTAAGCGTGGCTGTAGCCAGCAAGCCATTGCCATCTGTAATCTGAAGTTGCTCACCTTCTTTCATCCGCAGTACCTGAACACAATGTTTGCTGGTCGGCTCGCTTAGGGTAAAGTGAGCTTTGTCCTTTCGGAGCTCGTTTTCATAAAAATAGGGTAGCTGCTGTACACTCAAAATAAACGGGTTGTTTGTCAGCAAATTTAGCAAGACTCTGGCAAACCTATGTAAAAAAGTCATTAATTAAAGGCGCTATGTAGCCAATTTGTGCCAATTTTTGACCTGAAGGGAGGATTTAGTGGGCTGGCATCTTAATTGAATAAGGCTTTCTGGCATGAGCACTGTTTGAAACAGTGACAATTTGACGAAGTAACCTACAATTATTATGAATCATAAGTATAACGAGATTTTATTTCAGAATATGGATGAGAGCGATTTTTTGCCATTATTACCGATGAATGAGATGGGAGAGGACAAAGAAGAGTTGGATGTCCCGGAGGAACTGATCCTACTTCCTTTACGCAATACTGTATTGTTTCCAGGTGTGGTCATACCGATTACCGTAGGAAGAGATAAGAGTATACTCGCTGTAACCGAAGCCTATAAAGGCGGTCGGCTGATCGGGGTGCTAGCACAGAAAGATGATCAGGTCGAAGAGCCGACTGCGGAAGATCTGTGTAAAGTGGGTACAGTTGCCAAGATAATCAAACTGATCCGGATGCCGGATGGCGGGACCACCATTATTATTCAGGGGAAGAAACGCTTTGATTTAAAGAAGATTACACAATCTGATCCCTTTTTTAAAGCTAAGGTTGAACTCTGCGCAGATCAGCCATTGCCGGAAGCACAGGATTTTCTGGCCCATGTTGACAGTATCAAAGATCTGGCTGCCCAGATTATTCAGCTGTCGCCTAATATGCCGACAGAAGCGTCCATCATTTTGCGCAATATTGAGAATCCTGAATTTTTGATCAATTTTGTGGGTGGGAATATGAACGTGGATGTGCGTGATAAACAACAACTGCTGGAAACCAGTTCTATTGAGCAGCGCAGCATGTTGCTTATCAGTCTGCTTCAAAGACAGTTACAGTTTGTTGAGCTAAAAAACAAAGTGACAAATAATGCCCGCACAGAAATTGACAAACAACAGCGGGAATACTTTCTTCAACAGCAACTTAAAAGTATTAAAGATGAACTGGGTTCCGACAATGATATGGAAATCAGTTCTATGAAAAAGCGCGCTGAGACAAAAAAATGGCCTGAAGCCGCTAAAGAACTCTTTAATGCCAATATCAGTAAACTGGAAAGAATGCATTCCAGTACACCTGATTACTCTGTTTTGTACAATCACACGGACTTTTTACTGAGTCTTCCCTGGGACGACTATAGCCAGGATAACTATGACCTCGGCTTTGCTGAAAAGGTCTTGAATCAGGATCACTATGGAGTGAAGAAGATTAAAGAAAGAATTCTGGAGTATCTGGCTGTCTTAAAACTGAAGGGAGATATGAAAAGCCCTATTCTCTGTTTTGTGGGGCCTCCGGGTATCGGTAAGACGTCTCTTGGTAAAAGCATCGCAAGTGCCATCGGGAGAAAATATATTCGGCTGAGCTTAGGGGGACTTCATGATGAGAGTGAGATCAGGGGGCACCGCAAGACTTATATTGGAGCGATGCCGGGCCGTATCCTGCAGAACATTAAAAAAGCAAAGACCTCCAATCCGGTCATTATCTTGGATGAGATCGATAAGGTTGGCGGTGATCACAGGGGAGATCCTTCATCCGCCCTGTTGGAAGTTCTTGATCCTGAGCAGAATGCAACATTTTATGATAATTACCTGGAACTGGAGTATGACCTTAGCCGGGTCCTATTTATTGCAACGGCTAACGATTTACAAAGCATTCAACCAGCACTGAGAGACCGTCTGGAGATCATTAATCTCAATGGCTACGCTATTGAGGAAAAACTGGAAATTGCGAAAAAGTATCTGATTCCCAAACAGAAAGAAGCCCATGGTTTAAAGAAGGCCAAATTTAAGGTCGCTCCTAAAGTGATTGAGAAAATCATTGAAAAATATACCCGGGAAAGCGGTGTCAGAGAACTGGATCGTCAGTTGGCCAGTGTAATGCGTTATCTGGCTAAACTCGTCGCTTCTGATCAGGAAGTGCCCGCCACGATCACAGAAGAGCTGGTGGTTCAGATACTGGGCAAAACGAAGTATTCCAACGAACTCTATCGAATTGCTGGTATAAGTGGTGTAGCCGTAGGGTTGGCATGGACGAGTGTTGGTGGCGATATCCTCTTCATTGAGGCATTACCAAGTGAAGGGAAGGGTGAACTCCGGCTGACGGGTAATCTGGGGGACGTCATGAAAGAAAGTGCTATGACAGCCTTCACTTATGTAAAGGCGCATGCCAAAGAGCTAGGGATTGATCCGGCTATTTTTCAGGAGAAAAACATCCATATACATGTGCCGGAAGGTGCTGTGCCAAAGGACGGCCCAAGTGCCGGCATCACTATGTTATCGGCCATTACTTCTGCTTTTACCGGCCGGAAGGTCAGGTCTTATTTAGGAATGACGGGAGAGATCACACTCCGCGGGCAGGTGCTTCCGGTGGGAGGTATTAAAGAGAAGGTGCTGGCAGCCAAAAGGGCGGGTCTTAAAGAACTTATTTTGTGCTTTGAAAATGAAAAAGATGTCCAGGAGATTGATCCTGCATTTATTAAAGGCGTGAAATTTCATTACGTCCGTACGATGATGGAGGTGCTAGAGCTGGCACTGGCAAAATAAACGAGAATTATTTTGTTTGTATTCGCTTTATTGGTTACTTTTGGTAGCCTAATTTACACATATATAATACAATATTATATTTATATATTAACGATTTCATGTTGGTTGTTTTAAGGGTTATAATTCCTACATTTCTATGTAGGAATTTTTTTCAAAAGACATTTGTAGATATTTTTCCTTATTATTGCGAACCAGACATTAAAAAACTGAGCAATGTACCCTAATTTATATTATTTATTTTGGGATTTATTTGGTATTAAGATATCGGTCTTAAAAGTGGTGAACTCATTTGGTTTTTTTGTCGCCATTTCCTTTCTCATATCAGCCTGGTTGATCTCCAAGGAATTTAAACGCCGTCAGGCGCTGGGGTATTTTACCTACACTGAAAAAAAGATTACCATTGGTCAGCCAGCCAGTTTTTCTGAACTTTTTTTCAATTTTGTGCTGGGCTTTATTTTTGGATACAAGATACTGGGTATCTTCTTTACAAAGGGGGCAATGGCCAACCCACAGGCCTTTATTTTTTCTTCAGCAGGCAGTTGGCTGGCAGGAATTGTTCTTGGTGGTATTTTCCTGTTTTTAAAATGGAAGGATAAAAACAAATCAAAACTGGCCAAACCGGAACAAAGGACGGTCCGCATCTGGCCAAGTGACAGAGTAGGAGATATTGTGATTATTTCAGCAATTGCAGGCTTTGTTGGCGCTAAGATCTTCGATAACCTTGAGAATTGGGACCGGTTTATTCAGGATCCGATCGGCAATCTGTTTTCTCCCAGCGGCCTTACCTTTTATGGTGGCCTCATCGTAGCGATCATCGCCCTCTGGATTTATTTTAGAAAGAATAAAATGCGTTTTATAAGCGTTGCCGATAGTGTTGCGCCGATTTTGATGTTGTCTTACGGGCTGGGCCGGATCGGTTGTCAGGTGGCCGGCGACGGAGACTGGGGCATCATTAACAGCGCTTATCTGTCTAACCCGGATGGCAAGTTACGCTTATGCACACCGGAACAATTTAAACAAGCCGCTGTATTATTTAAGAATCATACGGAGCAATATGGCATTGTAGGAGAAATCCAGCACGCCGCTTTTAAAGGCGCCAGTTGGTTACCGGACTGGTTATTTGCTTTTTCCTATCCACACAATGTGAACGGGCAGGGAATCGCTCTTGCCAGTTGTAATTGGGGGCAGTATTGTAATTATCTCCCTTTACCTGTATATCCCACGCCACTTTATGAGATAATTATGTCACTTATCCTGTTTGGCATTTTATGGAGTCTGCGCAAGAAGGTGACTTATCCCGGTAAACTGTTTGGCCTCTATCTTATTGTAAATGGTGTCGAACGTTTTTTAATAGAGCAGATTAGAGTCAATACGAAATACGATATTATTTTTCACCCTTCTCAGGCGGAAATCATCTCTGTATTGCTGGTGATTGTCGGATTAATTTTTGTCACCATGGCTCCTAAAATATTTAAGCCACTCAATCTGGTAAAACCCCATACATCTACTCCCTGATGAAATTTCTGGTGATCCGTTTTTCCTCCATTGGCGACATCGTGCTGGCAACACCTGCGATCAGATGCCTTAAAAAGCGGTATCCTGATGCAGAACTTCATTTTTTGACGAAGAAGAAAATGAAGGCAGTTACAGAGGCTAATCCATATATTGACAAGTTTCATTATTTTGATGGGGATTTCCGGCAAATGGCCCGGGAGCTAAAAGCAGAGCATTTTGATTATATCATTGACCTGCATAAGAATTTACGCACGCTGAGACTCCGGTTTATATTAAGAACCAAATGGTATTGTTATCAAAAGCTCAGTATCAGGAAATTCCTGCTGACTAAATTGCATTGGGATGTCATGCCTGACGTGCACATTACGGCCCGAAGTCTTAATACACTGTTACCGCTCGATGTAAAAGATGACGGTCGGGGCCTTGATTATTTCATTTGGGAGAAGGATCGAGTGAATATAAAAACGCTTCCTGAATTCTTGCAGCAGGGCTACGGGGCTGTTGTGATTGGTGCTTCCTATTATACGAAAAAGCTCCCACCGGAAAAATTAACTGAATTACTGGATTTGCTGAATTGCCCTGTTATCTTAATGGGAGGGCCTGAAGATAAGGTCATTGGCGAACAGATCATTGGCCGTACTAAAAATAAAAATGCCTGGAACGGTTGTGGCAGCTTTTCACTGAATGGATCCGCAGATCTGATCCGTCAGGCGGACTGGGTGATATCTCATGATACCGGCCTGCAGTATATTGCCTGCGCTTTTAATAAACGCGTGATGGCCGTCTGGGGTGGTACATCGCCTAAGCTGGCGGTGGAGCCTTATTATGGTACCGGCCAAACAGTCAAGTATCGTAATTATATTGTCCCTGATCTGCCCTGTCAGCCTTGTTCTAATTTTGGTTTAAAATCTTGCCCAAAGAAGCATTTCAAGTGTATGCGGTTACAGAATGTGGAAAGGATTGCCCAGGATGCGTTGAAAGGTTTTGAGAATGCTGCGCCGATGGAGATGTGATCCGCATGATTTCAGGAGTATTTGTCATATTCTTTTTTTATACAAAAGCAGGGCAATGCCATTAACGGCAATAGCAAATGCAGTGATGGCATAGAAGGCTGTCTGTACATCGCTCCAGGTGCTGTTTTTTAATAAAACCATACGAATTACTTTAATAAACCAGCCTACGGGATTGAACAGTGTGATGGATTTTGCCCAGCCAGGCATACTGTCAATGGGTGTAAACAGTCCGCTGAGCAATAAGAATATGACAATAAAAAACCAGGTAATGAACATTGCCTGTTGCTGCGTATCTGTTTTGGTTGAAATGAGCAGGCCCATTCCAAGCATGACCAATAAATAGATCGCTGCAAACATAAAAATAATCAACAGGTTGCCCGCAAAGGTTAAATCAAAAATCCACCAGGCCAACAGTAATCCGAGTGTCAGTTCCATCAGTCCAATGATCCAGAAAGGAAGGAGTTTGCCGATGATAAAATGAAGTTTTTTTATGGGCGTTACATTCAGTTGTTCCATGGTGCCGATTTCTTTTTCTCTGACAATGTTCATCGCAGAAAGAAAGGCACCGATCATGGTCACCAGTACGACCAATATGCCGGGTACCATAAATTGTTTATAATCCTGGTAAGGATTATACCAGTAGGCAGTTGTGGTATTTATACCGACCGCCCGAGTCGGAGAGGCGGTGGGCTGCGATAACCACTCTATTTGAATTTCTTTATTGAACTCGGACAGGATTTGTTGCAGATAACCGGCGGCAACACCTGCCTTAATGCCGGTAATGGCATTAATCAGTAATTGAATTTTTTGCCCTTGATTACGTACCAGGTCCCGCTCAAAATGCGGTGGTATGACTAATGCCAGGTCTGCCTGCCTGCTTTCCAGATCTCTTAAGGCGGTGGATGAGGAGGGTGTATAGTTATTGATCAGGAAATAACCGGAGGCCTTTAATTTACCGGTTAGCCGATTTGACCAGCTGGAATGGTCCCGGTCCACCACATCGACAGTTATATTTTTGATTTCATAATCCGCTGCAAATCCCAATACTAAAAGTTGGATAATCGGTAAAATAATGATGATCGGCAGCATTCCCTTATTACGAAATATTTGCAGAAACTCTTTTTGTATAATAAATTTGATGATTCTCATTTGTCCAGACGGATTTTAAATTTTTGAATACTGAGGCCTGTAAATAGAGTAGTCATTACGAGCAGTATGAGTGTTTCCTCCCATACCTGCCGCCAGCCACTTCCCTTTAACATAATATCTTTCAGGATAAGGATAAACCATTTGGCAGGTATCAAATTCGCGATCCAGCGCAGTGGCCAGGGCATACTGGACAGTGGAAAAATAAACCCAGACAGCAAAACGGTAGGCATCAGCAATCCTCCTAAGGAAATCATCATAGCCGTCTGCTGACTGCTTGTCAGGGTGGAGATCAAAATGCCCAGCGATAAGGCCGTCAGGATAAATATGATGCTCTCTAATAGCAATAAAGCGGTATTTCCCAAAATAGGGACATCGAATAAAAAATGTCCGAATCCTAAAATGAGCAGTGCATTAATAAAGGAAAGCAAAATATATGGGACGATCTTACCGGTGATAATGAGTACCGGTTTTAGTGGCGACACCAAAAGCAGCTCCATGGTGCCCGTTTCCTTTTCTTTTGTGATGGTAATAGCCGTCATCATGGCCGAAATCAACATGAGGATTAAAGCCATCAGCCCTGGAATAAATCCATATACACTTTTTAATTCGGGGTTATATAACATGCGGATATCGGTGTGAATATGCAAGCCCTGCGGGCCTGCTACTTGCATGTCCTGCTGGCAGCTCTGTATAATGGCTTGCGCATATTGAATTCGGGAAGTAGCGGTATTGGGATCTGAACCATCTGCGATCAGGAGGAGCTGGGCAGAGCCGGCATGCATCAGGGTATGGCCGAACTGACTGGGGATCACCAGTGCAATGCTTGCCTTTTCTTTTCTGAATACCTGATCAATTTGTTCAATAGTGTTAAGTTGGTAACTTACCTCAAAATATTTGGAAGCGTCCAGCCGGTCAGTGAGTTGCTGACTGTAGGTGTCATGGGCATTATCTACAATGACGAGTTTTGAGCTGCCCAGGTCATTGCGAATGGCATACCCAAATAACACGATCATAATGACAGGCATGCCAAATAATATCAGCAATGTGCGTTTGTCACGCAGGATATGAAAGCATTCCTTTTTTATAAAATGAAAAATCGTCATCTGACCAGTTTTAAGAAGACTTCATTGATTGAATTTGCCTGGAATTTTGTTTTTAAGGCAGCCGGGCTGTCAAGGGCCGCTATTTTTCCATCGACCATAATGGAGATCCGGTTGCAATATTCTGCTTCGTCCATATAATGCGTTGTTACAAAAATGGTAACACCATTATGTGCAGCCTCATAGATCAATTCCCAAAACTGCCTTCTGGTAATCGGATCTACACCGCCCGTTGGCTCATCTAAGAATACGACTGTCGGCTGATGAATGAGCGCGACCATAAAAGACAGCTTTTGCTTCCACCCAAGAGGCAGGCTACCCACCAGTGTGTTTTCTTTGGCCGGCATGCGCAACCGCTCCAGCAGATCAGTGGAACGACCGCCGATCTGCGTATCAGAAAGGCCGTAAATACCGGCATAAAAGCGAATATTTTCTTTTATTGTCAGGTCATTGTAAAGAGAAAATTTCTGACTCATATAGCCGATGCTTTTTTTAAGGAGCGCACTTTGCGTGTACAGATCAAATCCGGCCACTGTTGCTTCTCCTGAGCTAGGGCGAAGCAAACCACATAACATCCTTATAGCTGTGGTCTTACCAGCCCCGTTGGCACCCAGAAATCCAAATATTTCTCCCTTGGCTACCTGAAAATTCAGGTGATCAACAGCCGTGAAATTTCCGAACTGACGTGTCAGGTTTTCGACAGCGATCGCCGGCGTCTGAACTGGATTTGATAGGGGCATACGTGTCTATTGAAATTTAATGATTAACAGAAGGATGTTCTTTATGCGGCTGCATCAGTTCCATAAAAGTATCTTCAATGCCAGGCTGGATTGGTTCGATCCGCAGTTGGTCATGCTCTTTTTTCAGCAAATGATTTTTAACGTCAGTGATGTCCGCCGGTGTTTTTAGTGTAAGATGGATCGTAGCTCCAAATAACCAGCAGGTATCGGTTTGCTGAAGTGCCCGAAGGTCCTTGAGTAGCCGGTAATTATCTTTTGCTTTAACGGCCCATAGCTGCTGACCGAATTTTTTTGTGATGTCTTGCGGCCGGTTGATATCTAATATACTCCCTGCCTGAATAAGAGCGACCCGGTCGCATAGAACAGCTTCGTCCATATAGGGTGTGGAGACCAGAATGGTCATTCCACCTTTGCGAAGTGATTCAAGTGTCTCCCAGAACTCTTGTCTGGAAACTGCGTCTACGCCCGTTGTAGGTTCGTCCAATAGAAGTACACTGGGATGGTGAACCAAAGCGCAACATAAGGCCAGTTTTTGTTTCATGCCCCCTGACAGCGCACCGGCGCGTCTTTTTTTAAAAGGAGCAATTTGCTCGTAAATCTGCTGAATATTATCGTAGTTGTCTTTGACTGAAGTCCGGAATATAGCCGCAAAGAAATTTAAATTCTCCTCCACGCTTAAATCGGTATAAAGAGAAAAGCTGCCAGGCATATACCCGATATTTTGACGGATATTCTTATAGTCTTTTATGACATCCCATCCGTTTATATTGATCTTTCCCTGATCTGGTAATAGCAGGGTAGCCAGAATACGGAAGAGTGCGGATTTGCCGGCACCATCGGGCCCAATTAATCCAAATAGCTCTCCCTGTTTTACGTCAAAGCTTATTCGATGCAAAGCCGGCGGTAAGATCTGACTGTAGCGTTTACTGATATTTGTTACCTGTATCATACAGATGGTCTTTAGAATTGTAGTATTGAAAAGATGCTGAGTTAAGAATGATTTCAGAAAACGACTTCTCCCGGCATGCCAATTTTAAGTATTCCTTTTTGATTGGCAACGCGTATTTTGACGGCGTAAACCAGATCAGCCCTCAGATCTTTGGTTTGAATCTGTTTCGGCGTGAATTCAGCTTTGTCCGCAATCCATGTAATGATACCTTTCCAGTGATCATATTGGCCCTTGGCTCGATCTGTGGCTACCTGTACCGTATCACCCAGTGCAATCTGACTTAACTGATCTCCGCTGACATATGCCCTGAGTATCATTTGGTCCAGATTTCCTACAGAAAATAATGGCTTTCCATAACCGACAACCTCACCAGGTTCTACAAATTTGGTAAGCACAATGCCATTTACCGGGCTGATAACTTTACTTCGATCGATATCTACCACTATTTGTCTGAGCTGCCATTCTAGGGGAGTGATCTTTCCTAAAATGGACGCGGTTTGAACGGACAAAGTAGACTGCAAAGAGGCGTACTTTTTCTCCAATAGCCGTACGTTGGCATCTATGTTGTCTTTTTGTTGCTGGGTTGCAGCCTGCCCCTGGATTAATCCCGCAACCCTTTGTTGTTCATGCCTGGCATGGCCGAGTTCTTGTTGTATGACTTGCAACTGTATCGCGCTTTCGGGTAGACTATTATGCAGCGCCACTATCTGGGCTTCAATCTGACCGGCCTTTATATGCAAATCTGTCGTATCAATACAGCCCACCATGATACCGGCTGTTAATTTCTGTCCTTCTTCTACTTTAAAACTTTCCAGGGTGCCGTTGCCTTTTGCCGCAACTAATGTTTCAGTTGTTTCAAAAGTTCCATAGGCATCGGCGTGTTCTTTATCTGCTGTGCAGGAGCAAAAGGTACTGCTTATCATAATAATTATGAGAATCGTCAGCCTGTTCATACTAATTCGATTTTAGGAGTTGATAGTTATATTTGGCAAATTGAAGCTCGATATGATGAGTTTGTTTGGCAATTTGTGCTGCCACGGCTTTATTGAGCTGAATAAGATATTCTGTTGGCGTCAGGGTACCTTGCTGAAGCTGCACTGCTGCCGTTTTACTTATTTTCATCTGGAGTTCGACAATTTTTTCATCGGTGTAGACGCGGCTTTCCAGAGACTCGATCCGGGCAATTTGCCTATTGAGTTCCAACTGGGTATTAAGCAAAAAATTGTCTTTTTGGAGGGTGACCCGGTGACTGTCGATTTCTAGTGATTCCTGGGTTCTTTTTTTGCGGTGCCAGTCCCAAAGAGACCAGTTCAGTCGGACACCTGCTATATAGAACCAGTCAAAATCATTTTTAAGCATATTGAGTGCCGGCCTGCCATAACCGCTCTGCGCAAAAAGCTGTATTTTCGGAACATTCTTCGCATCAAGGAGTGAGGATTGCTGTGTCAGGAGTTTATGCCGGAGTAAATAGCCTTGTAATTCGGGACGTTCAATTTGTTGCTCGACAGGTGCATTATCTATTGCCGGAATAACCAATTGGGTGGAGTCCTGAAATGTTTTACCGGTGACTAAAGATAACACCTGCATTTCTGCATGGTAGATCGCCTGTTGGTCCGTGACTTGTTGGCCGGTTTGCAGCAGTGCAACCTGCAGTTCCTCTGCCCTTGTAGGTAAACTTACACCGTTTTCAATAGCAACTTTTGTTTTCTGAAGCTGTTTTGTCAGGTCAGCTTCTTTAATCCGTAACGCCTGGATAGTTGCCTGGATCGTAAGGAGATGTTCATACCATAAGGTCAGCTGACTCTTTAATTGGTGGAAGGTGATTGCTTGCTCCTGTTGCAAAAGTGCCGTCTGCGTCTGCTGCAATTCCTGACTTTTTTTGATGCGACCGCCATCATATATTAATTGCCGGACATCCAGGAGTGCCTTGTATTGATCTTTACCGATGGTAGGTATCTCAATACCTGGTATAGTTATCGGGAGCTGAGTAACATCAGATTGATAAGACCCGCTTACAGTCAATGAGAAATCCGGTAAGCGCTGGCTTTGAAGATTTTTCAGGGACAGAAAAAGTTGTCTTTGCAATCCACTGTCTTGTTGTAAAATAGGATAATGAGCCTTAGCAAGTGAAAAGCAGGCTTCCAGGCTTAGCTGGCCCGCTCTCTCCTGACTAAAACTGCTTATGGCAAATGCCATGAAAAATATCCATAGAAAGAATTTTGTTTTGACCATGTTGTTTAACTGTTTGGTTAAATGAAGTGCAAAAAATAGAGGTTTCTTTGAAAGCGGCTTTTATAGGTTTATTAAAAATTCAAAACGGCATTTCTGATAAATAGGGGGACTTGCTTTTTTCTTTCTTTCATAAAACTCTGCAACTGCTGCGCATCCAATTCGAAAACGGTCTGCAATAGCGGACTGGCAACAAAAGGAAAAATACAAAGCGAGATAATATTGATGAGCAGATGAGGCGGGGCTATTTTTCTGAAATAACCTTTGTCGACCTCCGTCTGAATTTCCTGAAATAGCTTTTTTAAAGAATGATGAATTTCACTTTCTATAAAGAGACTGGTAATCATCTGTGGATGTTGATAAATCTCATTAAACACAAAAAGCGGGAGATAGGGAGATCTGCTTAATTCAGTAATATAACGTTGGGCTATCGAGGTCAGTTTCTCTATTACCGGAGTTTCGCTATCTATAATATCCTTAATACGAATGAAGATATTTTGGACTGCTTCCCGGAATACAACTTCAAATAGTTTTTGCTTGTTACGGTAATAATAATGCAACAATGCCTTATTGATCCCGGCCTGATCTGCAATATCCTGCATTCTGGCACCACTCATTCCTTTACGCATGAAGACCTGCCGGGCAGCTTCCAGGATTTTTGATTCTGTTGTACTTTCAATCTGATGCATTATCTATTTGGTTTAACCATTTGGTTAAAGCAAAAGTAGTAAACTTTTTTCAAAATCAAAATCTTTTTTAAACAGAGCGGGATGCTGTTTACATAGGAAGCCGGCAAGATATGCCAGAGGGAGAAATATCGACTTTATTAAAAGCTAAAGCCTGCAGCGTATATTTTTTTGATAAATTAATATTAACTATTCGACAATTTATAAAGTAGTTTTGTCTGAAAATATATATATAGTATCTTATGAAGCATCCGAAGAATTATTTAAAGTCCATCTGGATCTGCGCGGCGGTGTTGATAGCTACAGGCCAGTTTTCTGCGGCGCAAGGAGTCAGTCAAACTCAGTTGAAGCATTTTAAACTAATGAGTTCCACTCAGGTAAAAACAAATGGAGCAGCCATCTCTCGCCCGGACTATAAAGGTGATCTTGCCTGGTTTGATGCGACGGTTCCCTCTACTGTGCTGACCGCTCTTGTTGCCAACAACGTGTACGCAGACCCCCACATTGGCATGAACAATATGTTGATTCCCGATGCCAATGACAGTTTTAACCTGGCCTATGGGTTGGATAAATATTCTTACCTGCCGCATATTAAGAACCCCTGGAAAGATCCTTATTGGTATAGAACTACATTTGAAGTAGGGCAAACAAATGCATCTAAAAGATTTGAACTGATCTTTGACGGGATTAACTATAGGGCGGAGGTCTGGATGAATGGACATTTGATTGCAGACTCCTCAAAAATGGTAGGGATGTTTGCCAGATATAATTTTGATGTGACACCCTATATCAGGCCGGGTGCTACAAATGCGGTGGCAGTTAAGATTTACCCATTGGATTATCCCGGAACTCCTGATACAGAACAGTTAAAGGCTATGGAAAGTTTCTATCTGAATGGTGGTCCGACAGGAGATATAGGTAAAAACGTGACAATGCTTTGTTCTGTTGGGTGGGACTGGATGCCACCCGTCAGAGACCGTAATATGGGTATCTGGCAGCCAGTGTATCTGAGACAAACCGGCGTCGTAAGTATTGGCAATACGCAACTGGTCACTGAGTTACCGAAGTTGCCTGATACAAGTCTGGCGTCTCTTCAATTAAATCTTGCGCTACATAATAGTAGTGCAGCTACTGTGAACGGGCAGTTGGAGGTTAATATTCAGCCTGAAAACTTCAGCGGTAATAGTAACGATAAGATTTCTTTCACCCAGGCAGTGACAGTGCGTGGGAAGACAGAGGGCAAGGTTTCGCTGGACGCCGAAAGCATAAAGGCTTTACTGATTAAAAATCCGAAACTCTGGTGGCCAAACGGATATGGTGATCCCAATCTTTACAGGATTAACCTGAAATATACAGCGTCGGGCAGTGTGCTTGATGACACAAGCTTTGTGTTTGGAATCCGCACTGTAAAATCAGAAGCAGAAGCGATTGGCGGGCATTATGAAGGATTCTACAGAAGATATTTTTATGTGAACGGGCAGCGGATTCATTTAGTGGGAGGTGCCTGGGTACCGGACATGATGCTTGACAGAGATGCTGACCGTTTTTATAATGAACTGGCACTTTGCAGAAATGCCAATCTTAACCTTATTCGTATCTGGGGAGGTGGCGTTACGCCGCCTGAACCTTTCTGGAATGCGGCAGACAGGTTGGGGCTCCTGGTCTGGAATGATTTCTGGGTAACAGGGGATACACAGGGGGAGTTTAAAGGTTCACCTGATTATCCTTTCCAGGGTCATGTATTTCTGGATAATGTCAAAAGTTCGATTTTACGTATCCGCAATCACGCGAGCCTTTTAGTCTGGACGGGTGGTAATGAGGGACACGCACGAAAGGAACTCTATAATGGAATGCGGCAGGCGATTATTGACCTGGATGGTACCCGGCCGTTTATCCCCAGTTCTTCCGGTTTTGCAAAAATGCCCAAGGGATGGCTAGGCTCCTGGCCGGATAATAAACCTGCCGGTGTATATAGTGGCGGACCGTACGCCTGGAAAGATCCGAAAGTCTATTACAGTTTGGCTGATACTGCTAAAGACTGGTTATTTAAAGATGAGACCGGGATACCGTCTCAGCCACCACTCAATACGCTTAGAAAAGTAATTCCCGATATGGTGTGGGATAGTACATTACCTTTTCCAATGAATAATACCTGGGGGTATCATGATGCTTGTACAGGTGCCGGTAAATATGACGAGTATTACGCTGATATGGTAAGCCGTTACGGGCAGCCGTATGAGGTTGACAGCTTCTCTAATAAAATGCAGCTCATGAATGCCACCGGATATCAGGGGATTTTTGAAGCAGCGAATTCTCGGATCAGCGAGAATGGAGGAGTGATGCTTTGGAAATTGAATGCGGCATTACCTAGTGTGATCTGGCAGATATATGACTGGTATCTATTACCCAATGCCGGTTATTATTACATGAAGAAAGCCTGTGAACCTTTGCATGTGCAGTTTAACGTGAATGATTCCAGTGTGGCGGTGATAAACAGAAGTCGCTTTGACGCCGGGGGGCTTCAGGTGACAGCTACCATATATAATATTGATGGGAAGGTTATTGCGAAGGAAAATGGAATTGTAAAATCCGTCCAGCCTGATCATGAGGTTCAGGCTATTGTGCTTAAAAAAGTACTGAAAGGACAACAAGATTTCGCCTTTATCCTCTTGTCGCTCAAAGATAGATCTGGCAAACAGGTTTCTGACAATATCTATTGGACCGCTCGGGGAAATGATTATACCGCTCTTAACCATATGAGTAGTGCCAATCTGAAGGTGTCTGATATGACGATGTCTGATGGTGCGGGGCAAAAAACAATCCGGTTTATCATCCACAATACCGGAACGCAGCTGGCATTTTTCAATCGCGCACAGCTATTATGTGCGGGCGAAGAATTGACGGCTGCACTGTGGTCAGATAACTATTTGACACTTGCTCCGGGCGCGGGTCAACAGATAACGGTTCGTTTTAACGAAGCCAAGCACACGGGAAAACTGCAGCTAAAAATATCCGGTTGGAATACACCGGATCAATTTATAACAGTGCCCTGACGAATGTAAATAAATAATAATATTTGCCAGTTAAAGCAGAGAAGCGATCCTTTGGGCCGCTTTTCTGCTTTTTGCGGATAGAGAGGTATACTGAATATGGTGGCTGGTTATATTCAAGGGCTACGGTGCCTGCTTAGTCGGTTTTCGATTGGGTGGACAGGCGATCCCAGTAATAGAGCAGAATGGAAAATAGGAGGCTGCCTGCAAAAAATAGCAGCGGCCATATCAGGTTATAATCTTGCCGGTTACAGTCACTACCCCGATAATAAATAACTGCAAAGGCAGCCAGCAACCAAACGGAAGAGAGCCTCAGCAAGAGCCCGGGTAGCCGTTTTAGGATTGGAGAACGAAGTAACTTTTTCATGGGAGCGCTTTATCTTTCATCTATAATGCGAAGTAAAAGCAGCCCACTGACAACCCTATGGCAGTCCAAAATGCATGACTAAAAAAATATTTTATAAAAACTAAGTACCTTGGTATAGACCCGCCTTCGTCATGATGTCAATGATATTAGGGAAGGTGTCCTGCATGCAAAGATCGATCTGTGTCTGATCGGCCCATATGATCTGCTCAATGTCTTCTTCCGTCTGTGGAACTAAATGCTGGCCATCCTCAGCAGTCATAGCAAACCAATGGGTTTCCTTTTCGACGTCTTGATGACTCCATTTGTCAAAATATTCATGATAGGTGGTACCTAGCTTAGGCCCCAGTTGAACCTGTGTCAATCCTGTCTCTTCCTGGACTTCTCTGAGGGCACAGACTTCAATTGTTTCGCCTTCATCCAATTTGCCCTTGGGCAAGTCCCAATAACCTCTTCTGAAAATTAACAGGACTTTCCCCCATGGATTAGTAACGACTCCGCCTGCGGCGATGATCCTGGGCTTTTGCATAATGGATTATTTTGATGTTGTTTAAGGGTTTAAATTTACTGATATTGCTACAACAAGGTAATAATATTTTACCTTCGTGAAAATTTTTTAGAGTTATGGCAAAGACCGACGAAAAAGTGATCGCCGAGAAATTATTACAGGCAGGGGCTGTTAAACTGAGCCCGGAGAAGCCTTTCACCTGGGCAAGTGGATGGAAGAGCCCTATTTATTGTGATAATCGTAAATTATTATCATTCCCCTTTATCCGGGATTTTATTAAAAGTGAACTCTGTAATCTGGTCTTTGATGCCTATCCCGAAGCTGACGCCATTGCCGGCGTTGCCACTGCCGGTATTCCCTGGGGAGCATTGGTTGCTGATCAATTAAAGTTGCCTTTTGTATATGTGCGTTCTAAACCAAAGGCACACGGTATGGGTAATCAGGTCGAAGGTAAATTGGAACAGGGATGGAAGGTCGTTATGATTGAAGATCTTATTTCTACAGGTTTAAGTAGTCTTGATGCCGTTAATGTATTAAAAACTGAAAATGTGGATGTTGTATCTGTTGTTTCAATTTTTAATTACGGATTCCAGAAAGCAGTAGACGCATTTGAAGCGAACGGTACATCTTATAAATCGCTGACAAATTATGGAGCACTAATCGAGTTGGCCCGAGAAAAGAAAACGATTAAGCCTGAGGAAGAAACTAAACTTTTACAATGGCGGGAGAATCCAGCCGAGTGGGGCAGGGGATAAGGATTTTGTTGGTTGTATTTTTGTAACATATTGAAAATTATTTCATAATACACATTAACTATAAATAATTTTTCATTCTTTTTAGCATAAAGAACAGCCGGCAAGAAAAAGGCTAAAGAATTGAGAACAATTTTATAACTTACTATAAAATAATATTTTATGGGGTTTTTTGGAAATTTATTTGGTAAGAAGGAAAAAGAGACACTTGATCAGGGCTTGGAAAAGACTAAAGACAATTTTCTTTCCAAAATTACAAAAGCGGTTGCGGGCAAAACAACAGTCGATGATGAAGTCCTAGACAATCTGGAGGATGCCCTCATTACCGCAGATGTGGGTGTTGACACCACATTGGAAATAGTGGAACGAGTGCAGAAAAGAGTTGCGAAAGATAAATACGTTACTACCAGTGAATTAAATAGGTTACTTCAAGAAGAAATTGAAGGTTTATTGCCAAATGTTAAAGAGGCAGATTTTGGTAGTTTTGATTTGAGCGCTGCCAGGAAACCCTATGTATTATTAGTGGTCGGTGTCAATGGAGTAGGTAAAACCACAACGATTGGTAAGCTCGCAGCTAAATATAAAGCAGCGGGCAACAGCGTCGTATTAGGAGCGGCGGATACATTTAGGGCGGCTGCGGTGGATCAGCTGACTATATGGAGTGACCGGGTAGGTGTGCCTATCGTCAAGCAGCCAATGGGTAGTGACCCTGCTTCGGTGGCCTTTGATACAGTTCAAAGTGCAGTGGCTAAAAATACAGATATTGCCATTATCGATACGGCCGGCCGGTTGCACAATAAGATTCATCTGATGGATGAACTAAATAAAATTAAACGTGTTATCGAAAAAGTAGTGCCGGGTGGGCCCAGCGATGTATTATTAGTGTTGGATGGATCAACCGGTCAAAATGCATTGGAACAGGCTAAACAATTTACAGAGACAACCAATGTATCTTCTCTGGCAATCACTAAGTTAGATGGGACTGCTAAAGGTGGGGTAGTGTTGGCGATTGCTCATCAGTTAAACATACCGGTACGTTATATTGGCGTTGGTGAACGTGTGGAAGATTTAATGATTTTTGATAAGCATGAGTTTGTTGACAGCCTTTTTAAATTGACGTAAGCTTTCGATGGCATAATGGACAATACAGGCAGTTGAGGTGTGGAAGGAAAGAGATCGCTTAATTTTTCATGGATGGCTGTTAAAGATTCGTATGTGCTGTTTGCGCTAAATAGGAATAGAAACTCATCTCATTGATTATTAGTTTTATATAGAGAATACGTATTGATACGCTATCAATGTTTTATCTTGATAGTGGTCGCTAATGATTATCGCGGATCTTTATAATTAATAAATTGAGCTTCTATGAAATTACCCTCATATTTTTTCAATTTTAATTTTATATTAAAATTAAAATCAGCCACTTCTTTATTTTGCCTGTTATTTTTCAACTTGCATGCCAGCCTTTATGCACAGGAGCATTCCATCAATTCAAAATTGCTTACCGGCGTCTGGTCCGCCCGGTGGATACAATATGCAGCTGAAGGTAATGACCCTCGAAGTTACGGTGTTTACCATTTTAGAAAAACAGTAGGGTTATCTGCCATACCTGCGGCTTATATTATTCATGTTTCTGCAGACAACAGATATCGTCTGTATATCAATGGTGTCTGGGTTGGAGAGGGGCCGGCCAGAGGTGACCTGCGGCATTGGCAATTTGGAACATTCAACCTGACGCCGTATTTAAAAGTAGGCAAGAATGTTTTAGCTGCAGAGGTATGGAATATGGGTGTCCATGCGCCCGTTGCCCAGATCAGTAATGAAACTTCGTTCTTAGTCCAGGGGGACAATGCTCACTGTAAAGATTTTAACACGGATACGACTTGGAAGGTCTTGCGGGACAGTGCCTATCAGCCCACAGCTCTTCAAACGGGGGCAATCTTACATAGTTATTTTGTCACGGGGCCTGGCGATGAGGTACAGGGTAAGAGCTATCCCTGGGGATGGGAATTGCCGGATTTTGAGGATTATAGTTGGAAGCCTGCTGCGATCATAGGCACACCGGTGGCGCCGGAAGGCTATGGGACAGACAATAAATGGACTTTAACACCGAGGTCCATCCCGCAAATGGAGCATCAAAAGGAGGCGCAGGGCAAAATCAGAAAGGCAGAAGGAATGGAGTTGTCCGCAGTGAGGTCTGTTTTTGCTGCAGGCAAATCTATTGTCGTACCTGCTTATAAAAGCGTAAAGTTACTGATCGATCAGTCCTATGAAACTATTGGTTATCCTGAATTAAAAGTAAGTGAAGGCAAAGGGGCTTCGATTAAATTGACCTATACAGAGGCGCTGTTGGATAGCAAAGGGCAAAAAGGGAACCGGGACAGCATTCAGGGGAAATCCGTGAAGGGGCTATATGATATTTATAAGCCAGATGGAGGAAAGGACAGGGTATACCGGCCGCTTTGGCTGAGGACATTCAGATATGTGTTACTGGAAATTGAAACGCAAGATCAGCCTTTAGAAATTCAGTCTTTTAAAAACATTTTTGTGGCATATCCTTTTAAGAGAGCCGCAACTTTCTCCAGTAACGACACTTCTCTTGCTTCAATATGGAAGGTGGGCTGGCATACCGCCAGGCTCTGTGCCGGTGAAACCTATTTTGATTGTCCCTATTATGAACAGTTGCAATACGAGGCCGATACAAGAATACAGGCATTAATTACTTTATATAATACTGAGGACGACGCACTGGTCAGAAAAGCGATCCAGGATTTTTATATTTCTATGACACCGGAGGGATTGACTGAAGGCAGGTATCCCAGTAACCGTTATCAGGTCATACCGCCATTTTCGTTGTGGTGGGTCTCCATGTTGCATGATTACTGGATGTTGAGGCCCGATAGAAAGTTCATTAAAGGATATTTGCCGGCCGTTACGCAGGTACTCGGCTGGTTTGAAAATCGCGTGGATGCTTCAACGGGTATGTTAGGGCCTCTGAATTGGTGGAATTTTGTGGATTGGAATCCAGCCTTTAAAAATGGGGTGCCCGATGGTGCTACGACCGGACAGAGTGCCATCATTACACTTCAATATGTTCTTGCCTTACAGCAGGCATCAGAATTATTTGCGGATTTTGGAGACCTGAATAAAAGCAGGCATTATAAGACTTTGGCTGACCGGTTAGCGGCGGCCACCTATACCGCTTGTTTTGATCGCTCTAAAAATGAGATGGCGGATAACGCTACAAAATCTGCGTTCAGCCAGCACGCCGGAATTCTCGGCATCCTGACAGATGCGATTCCCAAAGAAGACCAGCAATTAGCTATGGAGAAAATACTGCAGGATAAAAATCTGAGTCAGGCTACTTTCTATTACCGGTTCTATCTGACGCGTGCTATGATCAAAGCTGGTTTGGGTGAGGATTATTATCAGTCTCTGACACCCTGGAGAGACATGCTCCGTATCGGACTGACCACTTTTGCTGAAAAGCCTGAGCCTACCCGTTCCGACTGCCATGGCTGGTCCGCCAGCCCTGCCTATGATTTTTTGGCAACGATCTGTGGGATTACACCAGCTGCACCTGGGTTTGGCAAAGTGGCGATTGCCCCCAAACTGGGTGCGTTAAAAGAAGCAAGCGGGTCCATGCCTTCACCAAAGGGGAGAATCAAAGTAGCGTTTAAAAGAATAGGAAGGTCAGGAGTGGAAGCCTGGTTTGATTTACCTGAAGAATTGACGGGAACCTTTATCTGGAATGGGCAAACCTATCCTTTGGCTGGAGGTGCCCGGAAAATCATTGTGGAATGACGACTGGATTAAATGGACAATACACCTCTGAAACCCCGGGCAGCATAATAGGATATGGCGCCGTTATGGTAGACAAACACCTCGTCATATCTACGGTCACAAAAAAGTGCTCCTCCCAGCTTTCTGATGGAAGCAGGTGTTTTTATCCAACTGGATGTTTTCAGATCAACGGCCTCCAGTGACTGCAGATACCGGTATTGCTGTTCGTCTAAAATCTGGATGCCAATTTCGGATGCCATTTCCAGGGCGCTTCCTTTGGGCTTATGTTCTTTGCGCTCTGCCAGGGCTTGTTGATCATAACACAGACTTCGGCGTGCTTTAGGTGTTTCTTTGGCACAGTCGATAAAGAAATATTCTCCGTTTTTTTTACTCAGGTCAACCACATCAGGCTCTCCTCCGGTTAATTCCATCTGCTGTAGGGACCATAGCTTGGTTGGCTGGCTCTGGAGTTTTTTAGTGATATTTTCCCAGGCGATGCCGTGATGGCGATGTTGATTTTCCTTAAAACGTTCTTCTAATATCTGAAGCAAGGCATCCGTTTCTTTCTTTGATAGCTGAGAAGTGGTTTTTATCATAGGATTCCAATTTTTGGTGGAAGATTGAACTAGAGGATTCATTGATGACCATAAAGGTACGATATGTTTTTTTTACAGATAATATACCAATATTCTGCTTGCTGCCTGGGTTTGTTTTCTTTTTCATTTTCCACTATCTCCTGATAAGAGACCAGCCCGTATTGACCAAATTCCTTCTGGATAGACTGACAGTCGTAAAAATATAAGGTAACACCGTGTATTGTCTCATATCTGTCCTTACCGAGTGGTTTGCCTTGGCCAAAGCTTGGGTACCGCTTGGAAACGGCAACGAAGATCATATAACCTCCGGGTTTTAATTGATTGTAGCAATCTTGAATCAGCTTGATGCGGGCGGGCTGGTCAAGTAAATGGATTAGACAGTAGCAGAAAATTCCATCATAGCACTCTTTGTTAAAAGGCATTGCCGCAACTGAGCCATGATAGATTTTTGGAAACTGGCTTTTGAGGTATTTTTTTGCCAGGGAAATAGCTGTTTCCGATATTTCTATTCCGGTTATTTTCATATCATAAGTTAGAAATGGTCGGGCATTACGTCCATATCCCAATCCCGGAATGAGTATATTATCGAAATTATTGGCTTTAAAAAAGGTGGCGGCCATGTAAGCTGCATTTGCAGGCACGAACCCCCACATTTCCCGTTTTTCCTGAAAGCTGCTCTCCCAGAATTTATCTAAATTGTTTACACAGTTATCCATCGTGTTAAATTATATGGAATGCAATATAGTGAATATTTTATTAAAATGATACATTGTTGCAAATATTAGATTTGCATTAAGCCAATTGGACGCACGAGACAGAATCGGCGACAATAATTATAGCGTTTATGAATCTTTAGATTTTCAGTAAGGATAGAATATATTTATTAAAAACAGGTATGTCTGCACCCAATTTTGAAAAAAACTGATGATCAAATTGCTCAACGACTCTTATGGCTTCTTTTGCAGTTCCCAACCCTCTGTTGGTAAGTACGACTTCCTTTGCCCGGGTGTCCATTGAATGCTCCCTGCGTTCAATAAGTTTCTTCAATTCTAATTTACGTAAAACGGATGAAGTCGTCATGGGGTCAATTTTTGTGTGATTAGAGAGTGTTATTTGCGTAATGTCTTGCATTTGTTTTGTTAACCAATGGATACCGGCTAATAAAACAAATTGAGAATGGGTAAGATTATAAGGTTCCAGCGCTTGCTTGATCATTCGCTGCCATAAGTTGGTCACTTGCCATAGTAGAAAGCCCGTACTATCTTCTGCCTTTTCAACACTGAATGGGTTGTATTGATCTGTCTTAGTCATGTTTGATCATTTTTGATGCAATTAATTGGTAGTCTTTTTCACTGATTTCAAAGAATCCATATCTAAACGGGTAACCCCACCGCTTCTTATCCTGAATAAAATCAAGTCGTTCAATCAATGGAATAATAGGGCACTCACGGCAAGGCATAAAGCGGACTTTTCTTCGAAAGGGATTAAAATCTTTTGTCATTTGATATTGATAGATGTTATCGTCTGTAACCTGACCCATCGCGGTAAATCGCTGATATTTTTCTTTGTCACCCATAGTAACCTTGGACGAATAAATCAAAACGAAGTCTCCTTTAGACATGCGCTTTAAAGGAGCCTGCTTGCCATGGCAGACTTGAATGAAATCTCCTTCTACACCTCTTAAAGTATGCTCCTTTGATATTGCCGCAATCCAATATTTAGCCATAGGTTTATATTTGACATTATCTTGCCTGCTGTAAATATAATAAGTATACTTATAATAAGCAAATTTATTAATTATAGGCTATTGATTGCGCCACTGCGCTTCCTTGCCAAAAAAATAACCCGGAAGCGTAGGGGAAAGACTTCTGCGAAGTGTCTTACTGCAAATTGGATAGATTATGCTATTGACAAACACCTTAGAATCGATGGTTATTACAGAAGTCCTTTCAGCAGCACAGCAGAGAGTTTTTCTGGAAATGCCTGATAGAATATATAATACCGATCCCAATTACATTCGGCCCTTGGATAAGTCCATCCTCGATATCTTCGACCCTGCTGCCAATCCTCTATTACAATCCGGAGGAGCATGCAGGCGTTGGCTTTTATGGTCGAAAAGTGGTCTATGTGTCGGCCGTATTGCCGCTTTTTACAAGATTAAGTCTGATGGGGTAAATGAGCGCCGGGTAGGAGGTATCGGTTTTTTCGAGTGCATAGATGATCAGATGGCAGCCAATTTATTATTGGATCAGGCAAAATACTGGCTGGAAGAAAAGGGAATGAACGTAATTCATGGACCGATTAACTTTGGAACCAGGCACAGTTGGTGGGGGTTATTGATAAACGGGGAGGGAAAACCTAATTTTGAATCAAATCATCATCCCGTTTATTACAGGCGTTTATTTGAAAACTATGGATTTGCGTTAAATTACAGGCAATTTACATTTAGGTTTAGCCAGCAGCAGGCTCCCGATTGTTTCTTTAAGGCAGTCTTGAAGCGCTTTCAATCTGATGGCCGTTATGAATTTAAATCAGCAGATCCTGCACGATGGTTAAACTACGCCGTGCAATTTCAACGGTTGTATAATAACACCTGGGCATTGGAAGAAAGAGCTCCGGCATTGAGCCTGGATCAGGTGCTTAACTGGATGGATAATTTAAAGGATGTATTGGACTGGAGGCTGATCTGGTTTGCTTATTTCAACGGAAAGCCAGTGGCATTTTTTGCAGGTATTCCGGAGCTCAATCATCATATTTTGCAGTATGTCCACGGCAAGGTCCGCTTTATGGATAAATTTAAACTTGCCGGTAAAAAATGGCTAGGTAGCAGTTATGATAAGGCTTACGGAATGTATTATGGAGTGCTTGATGGATTTGAGAGTAGTGGGGTCGGGCTTGGCCTTATTGCAGCCATGCAGGATGCATGGATGACTCAGTTGAAAATTCCTTATCATAGTATTGAGTTTGGATGGATTGGCGATTACAACCCAAAAATGATAAAACTGATGAAAATGGCCGGAGGAGAAATTACTAAAATTCATCACACTTACAGGTACTGGATTTAAATCAATATATTAAGTAAAATAATAATATATATTCTTATATTTAATATGATGGACATAGTTGAGCAGGAAATGATATCACGAATACGAGCAGGAGATGAGGCTGCATTTGAGAAAGTCTTCAGGACGTATGCGAAGCTGCTGCATGCTTATGGCTATACGTTGCTGAATAATAGCCATATCGCGGAAGAGATGATCCAGGATTTGTTTTTGAAGATTTGGGAGCAAAGGGGTGTACTGCAAATACACACTTCATTAAAAGCATACTTATACAGATCATTGCATAACGATTGTATGAATCACCTTAGACATGTAAAGGTCAAAAAAAATTATGAAGCAACTGTAACTAAAGATGGATCTGGCGTTAAACAACATCAACCCATCAACCGACTTGAGGTGAAGGAGATCCAACAAAAGCTAAGGTCAGGGTTAAGCAAGCTACCAGAAGCTTGCCGGACAGTATTTCAGTTAAGCAGGTTTGAACACCTGACATATAAAGAGATTGCCAGCCAGCTGGGAATTTCTGTCAAAACAGTAGAGAATCAAATGGGAAAGGCTTTTAAGCTATTGAGGGTCGAATTAAAAGATTATTTGGTTTTACTGTTGTTACTGGTATTAATTACTGCAATTTTTTAATGATTGGTCAAATGTGGATGAGCACGATAAAGCAATAGAAATGAAAGACGAAATACTTATAAAATATCTTTTAGGTGAAGCGACAGTTGAAGAGGTTACTTTAGTAGAAGGTTGGCTAAAGAAAGATAGTGCTAATTATGAATATTACTTGGACCTGAAAACGTACTGGGATCAAAGTAAGCTGCTTGAATTACAGCCTGCACATGATTATGATACTGATGCACAATGGCATAAACTAAAATTGAAAATGGGACCGAGCACCGTTAAAAGCGGCATGGCTTCGGCTACTGCTGATATGAATGAGACGAAGGCCGTGGCAAAAAGTGGAATAGGACGCATTGTTCAGATGCAATATTGGAAATGGGCTGCCGCTATTGCCGTCGTTTTATTGGGATGCTGGTTTGCATGGAACGAAATGCAATCCGCAAACAATACCGGAAATATTCAGATTTTGACAGCCTCTGCTTCTCCATTAACAGATACGTTGTCAGATGGTTCAATTGTCACACTAAACCGGTATTCGAGCTTACAGACTCCGTTGGAATTTAAAGGAAAAGTCAGAGAGGTTACCTTGGAGGATGGAGAAGCCTTTTTTAATATTGTTCATAAGCCGTCAAAGCCTTTTTGGGTTCATATTGGTCCTATAGATGTTAAAGTACTTGGAACCTCTTTTAATATTAAAAAGAACGGTAATCAAACGATCATTGATGTAGCAACGGGTAAGGTGTCAATCAATTATAAGGGCAAACATCTGATTCTTTATCCTAAGGAGAGAACTTTAATCGATCCGTCAACAACAGAATTGCTTAGTCAGAGAAATCAGGGGCAGCTCTATAACTACTACGTGACAAAAAAGTTTATTGCGAACAATACCAGGCTGGAAGATTTGGTCAATATTTTAAATGAGGCATACAATCAGCATATCGTATTCGGAAGACCGGAGTTAAAGGATATGCGTATAACCACTGTTTTTTCCAAAGAACCATTGGAGATTATATTGAATGTGATTTCAGAAACCTTTGGAATTAAGGTTATCTATAATAAAGATTCCATTGAGTTAAAATAGCTTTGAATATCTATAACAACAACACCAATACTTACTTTCCGGCAAAAATTAATCTATGAACATAGCAAATAAAATATCTTCCATTGGCTATCTGTTTCTCTTATTGTTTTTTTTCGTTGTGAGTTCCAGTCGCGCACAGGCCTATTTGTCTCAGGAGGTTGAAATGGATATCAGCCATAAACCGTTAAGAAATGTACTGGATAGCATTGGACATCAGGCAGGGTTTATATTTTCTTATAACAGCTCGGACCTGCCGGGTGACAGTCTCGTGAGTTTTAAGGGGCATATGCCCGTAGATAGAGTTTTAGATCAATTATTACAGGAAAGATATGACTATAAAGTTATGCCGGGCTATGTTATTCTGCGCTATACCCCGTATTCCTTTAGGATTGAAACCCAACCACCTGTCCTGACAAGAAAAGGAGTGTTATTATCAGGGGTGATCGTAGATGAAAGTACTGGCAAAAAATTAAAGAATGTGAGCCTTTATGAAAAAACGAACCTGGTATCGGCATTAACGGATAAAAATGGCTATTTCCAGATACCGCTGATGAGTGACTCAGGGAGTATTACGTTAACGGTTAGTAAGCAGTGGTATCATGAAATTGTAATGACGATATTGCCTACCGTTAAGGTGGAGACAAAAGCAAGTAATATTGCAGCGATTGCTAATTCGGATACCGCTGGAGCGTCTTCTGTAAACCACTCTTTTTTGGACAAGATGTTTAGTTCTACAAGGCAACGAATTCAGAGCCTGAATATCAGTGATTTTATGGCACATAGATCTTATCAGTTCTCTGTCATCCCTAAATGGAACACTAGGGGAGATCTTAGCGGCCAGGTGATCAGCAAGTTTTCCCTTAATCTTTTGGCGGGATATAATGCCGGTGTCCACGGTTTTGAAATGGGAACGATAGCGAACCTGAATAGAACAGAGATGGATGGGGTGCAGTTGTCCGGTATCATGAATGTAGTAGGAGGGCGGAGTAGTGGTTTTCAGGTAGCTGGTATAACCAACCAGGTTTATCAGGAGGCACATGGCGTGCAATTGGCAGGGTTACGTAACAAAGTAAACCGTTCGTTTTCAGGATTACAAGCGGCTGGTATATATAATAAGGCCGGCGGAATTTTGGAGGGGCTTCAACTATCAGGAATTTTTAATAGTGCAGGTCATTTGAAAGGAACCCAAATTTCCGGGGTGATTAATAAAGCAAGTACATCTTCTGGGTTCCAGCTAGGTCTGGTCAATTTGTTAGATACCGCCTCAGGTACCAGTGTAGGGATGGTTAATATCGCTCGCCATGGCGGGTTTTATCAACTTAGCATATTTGCCAGTGAATCCTCTCTGGCCAATATAGCCTTCAAGAGCGGCAGAGAAGCCTTTTATTCCAAGATCCTTTTTGGTATTGGCAATAAGGACGCAAGTGATTTCTATGTTGGTCTGGGTGTAGGCCACATATTTCCTTCTAAAAGAAGAATGAAAGTATCGTGGGATGGGGCCATTGAAAATTATATGCGCCATGACAATGATAAAGTCAACTTGGTATTTAAATCTTCTGTAGAGTTTCATTTTCCGTTAGCAGATGGTTTGGGAGTCTTTATAGGACCTTCCATTAATGTGTTTGGCAAGGGACAGGATCCTAAAAGACCTATTGAACTTCCTATGAAGGATTATCCGACAATAAACCGGGGCAAAGATATTAGCGGTTGGGTTGGTATTAACGCGGGCATTGATGTTTTTTAATCAGCATGTTAGAAAATTATATCGAGATATTTTGGGTACATTTTGTTTTGCTTAGATCTAAATGTTAAAAAAACATATAGGTCAGAGTAGGGGGACGCCTTCCTTAGATGTCTTATTCCAAACCTGTTTTACCATAAAATATAAATAATTACTGGTGTGAGCAATTTCAAGTTGTTCAGCTTAGGGAACCTTTGTCTTAAAAGGTTCGCTGGTCATCATGTTCTGTATTTATCCGATTACAAAATATAAAATTCTTCAGTTATGAAATGCTTCGTTGGCATTATGATATCAATGTTCTTTTGTACCGTTGTTGTTACCGGCCAGAGAATTACCCAGAATATTAGAGGTGTAGTAAAGGATGCCGCATCAGGAAAGCCGATCGCTGCAGCGACTGTTATGATTCAAGGGAAGTCGACGGGCAGGGTAGCGGACTCTTCCGGACATTTTCTGTTAAGCGATGTTCCTGTCGGAAGATACAATATTTTATTTAGCGCGGTAGGTTATGAGCCTACCTTGCTAGAAGATATTATTGTATCTTCTGTTCAACAGCCGGAATTGTCTGTGGTATTAAGACTGTCTGCCAGCAAGCTCGAGGATATTATTGTACGTACCTCGGGCAAGAGTGGTGCTGCGGATAATATGGCAATCAGCAGTTCTCGCCAATTGAGCCCGGAACAGGCCAGCCGTTATGCCGGCGGTTTTGATGATCCTGCAAGATTGGTGTCTTCATTTGCAGGTGTTTCCAGTAACGTTAGCTCCAACGGGATCGTTGTAAGAGGCAATAGCCCAAATTCACTACTGTGGCGCATGGAAGGAGTGGAGATTCCTAATCCCAATCATTTCGCAGATCTGGATGGATTTGGTGGCGGCGCCCTAACGGCACTTAGTTCGAGATTATTATCCAGTGCAGATTTTTTGACCGGTGCATTTCCCGCGTCCTATAATAACGCACTATCTGGTGTGTTTGATGTTCATATGCGAACCGGAAGCACAAAGCAACGCGTTAATGCAGTTGGTTTAGGCCTAATAGGACTTGATGTCTCTTCTGAAGGGCCGTTCAAAAATGGCAGCAGCTCTTCTTACCTTTTCAACTACCGTTACTCGACGCTTGGGCTAATTGGGCCAATCATTGGGAATAATGCAGGTGTGAATTTCCAGGATTTGTCTTTCAAATTAAATTTCCAGACCAAGAGATCCGGTACATTTTCACTATGGGGTATCGGACTGATCGATCACTCCGGGCAGGACCCGGAAAAAGACCGGGACAAGTGGGAATATCAAGATGATATGGAAAAGTCAGATGTGGATCAATACATGGGAACGATTGGCCTGACCCATGAAATTCTTCTATCCGGCAAGTCAATGCTAAAAAACACATTGGCGACGACGACCAGTGGTATTGACCTAAAAACAGATAGCTTGAATGTGAGCAATACATTGGTGCCGGAGAACCGCATCAAAAATAGCTATACCAATTATATTTTATCTTCTTCTTTGAAAACAAGATTTAATAGACGTCATACTAACCAAACCGGAATCACCATTACCGGGTTACAATATAATCTGCTGATGCGTAACCAGCCTGAACTGAATGCGCCTTTAGAGACTTTTGCTGACGCGGATGGATCGAGCTTGCTGGTCTCAGGATATACAGAGTCATCTTTAAATTTAGGAAACAGGTGGACGTTGAATGGGGGGATTAACGGCCAGATTCTTATGCTTAATCATCACTATACCGTAGAACCACGGCTTGCATTTAAGTATATGCTGAATGACAAACAGTTCTTGACTTTGGCTTACGGACTGCACAGTCGACTGGAAAGGATTAGCAGCTATTTTGTAAATGGCGGACAGGATGGGAAACAGCAGGTCAATAAAGATATGGATTTTACAAAGGCCCATCATTTAGTGATAGGATTTGATAAAAGAATTAATGCTCAACTCCATTTTAAGGCAGAAGCGTATTACCAATACCTTTTTGATGTACCTGTTATAAGAGATAGTTCGTTCTCTCTCATCAATTTGGAAGATGACTGGTTTTTTGATGCTGCATTGCAGAATACTGGTAAGGGCAGGAACTATGGTATAGATTTGACATTGGAGAAGTATATGACACGTGGTTTCTATTGGATGTTTACCGGATCGGTCTTTAAATCCCAATATATGGGCGGTGATCAATTCTGGAGAGATACCCGGTATGACCGAAATTATGTATTTAATTTATTGGCAGGAAAGGAGTGGCAATTGGGCAAGTTTAAACAAAAAACCTTTGGCGTAAATGCGCGGATCAGCTATCAAGGAGGAGATCATTATTCCCCTTTGGATATGGATGCTTCCTTGGCAACGAAGGATGCCGTTTACAATGAGCGTGATGCTTTTTCGAAACAATATGATCCGGCATTCGTGACACATCTTACGATCAATTACAAAATTAATCGTAAGAAAAGTGTCCATGAGCTGTCTTTAAAAATTATTAATGCCAATGGATATCGTGAACATTTTGGTTTTGCATATAATTATCTGACAGGCAAAATGGAGGATTATCGGGAAGCGTTATTTATTCCCAATTTGAGTTATACTATGACCTTTTAATGTAACTAAACATTATTTTAGTTGCATAGTATTAAGCCCTTAAACACTGAAAATCCTTCGTGTTTGAGGGCTTTGTTTTGGTTAATGGCTAAACCGAACACCTTCTCAATATTCTGTTTGCAGAGGTAGATGGACTCCAATGGGCTTGTTATGGTACCCGTAAGCATTCTTGTATTTTTAAGGCCCCATGTCATTTTGCTTCAATTAACTTTTCTAACTTCTCAATTAAATCCTTTTGTTGTTGCAACATTCGCTCGTATAATTCGACCATTTTATCGAGAGGGTTGAATGTCGGGTGGTAATTATAAGCAAAGCCAGTTCCATTATCATTAGCAGTAAAATTATTAGATATAATATTTACGGCCAGCTCCTCGTCAAAATTCTGAATGGCTTCAGCCGGAATTTTTAAGGCGTCAGAGATTTGTCGGAGCAGGGGAGCATCAATCTTTTCTTTTTGTTCCAGCAGTGATACTTTCTTCTGATTCCAGTCTTCTCCCAATTCTCGGGCGAGGGATTCCTGCTTTATATTCAGCATCTCACGGAAGCGTTTTACATTTCTTCCTTCATGTATTGTATGTTCCATTGGCTAAGTGTTTTATATGCGGCCAAAGGTAATTTATCTTTTCACTATTTTTCTGGTAAAAAGTGGAAAATATGAGAGTATATCGGGAATATTACCCCGGCAGTTTACCTGCCTGGGGCTTCAGTTGACAGGATGTGGTCATTCATACCAGAAATTTATATTATTTTTTGACCAGATAATATCGTTATATTTTTTTATAATCAAACCGGTGTGAAAATAGATAAAATATTCCTTTAGATGGAATAAAATACTCCTTCAGAAAAGAATCTCTTTTTAAGAATTTGGCGATTTTCGTTATTGAAAATATGCTTGACTTGATCAGTCAATTTACAAGCTGGATTTGCCATCAGCAGGAAGAAGAAAAAAAGATTTTTAGATATTAGAGATGAAGATATTATAAACAGTAATTTTTAATCTTTGGGAAGGTCTGAAACCGAACAATGGACTGATTTTCAGAGATTATTGCCAAAAGATGAAATGCTAGATCCCTATAAAGCTTTTGGAAGAATATTTCGGCATTGCAGCCAGGATAAGTTGTATAATATAATTAAATAGTTGTTAGAAGATGCATGTGGAAGTTATGGTACGGACCCTTACCAGAATACCCTTGAAGTTCATGTGTGTCTAACCAAGAACTTTGAAGCAGCGCATTTGATTTACGTACGAGAGTTAGGGCATGTTAGAAACTGGCGGTTAGACAAGATTAATAAAAATTAAATTGTGGACATAAATCTATAAACTAATGAAGCGACATACATCAATGAGCCATTTCTCAGGAAAAGAACAACAAACGTTGTTAAGGTTAAAGAACAAAATTGTGAAGCTGTATAAACCGCTTATGGTTTACTTGATTGGCTGTGAGAGTTCCAGCCATTTAAGCAGGAATTGCTTTGATAATCCACGAAATGAATCTCGATGGAATTTCTCATGCGATTTACTGCTGATTCTGCCTAAAGGAAGGTGTCTTCCTGAAAATGCCTCGAAGGAATTAATGAATTTAAGTAAAGAATACCGACATATACGTTTGCTATCACATTCATTGGATTTTGTAGATGAAAAATTACAGGAGTATTCGCTATTTTTTTGCTGGATACAACGCCGTGCAATAGTCTTATATGTAAAAGACGATTTGCGAGTGAAACTTCCGGAGCCGGTTAAAAATATGAAGCAATATGAGAAGCAGGCGCAGAATTTTTTTACGAACAATCCGGATTACAATGGTTACGAGGAAATTAGGTTGTCACCGTTGCCGAAAAAATGCATAGCAGTAGAAGAGCGGGCTGAGCTATTGAAAGAGAATCTAGAGCTGACTATAAAATTGCAGCATGTGATGGGGCGATTTTTAAGTGTAAGAGGGGCGAGTCAGCGTATTCGGAGGGAAATGATTCGATTTGTAAAGGCGCAGAGGAAGAGTGCAGGGGATGAGATGTCAGGTAAATTCGACCGCATTTTCTGTGATTATGAAGAACTTTTGGATTTTTTTGATTTTGCAGAGAGTGAAATTCTTAACCAATATAAAGAGCTTCTGTAATTATTCAGGTTGTATATTTATAAGAAGTTATGAAAATGTTTTGGCAAGGGAGATTAAAATACAAACGATAAATAAGGTCACGTTCGTGACAACATTCCTTGGTTCATTTTTCCTATAATGAATGACAGCGGCAAAGGGCATTATCAATGCCAGACACAAGGCTGAAAGAGGGGTGAGCCAAGGCAGCATGTTAATGGCTGTTGGCAAGATTAACGCAATAGATCCGGCAATTTCTGAGATGCCAATGAATTTTATGAATGCCGGATGCAGTCCTTCAACGCCCGTCTGACCCATTGTTATCAATTTCATTTCTGAGAATATTGATTTACATATTCCTGAATATAGAAATATGATGGCACTGACGATCTGCAAAACCCAAACAATAGTATTTATCATGGTTTATTATCATTTTGATATAACAAAGGTTGGATTTACTGGCGAGAGTTTCTTTGACATTTATCAAAAAATCAAAGCTTGGCTCGTATTCTGCTTAAGGTTTCCTGTGTAATACCAAGGTAGGATGCAATCATACCCAATGGTACGCGCTGTATAAAAGAAGGATTTGTTTGCATAAGCTTGCGATAGCGGTCGGCAGCGGCGACAAAATGCAAGTCGTCGAACTTTTGTTGCAATTGGATCAATCCGAACGATAGCAATTTTCTTGTAAAGGTTTCAATGCTGTGATATTTAAGGCAGAGTGCATTGAGATCGTCATAGTGGAGTGCATAGAGAATACTGTCCTCCAGGAGATCGATTCCCCGCCTGTCTGGTTGGCGTGTAATAAAACTAATGATCGAACAGGCGAATGAGTTTTCATCACTTATCCAGTCGGTGATCTCTTTGCCATCTTTCAGATAATAAGTTCGGGTTAGCCCTTGATCAAGGAAAAACAGAAAATTGCATGTCGTATCTGGTTTTACCAGTTTATGGCTTTTAGGTAAAGTCAACTTTTTAAGACAGGATGCTAAATCCTGTCTGCTTACTTCAGAAAGTGTGACAAATTGTGAAACGATTGAAAAAAAACTTTCCATCTTTTAAGATAATACTGTTTGACCGCTCAACCAAATTGATCCATTTATTCATGCTTAAAACCAAATATAAATGCAGAAAAATGGGTCAAATTCTTCAGATATTCTTATAAATAATTGATTTTCATTTAAAAACGAAATTGTGTTGAACTTGCCAATAGTTTAGTGAGAAATCTTAATTATTATGTTAAGTAGAAATCGCTGTCGTTATGGAAGGAATTTGAAAGTGACGGGGAATTTTCACCGGCCATTCCATTAATTACACATGGAGGTCTTAATCTCGCATTTCTGGAAACAATTTCCATAAGATCATAAAATCTATGCTAAAATTAAGGCGCCGATACTACTTGATAAAAAATCCTTTTGCCATTAACAACAGTTAGAACACCGATATGGAATGCAGTCCTACAAAGCTCAATAATTGTAAAAATTTCCTATAATTTATATTATGAAAATTTTTAAAGTGTAGGCTGTACAACACTTTCAGAGGGAGGGGAAAAAAGCGGTTAAATAGAGTAACCGCAGCAAAGAACTACACCAAAGATAATGCATAAAATTTAACATAGCCAAATAAAAAGCAGAAATATTTTACTACTGTTCCAAGTAGTTCCAGAAACGGGAATTTTGGAACAGTGGGAGAGAAGAGAAAGACAAAATTTTATATTGAACTTTTCATAGACAAGAAATAAACAAGAGAATATGAGGTAAAAGAAAGCAGAAAACAAAAACGCCACCGCTCCAAGATTCCCATTATTGGGACTGTTTGTAACGATGGCAATAACTTTATACTGAACTTTTCATAGGCAAGTATTAAAAGCCGCTCCAAAGATGATTAGAATATATAAAATCTACATCCAAAGAAAAGCGTTTTGCAAAGTCAGAACCACAGACGAAACGGGAATACTTTATTTTCAAAATAGGAATTACAAAAACATCAACAGGTTGATTAGGTTTACCACCGACACCCAAAACAAAAAAGAAAGGGACAGAAGCAGCAACCTTTTTATAATGCTCAAACTTTTCAGGTGTACACAAATCAACCGTACCGGATTCAGAACGGTACTTACATTCTACTGCAAACTCACGCTTTAGCCATTTATCAAACATAAGAAAATCATAGTCACGATCACCAACAGCATACCTAACCGAATTTTGCACACTGTCCGAAGTTCTCTTAAGCAAGTCAAAATATCTTTTATCAAAACCCTGTATAACCCAATCTTCAAACTTATCACCATCTCTAAAAGATTTTGGCCTATTGGCATAATTCAAACCTGCATTTACAAAATCGGCAATCTTACTCATAACTAAAAGTTTTAGAACATAAATATATAAAAAAAGGGACACATATAGCGTCCCTTAATGGTATTTCAGAAAATAAATTTTGTACTCGACGTAATCAAGAGCAGGAGAGGGGATATTAAGGGCAGCGGAGCGGGTAGAAAGCCCGATCTTTTTAAGATCATCCAAAAGCCTGTAATAACTCGTTTTGGGCAAATACTGCTTAAATTCAGCAATATCAAAGCCAGACTGAACCAATAGCGCAGTAGACAACAACCGGAAGTTTTGAACCTGTTTTTGAGGGTCAGCCCTAAGCTTATTTTTTAACTCAACATCACCATTATAGTTATTAATCCTACTGACAATAGCGTTAATATCCAAATCGTTCTTTATCTGATATTCCCGCACACGCTCCCAGAACTCCAAATACAAAATATTAAAGATGGAAAAATTAAAACTCAAAACGGGCTCAGTCAACATAACCGTATCACAATAATCCGGATTATCCCAAGAAGAATGCAAAAAGAACTTTTTACTATAACCTATAAAAGTCTCAACATTATTTTGCTTTGTCAGTTTTGTAAACCTACGTAACCGGATTGCATATGAATCAGACGCAAAATTAACATTGGCCGCATGTTTTTTACCAGAGTAAAAATAACGCTCGAATAGATAATTTATTTGAGAATTACGGAACGTCATTTCATAACGCAGAATACAATCAGCTTGTCTTTGAAAATATTCAAGGTCTAAATTTCTTTTATTCTTTTCCTTTACAATAGCCCTCTTATCATGCTTTTCAAATTCTGTTCCTTTGTGGTAAATTTTAAATGAATAACGGCGGGTAGTATACATAATAGAAGTACCATAAGTACGACACCTATTTTTGTCACTCTTAGCTTTCGTCTGATGCAGCTTTTTTTGATAATCCAAGTACAACAAAGCATCTTCCTTACTATTAAAAAACTGGTTATAACAAAGGTCAATCCTTGAAATCTCAATATCTGAAAAATCAGGACGTTGCAAAGAAAAATTTTGATCAAAGAAATCAACCAAAAATTTAAGTAACAAAGAATAAGTTACCCTTGAGCTCTGCTCCGCAAGCGAGATGAATTGCTGTACATTTTGCCCGTAAAGATATTTCGGTACAGAAAAATTAAACTCCGCAAAATCTTCGGTAGAATTAACCCTAAAAGACACACTATAATGATAAGAATTATTAGGAAGCACAGAACGATAACTAACAGGGAGGACACGATTAGTGTCATGAAAAACATAACTATGAAGGAAGGAATTTTTAAGAATCTCGCCAGTATCTTCATCGGCCACAGCTTCCAAAACCGTATTTTTTTTGCGAGACGGGGCGTATAATTGCTCATATAATTGCGGATATTTTTTTTGAAGGTTATGAATTTTAAAAATAATGGTATCAATCATTTTTTTAAATATTTATCTGAAATAAACAACTTAATCAAATCAACCTCAAACCCAAAATTTAGCATACGATTATAAATTTTGTAAGCCTTGTTAGAGGACGTAATAAGAGGGGACAACTCCCAACCTTCACCGTTTGGCTTTTTAGTCGCAACAATATAAACAGCAGATTTCTGACAATCTGCCCAAGCTTTCATATTTTCCATAAATTGAAATTTTAAAAGAAATAAAAAAAGCGGTTAGATTAACCGCTTTGAAAAGATAATTTCATTATTCAAGCGGGAACGTCTATAAAGATAAGCCGCACGAACACCGGAAAACTTCCGTAACAAATCGCGCGCGTTTTTCTCATTATTCACCCGAAAAGTAAACTTATAATTAGGGTCAGAACCACGAACCGCATAAAACGAGCAATAACACTTGCTATTTGCCATTTTATCACCGTTTAAATAAAAGGTATCCGCCAACTAACAAAAGAGGAAATAAGGCGACCGTAGTAAGTCCAGAAGAGTACTTATAAACGGCAAGACCGGCTGCATACTGTACAGCCGTTTCGCCGTAATAGTCATTTTTTTTCAAGGCTTCGGCATAACCAAGTAAAGTGTTGACATTTTCAAAATCCGATTGCCTACGGCCTAACCAATCGGCAACCTCTTCGGCTGAATTATCTATAGTAGAATAATCAGCATAAGGGTTACCCTCGTTAGAAATAATTCCCTGACCTAACTGATAATCGGAAGCACCGTAATATTTATAACCAAAAGCATTATTGTTAGCCTTAAAAACATGGCTTGTATAGTTGGCACTCTCATAACGGGATTGAGCAACCATAAAAGAAGCTAAACGCTTACTTTGACTGTCAGAAAAATGTCTTTTAAGACGAGGTAAAGCAGCATCGTAAATAGTTTTTTCAATAGACATAAAATTAAAATTTTAAAAATTACTAAAAATTGCCACTGAAATTAATCAGTGGCAAAAAAACTTAACGGGAAAACTTAAAAGAAAGAGAACCATAAGCAACACCAAAATCAGTAACAACTCCACTACCGGGCAAATAAACCTTACCATCAGCAAAGGTAATTGGAACGGACACGATAGGTTTACTAGTATCAACAGCATTAGAAAATTCAGACCACAAAACAATTTGCGTAGTAACACCTGAAGATTTTAGGTAACTAATAGTCTTATTACCACAAACAATAGTCGCAGAATCAACAGAATCATCAACCACAAAAGAAAAGTGATCAGAACCAAAATAAAAGTCCTTTAAAAGGTCGATACGCCCAAAACCATAATCGCCAGGTTTATAGCCTGCATTCATATAGCCAATCCGCAGATCATCAGCAGGGAAAAACAATTGAACAAATTGCGCTTGTTCAGCAGGTACGCCTAAAGCAGCACGTTCAAAAGAACCCGAACGAAAAACAACACCGTCAAAACGTGTTGTTGTATTATTTGGAATCAAAAAGCCGCAATAATCACCTAACCCGAAAACACAAAATTTGCTAAAATCCAAACGAGTAAATAAATCCGTATAGTTAAATACAGCTGGAGTAAAATTATCAATTGAGCCCTCAACATATACCCTAAATCCAATAAAACTAAAAGCAAATTCCTGTCCCATGATTAAAGCAACATTATCAAAAATAACAGGAACCAAGGAACCGACATTAGGGATAAAATAAACACCATTACAGATTAACCAAGGTTCAACACAATTAACACGAGGTTTAGCCCAACCATCAACAGGAATACCCCCAGAAGATGCAGGCGAAACAGAAACATAACCTACATAAATAAACTTACCACTAAAAACGGAGTTAACCTGATCTTTAAAAAGATAATTATTAAACGAGAAAGAACAACTTTCCACCATTTGCACTTGACAGTTAGTATATTTTTTCCTAACTAAAGAATGCACAAAATCAACATCCAAAAACTGTTTTAAACCAAGATCACTTTGCATAAAAATAAATTTTAAATTAAAAATTAAATACAATTTCCACCAGACAAGCAACGAACCATTAACCATAGTATTTTAAAGCAATAGAAAGAACATTTGAAGTCTTTTCTAACATAGGGTCGGTAAATGATACTTCAACCTGTTCAGGAAGCGTTAAAGGAGTATCAGTAAGCCAACCGGTGACAGGAGAATGACGCTCATTTAAATTACGTGCGCCATAAGCGGCAATAATACCGGCAACATCAGCATTAGGCATTGTGTGTATTAAATCATAAACCTTTTGCTGATAAACGGGAGGTGTTTTTCTATGCCAGAAATCAGAAGAAAGAAAATCATAACGGGTAACATTAATCCAATTAGCAATAATATTTGCCTGTTCCTGATGATAAGAAGTAATTTTAACTTTTGAAGTTATTTTATCATGAACAGCATCAGCATTTTGTTTAGCGACCTCCGCACCCTGATTATTAGTAAGGTGCTTAATCGTATTTCCAAGGCCTTCAAACAAATTAAATATACCCAATTTGGATAGCAAGACAGCTACCAGAATGCCAATTAAAATGAAGGGTAGCAAACCGCTACCCTTCATAAACCTTTTTATTTTATACATAGTTAACGCATTGACCGCCGTTTTTTCCAACGTCTGAACTCTTCGTACTCCGCATCATCATCATCATCAAGATCATCATAATCATCATCATCATGATCATCGAAATCATCAGAATCACGGGAACGGGCAGAACCCTCTCCGTTGATATAACTTTTAATTTTAGGAACTAAGAAAATGAAAAGAACAGCAAAAAAATAACGCATGTACCATTGCTCAAGAACACCAACAATACGCATTTTCAAAGGCATCTTTTTTGGCATAATAGGGATATAATCGATCTGATCTGCCCCCTTCTCATTAGCGGCTTTAATACGCTCGTTTTCTTCAATAATAGCCAATCTTTCATTGGCTATTTTGGAATAGACGTTAACACTCTCTAAATGCAATTCTGCTTTAGTAGCATCATCCAAAGGCACAAAGCGAGCAATCAACTGCTCTAATAATTGATAAATTTTCATTACAAGATTATTTTTTCTTTAAAACAATAACAGCCAATAAGGCTAAACCAAGCCATAAAAGCCAGTTAGGCTTTTTGGAAGCGGAAGCAGTAACAACAACATCATCATATTGCGTTTGCGGAGCAGTCCAAGAGGGCAAATCATTCGCAGCAATGGTACTTGTGTTATCCTGCCTAACATTTGACACCCACGAAGCAGGTGCAGCAGTTGAAGGAATGGAGGGTTTAAGCAAAGCTTCTGCCTGTTTATTAAGTTCAGTAATTTGATTAAACTGCGCTATTAATTGCTGACCCTTTGCATTACCGGCTTTGCCACCGGAAAACAAACCCGTAACCATTCCAATACCGCCCTGTAAAATGCTTAGGGGATTCACTGCTAACGTTTTTTCATTAACAGATACAGAAGCAAACCACCACCAACTAACAAAATCAAATTGTTTTGATTGCCTGTATCAACGCCCATATTTAAAGTAGGCAGTTTCACATAATCATTCAAATCAACAAGAGGGTCAGAAGGGGAGCGGGAAGCGGAAGTATTGCGAATAGTCGGCGTATTCGAAGCGGAGGGAAGGACAGAAGCCGCAGCACTGTTTAAGCCATTCAACAAAGAATTTTGCTTTTTAGTTGCTTCGGCAATCCTGCGTGCGTACTCTTTATTTGTCATAGTACCACCAACAGGAATCATATTATCACCGTTCCCAAGTAGACCACCCGTAGCGGTATTGGCAACCCCTCTCAAGAGGTTGCCAAAAAAAGTACCGCCCGGCTTTTTAGAGAAAAGCCCCATTAGCTCATCTCGTTAATGCGGTCTATTTTCTCTTGACCATGCTTTGCGGAACGCTCCGCAGCATCGGTAAGCATTTCAATATTGGTAACATATTTTGTAGATACCAAATAGTTTGAAGAACTGGCCACATTAGCGGAATTAAAAGAAGCATCCACTTTAACCGTATCCAACTCATCGCCAGTTTTAAGACCATCAAACAGGAAAAAGGACTGCGGAAGGGCAGGGGTAGAGGTTGAATAATCAAGTCTCTGCTTATCGTCATATTGCAGCAATTCAGCAGCTAACAACTGATTAAAAGACATTGAAACATCAAGCCGATCAGAAGAAATATTTAAGTTGGTAACAACTTCACTTGCAAGCGAAGTTTTATCAAAATTCAGCAGCGCCATACGGACAACATTATCACCTGGGCTAAAGCTTTGCTTGTTGGTATTCTGCTGTACTACTTCGGAAATCGTACTGAAAATACCGACCTCATAACCAATAGACGGGTTACTTTGGAACTCTACATAAGAAAGGGCGGTATCTACATTGGCAGAAAATAAACCAGTCAAAGCCGGAGTAACTTCTACAATCAATTCATCACCATCAGAGACACGAATATGACCCCCAAAATTCAGGGTAACAGGGAACAAACGCACCTCTTTAACAGCAGCCGCAGCGGCAGCCTTAACGATACCCTTATTAAACTCCGCATAGCCTTTTTTCAAGCTATTATAAGTACCCAAAAGCAACAGGTTATCTTGCATAATAATATGCTGCTGACCAGAACGCTTTAAAACTACTTTAATAGAGACATTTTGCTTTTTAACATCAGCGTCAACAAACGCAGTATTAACAGCAGCAGCAACAACGTACAAATTTACATTGACACTGTTATAAGTTCCAGACCTTACAATATCCTGTCTGGATTCGCCAACTTTTACAATCATTGGATTTTGAATTATTAAATTAAATACTAAATTTTTTAAAGCTTAAGAAGAAAATTATTTTTTCTTTTTAAGAATATGGGCAACAGCAGGATGCACAGGCTTTTTTGCAACTACAGTATGATGAACAGGAGCAACGGTTTTTTTAGGAACAACCTTAACAACCGGCTTCTTAGGAACAACCTTGACAACCGGCTTTTTAGCAGCATGAATAACTGGTTTAATAGGAGCCTTAATAACCTTCTTTGCAACTGCATGAACAGCAGGCTTTGCCACCGGATGACAAATCGGTTTAACCGGTGCGTGAACAACCGGTTTTTTTGCCACAGCGTGAGCAACGGCCTTAACAGCCGGATGGGCAACAGCCTTAGCAGTCGGTTTAGCATGAACTTTAGCAACTGTCTTAGCAGCAGCTTTACTGGCAGCATGGGGAGCAACAACAGAAGCGACCGTATGTGCTAAATGGTCTTTAAGGTCTTCGGGGTCAAGTTCCCCATGTTCCCCAGAAATTTTGGCGCACAGACTTTTGAAGAAATCGAGAATTTTCTCTCTAAAGAAAAAACCAACAAGCATCAAAATAGTGAGCAGAGAAACGCCGAAAATCTTCGTTCGTTTAAACAAAACTTAGTCCTCCTTTTTACCAATCAAACCTAAAACAAGGCTTTTAAATTGGGGAATGAAGAAAAAAGCAGCTACAGCAGCAACCAGAAGAATAGGAAAACCAAAGATTTTGGATTTGTGAGTAATATGCCTACTGCCACCGCCACGACGACGACGATAAAAACGACGTCTACGCATAGGGCGATAACGTCTACGAAATCTTCTAAAACGAGCCATTTTTGAATAAAATTTAAATGTTAACAGAACAAGGAAGGATTTAACAAATAGTCCCATTAGTGGGACTGTTTGGCGCATGTTATAGCACATGCGCCATCATTTTCAAACCCAGCAAATCAATCCTGAACCTCAATTACAGAAACAATACGCAGATCATTGCCCTGTAAGGCAGGATAAGCACTGAAACAAGCAGAAACAGCACCGACAAGGCTAAGACTATAAAAGAAGTCCGTACATGTGAGACCTTCAAGGCCGATCATCTTAATTTCAAATTTCATATTACATAAATTTAATAAATGTAAAATACTAATTAATACCTGTAAAAAGACGTATTTAGGTAGTCATAACCAGACATAACAATAGCCCCAAGCTTATAACGCTTTCTAATAGTCCGGTTTTTTTCAAAAACAGCCTTAAGGCACGCATGACTATTGTTACCTGAACCAACACGGGTAAAGGATTTATTTCGCTCCCGATCATAAAACCGAAAACGAACTTTAAAAACCTTTGAATGACGACCAGAAAAACGAGCCATAAAAATTAATTTAAAGGATTAATAATCAGGAAGTTTCTTAGAATCAAAATAAGAAATCAACCTATAACGAAGCATTGTAAAACGGCCAGACTTCAAACTGAAATAAATATCACCCCGAAAATCTTCCATCTTATTAAGTGCAGCACCGAAAGAACCACCACAAAGGCCGCAGTTATACCGATGGGTTTTACCCGTCTTATTATCCCGATAATAAAACAGCAATACTTGTTTTGGGTCGAAATACTCATAAAACACCTTCTGTTTAAAATCAAAATAATTCATAAACAGTTACTTAGAAGAAACAAACAACCAAATCAAACGCCTAAATAATTCATCAGTAGTAATCCCAAGTTTCATTGCCTGTATAGAAGCTTCCAAAGCCGAAGAGCGATCAAGATAAAAGCTGATTCTTTCGCCTTCCTCTTTTTCAATTATAGACCGTTTCAGCTTATTAAAGCCTACAGACGTAGAAGGGTAAGGAGCAGTTTCTAAAGAAGCCTTAAAAGCATCATTGAAAGCGGCAAGAGCAGTTTTTTTTGCAGCCATAAAGTAAAATTTAAAGTGAATAAAAAATAAGAAAAGGCAGTTATACTGAACTTTTCATAGGCAAGTACTAAGCGTCCTTTTTCCGTTTGGAAAAAAGATTAAAAATCAGATGAACAACAACGGAAACCACCGTAGCGATAACCGTTTTTAAAAGCTCATCATTAGACGAGGGGGCAACCGTACCCATAGCAACAACGGAAGAACCCGCAGCAGCACCGATTTTGACAACGTGCGATAATGTATCCATTATTTTAGTTTAAAAGGACCTGCCGAACCTTCTAGATCGGCAATGATAAAATTTACATAAGCTTCAAGCTTTTTATACTGCTTTAATCTACGTTCATGATAAGGCCGAAGTTTTAACACTTCGGGACGATTAAAAAGAGGGATTCCAGACATCATAAACTCTAAATTCTTAATATTAGCCTGAATAATACAACCTCTATAATCTTTTAAAACCTTGATTAAGTGCCGTTTATTAGCGTGAGAATAGTTAAAGCCCATAGGGAAATGTTTTAATAAATTAAAAAAAGAAAAATCTATAAGACACACAAAACGTGTGAATCCGCATTTTCAAAGAACTGATTCCCCAAACGTCATATAGTTAATATTTATTATCTATTAACAAACGAAATCCTTGAAAACACTGGCCTTTTTTCGCTTTAAAAAATTTCCTATAATTTATATTATGTTAAATGCATTTAAAATCTTCTACTCCCCATGCCGGCTCATTGTTTCAAGCCGAAATTATGTTGAATTGGAGTTTAATAGAAAGTGATCGTTTGATTTTGAGACCGGATACAGAAATGAATAACGTCTACCTTTACATTCGTTACCGGAAGTCGATAAATTTAACACTTTGGGGATTCTGAAAATGTCGCGAGGTTTAGAGAATATTAAAGAAAGTGTTCGGTGCTTTAACAGCGGTGTTGTACCGATTTTGTTTTATCTATTAACCCAGTTAACTTCCCAGCTAGATAATACCAGCCCCCCGGCATTTTTAATCCCTATATCAGGAGCATTTATAATCCTTTATGAGGGCAGAGCTAGCTTAAAAATTGGGTATAGCGGAATTTTGTTAGTTTAAAGTGGCATCAATCCTACCATATGGATATGATAACTTCAGTGGGTCTGACTCTAGTGATTTTAGAATCTTTTGATATTTTGACTTGTTAATCGAATTAATTACTGTCCCAACGATTCCTCCGATTATTAAAAAGATTCCGAATATCACATAGACGCTCTTGAAGTAGTCCATAAGATAAAGGGTAAGTATCGCCAGACCCACAACCGTCAATACACAACCGAGAATCATATTGGCTTCGAAATGCTCTATTACGCGTTTTAACCTGGAATTTAAACCTTGTATATAGACAAATGCGCACTGGTCAGTGAGGCCTTTTTTTATTAGTCTGTTGTATAGTTCGATCGTGGTTTTTCCCTTTTGTCTTTCTTCTATCACGTAGTCAAACAATGATTGATTAAATTCAATGGCTGCGTTCTTTTCCATCTCTGATTTTACGAATAGACCTGACAGTTCTTTTTCCGTTTTGGCTGCTTCAAGAATTCCCAGATCAAGATTTCTTAACCGAAATTCATCCATTAATAATCGGAAGGATTCTACCGTGAGCCGGTCGGCTTCATTTTTGGACAGGTGCAATAATTCGTCATCCGACATTCTGGCATATTGATCTTTGATAACATTTATTGGGGTCATTGGTCGGGTTTTGATCTTTCTTATTCAAATGTACATTTTTTAATGGCATACGGCATGCATTAAAATCACTTTTCCATTTAAAAATTATATAGATATATCTATAATTATCTTAATTTTCTTATATTTGTATAGATATATCTATATAATTGTGTCAAATTATGTTTTATGCTTGATGATATTAACGAAAAATCAGGAAATGAACTTGTGAAGGAATTAGGAAGGCGATATAGCGTCTATCGAAAACGAATGGGTTATACACAGAAAGAGGTTGCTTATAGATCAGGATTAAGCATTTTCACAATAAGTAGTTTCGAAAATGGTGCATCTACAGGTATTACGATCTCATCCTTTATTAGATTACTCCGAGTAATTGACTCACTTGGAGAGATTGACAAACTATTACCTGAATTGCCAATGAGCCCTAAAGCTCTTTTTAAGAAACAAAAAAACAGAAATAATGGAAACTAATGTTGTAAAAATAAAGCTTTGGGACTTAGATGTTGGTTATCTTAATTGGGATGAAAAAGCCAATGTAGCCGTTTTTGAATACGATACTTCTTTCCTTTCATTGGGATTGGATATTGCTCCGATTACTATGTCAATAAATTCACCTCGTAGTAAAAAGTTGCTTCCCTGGTTAGGTGACAAAGACAAATTATATCAAGGTCTTCCACCTATGATTGCTGATTCGTTGCCCGACAAATGGGGAAACTCACTTTTTAATGCATGGTTGCGGGATAATAATCTCTCAACTAAGAGTATTAGCCCAATTGATCATCTTTCATTTATAGGAAATAGAGCAATAGGTGCATTAGAGTATGTACCTGCAAAAGCTCTCGGCGATGAGAGCACCTTTACTGTTGACGTTCAAGGATTATATGAGTTTGCAAAACAGGTACTTAATCGCAGAGAAGCGACTGTTTTAGATAAGGGAAATTCCATTCATTGGCAGGATTTAATAAAAATCAGTTCATCTCCGGGTGGAAAACGCCCTAAAGCCATTGTTGCTATTAATAAGGCAACCCAGGAGGTTATTTCTGGGCAGGGAAACATTCCGAAAGGGTACCAACATTATATTCTAAAGTATGATGATAATTCTGTTTATCCGTTTGCTAAGTTGGAGTTTATCTATTACCAAATGGCATTGGATGCCGGTGTTTATATAATGCCATCTGAGCTACGTCAATATGGGAACATAACTCATTTTTTAACGCAACGATTTGACAGAAAAGGCAATCGGAAAATTCATACCCAAACATTGGCGGCAATGGCTCCCTTCGTTAATAGCTATGAAGGTATTTTTGGCGTTATCCGCCGCCTGAATCTACCTTTTGAGGATAGCAGGCAACATTACTTAAGAATGGTCTTCAATGTACTTACGCGTAATGTTGATGATCATAATAAGAATTTCTCGTTCTGTATGGACCATAATGGGGAATGGCGCCTATCCCCTGCCTATGACCTGACTTTTAGTGTTGACCTTGGCGCTCCGGCTTATGTAAATAGGCATAGTTTAACAGTGAATGGTAAAAATCAGGATATTAAAAGAGAAGATTTGGAAATCGTTGCCGTGCAGAACGATATTAAAGACTACCATACATTAATAGACCAAGTGGTAAAAGCAGTTGATAAGTTCGAAGATTATGCGACCTCGTTATCAATTTCTAAAAGCTTGATTGATCAGATTAAGTCAGAATTTATAAAAATTTAGATTTCCAAAAGCGAATTTTTGTGATTCAACAGAAGGTTAGTGCTAATTGAATTGAATATGCTTTTTTTCTGTCACTTCTGTCGTATCTTTAAACCTCGGTCATCAGTTTAAGAATAGCCGACAAAAACATCTAAAAGAATATTTATATGAAAAAGGTAATTGCCGCATTCAATATGACATTAGATGGGAATTGCGACCATACTGCAGGGTTGCCAGATGAAGAAATCCATCAACATTATACAGAATTATTGAACCAGGGAAGCGTGATTTTATATGGGAGAACTACGTACAACCTTATGGAATTTTGGCGCACATTTTTAGAACGCCCTTCGGCAGAAAGGTCGATGAATGACTTTGCTATTGCAATTGACAAAATCCCAAAAATTGTTTTCTCACATACGCTTAAAAGTGTAGATTGGAAAAGCGCCACTGTCGCAGATCATGATTTAAAAGAGACCATTTTAGAGCTAAAGCAGCAATCTGGCAAAGATATTTTAATTGGCAGCCGCAGTTTAATTATACAACTAATGAAACTTGAATTGATTGATCAATACCAAATTTGTATTCACCCGGTTGTTGCAGGCAATGGATTGCGGTTATTTGACAATATAAGTAGGAAGACTATTTTTAAGCTTGTGGATACCAAAATATTTAAAGGTGGTGCAGTAATACTTTATTATGAGCCGAAATAGCTACGAGATGCTTTTCTTAAAGAGGATATGAGATGGAGCCGGGAATCTACTACCCGGAATTGGTGGATCAATAAATTGCCTCTCCGTCGCTCATTTTTTCCTAAAAATTTCGCTCGATTTGGCCGAAGTGTGGCTGGTTTTAATTGCTTCAGATTAAGCTTCGTCTTTCACTGTAAACCGTGTAATTAAAGGGTTATACAAATCAGGATTTACTTAAGGTAAGGAGTTTATATAAAATCAGGTACAGCAGTGTTTGTGGAACGATTCTTTCTTGTCTAAGCAAGAAAGTATATACAAAATGAATATAGACTATTCGGAAAGAGAATATAATCCGTGTTGCTCTGCTCAAAAATAAAAACCAGAAACAACTGGGATGATTGTTTCTGGTTTTTGGGGATTGAAATAAATTTTGTCTAGTTTTACCCAGGTTAAGGTTTCGAGAACCAGCTTTCCATTGTATGATAATCCACAACCTGTGATCCTTCTGCATCGACAGCCCCTACTGATTTTAGTGAGGGAATGTCATAAAGATATTCGGAGTTATATCGGGGTCTTGCACGATAAACGTATTTGCCGTTGTTATTAACGAACAAAGTGCCGCCAGCCGGTTTAAAGGCCGCGTATATCTGTTTACCGGTTGTTGGATCTTTGTCGGTGTAATGAAACCTGCGCATATCCGCCCAGGTTTCCTGAATACCCCACCCATATAATGCTATATATTTTTGCATCATAATTTGTGACAGCGTTAAATTGCTTGCGGAAACAGGAACTACGCTTATGTTATTGAGATAGAGTGTTTTATTGATGGTGTTGATTTGATGTCCACTAGGCACATTCGTGGCATATTTCGTACTTAACATGTCGAAGTTTAAACTGATAGCGTTTTTATAGGCGCTTAATGCGTTTGCCTTCTCTCCTTTTCTGTAATATGCCTCGGCCAGAAGAAATTGCATTTCAGATGCAGTCATAATCGGAAACTCCGCATTATCCCTGAAAATATATCTTCCGGAATCTGTTGCTGGGCTGGAGGTAGAAAGGCCTGATTTGCCCCAGAAATTGGTGGGCCATTTTTCTTCCGGTAAAGTTTCATCTAAGCCTTTGCCAATTGTCACTCCATAAAATGTTCCTTCTTTATTTTCCCGTAAAAGGTACCAAGCCCTCGGGTCCTGCACTCCTGTAAGTGCTTCCGGATTCCTCCCTGAAAGTAAATCTGCAATATAGGCCGATTGACGCAGGCTACCTACATTGCCCCTGAAAGGCCCGTAATAGTTGGAGCTTCCAGAAGTTCCGATCGCAGAAAATTTAACTGTTGTGTTCTCCGCATTTGTTTGTGCTGCCAGTGTTGCGTACTTAATCACTGAATCCGCACTGTAATTAGATTTGTTAGATAAATATGCGTAAGACCTGGCTAGTATGCCGTAAGCGAATTTTTGCCATTTCTGGATATCTCCCTGGTTAAAATAGGCATCCGCTGTTTTAAAACTGGCAGATCCTCCCTGCGCTTTACCAAATGCAGCAAGGGCATCAAAGCAGGCTGCCCTGCACGAATCGTATGCCAATTGTAGGGAGTCATAATCAAAAGTAGACCGGTCAACATCAAAGGCCTGCTTAATAATAATCGCATTGGCATATTCATTACCAAGTTCCAGCCAGCCCCAGGCTCTCAGGGCTCTGGCTCCTCCCACAAAATCCCATTGATTTTCTGCACTGGCTCTGGATACGATATAGTTTAGGTTTTGTCCATGGCCAAAATAAAAAGCTGCCCACATGCTTCCAAAGGCGTCGCTGGAACCTAATACTCCTCCCATTCGGTCATATTGAGTTCCTCCGTTGTCTGTGGCTGTGGCTACATAATTATTCCAGTATTGTACATATCTGCCAATATAGATACCATCACCGGCAATTCCATACGCGGATCCTGCAGCCGCTGAACTTCCGATAATACTTCCGATTAAGCTGGGAAATATATTCTCGACCGGTTCATCCGGCGGTGAATTAGGATTGGTATATGCTTCGTCCAACTTTTTTGTACAAGAGGCCATCATTACTATTGCTGGCAAGATGGATAAAATGGATATTTTAATAATAGTTAATATTTTCATGACTGTGATTTTAACGAGATTTAAAAGTTGGCTTTGATCCCAAAATTGTACGAAACGGGGGCTGCCACATTGCCGTAATCCATTCCGAACCCCCCTACTCCAACGGTGCCTGCTGTATTACCGCTTACATTGGGATCTGCCCCTCTATAATTCGTAAATAATACCAGATCATTACCCGTAAAAAATATACTCAGTGATCTGAACATCTTCCATTTCTGAATAAGTTGTTCAGGTAATTGGTAGCTCAGGGTAATATCTCTTAATCTGAGCGCATTGACATCTTTTTGAATAAAAACTTCGTCTGGAAAACCTTTAGTTTCAGTGTAGTAAGTACTGGCTACATCATTGGGCACAAAAGAAATAGTATTTTTTGTTGGACTTGCGGAGTTCTCCTTACCATCCTGTAATACACCTTCGATAATAGTGGGAGTCATTCTGTTCTTGGTAAGCGCACTTTTGCCCATATAGGTCAGGTATTGTTCGGTAGCATTATAAATATCGCCCCCTACCCGTAAATCCCAGAGGAAACTAAGATGCCAGTTTTTATAACGGAAGCTGTTGTTTGTCCCCAAGGTAAAATCTGGATTCCTGTCGCCTATTGGTCTGAAGCTTGTGTTGACCACCGGCATCCCATTTTCAGGATTGATTAGTATTTGCCCTTTATTATTCCTTTCAAAAGAATACCCTGTTAGCTCCGTGGTGGGATAATTCCTTACGAAGCCTCCTCTAGTATTAAGGTATATCCATGTGTCGGAGATATAATAGTCATTTTTTTCGGCAATAGATGCCGGTATATCGATAACATTGCTCCACATATGATTGAAGTTAAATTCGATGTCCCAGGCGAAGTCTTTTTTATTGATGGGATTGACGGACATCGTCAGTTCGATACCCTGGTTACGTGATTCTGTTGCATTTTGCGTGTTTAATATGAAGCCGGTGCCATAACTGGCCCTGTAACCTACACTTATCTGGTCAATATTATGTGTGTTGTAATAGGCCGCTTCCAAAGAAATTTTGTTGTTTAACAACCGGGTCTCAAGGCCTATTTCGTACGTTTTTTGCTGTTCAGGTACCAGATTGGGGTTATTATTATAGTAAGAATAGGAATATGCAGGAATATTTGAACTCGCGTAATTATCCACAAAAACGGCCTGATTTAGATAAGGCGGCATCAGTCGGGCAGTTTGCGCTCTGGAAGCTCGTAATTTCAGGTAATTAAGGAAGTCTCCTTTGAAGCCGGGAATGATATCGCTGAGGATGGCACTAAAGCTGATACCTGGATAATTATAGCTTCTCTTGTCCGGTGCAAATACGGACGCCTGCTCAAAACGGTGGGTGTAGGATAAAAACAATACATTGTTATAGCTAACGGCCGCTTCGCCAAAATAAGCCAGTTGCCGCGTGATACTTTCATTGGGCTGCCCCACTTTGTTTCTTGCCAGTCGTGACTCTACCACGCCAATATTACTGCTGTCAGTACTATGGGATCTGGGATTGTCGGCGTCCTTTAATTGAGACCCTGCTACGGCGTATTCCTCTGTTTTGTAATCCTGCCACATTGTCCCAATCATACCTCTTAACCCAAATTTACCCACTTTCTTTGTGGCGGTCGCGGTGATGGTATGATTATAGCCTTTATAGTTGAGATAGTAATTACTTAGGAATCCCCGAGTGGCAGATTTGAGTGTACTGGACTGCGGATCGGTCAAAATGTAGCCATTCTGATCATAAGTGTCATAGCCAAATCTTCCTGCAATCGTCAGCCAATCTACCGGTTTTACGTCAACACCTAATGTTGCAATCCATCTGGAAGTTTTATCCTGACCGTAGTTTCTATGGGCGCTAAAGAAAGGGTTATCCAGTACTTCAGAATTGTAATCATCTGCATAAAGCAATCGTTTGTTGCCATCGGCATCCAGATAATTGGCGGCATTGTCGATTGTGGGCCATGCATACAGATCCAGCACATACCCTCCGGCGCCTCTTGTAGGTTTGATGTTTTCAGAATTGATATAGCTAATGGTTGGAGTGATGACAATTTTCCCATCCCATAATTTTGTATTATTGGACAACTTAAAATTATACCGTCTGTAATTATTATTGGGAATTACGCCGCTATTGTTAAAATAGGAACCCGTTAACCGGAAGCCGACATTTTTTGTACCCATGTCGGCTGCTATATTTTGTGTATTAGCGAAACCGGTCCTGAAAAAATCAGAAATATTATCGTATCGTTTGGTCCCTGATGGATATTCCGGCCCAAAATATAGGAAAGCTTCGGCGGGATTGTTTGTCGCTTTCCCATCTTTTCCTTGGGAATAGGTATCCAGGATCTCCGGAAATCTCGTGATCTTATTAAAACGGAAGCTATTGTCATAACTAACATTAATACGACCGTTCATTTCTGGCTTTTTAGTGGTAATGATAATAGCACCTGAGCTTGCCTGACTGCCATATAATGCGGTTGCCTCCGGTCCCTTTAGTATTGTGATAGAAGCGATATCATTAGGGTTAATATCTGAAATTCTATTGCTGTAGTCGCTAGTCCGGTTTGGCCGGTCATCGGCAAGGCCAATACCTGCTCCGCCATTGGAAGTCTCATTGAAGGTTGTATTGTCAACAATGATACCGTCAATAACAAATAATGGCTGGTTATTGAGTGACGCCGAGTTGAACCCTCTGAGAACGATTTGGGAAGAAGCCCCTGCCTGGCCGCTGGTTGGGTTGATGGTAACACCAGCAGCACGCCCTTGTAAGGCATTGACAAAGTTCTCTCGTTGTGTCTGCTGGATATCGTCACCTTTTATTGTCTGAACTGAATACCCCAGTTCTCTGGAGCTTCTTTTAATATCCATTGCCGTGACCACAACATCTTTAAGGCTGTTGTCTGTGGCCGCTTGCATTATAACCGTTAACTGCCGCTCGCTCCCTACCGTTAACTGTGCAGATGTATAACCTACATGAGTGAATTGAAGAACATCACCTATGTGGGCTTCGAGGGAAAACGTTCCCGAATTGCCGGTTAGCGTTGCCTGTTTTGTATTGGCAATTTTCACGGTGACACCTACCAGCGGAGCGCCTATGCTGTCTTGCACCTTGCCGGTAATCTTCTCTAATTGTTGGGCAAACATGGCGTTGGTAAAACAGATACTAAGGAAAGTGAGCCCAACGCCTAACCGATAAAAAAAACTTCTTTTTTGCATAAAGGGGAATTATACGGGGTTATTTATTGATGAGCGCATTATTGTACAGGGATATTCATTATATAAATCCTGCAATCTGATCAACATCCATATTACAAGTAGCGCAAGGAACCGATACATTGTTGTCGGTCGAGGTTTCTAATGTTTATAGGTTCTTCTTCTTATTCCAAAGGCTAATCGTAAGTAAGCCTAGTAACAATAGGCCTACTTTCGTATTACAGAATTACGATAAATTTTTCATAACTGATAAAAATTGTTAATGAATATTTTTATTTTTTTTACCGGTTATTAATGCCGTTTTAAGTCGCTTTGGATATGGCCCTACAAAGGCCTGAATTATTATAGCGGCATATTATACTCATTACAAAGTATTGCTGGCAGAACAACTGGATAGCAGAGGCAGGCCGAATCTATATGTACCAGGGTCCTTACTCTGATACCGAATTGATTGATATTCAATAACTATAAATATTATCCGGCCAAACTTATGAAGAAGGCTCTGTGTGGTAGATACTATTTTAAATAAGAAAGGGGAAACGTTTTATTTTCCCCTCGTGATTTTATAAATGCATGCCTATTAAAGTCGTCAGGCAGAGTCTTTCCCATTATGCCGATATAGCTGCTGTTCTGATCTGTGATGGCGGTACACCATACATTTTTTTAAAGGCAAAAGAAAAATGAGACAGGTTTTCAAAGCCTAACTCTAAGTATACGTCTGTCGGAGCCCTGCCTTTTTCCTTTAAAAGGTAATGTGCTTCAGATAATCTTTTGCCTAAAAGCCATCTACTGGGTGTGGACTGAAAGACTTTCTGAAAATCTCTTTTGAATGTTGCCAGGCTCCTGCCGGAGAGATAGGCAAAACGGCTCATGTTGACATTAAAATGATAGTGCCGATTCATAAATTCCTCCAGGTCGATCTTGCCAGGTTCGGAGAAATCGAATAAGGTTGATTTTAACGAAGGCACTAACTCCAGCAGTAACATGATGGCTTCTTTCATTTTTATAAAAACAAGGCTGTCGTTTAACGCCTCCTTGTTATTTTCATACTGCATTAAAGAAGTAAAAAAGCTTTCCAGCAAAGGGTGACTATCTAGTTTTATAACGGCATCTCCCTTTTCACAACTGGAATATGATATGTTTTTATGGACGCTTATTTTGCGCAATAGTTCCTGATCTAACGGCAGGGATACACAGCGAAATGGGCGATCAATATCCGGTGTTTTTTCAAACTTAACAAGACGGTTTCTTTTTGAGAATCGGAACTCTCCTTCTCTGAATATATATTCCTTGTCTCCATCGTTTAACTTTAAGGTGCCTGACATCTGGAAACTTAAAACATGTTGTGCTGTGAACTGTTCTCCTTCTCTTTTCGTCTCAAAATGGCAGGAGTAATGAACGGACGGTTTATTATGTGCTTGTTGCGCTTTCATTATCAATCTTTTAATTCAGGACTTTCTTTCAGAAGCTTACCTTCTTTAAAATGGCGTTTCCAGAAGATCCTACGGTGGATATAGGCTAAACTTAAATATAATGGCTAATTGTTCGTAAAATTACCACAATTAATGGAAGATGTTTGTTTTTTTCTATATTTCTGAAACTTGTTGTGTTGGCAATGCCTGGATATCTATAAAATTAACATCTGTCTGCGTTTCAGTATCAGTAGAAACACTAACAGAAAGCCACTCTTTAAGCTCTGCTTCTCTCATTGACATCCCATTTTGTAAAACGCCAACGGCGTCACTGCCCAGAACGAGATGAACAGGCGGTTTGGGATGATCAATTAGATCAATTATTACTTTTGCCATTTTATCCGGGTCACCTACAGGAACAAACTGCCCTCTTTTATAAGTTGACACACGTGTTTGTATATCTTCATATATATCCGGGCTGTCGGCGTACCCCATTGAATTGCCTGACCACTGCGTTTTTATGCCACCTGGTTCAACGGCAATTACTGTAATACCTAAAGGTGCTAATTCCCTTTGAAGTGCTTCGCTAAATCCACTCAGGCCAAATTTGGCTGCCTGATAGATAGACAGTCCGGTACTGGCCACTCTCCCACCAATTGAACTAATTTGCAAAATATGTCCTGAACCCTGATGACGCATGTGCGGAATAACGGCCCTGGACAATTCAATCGGTGCATACAGATTCGTTTCCAACTGGTCAATGACCTGTTCATCTGAAAAGCTTTCTGCAGCGCCGGTAATGCCAAACCCTGCATTATTGACCAGGACATCAATACGACCAAAATGACTGATACTATCGTTAATGGCCTGGTATATTTGTTTTTGGTCCCTTACATTCAACGTTAATTTTAGAATGTTTTCTTTGGGGTACTGATCCAAATCATTTAGGTCATTTATGTTTCTCGCTGTAGCAATGACTTTGTCTCCTTGTGCCAGGATCGTTTTAGCCAGGCTTTTGCCCAGACCTTGTGAGCTGCCGGTAATAAACCATACTTTACTTTTCATGTTTTTCTTATTTTGAATAGCAAAGTTCTGTTTATTATCATTTTTGGGGTTTGTTTATTAGCTCAATTGTACTTTGTTGAATGGCTCATGCTGCGCCACTCCACAATTTTGTACCTAAGGCTAAGGATGCTTATCTTGAAATCCAGGGACATGAAATCAAATTAACTACAAAGACAGCATAGGGGTTTTATGCCGATAGCAGAAGGTCACTCCTCTTTTTTATAAAGCGCAATGACGCAGATAGGAGCATTGTCATAATCCATCTGATAATATCTTTTGTATTTTTTTCCAAGCATCGTCACTTGCTGTGTTGCTAAAAGTTAACGGCCGTTGGTCGCAAAAGAATCCGTGCATTGCTTCTGGGTAAATTGTCAATTCGTACCTGACCTCTGCCGATTTCAATGCCGTTGACATTAAGTCTAACTGCTCTTTGGTTATCAGACTATCTTGCCCCCCAACAAAATAAACGAGCTGCCCTCCGTGTTTTGCGATGCCTGACGTAAGCTTGACCGTCGGCTCGGGTTGACTAAGTTTGATGTCAGGGTTCACTATCCATCCGGCGTAAAAGCAAATTGTAACTGCAATTTCTAACTGTGTCGCCGCCAGATAGGCAATATGTCCACCAATGCTAAACCCAATAAATCCAATTTTACCAGAAATGTTCTCGGTGGATGTTAGAAAAGCCATTGTTGCTTCCACATCTTCCAATACTTCTTCACGGGAAAGCTGCCCCATCAATTCCATTCCTTTATTCCGTCCCGCAGTATCATAGGAAAGTTCCAAGTTAGGTTCTGTCCGATGATAAAAGTCTACAGCAATCGCTACATAACCAAGTTCTGCGACTCTATTGGTAATATCTTTGATATGATCGTTTACACCAAATATCTCCATTCCAATTATTACGCCGGGAAATGTTCCGTCAGTTGCTGGCCGGGCAAGATAGCCGTTCATAACTGAGGGGCCTCCTGATACCTGAATGGCAATTTTTTCGTTAATGATTTTATGTTTTGTTGACATATCTTATTTTTAAGTTGCGTAAGTGCCGTAATGTAATGAATGATTTTTTTGTATATGACCTGCAGGTATCTTCGAAGCTTTTTTCTTTGCGCTTGCTCATTGTTTATTTAAAATTCAAAAGTAGGAGCGCCTAAAATAAAGTTACGCTTTCTATTATTTGCTGTATGATAAAGGTAGGTGTATTTTTGTAGCTGTTCAAGCGAACGCCTGCTAGCGCCAGATAAAAACGCCATATGGCCCTCGAACTATATAGACGAACTTTTAGAATATTACATGCTGCTTAAGTCTGTGCTGCTTTGAAGATGCATTTAAAGGCATTAAAATATGTGGCATACAATCGTTAATATCTAATCCAACGGGGATGTTTATGAGGATTTGTACCTGTTTCGCTTTTTTAGCTTACTAAAAGTTTCAGTGCTTACATAACGACTCATTGGCCGCTTAATCAATTACCGTATTATTGATTATTATTTTATATAATTCCCATTTGCTTCATCAGTGTAGAGGCATTCATATTTTGACAAACCCCATCTCGGTATTGGTAGCTGAATATCATTTTATCCCCTTCCATATCTATCTCAAAGGCAATATTTTTGATATTATCCTGATAGGAATTGACCAGATCAGTCAGTTCAATATCGTGGGTAGCAATAAGCCCCCTACCCTTATATCGGATAATGTTTTTAATCAGGGCAGCAGATCCCAGATGCTGATCCCTCGAGTTGGTACCTTTAAGGATTTCATCAAGCATAATATAAACCGGCCTTTCAGATTTGATCTGTTCCATGATCGATTGCAATTTCTTGAGCTCCGCATAGAAGAAGGAAGTATGTGTAAACAACGAGTCGTTGGTTCGCATACTGGTATATAAAGCAACCGGTGTCAGTGTCATGGCCTCGGCTGCCACATTTGCACCAGCCATGGCTAAAACCATATTAAGGCCCACCATCCTAAGGAAGGTACTCTTGCCGGCCATATTGGCACCGGTGATTAAATACAGATTAAGGTTTGCCGGTTGGTGTAGGTCATTGGGAATGGATGGCTCGGGATATAGCAAAGGATGCCTGCCTGACTGAATGTCCAGCATAAAATCCTGTTTACCGGATTTGTCCAAGATTGTCGGCGTAGTATTGCCTGGGTGATTAAAATTAAAAAAGGCCAGGCTGATCAGACTGTCGAGTTCACTGCTTACAGAAATCCATAGCGGAAATTGTTCTTTAAATATATTTTTCCAATGTTCGATCCGGTACAGGCAATTAAGGTCCCAGAGTAAGAGCCCGTTTAAGACAATATTCATAATAATATTGAGCCGGTTGTCCAGGGCTGCGATCAGTTTAATAAATTTTCTAAAGCTGCCTTTACTTTGCTCTTGCCTGTTTATCGATGTATGCAATTTGTTTAGACCTGCTTCCCCAAAAGTCCGGCCCGCAAATAGGTGCACTAGATTATGGTATTTTTTTAATGTTCCAGCTCTTTTGCTGATAAGCTGGTGACTTTCATTGATCATTTTTGCTTTATTACCTGTAATGCCCAGCTGAATTAAAGAAAGAACTATGGCAGGCCACGCCGGTAAAGGGCCAAACATGAAAAGCAACCAACCGGCGACGGTTACTGCCGGGAGGGTCGTCAGCATATATTTCCATGTTTTGCTTGGGTATAAGTCCGGTGCTAGCTTTAACCATTCTTCAATACTGCTTCGGTCTGCCGGACCTTCTTCATTAAGTGAACCGGTGATCAAAAACTGCTGGCACCATTCAGGCTCTTTTTCTAGGGCAGCTACCATCGACTGACGCTCACGAATGACCAGGCTGTCCTGTTCAGATTCAGAAAGGAACCTGCCCAATAAAATTTTCCCCTTATTGGTAACAGATCGGTTGATCCGCTGAAACAATGAGTTCTCTCCAAATAGGTCGAGGTCAAATGCATAAGGGTGTTCAGGGCCAACGATTCCTTCGCCCCCGTCGAATGCGCCGAACTGGCCGTCGAGACCAGCCAACTCCCGCTCATTGATCTGTTTTCGCCTGGTTTGATAAGCCTCTGCTTCCTGTAAATCCCCGGATCTGCGTAACAAAAAAATAAAAATTATGATAAGTATACACAAAGCCAGCCACCATATATTTGATCCATAAGTTCTAAAAAGCTGATAAATAGTCAGAATAATCGATATACCCGCCAGCAACCTGTATAAAGCAATCGTTTTGATGTTTTGCTGCAGGCTTGTAAGCATTATCGTACTCTCTGCTAACTGTGCTTCATAGAATGAGGCGGGTTCAGTAGCCGATGAGGCTATGGCAGAGGTTTGGGACGATAAGGCTTTTGTAGAATCAATGGTTGCCATGTTGCGTTAGCGTGATAATTTGAAATATAATGTCTGTATGCTATACAAAGAAAGTGAATCCTTCCCAAATAACATGGATTCTCGGATGAAATTGACTGGCTTCCCGTCACCGGGCAATGGATATTACAAATACATCAGCTTGTTAATGGTGGCTCATATTTCTCTTTGTTTTATATCTTAGAGCTGTATACTGATCTGTTATTATTTAATATCTAGCTTCTGAGCTGCCTCAGCAAAATAAAATTCTGCTCCATGACTAAATCGTTGACATCGACTATCTATCTATTCCTGAGTAAAAAGGCCTTCCAAACACAATTGTGTTCTATAATACTTCTGATTTCAGGGGTGTCTTGGACAGCAAAGGCACAGGTGTCTTCCAGTAAGGTTTCAGGCGTTATGCCTGTCACTAAAATCAACAATGGCTTCATCAAAGGTGTCCGTGAGCAAAATAGCTTTGTCTTTAAGGGCATCCCCTATGCAGCACCCAGAACAGGTGCCTCGAGGTTTATGGCGCCTGTACGACACAAAGACTGGGTAGATACCTTGAATTGTCAGGCCTTTGGTTCTGCTTCTGCTCAGGCGGGTTCAAAGGAACATCCCGTTGTGGGAAGCGAGGATGGTTTGTATTTAAATGTCTATACGCCTACCCTTTCACAAAAAGCCAATATGCCAGTATTGGTGTGGGTGCATGGAGGATCAATGGTTGCGGGCTCAGGCAATGGAGCAAACGGCCATGCTTTTGCAGACAGAGATTCGATTGTTACGGTAACCATAAATTACCGGCTGGGGGTGTTCGGGTTTATGTATCTAGGTGACCTGGGATCTGTATACAAAACATCTGGGAATAATGGCCTTTTAGATCTGATACAGGCGCTAAAATGGGTAAAAGTAAATATCGCTCACTTTGGCGGAGATTCTAACCGGGTAACTGTCATGGGAGAATCTGCCGGTGCGAAATTGTCCAGTGCACTCATCGTTGCTTCCGGAGCCAAGGGCCTTTATTCCGGAATGATCCTGGAGAGCGGCGGCTTTCAATGTATCAGGGATACAGTTACTGCCAAAGCGATTCGGCAAAGAGTTATGGAGAAATTAAATATAAAAGATCCCCGGGATCTACTGGGCCTGCCGACCGAGAAGCTAATCAACGCGCAGACTGAAGTACTCGGAGGCGCAAAAGGCACTAATTATTTCGGACCTGTTATGGACGGTATCATATTAAATGATAGCCCTTATGCCTCAGTGGCTAAACAAGGCCGTAATATAGTTCATTACCTTGTCGGAGCCAATGAAAACGAAAGCAGGATCTTTATGGATATGGATAAAAGGTTATATCACCCGGATTCTACCGTAATTTCAGATTGGTTTGGCAGTAATTATCCATATTGCCTGGCCGATTACACAAGGGCACTTAAACATTTCGGGAAAAGCAAAGACACTGTTGCAGCTGCCAACGTCCTTTCAGCTTATATGTACCAAATGCATACCAACCGGCTGGCAAAAGAGCTGGCTGCAGCTGGCAGATCCACCTGGGTCTATAGATATCAATTTCCTCCAGCCAATCACGGTTCAGAGCTCCGGTATGTCTGGTATGCCCCTGCACAGATAAGATACACCGCTGATGAACGGGATTTTGGCCGTGATTTGCATAGATATTGGGTTCAATTCATTCGTAACGGGCGGCCTGGAATTGTAAATAATATTAATTGGGGTCCCTATACATCTAAAAGACAAAACGTTATGATACTCAAAAAACATTTTCATTTACAAAAAATTAAGAAATTTTTTAACAATCCCCATCAACCTTCTGCCTGTTTTTTGTTGAATTAGCACCCGTAGAAGACATTTGTCATCCATCCTCAACCAGCTGTTTTTCTATGAATTATAATAACTGAGCAAAATTTTGCTCGGAATAATCTTGTTTTGCCCTGTCCAAATATAGAAAAAATCTTATTTGAAAATCATTGATATTTAACCCGGATTTTTTTACGCAAACGATTGATTTCAGTTACATTTGCAGTCCATTAAACAACTAAAAGATATTTTTATGTGTGGAATTGTAGGATATGTGGGTTCAAGGCAAGCCTATCCCGTCGTGATTAAAGGACTGAAGCGTCTCGAGTATCGAGGTTATGACAGTGCAGGTATTGCGTTGCTGAACGGAGGTATTAAACTGTATAAGAAGCAAGGCAAAGTAGCCGATCTGGAAAATTATACTATTGGCAAATCTCTGGAAGGCAATACTGCCATTGGCCATACCAGGTGGGCGACCCATGGAGAACCCAGTGATGCTAATGCACATCCCCATCTCTCAGGCAGTGGCGAAATTGCCATGATCCATAACGGTATCATCGAAAACTATGCTTCTCTGAAAGCAGACCTGTTACAAAAAGGTTACCGGTTTAATAGCGATACGGATACAGAAGTGCTGCTCAATTTTATTGAAGATATCTATAAGAACAATGGAGGGAATCTGGAAGAGGCGCTTCGTATTGCTCTGAAAAGAGTTGTGGGCGCTTATTGCATCCTGCTGATTGAAACCAGTAACCCTGACACAATTATCGCTGCCAGAAAAGGAAGTCCGCTGGTAATCGGTATCGGTAAAAATGAACACTTTCTGGCGTCCGATGCTACCCCTATTGTGGAATATACCAAGGAGGTCGTGTATGTTAATGACTATGAGATTGCTATTGTAAAGCCCGATGAGCTGATTTTGAAAAATCTGGGTAACGAGAAACAGACGCCATTTATAACAAAACTCGATTTGGAGCTGGACACCATTGAAAAAGGAGGCTATGATCACTTCATGCTTAAAGAGATCTTTGAACAGCCCAAAACTATTTTGGATTGTTTAAGAGGGCGGCTCAATGCAGAAAAGGGGACCATCCAGGTAAGTGGCATTGAAAACTATCTGGATGAGATTTCTAAAGCGAACCGTATTATTATTATTGCCTGTGGTACGAGCTGGCATGCCGGACTGGTCGCTGAATATATTATTGAAGAGACTTGCCGCATACCGGTTGAAGTGGAATACGCATCGGAGTTTAGATATAGAAACCCAATCGTTCACAAAGGGGACATGATCATTGCCATCTCCCAGAGTGGTGAGACCGCTGATACTATTGTAGCTATTGAAAAAGCTAAAGAACAGGGGGCAATTATTATGGGTATTGTCAATGTGGTTGGTTCTTCTATTGCCCGTATTTCACAGACAGGTGCTTATACCCATTCAGGTCCGGAAATCGGAGTGGCGAGTACGAAAGCATTTACCGGACAGCTGGCAGCCCTCATGCTGGTGGCCTTTAAAATCGCCCATCACAAGAATACCATTTCGGAAGAGCGCTACCGTGAGCTTTGCGCTGAATTGGCCCTTGTGCCAGGCAAGGTAGAGAAGATCCTGGAGCAAAATGACGCTATTAAAGCGATAGCCGAGACATTGAAGGACGCCTCGGATGCGCTGTTTTTGGGAAGAGGTTATAATTTCCCGATCGCCCTGGAAGGGGCGCTCAAATTAAAAGAGATTTCTTATATCCATGCAGAAGGTTATCCTGCTGCGGAAATGAAGCACGGCCCGATTGCATTGGTTGATGACAAGCTGCCGGTCATCTTCGTGGCCACAAAGGATATCTACCACGAAAAGATCATTAGTAATATGCAGGAGATCAAAGCCAGAAAAGGACAGGTCATTGCCGTCATCAATGAAGGTGATGATGTCACGCCTGCCATCGCTGATAGTGTGATCATGATTCCTGAGGCAGATGAGATTATCGCGCCGATCTTAAATGTCGTTCCTTTACAGTTACTCTCCTATCATATCGGTATCGCAAGGGGGTGCAATGTGGATATGCCGAGGAATCTGGCTAAGTCCGTTACTGTAGAATAGCATGAATAATATGGCATCGAAACATAGACACAAAAATACTGGCAGCAAGTGGAAGTGATATCTAACAGTATTCTAAAAATTATATTAACAGTAGCACGTTTTTGTCAGAAGTTCAGATTCCATATGAGCCGCTGACAGGCGGATGCTGTTCTGTTAATACAAATACCTATCGAATGAACAATATTACCAAATTGCCCCTGGACTCTCTGGGTTATAATTTTATAAAAAAGCAGTATCTGCCAAAAGGGAAGGATGAATATTACCTGCGTAATCTCCAAAACCGGAACGGTACTAAATACAGGCAGCTATCTGCCTTTGAAATAGAAGTCCTCGTTAGAAACAGAAACACCAGTGATAACTGGAATAACATCCTGGTGTCTGATCATTTTAATCCGGAATTGGTTAAAAACTGTAAGTTCTACGGATTGGTCCGGATCGGTAAACTAGAGCCTTTTTTCTTGAGTTTCAGTGATCTTAAAGTAGCTGTCGGGCTTTATGATTCAACGATTATCAGCAGTGATATAGGCGATAACAGCGTCATTAACAACGTACATTACCTTTCGCATTATATTATTGGCCAGGAAGTGATCCTCACCAATATTAATGAGATTCAAACCACAGATATCTGTAAGTTCGGTAATGGGATTATTAAGGAAGGCGAGCAGGAGTCTGTCCGGATCTGGCTGGAGATCTGTAATGAAAATGGTGGAAGGAAGATATTGCCTTTTAACGGGATGCTGCCGGGTGATGCATGGCTCTGGAGCAAATACCGTGATGATGATCAGTTGCTGGAACGCTTTAAACAATTAACGGAAACGGAATTTAAAACGGCAAGGGGGTTCTATGGTAAGATTGGTGACCGCACGGTCATTAAGAACTCTAATATTATTAAAGATGTCTGGATAGGTTCAGATGCGTATATAAAGGGTGCTAATAAATTAAAGAATCTGACCATTAATTCCGGAGAAGAAGGGCGTACACAAATTGGAGAAGGCTGCGAGCTGGTCAATGGTAGTGTGGGGTTTGGTAGCCGCATTTTCTACGGCGTCAAAGCCGTACGCTTTGTCACGGCTTCCCACACTCAACTCAAATATGGCGCCCGTCTGATCAACTCCTATATGGGCAGTAATGCGACGATTTCTTGTTGCGAAGTGCTGAACTCTCTGATCTTTCCTGGGCATGAACAGCATCATAATAACTCATTTCTATGTGCTTCGACTATAATGGGGCAAAGCAATATTCCTGCCGGAGCCACCATCGGGTCAAATCATAATTCCAGAGGCGCAGATGGAGAGATCGTGGCCGGTAGAGGATTCTGGCCGGCTTTATGTGTTTCGCTCAAGCATAACTGTAAGTTTGCCAGTTTTACCATGTTGGCAAAAGGAGATTATAATTATGAATTGAATATACCACTACCCTTCTCATTGATCAGCATACATCCTATTACCAATTCTTTGATCATTATGCCGGGTTATTGGTTTATGTATAACATGTATGCACTCAAAAGAAATGCATGGAAATATGGTGACAGGGATCAGCGTAAACAAAAGCCCCAATATTTAGAATTCGATTTTCTGGCACCGGATACCGTCGGAGAGATTCTGGAAGCAATCAGACTGCTGGAAAAATATACCGGCCGCGCTTATTATAAGGCGGAAGGAACCACAGAACCCGACGAAGAAGCTTTGATCTTAAAAGGAAAAGAGCTATTAAATGATCGGGTTTTTCATATAGAATCCCTGACCATTTTAGCTGATGGCATTGAGAACGCAAAAAGAAATGTGGAAATTATCAAAGTACGTGGTGCTTATGAGTGCTATCAGAAAATGGTTCGCCTGTATGGCTACCGTCATTTATTTTCCGAAGATCGATTGGCTACTGCAAAAAACCTGAAAGCATTACTGACAGATTTGCCTTCTGCTCCTAAAAGACAGATTTGGCTGAATGTCGGCGGGCAGTTGATTCCTGAAAAGAATGTAGAAAGTCTGAAAGACCGGGTTCGCAATGGCAAGATTCATACATGGGATGAGCTACATGATTTCTATACTGCTCAGGGCGAAAAATATCCCGAACAAAAAAGAATAGACGCGTTAGCTGCCCTTACTGAGTCCTTAGGAATCTCTCTGCGGACTTTATCCAGAGAGAAATTACAGGAATTGGCTACAGATTATCTAGAGATCCAAAAGTGGATGGTCGATCAAATCGTGACTTCCAGGAAGAAAGATTACTCTAACGCCTATCGGAAAATGATGTATAGTAATCAGGAAGAGATGGAAGCGGTCGTTGGCAAGCTGTCTGATAACGGATTTATTAAAGATCAAAAAAAAGCGCTTAAACAGCTGACTGAACAGTTAAGTAGGTTTATTGGCTAAAAGAATACTTTGGTATCTATAACAAAATAAAATGGCGACGCAACAATTTTGACCCTGTTGCGCCGCCATTTTAAAGGAGAATCTTATCCGGCTAAAGAAAAATATTAGCTTATCTTGTCATTTACTTCTTTTTCAATAAGTTGAATAAAGGTTTCCAAATCCTGACTGCCTAATTCACCGGCGGATTGTTTACGGACTCCTACAGTTTGGCTTTCCATTTCCTTCTCTCCTACAATCAGCATATATGGAATCTTCGCCAGCTCCGTGTCACGGATCTTACGTCCTATCTTTTCACTTCGCTCGTCGACACTAGCACGGACATTTCTGGCTTTTAAGGTTTTTTCCACTTCATAGGCATAGTCATTATACTTATCAGAGATAGGTAATATCTTTACTTGTGTCGGTACCAACCATAATGGCAGTTTACCGGCACAGTTTTCAAGTAAAACGGCTACAAACCTTTCCATGGAGCCAAATGGTGCCCTATGAATCATGACCGGCCTCTTGCGGGTATTATCGCTGTCAATGTATTCCAGTTCAAAGCGTTCGGGAAGATTATAGTCTACCTGAATGGTCCCCAGTTGCCAGCTTCTACCCAGCGCATCTTTGACCATGAAGTCCAGTTTGGGGCCGTAGAAAGCCGCTTCTCCGTATTCCACAATAGTAGGCAGGCCTTTTTCTGCGGCTGCTTCTTTGATCGCTTCCTCAGCAATATCCCAGTTGGTTTCGCTGCCTATATATTTACTGCGGTCTTGCTGATCTCTTAATGAGACCTGAGCGGTATACTCTTTAAAACCAAGAGAATTAAACACATATAATACAAGGTCAATGACCTTTTTAAATTCATCTTTCACCTGATCCGGACGGCAAAATAGATGCGCGTCATCTTGGGTAAAGCCGCGTACACGGGTCAGGCCGTGCAGTTCTCCTGCCTGTTCATACCTGTAAACAGTGCCAAACTCCGCAAAACGCACGGGAAGATCTTTATAAGATTTAGGAGAGGTTTTATAGATTTCACAGTGGTGCGGACAGTTCATCGGCTTTAACAGGAATTCTTCTCCCTCATGAGGAGTCTTGATGGGCTGAAAGCTATCTTTACCATATTTCTCGTAATGACCAGATGTTTTATATAGGTTGATATTACCGATATGAGGTGTGATAACCGGTAAATAACCACTCTCAATTTGTGCTTTCTGCAGAAACTGCTGCAATCTTTCCCGGAGCATAGCCCCATTGGGCAGCCATAGTGGCAGGCCCGCTCCCACTTTTTCCGAGAAAGCAAAAAGCTCCAGTTCTTTACCTAATTTACGATGGTCACGTTTTTTTGCTTCTTCCAGAAAGGTTAGATAATCATCGAGATCTTTTTTAGCAGGGAATGTAATGCCATAGATCCTGGTCAGCATTTTATTTTTTTCATCTCCCCTCCAATACGCTCCGGCAATATTGGTTAGTTTGATGGCCTTGATGAAGCCGGTATTAGGGATGTGCGGGCCACGACAAAGGTCCGTAAAGTCTCCTTGGGTATAAAAAGTAATGTTTCCATCTTCCAGCCCCTCAATAAGTTCGAGTTTATAAGGATCTTGCTTTTCGGTAAAATAAGCGATAGCGTCTGCCTTGGGAACCGCCTTTCGGCTAAAGCGTTCCTTCCTGGAGGCATGTTCTTTCATTTTTTTCTCGATGGCTTCCAGGTCCGAATCGGTAATTTTCTGATCACCAAGGTCAATATCATAGTAAAAACCATTTTCAATGGGCGGTCCGATGGCGAATTTGGTATCAGGATAAATGTCCTGGAGCGCCTCTGCCATCAAGTGAGCGGAAGAGTGCCAGAATGTGGATTTACCACCTTTATCTTCCCAAGTCAAGAACTTGATATGGCTATCCTGGGTTATCGGGCCAAAAGCATCTACAACTTTGCCATCCAGCTCAACTGCCAGTACTTTACGCATCAGCCCCTCGCTGATGGATTTTGCGATATCCAATCCTGAAATGCCGCTCTCATATTCACGTACAGCACCATCAGGAAAAGTAATATGAATCATAATCAATAGAATATAATACCCATAACGTGCCAGTTTTAATGGCTGGACCAGTTATGTATCTGTTTTTAAAAAGTGTTCAAAAATACAACTATGCCGTGAAATCCAAGCGAACCGGCCCGATATAATTAACTGAAAACTGCAACCATGACCGCTCTTCTATAAACGGGCGAATGAAATGGAATCTTCCACAGAGCCGCAATGGAGCATACCGCTGTGGTAGGTGGGATCTTTGGTGCCGAAGTAAGGATTGATGATTTTGGAGGAATCACTCAACCAGAACCCTTCTTCGTCTCCATTGAATGCCATGGGGCACTTTATATGATAAATGGTTTTTCGGTCGTATTGGACCGTTCTGAGCAGGTTATATAGTGCCTCGGTTGTCGTGTAGAAATCTCGCCTTTGCCCTGATATCGCCGTATCCTTAATAATGCTGGTACAGCCATCCTGTATGGATTTGCCATAGCTCTGCGCTGTTTGTATCAACAGGGAATCAGCTTTGAGTTCTGTATAGGGAACGGCCGCCGCCAATTTACTAAGGGAATCTGCCATCTGGCCAATGGAATCTGCAGGGGCCCAACGTACCAGGCCATCATGCAATGTATAATAGGCATCTAACATAGCATCCAGGCTTAGGTTAAGTTTATCTGTATTCTTACTGATCTTCAGCGGAATCTCTTTGTCTTTTTCCACATCTTTGTTTGTGCTTTTTGCATAGAAGATATATGCAGCAAAGCATACAACCAATGCCAGAACGATGAAAACTCCTTTTTTTAGCATGATATTGGTTTTTTCGGTGATTTGAGGCCCATTGGTCCGCATATTTGCGATACGTGAAAACGGAACCGTCACGCAAAAGTACGTCAAAAATAAGGGATATAGTACGGAATCGCTCTATAGACGTTATCAGCGTGACATTTTTTGTTTAATAAGGTCATTTGAAGTGGAATATGCAATATGACCAATTGTTCCACGGTTAATAAGCGATCCAACGGACTGTATCTGGTGGATCTTGCTATTGTATATGAAATGTTATAATCTCTCTGCCCCCGGTATTTAGGTAAAAATAGATTTGTCGGACCTATTATAGTTAAGTAACTTTACAAAGTTAATTAATAAATAAAATTTACTATTAATATAATGGATCCTGCAATCAACCTCAATGACGCTGATTTTAAATTATCCGTAGGACTGTATAATGTACTCGGTAAATTGTTACGAAAATTAAGAAAGCAGTCAGGGAAGCAGCCTTTTTCGACAACAGAACAGGCCACCATGGCTCTTTTAGATAGCAATGGACAAATGTTGCCGTCAGAGCTTGCCGATGCCCATCATATTTCGGCTCAGGGAGTTTCTCAAATTGTGAGCCGTCTATATGAGCAAGGTATAATGGACAAACATCCGGACGGGGCAGACAAAAGAAAAGTTTATCTTTCTCTTACCAAAAAAGGGCAGCAGGAACTTCTGGACATCCGGGTATCTCGTAGTAAATGGCTTTCCGGTGCTGTTAGTCAGCAGTTAAGTCAAAAAGAAAAAAATACAATCAAAGAAGCTGTAGAGATTCTAGGCCGGCTGGCCGACAATTAATGCAGATTATTATAATGGCGTTTTAAACCGTTTTATGCAAGTTCTTCGCTCTCTTTCGTCTAAAAATTTCAGGTACTTTGTTAGTGGGCAATCGGTTTCTATGCTGGGTACATGGATGCAGAAAGTTGCCGTCAGCTGGATTGTCTATCAATTGACACATTCTGCATTTTTTCTGGGGTTAACCATGTTCGCCAATCTGATACCGTCCTTAATCCTCTCCCCATATGCGGGCAGTTATGCAGACAGGCACAATCGTTACAACATTCTTTTGATTACCCAGATCCTGTTAATGATACAGGCTGGTCTGTTCACTTTGGTGATTTATTTTAAGCTTGACAGCATAGCCATTATACTTGCTTTAAGTTTAATGCAAGGCTTGATTAATGCTTTTGATACAACTGCCAGACAATCTCTCTTGGTCAATATGATCAATAATAAAGAGGATCTGCCCAACGCGATAGCCATTAATTCTTCCATGGCCAATCTGACCCGGATTCTGGGACCTGCATTAGGGGGCATTTTGTTAAGTACGCTGGGAGAGACATCTTGTTTTCTGATCAACTTCATAAGCTATTCCTTTGTTATTTACTCACTTTTAAAAATGAAGCTGAATCTTCCGCCATCCAAAAAGCAAGAGGTCAGGATCTGGCGAACGCTGAAAGAAGGGCTTCGTTATCTTAAACAGGCTCCTGATTTGTCTTCGCTGATTCTTTTGATGGCGGGTTATAGCCTTTTTGTTATTCCATTCAGCACATTGTTGCCCGTATTTGCTAAAGATGTTTTTAACGGAAATGCCGGAACCTTCAGTTGGTTTGAAAGTGCCGCGGGTATTGGCGCCTTACTGGGTACAGTTTATTTCGCCGGCATTAAGCCGAATAGGAACATTATCTCTATTGTTATTTACGCCAGCCTTATTTTTTCTCTGGGGGTATTATTATTATCCGTCAGTTTTGATTTGATGCTGGCACTCACATTTACTATGGTCACCGGAATGGGCATGATGACGCAGACAGCTGCAATTAATACATACTTGCAAACCCATGTCAGCGATGAAATGCGTGGAAGGGTTATCAGTTATTTTATTATGGGCTATCAGGGTATCATACCAGTCGGTAGCCTGTTGATTGGTATACTGTCTTCCAGCTTTGGACCTAAAGTAACTGTATGTGTGGCCGGGATATTAGGCGTTGTAAGTACGATGGTTTTTGTTTACTTCAAATACAGAAGCCGGCAAGATAATAATATCACCTATTCGGCTGTGCATTAAACCCTACTGTAAGTGCACGGGCAGTTTTTATATGTCGCGGGATCTCTGTTTGTCGAACAGGCGGCTGGTCATAATTTGATCTGTCATGTATTGATAGGTACTGTAGGCTTCGAGGTCTCCATTCAGTAGATTCAGATGTTTTTCAACTGTAGGTATATCTTTTCTGATGGCGGGCCCTGTCTGTAGTGTGAGTGGACTAAGGCCTTCTCTTGCCAGCCTACAGGCAGTTTCTTCGATGACAGGGAGCAGGCTTGAGAAGTCCAGCTTGCGCTCGCGGCAAAAGTTCTCGGCAAGCATATAAAAGTAGTTCGGAAAATTGCTGCAGAAAACTGCGGCTACATGTAACTGCATACGCTGTGTATCATTTGCCCATCTGAAACTTAGACCAGCCCCGGTGCATATATTTTCTAAAAACAATTTAGCATCTGTTGTATTGCTATCCAGATAAAAGGGAATCTCAGGCACGACAGACGTTTCTTTTCTAAGACTCTGCAAAGGATATAATATACCGTAACGGTTGAATTTGTCTTTAAATATGTCAATGGAGACCCCGCCTGCTGTATGTACAATCATAGCGCTGTCGGGGATTTTGAGTTTGAGTAACAGCTTTGAAATTTCCCGATCCTGTATGGAAATAATATATAAGTCAGCATCCTGGCTTAACTCTTCGGGGGCTAAGGTATAGGGGCAAAGTAACTCTTCGGCCAGATCTTTTGTGGAGGCCTTTGATCTGCCCAGTACCTGAGAAATAATAATACCTTTGCTACGGAATAGCCTTCCAATATTAGTGGCAACCCCTCCTGAGCCGATGATGATTACTTTTGCAGCTTTCATTGTATCTTGAGAATGAGTGAATTGATCTAAAACGTAAAGATACGACGAATTTTATCCACCACTTTCTTCCATCAATTTATTCAGCGTCTCCTGAACTTGTTTTTGGTAGGTGATCGATACGGGTATTGTCTTATCGCCGATAGTAATCGTATTTTTATTCCAACTGGTCACTTTTTCAATGCTTACAATATAGGATCGGTGTACCCGCATAAATTTTTCCGGCGGTAATTTTTCGGTCACAACCTTCATACTCATATGCACAAGGTAGGGCTTTGGTTTAACATTGATTTTAATATAGTCATCCAATGCCTCGATATAGTCGATATCTTTATAGCCGATCTTCAGCCATTGATAATTGTATTTTACGAGCAAAAAACCTTCTTCCGCTTCCTTGGTCTGCCTGAACCCAATTAACTCCCTGGCCTTTTCTGCTGCCGCCTGGAAACGGCTGAATTCATATGGTTTTACCAGATAGTCTACTGCATTTAGATTAAAACCTTCCACTGCATAATGGCTATAAGCAGTCGTGAAGATTACCTCTGGTTTTAACGGAAGCTCTTTATAGAAATTTACGCCATTGATATCCGGCATCTGGATGTCCAAAAAAAGCAGATCGATGCTATTATTTTCCAAATACTCTCTGGCCTCCATCGCATCTGAAAATGTCGCATCAATTTCCAGCCAGTCCAATTTTTTAGCGTACTGCTCTAACAGCTGTAATGCTAATGGCTCGTCATCTATTGCGATGGCATGTATAATGATGCTCATGATATAATTTTTTGAATGTTCAGCATTTATTGGGTCTTTTCTATCCAAAATAGCACTATGCCTGTGCAATGATATCCAGTTCCAGATGAACTCTGTATTTATGATCGGTGGTCGTGATCTGCAGTTGATAATTCTTTTTATAGAGCAGATCCAGTCTTCTACGGACATTAACAATGCCAGTACCCGTACCTTCAGGAGCATTTACCTTAGGCAACAGGTCGTTGACGCAGGTAAAAACGAGTGTATTGCCTCTCACCCTTATACCTACTTCAATTTGGGTATTTTGTCTGGCACTCACGCCAAATTTAAAGGCGTTCTCTATAAAAGGAATGAGTAGCAAGGGGGCGATCCTTACCTGCTCTCCTACTGTATCCACTTTAAATACTATCTGTACCTTGTCCGTTGACCGGATGCGCTGAAGTTCCAGGTAATTGTTGATGAAATTGACTTCGTTTTGTAACGGGACATACTCACTCTGGGATTCTTCCAGCGTATAGCGCATAATACCAGACAATTTCATGACGGCATCAGAGGCTTTCTCGTTGCCACTCACCGTCAGTGCATAGATGCTGTTGAGTGTGTTGAACAGGAAATGCGGATTTACCTGCGAACGTAACAAAGAGAGTTCAGTTTGTAATTGCTGCTTGGAGACTTCTTCTTTGATCTTTTCTGCATATAACCACCGGGCCATCAATTTAGAGACGCTGCTGAATGTGAAGGCCAACAGGAAAAGTACGATTGGACCTAGCCGGAAAAAGTAATACCACCTCCAACCGCGGGGTCTGCCATGCCGGCGATTAAAATAGGCAATGGTTTCTGTTGAATTTGACCAGATCAGGTAGTAAAAAGACAGATACACTAGGAATGCCAGCAAAATCAATAAGAAATATAGCAGGAGCTTCCGTTTACCCAATAGTCTCGGGATCAGCCAACCCGAATTGACATAATAAAAAGCGACAAGGTATAATATAGAGAAGATATATAATTCGACAAACCTCGTACTCTGAAAGGCAGACTTGTCTCGGTCAAAAGGGAAGAATAAAAAGGGCAACATTAAGAAGCAGGCCCAAAATACTAGGGTGAGAACAGACTGTAATATTCTATTTTTTCCGGTTTCCATAGGGTATGGATTTGAACGGGAACCAAAGGTTTAAAATTGAATTAGTATGACTCTTCCTGGCTGGGGAAACTGCCGGATTTTATATCTTTAATGTAGTTTTGAACCGCATCTGTTACCTGTGTTTGGAGATCCAGGTATTTTCGGACAAAACGGGGATGAAAATCCTGGTTGATTCCCAGCATATCATGCATCACAAGTACCTGACCATCGCAGCCGCTACCGGCACCGATACCGATGGTAGGGATCGTCAGTGACCCGGACACTTCAGTAGCCAGCCTTGCCGGGATTTTTTCGAGTACTGTGGCAAATGCGCCTGCCTGTTCTAGTGCCAGCGCATCTGTTTTTAATTTTTCTGCTTCGCCGTCTTGTTTTGCTCTTACGGTATAAGTGCCAAACTTATAAATGCTTTGCGGTGTTAGTCCCAGGTGTCCCATTACCGGAATACCGGCGCTCACGATTTTTTTGAGGCTATCTACTATTTCGACACCACCTTCCAGCTTAATCCCGTGGGCGCCGGACTCTTTCATCATCCGAACAGCCGATGCCAGCGCAATTTCCGGATTCGACTGGTAGGCACCAAAGGGCAGATCCACCACCACCAACGCTCTTTTTACACCGCGAACAACTGAACTGGCATGATAGATCATCTGATCCAGGGTAATGGGAAGGGTGGTCTCATGACCGGCCATCACATTGCTGGCGCTGTCGCCTACCAGGATAACTTCCATACCCGCTTCGTCAAAAAGCCGGGCAAAGGAATAATCATAGGCTGTGACCATGGAAATCTTCTCTCCTGCTGCTTTTAGCTTTTGCAGGGTATGTGTGGTCACTCTTTTAATTTCCTGGGTTGCTGCTGACATATCATTGATTTGTGATGAATAAATGAATAAAGTTTAAGGCATATTATCGAGGAGTACTTGTAATTCGGCATCCGTCTTAATCAATACATCCCGGGCCTTGCTGCCCTGATTGGCGCCTACGATGCCTGCCATTTCGAGTTGATCCATTAGCCGGCCTGCACGATTATAACCAAGTTTCATGCGCCTTTGAATGAGTGATGTGCTACCGACCTGGTTTTGCACAATGAGTTTAGCAGCATCTTCAAATAAAGGATCTCTATCTTCCAGATCGGATCCTGAGCCAGTCCCCATTTCTTTTTCATCGATGTATTCCGGCAACAGGAATGCTTCCGGATACCCCTGTTGTTCTCCGATATAATCACAGATCTGGTCTACTTCAGGAGTATCTACGAAGGCACACTGTAAACGGGTGATCTCGCCATTGTAGCTAATGAGCATATCGCCCTTACCGATTAATTGCTCAGCGCCTCCCGCATCAAGAATGGTCCGGCTATCGATCTTGGAAGAAACTTTAAAAGCGATACGCGCCGGAAAGTTGGCTTTAATTGTACCGGTAATGATGTTCACAGAGGGACGCTGTGTGGCAATGATCAGATGGATACCCACAGCTCTTGCCAGTTGGGCCAGTCTGGCAATCGGCATTTCGACCTCCTTGCCAGCGGTCATGATCAGATCAGCAAACTCGTCAATCACCAGCACGATAAATGGCAGGAACTGGTGCCCTTTCTGCGGATTTAATCTGCGTTTGACAAATTTTTCGTTGTATTCTTTAATATTTCTGCAACCTGCTTCTTTAAGCAGGTCATACCGGTTATCCATCTCAATACAAAGTGCGTTAAGCGTGGTCACGACTTTCTTGGTGTCGGTAATAATGGCTTCTTCCTCCCCCGGCAACTTAGCCAGGAAGTGGTGCTCAATGGTGCGGTAGATGCTTAACTCCACTTTTTTAGGATCTACCAGGACAAACTTCAATTGAGAAGGGTGTTTTTTATAGAGCAGGGACACCAGTAATGCATTGACGCCGACAGATTTACCCTGCCCGGTGGCGCCCGCCATGAGCAGATGTGGCATACTGGCCAGATCTACGATAAAGTTTTCGTTATTGATCTTCTTGCCGATGGCGATCGGTAAAGAGAATTTGTTATTCTGGAATTTCTCAGATGCGATCAGTCCGCGCATGCTTACAATGGTCTTATTCATGTTAGGCACCTCAATACCAATGGTCCCCCTACCGGGGATGGGGGCGATAATACGGATGCCTAATGCTGCCAGGCTAAGTGCGATATCATCCTCCAGGTTTTTGATTCTGGAAATACGGACACCGGGTGCCGGTACAATCTCATAAAGTGTAACGGTCGGGCCGACCGTAGCTGAGATCCGCTGAATATGAATGTCATAGTTTTTAAGCGTAGTGATAATCTGGTTTTTATTTTGCTCCAGTTCATCCGGATCATGGACCGATTTTTCTGAACCGTGCATTTCCAGCATATCGATGGTCGGATACTTGTAATTGCTCAGATCCAATGTCGGCTCGTAGTCGCCCTGTGCCGTAAATTTGGCTTCGGGACTGCCCGGTCCAACAATGATCTCAGAAGGCACCTCCTCTACTTCTTCACTGATCTCTAGCTTAAAATCTTCTGGATTGGCATTTTTGTTTCTGTTTTTAGCTAAGGTGTTCCCTGGTAGGACAATGGTCGTTGAAGTGTCAGCATTAGAGCTGTCAGATTCCGGTGCCATGCTACCCTCTTTAATTCCTGCTGCCAATTGCTCATTTATGGTCTTTACCTCTGACTGTTTTTCTGAAAGTGATAATCCAAGACCGTCTTCTTCAGATGCTTGATCCGGCATGGTCACGGTAACACTTCCTTTGCCGGCGTTTTTCAGACGATTGCCACCTTCAGCAACACCCGGTTTTTCAATGTAAAGAGAGGCATCAGCGTCATCATCTTCCGTTACTGATGTATCAGTGTCGATTTCATTGTCATGAATGAAGTTGTTATCTTTCTGCTTACGACTGCGTGTGCCGGTGCCCTCTGAATCGCCCTCTTTTGTATCATTGTCAGTTGCTTTAAAGTCAGCGACACGTTTCTTGAACCATTGCAGGCTAAACGACGGATCAAAACGCCAGATAATATAAAAAGCAACAGCCAGGATCAGGATGCAGACTGTACCCAGTGAGCCGATCCATTTGATCAGCCAGGCCGAAATAAGTTCTCCTGCCCCACCGCCCCAGGCAAAGCCGGTATGCAGGAACTGATTGTTTAAGAACGCCAAGGCTACACTTAGGATAAGCAGCCCAGCTATCACGTATTTGATATTACGCTTGAGGCTGAAGATCTTTTTGCCAGACATCAAATTGACACCCAGTACAAAGAATGTGGTGCATAATAAAAAGGATGCCAATCCGAAGCCATTGTAAATGAGGTTGTGGGATGTGTAGGCACCCAATACCCCAAAGAGGTTGGAAACTTTTACATCTTCTGTACTAAAGATCTTAATGCCAAAATTAACGACTTTGTCCTGATCATCCTTCCAGCTGAAAAGATAAGATGCAAAGGATATAAAAAGGAAAAAACCGATAAGCAGCAATGTAGCTCCTACAATTTTATAGGTTCGTTCGTCTTTTACAAGTTCTGACACAGAAACCTGCACATCCGGCTCTTCTTTGAGCTGCGTGGCTGCTTTCTGTTTAGAGGTTGTTTTTAGTCTATTCGCCATAGGACATTTATACTCAATAAAGCGGCAAATTACCAAATTTGATGCGAATATGACGCCTTGTGGACAACCTTTGCCCAATTTATCGGGATTTCGCGGGTAAATGCGGCCGTATCAAACTGGTAAAAACTTATATTTGCTGCAAAATCAATGCTATGGAGGCAAAAAAGGCGGCAGAATCGCTGGTTGTTATGAATGAACTGGTTTTACCCAATGATACCAATACTTTTGGTAATCTGATGGGTGGCCGGCTGATGTATTGGATGGACATTGGCGCTGCCATGGCTGCCGGTAAACATTGTAATAAGCCTTGTATGACTGCCAGTGTGGATAATATCAGCTTTAAGAATCCGATTAAACTGGGTAATATCGTTCATATTGAGGTTAAACTTACCCGCGCATTCAATACATCTATGGAAGTCCGGATCCAGGTATGGGGAGAAGACAGCCTCCACAAGCACCGGTATGAGAGCAATGAAGCTTATTTTACTTTTGTTGCCTTAGATGAACATAACCGGCCAAGCCCGGTTCCCGAACTGATCCCTGAAACTGAGGAGGAGAAAGAGCAGTATAAGGCTGCATTGAGGCGAAGACAGCTTAGACTGATTCTGGGTGGCAAGATGGCCCCTGATGATGCAACCGAACTGAAAGCGCTTTTTGTGCGTACAAAAGCACCGCATCAGGAAGCTTGATTCTGCTATAATAATATATTGCCGTACACAGCGTTATATTAGTTATTAAATGGCAATTAGCTGTTTTGCTTATGGATAAAAATCATAATATCATTTTCACAATAGGAAGGGCTTTGCGTTGCCTGTCTGTTTTAGCCATAATGGGATGTTTTTCCCACTCATTAATGGCGCAGACTCTTTTGCAGCGCAGCTACTTTGAAATTGGTGGCGGTATCCTCCGCTATGGGGGATCCATACCAGATGTCGATACGAAAGCAGCCGCCTCTTTCGGTATTCATTATGAATTAACAGATAAAATCCATCTGCAGCTGGTCTATACCGCTTCTGAAGCTGGCGGTGGAGATTCTGCACTTGTCAATAATGACAATATGGGTAATGATACGCGCAGTGCCGGTTACTATTTCAGATCCAATATTAACGAGTTGACGCTCACGGGTTCGTACGATTTTTTTAACCTGAATGACGGATACAGGTTTACGCCTTATGTATTGGGAGGTGCCGGTATATATAATTTTAAACCTTATCAGGTGGTAGAATATGAAAATGCCAAAGGTGCACTTAGAAAGGAAAACCGCGCGATGAAACAAGTGGAGCCTTTTAATAACTGGCAGCTGAATATCCCGGTTGGCCTGGGCATCAAGTGGGGCCTTTCTGCTAATACTCAATTGAAACTGGAAGGCAAATACCGGATATTATTCAACCCTTATATTGATAATTATATAGCGGACGGTAACAATGATCATTATTATTCGATTTCTTTAGGGTTTATTTTCAGGTTAAGTAAGATCGCAGGTGGTTATGGACGCCCGGCCGGCAGAGCCGGCAGAAAAAACTGCAATTGCCCGCCGGTTTATTGAGTCTTCATAAAGGGAATACCATTGATAGGTACGAAGCAGGCGAAAGGCCTGCTTTTTGCAGGTATAAGCACAATAGAGATTTTCCGGTTGTCAGTATTAGTTAGTAGAAATTAATTACCACTATGGCCTATAAGAGTTTACAGGAAGCGGTCGAAGATTTAGAACGTGTGGGCAGGTTGATCCGCATCAAAGAAGAAGTAGACCCATATTTGGAGATGGCTTCTATTCAGTTGCGCGCCTATAAGGAAGGCGGGCCGGCGATACTGTTTGAAAATGTAAAAGGCTCCAGGTTTAAGGTACTAGCGAACCTCTACGGCACAATGGACAGATGTAAATATCTTTTCAGAGAGACTCTTCCCAAAGTCCAAAATCTGATGTCCCTTAGAGGAAACCCCATGGAAGCCCTTAAAAAGCCGGTTTCGGGAGTGAAATCTGGTATGGCAGCACTTACAGCCCTTCCGTTAAAGCTGCATGCAAAGACAGCAGACTATTTTGAAGAAGTCAGCCTTTCTGATCTACCGCAGATACAACACTGGCCAATGGATGGCGGTGCTTTTATTACATTGCCGCAGGTCTTTTCCGAGAATATAGACAAGCCTGGTGTAATGAACGGAAATATGGGAATGTATCGCATTCAGTTATCTGGCAATGACTATTTAAAAGATCAGGAGGTAGGTCTTCATTACCAGATCCACAGAGGTATCGGTGTCCATCAACAGCTGGCTGAAAAGCAGCACCGACCTTTAAAGGTGAGTATATTCGTCGGTGGGCCTCCTGCTCATAGTGTGGCTGCAGTGATGCCACTCCCGGAAGGGATCAGTGAACTGACGTTTGCCGGTCTGCTGGCCGGTCGCAGGTTCCGGTACTTTTATGAAGATGGCTATGTGATCAGCCGGGACGCTGACTTTGTGATCACCGGAGAGGTCGCCCAAGGACAGCTGAAGCCGGAAGGCCCTTTTGGGGACCATCTGGGGTATTATAGCCTTACCCACCCCTTTCCGCTTTTAAAGATTCACAAGGTTCTTGCTAAAAAGGATGCCATATGGCCTTTTACGGTCGTAGGCAGACCTCCACAGGAGGATACCAGCTTTGGTGATCTCATCCATGAAATCACAGCGGGGGCAATTAGCCAGGAAATTCCAGGTGTAAAAGCGGTGAATGCGGTCGATCAGGCAGGTGTGCACCCTTTATTGTTAGCTATCGGTTCAGAGCGTTATACGCCCTATCAAAAAGAAACGGCACCTGCGGAGTTACTTACTCAGGCCAACCGGATATTAGGTACAGGACAGTTAAGCCTGGCTAAATATTTATGGATCACGGATGATCCGGGTGGTCAGTTATCTGTAAAGGATATTCCGGAATTTTTTAAACATATGTTAGAGAGAATCGATTTTGAAAGAGATCTACATTTTCAGACCTGTACAACAATCGATACCTTAGATTATAGCGGTACCGCTTTAAATAAGGGCAGTAAGCTAATATTGGCAGCAACAGGCCCGGCCATAAGAAGGCTGGCTGCTTTGATTCCTGAAACACTGGCAAATGCTTTGCAGGATCAGCAGCTTTTGCAGGATTATCCGGTCGTTCTGGTAATGCCCGGCGTGCTTGCTATAGAAATGCCTGCTGTTAAGGAGCCTGTACGGGCAGCGCAGGATCTGGCAGCGCTGAAAGAATTACTCTTAAATAATAAAGATGCTCTTCGGGGCTTTCCAATGATTGTATTAACAGAAAGCGCTTCTTTTATGGGAGATTCGCTCGCTAATTTCCTGTGGGTGACTTTTACCAGAAGCAACCCGGCGGAAGATGTCCATGGTCTGGAGGAGACAATGGTTAATAAACATTGGGGCTGCAAGACCTCGATAATTATTGATGCCCGCATCAAAAAACATCATGCGCCTGCCTTAACAATGGACTCCGAAGTAGAGGTTAATGTAGATAAGCTACTTCAGCCTTATAAAGGATACTTTCCAACAACCTTATTCTGAATACTGGAGTAACGGTGTACATCTCCAAAGCAGGCTTTAACCGCCCAGAGTGGACCAGGTGTCCAGTATCTGTTGTGTCTGATTTTTGGTGTCAGGTTTTGTTATAATGGCTCTGATAATACTCTTCTCGTCAATCAGGAAAGTGGTGCGGTGAATACCCAGAAACGAGCGCCCCATAAATTTTTTAGGTCCATAAACACCGTAGGCGTCTAAAATAACTTTGTCTTCATCTGCGATAAGTGGAAAAGGCAGATCAAATTTTTCCTCAAATTTCTTATGACTTTTAACACTATCTCCACTGACTCCGATCACCTGATATCCCTGTTTGATCAGTGTCTGATAATTGTCTCTCAGGTTGCAGGCCTGTGCCGTACATCCGGGTGTATTATCTTTTGGATAAAAATATAAAACAACTCTTTGGCCTTTAAAATCAGCCAGTGAAATGACATCACCGTTTTGATCTACGCCTTTGAAAGCGGGTGCTTTATCTCCAGGTTTAAGTATTATATCGCTCATGTACCTTAATTATTTTCTACTGTTTTTAATCAAGCTCTATTGAAAGAGTGCGCAATTTCAAAGGTATCGAATGTTGAAAGCCTTGCCAAATGTTATTTAATGTTGTCTTGTCAAAAGGACTGCTTTGTCAGCCTTTGTTTAGGCCCGATTGCAGCCATTCTTTCTTTAGCATGGCAAAATGGCGTTCGCTTCCCCATTTACCTTTGAAAAAGATATTTTCTATAAAGTGCCCCTCTTCTCTAAACCCCAGGCTTCTCAATAACTGAATGGAGGCCGTGTTTTCCGCATCCACAATTTCTCTCACTCTGTGAAAACCTGCAATATTGAACAAGTAATGCAAAATGGCTCGTAACGTTTCTTTTGCATAGCCTTTTCTCTGCTCTGTATGTGCAATGGTGATACCTGTCTCGGCTATTCTGATGTCATATTGATCAAGGCGAATTGCGCAATCTCCGATTATTGTTCCGGTGCTTTTGTTTTCGATGCCATATTGCACCCACTGACCAGGTTGCCCAAACTCTTTATCCAGGTGTTCCTGAATAAACGCCTGAGCTTCCTCAAGGGTGTATACATCAAACCCCTGATATCGGGTGACTTCTGGATTTGAACGGTAAAAGTAAAAGTCAGCCAGATCTGTCGTTTTTAAATTTCTGATACGAAGGCGTTGGGTATCTATGATCAACTTGTTCATTCTCGAAAAGAAGTATTGAGTTCAAACAGCATTAAAAAATTATACAAATACCTCACTTGTCATCGTTATGGCCTTTTGGAAGGCCGCTTCATTTAGGGGAATATTATACTGTTGCGTCTTAAAATAACGAATCATCAGCTCAGTATCCATATTGCCTACGAGATCATCCTGAGCCATCGGACAGCCTCCTATGCCTTTTAAGGCGCCATCGAACCTCAGGCAGCCGCCCTCGAGTGCCGCCTGTATCTTTTCATGGCTGTTCTCCCGGGTAGAATGCAGGTGAACGCCGAAGGTGATGGCTGGATAATGGGGGATCAATTCCTGCAGCGCTTCTTTGATTTGTACAGGTGTTGCCAGCCCAACTGTGTCTGCCAGAGATATGATTTTGATACCGAGTTCAGCCATTTTCTCAGCCCAGTCCTGCAAAATGACGGCATTATACGGATCTCCATAAGGATTGCCAAAACCCATGCTTAAATAAATAACAAGTTCTTTATCGTGGGCTAAACAAAGTTTCTGAATTTGACTGACCCGCTCGAAGCTTTCAGCTCTGGTACTATTCGTGTTCCGTAACTGGAAGGTCTCAGAAATGGAAAATGGAAAACCAAGATAATGGATCTCTTTATATTTACAGGCATCTTCTGCACCACGTACATTTGCGATGATCGCCAATAACTTTGTAGGTGTTTTAATACCGGAAAAATTTAGCCGGGCCAGGACCTCAGCGGTATCCGCCATCTGCGGGATGGCTTTAGGAGAAACAAAGCTCCCGAAATCCAGCACCGGAAAACCTGCCTCCAGTAGCGCTTTCAGGTAAGCCACCTTCGTATCGGTCGTAATAGGGTGTGGCCAACCCTGCATAGCATCCCTGGGGCATTCCACCAGTTCAATGACTTTATTTTGGGTTACCGTTTGCATGGCGGTCGTTTTAAGTTGTATCCGCAGTATAGCTACTAGCGCTGCTGCATGCGCTGCTTCATCGCCTCATATAATGTGATACCGGCAGCAACAGATACGTTTAAGGAATCAAAATTACCGGTCATAGGAATAGCATATTTCTCGTTGGCCGCTTTAGAAATATAAGGCTGCACTCCGTTATCTTCGCTACCCATGACAAAACAACAAGGAAGGGTCAGATCCAGTTCAAATAGTTTTTTGGGCGCATCCATTTCAGAAGTGAAAATACCGATGCCATTCAATTGTAATTCTTCCACTGCTTTAAGCAGACTGCTGACTCTGCAGATGTTGATTTTTTCCAGGGCACCGGCACTGCTTTTGACGGCGTCCTCGCCCAATGCTCCCACTCCTTTATCGGGAATAATGATCGCATGGGTGCCGGTACAAAGGGCGCTACGGGCAATAGCACCTATATTACGGACGTCGGTGATACCATCCAGCATTAAAAACTGTGGTACGTCACCATTACCTACAATATGATCAATGACCTGTTGAAGGTTTTGATAAGTGACAGCGGATTTAAAGGCGATAACACCTTGATGGTTCGTATTGGTCAGGCTATAGAGTTTTTCCTGGGGAACTGGTTGTACGGGGATATTCAGCTTTTTGGCCTGGCTTCTTATACCCTGTATCACATCACCGGAAGCGTTTTTGAAAATAAGTATTTTATCGATATTAATACCACTTTTAAGCGCTTCCATAACGGGGTTACGTCCAACAATAATGTTCTTCTTAGACTGGTAGTTATTTGTACTTTTTTTCTGAAAAGCCATACATTATTTTTTAGTGCAGCCTTGGATGAATGTGAAGATTCGTGTTCTTCTGCCTGAAAGACATCCTGTACGGCTTTTACACAAAGGTAGTAAATTACCTTCGATAAGCATTATTATTTGCCTGTTGCAGATTACGACGCCTTACTTTAATAAGCCGGTATAAGGGCTATTTATAGAATATGCTCAGACGTACACGTGGAGCAGAAGGTGGGCTTGCTAAACTTTTTATATCTGACCAGTATCTTTATTATAGGCCTCCATGGCAGCAGCTACGCTCCCGTATTGAAGCAGTAAATGCTTGGCTTTTTCTGTTTCAAGGCCCGTTTTTTCAATGAGCATTCTGGTGCCCCGCTCGATAAGTTTTTGATTGGTGAGCTGCATATTGACCATTTTATTATCCAGAACCCTGCCCATCCGGATCATGGCAATCGTAGAGATCATGTTCAGTACCATTTTCTGCGCAGTGCCGCTTTTAAGCCGGGTGCTGCCGGTCAAAAATTCCGGTCCTACTATCACTTCTACCGGGAAGTCGGCTACCTGGCTGATCGGTGCATGTTTATTGCAGGTGATGCAACCTGTAACAATGCCGAGCGCTCTGCATTTTTCCATAGCGCCTATTACATAAGGCGTCGTGCCGCTAGTGGCAAGTCCGATCAGTATATCATTTTTACTGACCTTATGTGATTCCAGGTCTTTCCAACCCTGCTCTTCATCGTCTTCGGCATTCTCCACGGCGTCTGTCAGGGCAATATTGCCACCGGCAATAATACCTATTACATAGTTCTTGGATACACCAAAGGTTGGTGGGATTTCACTGGCATCCAGTACACCCAGCCGGCCACTGGTACCGGCACCAATATAAAACAGTCTGCCCCCTCTTGCCATGGCTTCGACAACGGCCAGGGCCAGTTTTTCAATTTGCGGCAGTGCTGCCTGAACAGCCAATGGAACTTGCTGGTCTTCCTGATTCATGCCTGCAAGCAAATCATGCAATGGCATTGTCTCCAGATGGCGATAACTGGAAGGCTGTTCTGTTGTTTTAATAAATGGTTCCATAGATCAATGATTAGACTATTTTCGACATAAAGTTATAAAGAATCTGTTCACCAACAGCCGCGCTTTTTTCCGGATGGAACTGTACACCGTAGAAGTTATTTTTGTGCAGGGCGGTGCTATAAGGGTGAATATAGTCTGTTTCGGCGATGGTATGATCTCCAACGGCTGCATAATAACTGTGTACCAGATAGGTAAAGCTGTTTTCTGCTACTTTATCGAACAGCGGGGTTTTCAGACTACTGATCTGATTCCAGCCAATCTGGGGAATTTTAAATTCTTTGGACTTAAAAGCCAATACCTGCTCGTCAAAAATACCCAGACAATCTGTATCTCCCTCATCGCTATGGCTACACATGAGCTGCATCCCAAGACATATGCCCAGAAAAGGTTGCTTAAGTGAGGGTAATAGCTTATCCAGTCTTTTCTCTTTCAGGTATGTCATGGCAGATCCTGCATGGCCTACGCCGGGAAAAATAACTTTGTCTGCGCCTTCGATCTTTTCCGCATTATCTGTCACTTCAGCGGTAAACCCAATTCTTTCCAGAGCATATAGGACCGACTGAACATTCCCCGCATTATATTTTATAATTACTGTTTGCATTTATTACAATTATTAAATACTATTTATCCACTTTTAGATTTGGCATCTGAAAGAAAGTTATTGGCGAATGGTCTGCAAAAATGACTTTGTTGCCTTTTCAATGGATAAAGCGTCCTTAGTTCCGGCTAGCGCCTTGATATACGCACTTCCTATAATGGCTCCATCCGTGTACTTCGCCGCTGCATCAAAAGATGTTTTGTCCCTGATCCCAAACCCGGCCAAAACTGGATTTTTGAGCCCATAGCCACTTAACCCGGAAAGATATTTCTCTACCAGGGAAAAATCTTTTTCATGCCCTGTAGTAGAACTGGACGAAACGGCATATAGAAAACCACTGCTCAAGCTATCTAATAGCTTAATTCTTTCTTCTGACGTTTCTGGTGTGATTAAGAAGATGAAGTCCAAACCATATTCTTTCACGATGGCTCCGTACTCCTGTTGATACTCCAGTGGAGGCAGATCGGGAAGGATCAGCCCATCAATGCCAACCTCTGCAGCGCTTTTACAGAAGCGCTCAAATCCATATTGCAGGACGGGGTTCATATAGCCCATCAACACAACCGGCACCTGGATGTCTTTTCTAAAGCCCTTTAGTTGATTGAAGAGTATCGAAATGGTCATTCCGTTTTTCAGGGCGACTCCCCCGCTCTGCTGAATGATTTCTCCATCAGCGAGCGGATCGCTATATGGCATACCCAATTCAATCAGGTCAGCTCCATTTTGCTGGAGCGATCTCATCACATCTATTGTACTGTTCAATTCCGGATAGCCCGCTGTACAATATACGTTGAGGACCTTGTAATTATCACTTTTGTTAAATGTCTGTGCTATGCGACTCATTTGTTCAAAATATTATTGATTGACAGAAGTCTTATTCAAAGTCTGCCATGTGTTTCATATAGGTGTCCATATCCTTGTCTCCCCTGCCGCTCAGGCAAACGACTACCCTGCTGCCTGCAGGAAATTCTACTTGTTCGAGACCGCTGAGCGCGTGCGAACTTTCCAGCGCCGGGATAATTCCTTCCAACCGTGTGAGGTTGAAGGCGGCTTTTAAGGACTGATCATCTGTGGCACTCAGGAACCGGCCTCTTCCGCTGGCAAACAGATGCGCATGTAAGGGGCCGATACCCGGATAATCCAGTCCTGCAGAGATACTATGTGGTTCTACGACCTGCCCATCAGCTGTTTGCATTACAATGCTTTTGCTGCCGTGTAAAACGCCCGGTGTGCCTAATGTTGTGGTTGCAGCCGAGTGGCCGGAATGGATACCTAACCCCGCCGCTTCTACCGCGATAAGCTCAACTGAAGGCTCGTTTAAAAAGTAGTAGAATGCCCCTGCGGCGTTAGAGCCGCCGCCTACACAGGCGATAACGTGCGTAGGCAACTCGCTGCCGGTTTTTTCCTTTAGTTGCCAGCGGATCTCTTCACTGATGATGCTCTGAAAGCGGGCGACCATATCCGGATAAGGGTGTGGACCAACAACACTGCCAATCACATAATGGGTATCAGTGGGGTTATTGATCCAGTCTCTGATTGCTTCATTAGTCGCGTCTTTTAACGTTTTGCTACCACTTTTAGCCGGGATCACTTTAGCACCCAGCATTTTCATGCGGGCTACGTTTGGAGCCTGTCTTTTTATATCGATCTCGCCCATGTATACGATGCATTCCAGCCCTTTCAGGGCACAGACCGTGGCCGTTGCGACGCCATGCTGTCCGGCGCCAGTTTCAGCGATAATGCGTTTTTTACCCAGTCGCTGCGCGAGTAATACCTGACCGATCGCGTTATTGATCTTATGCGCACCGGTATGGTTCAAATCCTCTCTTTTCAGGTAAATCTCGGTACCTATCTGGGCACTTAGCCTTTGAGCCAAATATAAGGGCGATGGTCTGCCGACATAGTCTTTCAGCAGATATTTATATTCTTTCTGGAAGTCGGCATCCTCCATGATAGAGATGTATTCCTTCTGTAATTGTGCTACATTCGGGTAAAGCATTTCAGGGATATAGGCGCCGCCGAACTGCCCGTAATATCCATTTTCATCAACTTGAATCTGCTGTTTCATTCGGATCTATACTAAATTTAAATATTCGTGTTTTTTGTTTTTAATACCCAAAACTACCGACACCATCTAACATGCCATTAATCAATTCCTGTCTTCTTTGTAATTGATCAAACACATTTTGAATAATGTTTTCCATGCAGGCGTATATCGTGATGACAGAATAATTAGCACCGTTGCCATAATCCTGAATGGTTTCTTTATGGCCGTCTTTATAGATGACTGTCAGATAGATGGGTAATTGTTCGCTATTAATATCATGATGAACGATTGTCGTGTCACCTTTGACACGGCCCATAGCGTAACTGCTGCGTATGAGGGTATCCATATGGACCCACAAGTCCTTGGCCAGCCTGGCCCTATTGATATCTGGCTCTTTCTCAGTGGACCTCTTCACAACGATTTCCATATTGGTCTTCTTGGTTGTCTCCAGGTCTATATTCAAGGCGTGATAGCTACCATCGAAATCTTCCAGCACCTTATAGCTGATAGAGGAAATTTCTGAATGGCGTATGCCTTTTTGAAAGAAGTTTAAGAAACTTCCCCAATAAGAGGAATAACGGATTGTATCACTCTGATAAGGCTGATGGTTCAGCTCATCCTGGCTTTGCCACCTGTGGAGCTGGAGGTAATGTTTACCTGCTACCTGAATCTCATTAAAATATGCAGGAGCATGATCGCTGCCTGATGCCAAGAGGTTAAAGGCTGTATAGCTTTTCCCGGATTGCGAAAGGTATACCAGTATTTTAAAAGTGGCTGTAGCCCAGTCTCCTGGTCTTTTGGCAATATAGCCACTCACAACCAGATCGGTTTTGCCGTCGCTGTTGAGATCTGTTTTCAACCATCTTTTGGATTGTGTTTGCTGGCTGTATTTATCTATCTCGCTATTGCTAAAATTATAATATGACTGCCACTCGTCACCACTTGTCAGGTAGAAAAACTTCCATTGGGGTGCACTCTTGACGTCATAATTCATTTCCTTGACATAGCGCAGTGCTGCGCTATCACTATTGATCTGATCAATGGTCAGCTTTTGGCCATAACTGCCAGCCGCACCAAAAAGCGCCATTAATAAAATGCCTGTTTTATATAGGTATCTTTTCATTGCAAATTTACTTTTAGTTGCCGTATGAATGCCTGGATCCTATCTAAATCCTTGACGCCGGGCTCCGTCTCAAAACGGCTGTTTATATCCAACGAAATTAAACTTTTTGCCACACTTAGCTCCTGAAATAACTTAAGATCTGGCAAATGTTCCTCGCTGATGCCTCCGCTGAGGAAAAAAGGCTTCTCCAGGGACAGGTTCTCCAGTATACTCCAGTCAAAACGTTTGCCGGAGCCGCCAAAGCTCTTAGTATTTGTGTCAAAAAGAAAGTAATCCACAATTTCCCGGTAAGGGAGGATCTTATAGAGAACGTCGTCGTTGTTAAGTAGCCTAAAAGCCTTGATTACCGGAATATTCTCTGCAATCTTTTCACATAGTAAAGGGGCTTCATCTCCATGAAGCTGTACCATGTCCAGACCACAGGCCTCTACAGTATTCAATATTTCGTCTTTGTCTGCGTTAACAAAGACGCCCACTTTTTTAAAAGATCCGTTAATTGCCTTGATCTCTTCCGGCCGCATCTTATTGCCTACATATCTGGGAGAGGCCGGATAAAAGATAAATCCTATATAATCAACGCCCATTTCTCCAAGAGTGCTGACCTGCATTGCCTGGGTCATGCCACATACCTTTATTTGTAACGGTCTACTCATCGTGCTAGTTTCCTGTCTGTAGTGCATTTAGTTCGCTGATATAGTGGCTGAATGCTGTGCCGGGATCAGCATTTTTCATAAAATATTCTCCAATCAAAAAGCCTTTGAATCCTGCCTGATACAGTTCATTTGTTACTTTTACATCACTGATACCGCTTTCCGCGATAGCCGGCCTGTCTTTTGGCAGTAGTGATCTTAGCTTTATGGAATGGCGAATATCTACCTCGAAGGTCTTCAGGTTGCGATTGTTAATACCTACTAAATCAATATCATCTGTTAACCGGTCCAGCTCTTCTTCCGTATGGATTTCAAGTAAGACTTCCAGCTCTAGCTTTTTAGCATAAGCGGCCAGTTGTTTCACCCTCGCAGCAGATAAACACGCAGCAATCAATAGAATTACATCGGCTCCTGCAGCTCTTGCTTCCAGAAGCTGATATTCTTCGATTATAAAGTCTTTTCTCAGAATAGGAACGTCATTGTCTCTGGCAATTTTAAGATCATCCAGACTGCCACCAAAAAAGTGCTGGTCCGTCAGAATGGACAGGCTGCTGGCACCGGCTTTTGTATAGGCGCCTGTCACCTCTTCTACACTCACCTGATCATTGATGACACCCTTGGATGGAGAACGACGTTTGTACTCAGCAATGACAGCCGGTACCGTAGCTTTCTGTATGCGCTCTTTTAAAGAATATGGCCTGCGGAGCAACTGAGGACTTTTCATTAAAACGGAGGCGGGCATCTCTTTCATGGCACGGGCTACCTCTCCTATCTTATAGTCGATAATTTTTTCTAATATATTTTTCATCTGGTTTGTTTCTTTAATGTATAGTTTTATACTCTGGCTTTCCGGAGTGTTCGCTACTTATAGGCTTGGTTGATGTCGATCAGCCGTTCCAGTGCGCTCAGCGCTTTACCAGATTCCAGGCTGACTACTGCCTGTTGGTATGCCTGCTGGTAATCGGCGTAGTTGCCGGTACAATGTAAAGCTGTAGCGGCATTGGCCAGAACGACTGCGTTTTGCGCCCAGCTGCCTTTGCCTGTAATGATTCTCCTAAATAGCCCGGCTGCTTCTTCCAGTGTATTTCCACCAAAAATATCCTCAGCGGATACTTGTCTCTTGCCCAGAGACTCCGGAGTGGCAATACGTTCACCTGCACGGGTGATGATCTTGGAGTCGCCGGTCAGAGAAATTTCATCATAGCCTTCCAGGCTATGGACGATTGCAAAATCTCTCTCGGATTTTTGCAACAGATAATTGTAAAGTCTGGCCATTTCCAGATTGTACACGCCCAGAAGCTGATATTGGGGCCTGGCCGGATTCACTAGAGGTCCCAGCATATTAAAGAAAGTACGAATGCCCAGATTTTTACGTAACGGACCGACCGTTTTCAGGGCCGGGTGGAAGGACGGAGCGTGCAAAAAACAGATACCTGCTTCTTTTAATTCTTTTTGCAATTTGTCCTGGTCTGCTTTAAAAACATAACCTAGCTGTTCCATTACGTTGGAGGAACCACTAATTGAAGTTGCTCCGTAATTGCCGTGCTTGGCTACTTTTTGCCCGGCACCGGCGGCAATAAAACAGGCCAGTGTAGAAATATTGAACGTATTTTTGCCATCTCCACCAGTGCCGACGATATCGAGCAAGGGTTCGGCACCCAGGTCCACTTTAACACATAGCTCCAGAAGAGCATCACTGAATCCTTGCAATTCTTCAATGGTGATCGTGCGCATCAAAAAAACAGTCACAAAGGCGGTGATCTCAGTCTCTGTATACATACCCTTAGAGATCTGTATCAAAATATCTTTACTTTGTGCGGTACTTAATGTTTTATAGTCGAATAAATACTGAAGAATTTTTTTCATTCCTATTTATTATTTAGCATTTTTGAATGTATTGAAAATTGTCCGGTGTCGTTTCTTCCATTGTTGTTCCGGTTGAAACTGATTATATATTGTTACTGGCCAAGCCAATTTTCTATCATACCTCTGCCCTCGGGAGTGAGTACACTCTCTGGATGGAATTGTACGCCTTGCACATCATAGGTTTTATGTTGCAATCCCATAATATATCCATTTTCATCCTCGGCGGTGATTTCCAACAGGTCGCCGGGGAATCCGTCTTTACTCACGACCCAGCTGTGATAACGGCCTACGGTAAATTCTGAAGGCAGTCCTACAAATAAAGGGCTTTTGGTGCCTGTCAGCATACAGGATGAACTTACCCCGTGAAATACATGGCTTAGATTTTCAAGTTTGGCACCAAAAACTTCCCCAATAGCCTGCTGTCCAAGGCAAACACCCAATATTGATTTTGTGGGCGCATAGGCCTTAATCAGATCAAGCAGAATGCCGGATTCTTCCGGAAGCCCTGGACCTGGAGACAAGATTATCTTATCATAAGCAGCAACGGCTTCGAGTGAAATCTTATCATTGCGAAAAACATCCACGGCGTCCCCTGTTATCTGCCGGACAATCTGAACGAGGTTAAAGGTAAATGAGTCGTAATTATCTAAAACTAAAAGTTTCATTTTTTATATGTCTATGTTAAGTGAGGCTTGTTAATTTTAAAAAAGTTCGTCTGCCAGAATTAATGCCTGTTTTAATGCCCCCAGTTTATTATGTACTTCCTGCAGTTCTGTCGCCGGATCGGACTTGGCAACAATACCCCCACCTGCCTGATAATAAAGGGTGTTATTTTTACTCATAAAGGAGCGGATCATGATTGCATGGTTAAACGAGCCATTGAAACCCACAAAACCAATTGTACCTGCATAGAAACTTCTGGAGTCGGCCTCATACTGATCAATTAGTTGCATAGCCTTAAACTTGGGAGCACCACTTAGGGTCCCTGCCGGGAAGGTGGCTGCCAGTAAAGCAAAAGGATTGGCACCTGCAGGCAGACTGCCTCTTACTTCACTGACAATATGCATCACGTGCGAATAGTGATGGATCTGTTTAAAGTAGCTGACATGCACATTCTCACACAGGCGACTCAGATCATTACGGGCAAGATCAACCAGCATCGTATGTTCGGCATTCTCCTTAGGATCCTGCAATAATCTTTCACTGAGCTGCTGGTCCTCGACCGGATCTCCGGTTCTTTTAAAAGTGCCGGCGATGGGATGGACAATGGCGGTTCCGTTATCAATTATTAACTGGGACTCCGGCGAAGACCCCATCAGGCGATAATCGCCGTAATCAAAGTAAAATAGATACGGAGAAGGGTTGATAGAGCGCAGGGCACGGTAGACATTGAAGTCGTCACCGGTATACCGTTGCTGGAATCTGCGTCCCAACACTATTTGGAAAACATCGCCTCTCAGGCAGCTCTTAATGCCTTTGGTGATCATGTCCAGGTGCTGTTCGTCTGTTTTGTTAGAAGACTCCCCGCCATGAATGGCAAATGGAAACTCAGGGACGTCCTTGCTTTTTATGACCGTCTCCAGTTCTGCCAGATTACTGTCAAGGCCGGCGATTTTATTTTCACAGATAAACATCTCATTTTTGAAATGATTAATAATGATCACATATTGATAAAGCCGATAACGCATAAAAGGCACTTCTCTTTCCGGTTGATTGCCAGCAGAAGGCAATTGGATGGTGTCAAAAAACTGAACCGCATTATAGGATACATATCCAAACAAACCCTGCGCTCGTTTAGTCTCAGCAGAGGCTGTTTCCTGGATATCGAATTGCTTCATATAGTCCCATAGGATGGACGGCACCTGTTGACTATCTTTAATGGCAAGGGTTTCGGGCTGTCTGCCCGGGTATTTTAATTCAATGGAGTTAAGGTCCCGCACTTCTATACCACCGATAGCGCCGATACCAATAATTGATCGGCTGCTGGAAGCGACCTGATGTTCCGCACTTTCCAATAAGATGGTATCCCGATACTTATCTCTTAATCTAAGATAGATACCGACCGGCGTATATATGTCAGATAGTATTTTTTTACAATGCGTTTCAATTTTTATTTTCTGCATCATTAATGTTTTTTAAAATAACTCATGCAAGGGATAAGAAAAAGCCCCGGACGAATGATCGCCGAGGCTTGAATATATTGCTATCTTTAATTTTTCACTTCTTGGTAGTAAAATAAATCATGGTGCTATACTTCAAACGGACCCGACGTCTTTGAGCATTGCCACCACCAATGAATATTTACTGTGTTCAAAATCATGGTGCAAATTTAAATGCTTTTTGATAAATGAAAAAATAATCGTGCTATTTTTTTTAAGTTATTGACCGTCAGTACCTATTCGAGCTATTTTTCAGAATAACAGGTTGGTGTTGACACTACCATTGATTAGAGGTATATTCATATTCACGTTAAACTGGAAGATACGATTCGCTGTTATTGCCGGCAAAGGCTGATAGATGCCTGTATTTATAATAATAGCAGCACTAATCCGATCTATAATGTGACCATTAATTTGGACGAGATTGGTAATGCAGCCCATGAATTGGCAACGGTAAAAGTATATGGCAGAAATTATGTTGCAGATTCTGTCAGGAGAAGGGAATTATATGCTGATCTCTACAATTATAAGGATCCAAGACTTAGCATGGGAGACAATTGCCTGATGAAAGAGATCTCTTTTATGGGTGAAAGGCAAAATGCGGCCAGCTGCTAGCCTTGCAGGCAGAGCAGTCGGCTTATGTTCGGCATCGGTTTACAAAGAGTCTGATTGAGAAGTACGGTAATATCTATAATGAAGATTCTTTGAATACCTGTATACAGCAATATGCGCCTACTTATGAAGCGCTGAAGAAAATGTCGGATTTTGAAATGTGCCGGTATATTGCCACAAAATCAAGGTTATACAGAAACGGTGTATCCAATCATTAAGGCGGCTAAATAATCTGGCTTGCATGTTTGCGTAACTGCGTAAGGGTCGCCTGCATGTCTTTGGATAGCGACGCTTCAAAGCTATAATCTTCTTCACCTAATTTAAACCGGATCTGATAGGCATGCAAAGCCAGCCGCCCCATTATGGGCCTTTCTTCCGGCGCTTTCTTAGAAAGGTTGAATTTCTTTTTAATGGAGGAAAGCAATAACGGTTTCCCTCCTCCATATATCGGATCAGCCACTATTGTATGGCCTAAATATTGGCAATGAATCCTGATCTGATGTGTTCTGCCGGTATGGATCCGGAACCGGACCAGGCTATAGCCTTTAAAAATTTCTTCTGTCCGGTAGGAGGTTTTTGAAGGTTTCCCTTTGGCATGATTAATCATCTTTCCGCCTGCCGGATGTTCCATAATGCCTGTCTCAATGATACCTTCCTGCGGAAGAAGATGACCTTCTATTATCCCTAAATAGTACTTTTCTACCTCCCGGGATTCAAAAAGCCTGGAAAGTGTTTTGTGGGTCTCCGGATCCCGGGCATAAACAATTAGACCACTGGTGGCCTTGTCCAGTCTGTGTACAGTGTAGACCGTTTCATACTTTTGATGTAATAAATCTTTGAGAGAAGATTCTGATTGTGTCCTATCTGGTACGCTCAATAAGCCAGAGGGTTTATTGACGACGACAAAGTGTTCATTCTCGTGGATGATCTCAAACTGCATAGGTACGCTATAACTTTAATCCTGTATTTTTGAGTCTGTTAATGTTTTTCTTTCCGGGTCGTTTTGCCTGTTGCCGGGGCATTTTTTCTGGTCGCCTTTTTTGCAGGTATTTCTGATTTCGACGTCGCTTTTCTTCCTGGGGGGACCTTCTTGGTTGGTCGGCCGTCAGTTTTAGTGGGAATTCTGGTTCTTTTTGCCGGGATGAGTGTTGGAGCTTGCATAGCCGCTTCTATCGCCGCTGCCTTTTTGGATTTTTTTGTGCCGCCTGCATTCATGTATTTAAGGACTCTTATTTCTTTTTCAGAAAGGTAACGCCACTTGCCTCGTTCTACATTCTTTTTGGTAAGCCCGGCAAACATTACACGATCCAACTTTTTGACTTCATAACCCAGGTGTTCAAATATTCGGCGGACGATCCTGTTTTTTCCGCTATGGATCTCTATACCTATAACAGCTTTATTTTTGGCATCGGGATAACCTACCTGGTCAGCTTTAATCTCTCCATCCTCCAGCGTAAGTCCTCCGGCGATCGCATCCAAGTCCTTTTTTGCTAATGGGCGGTCCAGAGTCGCCTCATAGATTTTTTTGACTTCAAAAGATGGATGGGTCAATTGTTGTGCCAGTTCCCCATCATTGGTAATCAGTAACACGCCTGTTGTATTTCTATCCAATCTCCCAACCGGATACAGATGTCGGGCATCAACGTCTTTAAATAGATCAAGAACGGTTCTGCGTCCTTTTTCGTCTTTGGTTGTCGTAATATGATCCTTAGGTTTGTTGAGCAGAAAATAGTAATGTTTTACTTGAATGTTCAGCTTTTTGCCTTTTAATTGAATGGTATCCTTCTCTGAGACCTTCGTTGCCGGCTCAAATACAATATCTCCATTCACCTGCACCTGACCAAGTTTTACGAGTTCCGCTGCTTCTCTCCTGCCACAGATACCGCTGTGGGCAATGAACTTGTTCAGGGGCATTAGGTTGTCATCGACATCAGTCTTCTTTTTGACAGGTTTACCGTCATAGTCAGATTGCCTGGATGCATCATACCGTTTGTTTTTTTCCGCATATTTACCAGGCTTTTCCTGACGATCACCGCGATGATCGTTATAACGGCCACGGTTATCACGGTCGAAATTTCTATTGTTGCCTCTTGAGTTTTTGTTGTCCCCGTGATTTCTGTGACCTCTGTCCTTGTTGTCGTCACTGTGTTTTGTGAATCTGCCATCAGGGCCTCTATGCGGTGCTCTTCTATCGCCTTTTGCGCTGTATCCGGCATCTTCGCTTTTTTCCCTGTAAGACTTGCCACCCCGGAATTTCTCATCTTCACGTGGAGACGAATTGCCCCCTCTTTGTTTTTCCAGTTTCTGCCGCCGGTACTCATCCCCAGCTGCGCGTAATGCAGCCTTGGATTTACGTTTTTCCTGCCGGTGTTCTTCTTTTATTTTACCTGCAGATTTTTTATTGATGAATTTTTCAAATCCAAGTTTGCTCATGGGAGTGGTTATTATAATTGATTATGGAAGAGCCGGCTATTTACCTTTGTTCGCTAATTGTCCGCAAGCAGCGTCGATGTCTTTACCTCGGCTACGTCTTAGTCTGGCATTTACTTTATGGGCTTCCAGGTAACGCATAAACAAATCTGTACTTTCTTCTGACGGTTTGCTAAAATTACTCTGGTCGATAGGATTGTATTCTATAATATTGATCAGGTCCGCAGGCACTTGTCTATAAAGCTTGACCAGCTCGTCAGCGTCCTTAGTACTTTCATTAAAATTCTGAAAGAGAATGTATTCAAAAGTAACGTGCTGTTTGGTCTTTTTATAATAATAATTAAGTGCTTCCGTGAGGGCTTTAATATTATTGGTCTCATTGATGGGCATGATGGCATTACGCTTCTTGTCATTTGCGGCATGCAGGGAAAGGGCTAATTTAAATTTAGCCTGATCATCACCCAGACGAGTGATCATCTTAGCGACCCCCGCAGTGGATACGGTAATTCTCCTGGGACTCATACCCAGACCATCCGCAGCAGAAATGCGTTCTACTGCTTTGATGGTATTGGCATAATTGAGCAAGGGCTCTCCCATGCCCATAAATACGATATTGGTCAGCTTTTTCTGATAATTTTCCAAACTCTGATTATTGATCAAAGCCACCTGATCATAGATCTCATCGTAATGCAGGTTACGCTTGCGGTCCATAAAACCGGTCGCACAGAATTTGCAAGAAAGGCTACATCCGACTTGGGAGGAGACACAAGCTGTTTTTCTTTCATCTGTGGGGATCAGAACACCTTCAACCATATGGTGATCAACGGTCATAAACCGGCTTTTTAGCGTGCCGTCCTGGCTATGCTGGACCGTTTCTACTTGTAGTGCCGGCAGGGAAAAGCCTTCTTCCAGCTTTGTTCTGAGCGATTTTCCAAGATTGGTCATGTGATCAAAACTTCTGGCGTGTTTGCTCCATATCCATTCATACACCTGTTTGGCCCTGAATTTAGGCTCACCGGCAGCCTGAAAATATTGTTCCAGTTGGCTAAGGTTTAGATGCCGGATATTTTGTTTTCCCCCTTGGTTCATCCTGCAAAGATAGACCCTTAATTTGTTAATTTGATTTATTATCAGGGGATTTGCCGGTAATTCTGCGATAGCCATCCTTTGGATGCTACCTGATAGCTTCAACGGCTAAGGCGGGCCGTTCAAATTCCGCAAAGAGCAATGAGCACAAATGAGAAATATTCGTATAATAATTACACTGATTACTAGCGACTTGTATAGTTTATTTGTTAGGGGGCTTTTTATAGCATTGCGATGTTTTGGCAGTTATAAGCTGGCTCGCCCCGCTTGATAACACAAGATGCAAATTTGAATCTTTGTTCACTTTTATTTTTTTACCTTTGGGAAATGAAAGAACAGGGTCATATTTTAAGTGAAGTTAAGCCTTGGGAACAAGCCGGGACAGATACTTTGGTTGCAACGAATAGCCCACTGCAACTCATCATATGGAATGATCATTTTAATACTTTTGAATGGGTCATTACGACGTTGATTGAAGTTTGTGGTCATACGGAGGAACAGGCGGAACAATGCGCTTTTATCATTCATACCAAAGGTAAATATGCCGTCAAAAAAGGAGATTATGATACCTTAAAACCAATGTGTGACAATATTACGGACAGAGGTATAGGGGCGACAATTGAAGCTGTTGTTTAATCAATTTTTATAAACTGGTAGATGTTAATTAATTATATAATTTTTAATTACATGCTTTATTCTCCGTATTTATTTATTTAAGCATGTCTTTACCGATTCTTACTGACAGATTATGGTTTCCTCCTGTCTCGGCAGCACTGTCGGATGGGTTACTCGCTTTGGGCGGCGATCTTTCTGCGCAGCGGTTGCTGCTGGCCTACCAAAACGGAATCTTCCCCTGGTTTGAAGGCGAAATGCCTATGTGGTGGGCTCCTAATCCCAGATTTGTCTTATTTCCCGAAGATTTACGGGTGAGTAAGTCAATGAAAGCCGTTTTCAGAAAAAATACCTTTCAGTTTAGTATTAACAGGGCTTTTGATTCGGTCATTCGTTGTTGCCAGCAAATTGAAAGACCTGACCAGGACTCTACCTGGATTACGGATAAAGTTCTGAGGGGCTATACAGATTTGCATAGAGGGGGCTATGCCTTGAGTGCTGAGGCCTGGCATGAGAATCAGCTCGTTGGCGGACTCTATGGTGTATGGATCGGGCATGTTTTTTTTGGTGAAAGTATGTTTGCGCGTCAGAGCAATGCCAGTAAATTTGCTTTTATCAGTCTTGTGGAGAAATTAAAAACCCAAGGTGTGAAAATCATTGATTGCCAGGCCCATACTAATCATTTGGAAAGTCTGGGTGCCAAAATGATTCCCCGTTTCGAGTTTATGGAAATCCTAAGAAAAGAAACAACAAAAACCGGGAACCTGACTGACATGGAGTAGTGTGAGTTTGAAAAAGCAGTGTTCTGCCAAGGCTACCTTCTCCGGTTCAAACGATAGTCTACACCGTTTATCCTTTCATGAGCATCCGTTATTGGCTTTTTTCTTTTATCGCTATTTTAGGTAATAATGCCATCACAATCATGATGAAACAAAAAAGCAGTAAAAGGTATATGCCAAATCGTTTCTCCTGACAATCACCTGCAGGACACATTGAATAGAGCATAAAATTTTTAAGGCCCCAGGCAAGGTTAATAGCGCAGATGAAAATATTTGTGCGCTTGCTCCAGATACGGGGGATCAAAAATAATATGAAAGCAAGACAAGAAAATGCGATATGCAGAATACCGGGCTTACCAAAGTGCGTTCCGGTCGTATTCATCCCAGTGATTGTAATATCCAGAGAAGGAATATAACTCCAGGGGAAAAAGCAATTAACAATGATCAGTAAAGCCAGAACCGCTCCTATTTGTTGTGAATATTTCATTTTTTGAGTTTAATTGGCCCGTTTTTGACCCGGTTAGCCTGACTATAATGGCCGAACCCCTATTGCTGGCAAAAGTAATAAAATTGGCGCTCAGTTATCTGCTTTTGATCCTCTAATTCCAGATGTTATTTTGCCGGTTAATAATTTCTTAGTATCTTGCAGGCCATGCGAGAATTATTCTTACATAACTTTCTTGATTACTTGAATCATCCCTTGGGGTAACTATTAGTATCCCTTCTGTCCGGTTTATTTACTTACTTGGCTCTAATTTTTTTCAGTCATCCCAGGGAGTGCCTGTGGCGGGCCAATATCCTATCACTTTTATTAATACAGAATAGCATGTCTGAAAATATACAGGCTGATACAGAGCTGTCAGCAAAATCGGCGCATTATTTAGCTCTAGAAGATAAGTATGGAGCCCATAACTACCACCCGTTGCCTGTTGTCCTTGAAAAAGGAGAAGGTGTTTTTGTATGGGATGTAGATGGTAAACGTTACTATGACTTTTTAAGCGGATATTCCGCGATGAATCAAGGTCACCGCCATCCCGACATCATGAAAGCGCTGACTGACCAGGCGTCTAAGCTGACTTTGACATCACGCGCTTTCTATAACAATATATTGGGTGATTTTGAAAAATATATCACCGGGTATTTTGGTTATGATAAAGTATTACCTATGAATACCGGTGCTGAGGCAGTAGAAACAGCACTAAAGCTTGCACGTAAATGGGCGTATAAGGTAAAAGGCATCGAATCAGATAAAGCTGTTATACTGACAGCTTCTGAGAATTTTCACGGTAGAACGATTTCCATCATCTCGTTTAGTACAGATCCTGTATCAAAAAATGATTTCGGTCCTTTTACACCAGGATTTGTCACCGTCGAGTACAATAATATTGAGGCGCTGGGCAAAGCACTCGAAGATAAGAATGTGGCAGCCTTTCTGGTAGAACCTATCCAAGGTGAGGCGGGGGTGCATGTTCCTGATGATGGCTATCTTTCAAAGGCTGCTGCATTGTGTAAAGCAAATAATGTATTATTTATAGCAGACGAGATCCAGACAGGCCTCGCTCGTACCGGAAAAATGCTGGCATGTGATCATGAAAATGTTCGCCCTGATATAATCATATTGGGCAAGGCTTTAAGTGGCGGTGTGTTGCCCGTAAGTGCTGTTTTAGCTGATGATGAAATCATGTTGACTATTTTGCCTGGCGAACACGGTTCCACTTATGGGGGGAATCCGTTGGCCTGTGCTGTGGCCATTGAGTCTCTCAAAGTCCTGAAAAGAGAGCATATGGCTGAACACGCAGAAGAAATGGGCAAGCTTTTCAGAGAGAAGATCCGTGAATTGAAGCACCCGGTGATTAAAGAAATCAGAGGTAAGGGGCTTTTAAATGCCGTGGTTATTGACCATATGGATAAAGACGCGGCCTGGAATATCTGTCTTAAATTGAGGGATGCGGGGCTTTTGGCTAAACCCACACACGGTGACAAAATCCGTTTTGCGCCCCCGCTGGTCATTACGAAGGAGCAAATCCTGGAATGTGTGGACATTATTGCCGGCTGCCTGGACTGATCGTCAGCTGGCCGGAACGCCATTTCTGTAAAAAAAGCTAAATCCCCCGGCTTATTCGATCGAATAAAACCGGGGGATTTAGTTGTATTGGCCTTGCAATAGGCTATTTATTGCCCTGGTCGCTGCTGCCTTCCAGCATAGGTACAAATGAAAAATGGTCAAAGGTCTCTTCTTCCCATGTGCCGTCGTCATTTTTAGTGATGCGCATCATGGTCTGAAACTCTTCCTCATCTTGTACCGGCAAGACCATTTTGCCGCCGATCTTGAGTTGGGCCATAAGCTTTTCGGGAATATAAGGCGCTGCCGCAGTAATGATGATCTTATCAAAAGGTGCATAATCCGGTAGCCCTTTGTAACCATCTCCATAAAAGAAATGGATATTGGGGAACCTGTCTTTAAGCGGAAAATCCTTTCCGGCTTCAAAGAGTTTGTGCTGCCTTTCGATAGTGAATACATCGGCACCCATAGCCGCAAGCACACTAGCCTGATAGATACTGCCCGTACCAATTTCCAGAATACTGTCCGTAGGTCTTACTTCCAGCAGTTGAGATTGGTAGGCTACCGTATAGGGCTGGGAAATAGTTTGCCCCTCTCCTATGGGAAATGCCCTGTCATCATAGGCAATTCTGTCAAAAGCTGAGTCGAGGAAAAAATGTCTGGGCACTTGATTCATGGCTTCCAGCACCCGGTTATCCCGAATACCTCTGACTTCCCTTAGGTAAGTAACCAACTGTTTTCTTAACCCCTTGTGCAGGTATGTATCTTCATATCTTCTCATAATCGGCTGCAAATTACAGCAATAGCATTATGCGTTTTTATGTTGTGGATAAAATTAGAGATCTGTTCTCTATAATGAATATTTATGCACTGGGTTCCAGTGTCTCCGGCTCAGGAATATTATTTGGTAGCAACCACCTATAGACACCGCCTGCCAGGATGGCGCCTATAATAGGTGCTGCCCAAAATAGCCAGACCTGTCCAAGTGCCCAGCCGCCCTGGAAAATAGCCGGAGCTAAAGACCGGGCAGGATTGACTGAGGTGTTGGTAACCGGGATGCTGATCAGATGGATAAGTGTCAGCGCCAGGCCGATGGCAACACCAGCAAATGCGCCCGATGCTTTTTTATGGGTGGCCCCCATGATCACCATGACAAACATAAAGGTCATGACAACTTCACAGATAATGCAGGCGGCCATATTATAACCACCGGGCGAATGCTCGCCATAGCCATTAGAAGCAAAATCACCTATAGACGTAAAATCAGATTTGCCTGTAGCGATCACGTATAAAATCGCAGCACCCAGGATACCACCCAGTACCTGAGAGATAATATAAGGCACTACTTCTTTGCCCGCAAAGCGCCCGCCGGCCCATAGACCGATAGAGACTGCAGGGTTGAAGTGGCCGCCGGAGATATGCCCGAAGGCATAGACGCCGGTAAGTACGGTAAGTCCAAAGGCAAGCGCAACACCCACAAACCCAATACCCAATTCAGGGAAAGCTGCTGCAAGAACAGCCGCACCGCATCCACCGAGTACCAACCACATGGTACCGATTAATTCAGCAATGTACTTTTTCATAAATTTTAAAGTTTTAGGTGAAAAAATCAAACCAGACACAAAAAAAGCATCAGATTCGTGTATTGAAAATACAATATATTATGCTTATGCTCAAAAGTTCTTTATTTTGCAGCCATGGAAAAACGAAGTCTATATACTGTCCTTTCACCAAGACTACTGGATCTGTATACGCTAAATGGAGCTATTGTAGTGATCATTGATGTTTTCAGGGCCACTTCCACCATTGCAACGGCATTAAGTAACGGCGCCCGGGCGGTTTACCCGGTTGCCGATGTAGATGGGTGTAAGACCCTGGGTGCAGCGCTGGGTGCTATTACTGCTGGCGAAAGAAATGGTCAGGTCATTGAAGGGTTACTGCATGGAAATTCACCCGCGGAATATCCTCCTGCCTTTATAAAGGGCAAGGAACTGGTCTTAACCACGACCAATGGTACAAAGCTACTGCATATGGCTTTGCAGCAAGGAGCCGCCGAGGTTGTTACAGGATCTTTTGTTAACCTGAACAGTGTGTCTCAATATTTGCTGAAAGGCGATAAAGACGTGATACTGGCCTGTTCTGGCTGGAAGGACAGATTTAATCTGGAGGATACGCTGTTCGCCGGTGCTGTTGTGAATCAGATCGGTCAGTATTTTTCTGTTAATTGCGACAGTGCTTTAATGGCCAAAGAAATGTATCTGTTACATCAACATGATATAAAATCTTTTATTCGAAACACTTCCCATTGGCATCGGCTCAAAGCCTTTGGGTTAGAAAAGGATCTGGAGTTCTGTGTCACAGCGGGAGCTGCAGAGGTCTTACCGTTTTATGACCGGAAATCGGGCGCATTAACTGCCCTGGGAGCATCCTGCTAACTGTTAACAAAGTATTTCAAAAGTATTCCCAATCTTTACAAACAAGATTTTTTAAAACTTCAGAGGTGATTAAATTTGGACACCATGTGTAAGCGGTCGATTCTCGTTTTATTCATATCCGGACTCTTTATCTGCGGGCTGATGGCGCAGCCCTCCGTTCAGCTGCATATCTCAGATAAAAGCATTGGCTCGAAGGATCAAGTCTCGGTCACCTATGAATTTAAGAATATCAGCCGACCGAACCTGCCGGATATTACCTTTAACGACTGGGATGTCAATGGGCCTTCATTTAGCCAGAGCACACAAATTTATAATGGGAATGCGACCTCTTCAATTTCCTATACTTTTACGCTTTATCCCAAACATATCGGTACTTTAAAGGTGCCAGGTATAACGATTGATTATAACGGTAAGAAACTGAGCTGTCACGATGGTACTGTCAAAGTCCTGCAGAAGGAACATGTTCAAAGAAAGTCAGCTGGCAGTGGCAATTCTCCGTTTGGATCAATACTGCAGGGGATGCCGAATATGGGTTTCCCCTCTGACATCTTCGGGACGCCCGACCCTACACCCCCGCCTGTATCCGGAGTTATCGTACATCCGGGACAGAGTTATGACCAGGCAGCGGCCCATGATTTTTTTATAAAAATCACACCCTCCAAGTCCAGCTTCTATGTGGGTGAACCAATTTTGGTGGATTATGAATTTTTTGGCGCAGCAAACTGTAACTGGCAGCCAGAAAGATTCCCCTCTTTTAATGGGTTCAGTGTAACGGATATTGAACGAAAATTATATCCTTATAGAGTTAAAGTCGATGGTCGGGATTATAGAGTCGGAGGGATCCGTAAAGTACAGTTAGTTGCTTTAAAGACAGGCACACTCCCCTTAGACTCTTCTTCTGTCAGCGTACAAACGACTTTTATCGATGCGTCCAATCCGGCCGACCGCAATACGGCTTCAGCATTAATCAAAAGCAAACCGCAGATGGTGACAGTATTGCCACTACCAAAAGACGGGCAGCCGGATGTCTTCTCCGGAGCAATCGGTCAGTTCCAGATCCGAGCGACGGTGGATAATAATAAATTACCTGCCGGAGAGAATAACCGCTTGCATATTCACATTACGGGTACCGGAAATTTGGATGGGGTTACCGTGCCAGACATAAAATGGCCTGACGGTGTCCAGGCGTATGACGCGAGAGACAGTCAATCGGTCAATAAAACGAATTTTCCGATGGAACGGTCCCTGGATTTTGAGATCCCTTTTATTGGCAATAAGGAAAGCGGCGTTATTATACCGCCAATCACATTTAATTTCTTTAATCCTGATACAAAAAAATATGTAACTGATTCTACTGATGCTATTCAGATACAATTTACCGCGCCGTTAAAGGACAATGGTCTTGCGGCGGGGCTGTCTCAGCATCACCGCACCAATCGCGACTATCTATGGATTGTAGCGGGTATTGCTCTTGTTGTGGGAGGCATATTTGGGTTTGCCGAATGGAGGAAAGCAAAAAGCCAAAAGAAAAATAGGAAAACAGGCCTTGTGTCAGATCCTGATCCTGTAAAAAAACACGAAGCGTCTTATAGGGGCGCGGACAGGTTAGCTGCGAGCGCCGACGCAAGGATGAAATCCGGAGATTCTTCGTCGATAAGATCCGTTGACAAAAAAAAGGAGCATGTCAAGAGTACTGGCGAACCTTTACCGCACGTGGCAGATCATTTGCAATACCTGCCCGAAGGATTGAGTAATAGGATCAAGGCAAAAAACGGGCCGTATCAAACGACAGCAGAAAATGTAGGGTCCGATGAGCAACCCGTATCGCCTTCAAAAACCAGAGAAGAATTACGGCAGGAAGCCATTCGGGAGCTAAAGCAGCGACAAGATCCCAAAGAATTCTTTGTACTCGCAAAGGCCTTCATAGTTGAACAGTTGCAGTACTTGCTGAATACATCTGAGACGGATGAGAAACGCCTGCTACAAGCCCTGGCGGATAGCCGGCCCGAATTACACGGGGATTATAGTTCACTGATTAACATCTGTAACAAGGCGCTTTACTTGCCGGTAGCCTCTGAAACGTCCAGAACGCTGGTGTTGGATAAGATAGAGACAATGAAAGCATAGCCTGACCTGAAATAGGCAGAATGATGGCCGGTTAAATATGCGCCGGCGGTAGCCGTCCTTTTGGATGGGCTATCCCGGGAGCATTTCGTCTCGCTCTTTCGTTTAAGATGGTCCTTACGTTTAAAGATCAGTAAACTTGTACCCTACCCCCCTCACCGAATGGAAATAAGTGGGGTTGCGACTGTCTTTCTCAAAATATTTCCGGAAGTTTAAAATAAAGTTATCAATTGTTCGTGTAGCTGGGAATACATTATAGCCCCAGACCACTTGAAGTATCTTTTCCCTGGGTACAACTTCGTTTCTATTTTCAAAAAGAAGTTTCAGTAACATTGTCTCTTTTTTACTGAGTTCAATGGTTTTTCCCTCCCATGTAATAGCCTGTTGCGCATTAAACAGGATTTGATTACTGCCAAAGCTAAAAGAGTCGCTTATTGTTTCCCTGTCTTGCAGTTTTTTGTTTTTTTCGATTAGTTTGTAGACTCTGAGTAACAACTCTTCCAAATCAAAAGGCTTCGTCAGGTAGTCATCTGCACCTTTTTTCAGGCCAGTTACCTTGTCCAGAGAGGTGTTTTTGGCACTAAGGATGAGGATCGGCGTCTCTATATTCTGAATACGGATTCGTTCTGTAGCGCTGATCCCGTCCAGTTCAGGTAACATGACATCCATTATGATCAGATCAAAATATTCATTTTCCACCGCTTTGAGGGCCTTATTGCCATCATAGGCGGAAGTGACACTGTAACCCTCTAGTTCCAGATTGAGTTTTAAAGTATCATGGAGGTTCTCTTCATCTTCTACCAGTAATATATTGCCATTATTTGCTGTTGTCATACTTTCGGTTTTAGTATCGGAAACTGTAATGTAAAAATAGCGCCATTTGGCTGATTATCCATAATCTGGATCTGACCACCATGTTCTTGGGTAATGCGCTTACAAAGATAAAGGCCCAGTCCGGTACCTTTGGTCTTACGTACTGACTCATTGCCGGCGCGATAAAATTTGTTGAAAATCTTATTTTTCTCCGATGTGGCAATGCCCGGTCCCAGGTCAATGAATTTCAGTAAGGCATATTTGCCTTTAAAAGTTGCTATACTCGCGTATATCGGATCCGGACCCGGTGCATATTTGACGGCATTTTCCAATAGGTTACTGATCAACAGTTCCAGCAGCAATTGCTCTCCTTTAACCCAGATATCGGGAGACACCTCACCCTGAAAGATCCTATTCGGGTAACGCACCCGGAACTGCATGAGCTGCTCCCCCAATAATTCGGAAAGGTTAACTTCACCAGCGTTGAGGGTGTGCTGACCGCTTTCCAATTGTGCCGTTGTCAGAATGTTGCTGGTTAATGTATTGAGCCTTTTTGTTTCGCTTAGCGTATTTTCCAGCAATTTTCGGCGTTGGTCAGGATTTAGACTTCGCTTGAGCATGGTCTCCAGATTCAACCGGGATACAGCAATCGGGGTCTTGAGCTCATGGGTGATGGCCATCATGAAGTTTTGTTGTTGATCGGCCTGTTTGATTTCCTGACGAATAGTTCTATAAACATAAGCCGCACCGATCATAATTAATATAAAGAAAGTCATACCCTCTCCTATGTACTGCAAGGATTTTCGATGGCGTGCGTCTTTTAAAGCTGCTATTTTATCCTGGTATTGAAAATCATCTGTACGTAGCTGCTCATATCTGTAGAAATACATTTGCCTGTTTTGTGCTTCCAAAGAAATGAACCACCATACTAATGCGGACACTATATAGAGTAGTAAAAACCAATAGGTAAAGGAAATAAAATAAAACTTATGTTTTTTCATGTCTAAATAGGGCTAATTTTGCCACTTGAGCCGACCCTTAATTTGAATTTACAGGCAATTTAGCTAAAATTAAGTAGGTTTGTTTTAAAATTTATTAATATATGCTTCTTTCAATGACAGGCTATGGCCGTTCGGAACAATTAATCGGAGACAAAACGTTTTTAGTAGAGATTAAATCTCTGAATGGGAAGCAATATGATATCCGGCTTAACCTCCCGGCATTACTGAAGCCTTTTGAATTTAAAATCCGTAACCTGATTTCTGATCAGCTCATTAGAGGTAGTGTTGAATGCACGGTTACCATCAAACAAAACGGGGCCGGCAAGTCCGTTGCTCTAAATGCTGATTTGGCCAAGCATTTTTATATCTCTGTGGAGAGGCTGGCCAGGGAATTGAATGCCAGCACTGAAAATCTGCTGGGCTCTGTATTGAAGCTTCCGGAGGTAATTTCCAGTTCTACAGAAGTACTCACGGATGAGCAATACGGCGACTTCGAAAGAATTTTGCAAGATGCGCTGAATGCGATTGAAAAGCATAGAGAAGATGAAGGTGCCGCTCTGGAGCAAGACTTATTACTGCGAATAGCAAATATTGAAAAGTATCAGCCACAGATCGCCGGCAAAGAAGTGAATCGCAAGGTACGTATTAAAGAGCATCTGATGAAGATACTGGAAGAGCATGTGGGTAAGGAGGCTTATGATGCCCATAGGCTGGAACAGGAGTTGGTATATTACATTGAGAAGATTGATATCAGTGAAGAACAGGTTCGCCTAAAGACCCATTGTGCCTATTTTAAGGAAATTGTGCTGGAGGAAGGTAAATCCAAGGGTAAGAAACTTGGTTTTGTTCTGCAAGAGATTGGAAGGGAAATCAATACCACCGGATCCAAAGCCTATGACCTGGATATACAGCGTTATGTCGTTCAGATGAAAGATGAACTGGAAAAGGCCAAAGAACAAGTACTTAATGTTCTTTGATCTGATGGTAAATTTATTTAAGACTTTATTACAGAAAGGTATTAAAACGCGACAGGTATGATCCGCCAAATCGATTTTACTTTTTGTTCCATTATTAATAAGATAGGTACGCGAGCGGGCAAACACTGTTTTATAACCAATCTGGCAGGTACGCTTGCCTGCATATTGGCTTTTGTAGGTTGTTTGAGCAGCTGTTCAAATCAGATTGTTAAACAGGAAAGACTGGTATCGATTCCTAATCAGGCGTGGGCGCAGTCATATCAGCCCTGGGTTCATTTGGATGTTCAGGATTCAACTCACCCCTACAGGATTTATGCGGTTATCCGTCATAGTCAACAATTCAAATACGACAACTTATTGTTAAGATACGGTTATATAGCTCCGGGGGATAGTGCCATATTTCATGAGGTAAATCTGCCGCTGGCCAAAAATGACAGGTGGCTGGGTGATACGCTAGGCACTGTTGTTGAAACCAGAATCAAGCTGGGACCGGCGCCTCAAAAGTTACCGATTGGAGACAACGTCTTTGTAATGGCCCACCTTATGCCTGATGAACCGCTTATTGGCGTGTTACAAGTGGGTATCCGCATTGAAGTTGCGGATGACGGCATATCCGATGGGGCCGGCCCGGCAAAAAATTCCGGCGGAGGTAACACTGCAGATACAACCGCAAAATCTTCAAGGTCTGCGTCCCCCCGAACATCTGCAAAATAACCTATATTTTTCGTGCTCAACCTACCGCCTGTTTTCGCCTGCTTTAACAATTAGGCCTTTTCCATAAGGCATGCCTGGCGTTACAGTTACGGGTAATTTTCCTTTTGCACCTGTCTCTCCTGTTAGAAAATCGGCCACGGCCTGTTGAAATACATCACCATTTTCATAACTTACCAACAGATTATTAAAGGTTGTGAAATTTTTCAGGGCATAGGGATTACCCATGACAATTAAAGTCGATCCGGTATTATAATCATGCACATTTTGGATAAGTTTCAAGGCCTGCTGGCTGATTTTGAAATTATCAGCCGGCCTTTTACTAAACCCCTCTATACTAATAATGATTCTGTCGAATCCGCCTTCCTTTATTTTCTGTAGAATATCGGTGGCCATTGCGTTTTCGTCGTTAAAATCAAAATAGAAATTCTCGGCCTGAACTGTTTGTCTGAGTATGCCGGAAAGCAGGTTCTTAGGTTGCCCGCCCACCTGTAAATAGGCGATCTTTTTGCCCGTTTGTAAAGGCTTAAATTTATCTTTCTCCAATTTTACCGCCGTAAGGCTGCGGCGGGCTACCTGAGCGCTCAATGGTGTCACTTCCTCATTGAGATCTTCCAGCAGGTGGTCGGGCCTGATGTTTTCAGGATCAGGCTTATTGAGGCCCAGGTGGTATTTTGCATATAAGACCTTTTTTATCCTAGATTCCAGATCCACCCAGTTAAGATCGCCATTTGCGATGGCCTGATTGATCTTCTCAATACTGAGTCTCACGTCACCGGGTAAACAAAGCATATCATTACCGGCTTTGAGAGACAGCACAGCTACCTGGCCTTTTGGGAAATATTTGGCCACTCCTTCCATCTCCAGCGCATCTGTAAATGAAAGACCTTTGAATCCTATTTTTTTTCGCAATAGGTCCGTCACAAATTTATGAGATAAAGAGCTGGCCAAATGGGGAGTATTGTCGATTTTAGGAATAGATAGATGTGCAATCATGACCGAACCAATACCTGCTTTAAAAACCCGTTTAAAGGGAATCAGTTCTAACTTTTCAAGTTCAGACAAGGATTTGTTGATCACAGGCAGATCAAGATGAGAATCAACCGAGACATCTCCGTGCCCGGGAAAGTGTTTGGCACAGGCCATGACGCCTTGAGCCTGCATACCCTTCATGATCGCTACTCCATAGGTGGATACAATATTCTTGTTTTGTCCGAATGATCTATATCCAATAACAGGGTTGGCGGGGTTATTATTAATATCCACGACCGGCGCGTAGTTTACCTGGATACCCATTCTTTTACATTGTCGGGCCATTGCCTCTCCAATCTTATAAACGAGATCTTTGCCGTTTCTGATGGCGCCTATGGTTAATTGATCAGGGAATTTCGCTACGCCATCCATGCGCATTCCCAGTCCGGTCTCACCGTCAATGCATACCATTAAGGGGGTTTTTGCAGCCTTTTGCAATTTTTTTAAGACAACTGCCTGATCCGCCGGCGCTCCCTGAAATAAACAAACTGCACCGACATTGTAACGTTTTACCAAATCCAGCACTTTTTCTGTATAGATATCAGGCTTCCCGTCTTTAATGCCACTTTCCCGGACAACCATCAGCTGTGCCAGCCTTTGGTCTGGCGTTAACGACTGATAAACGCTGTCCACCCAGCTGGAGGCAGCCGTGGTGTGTTGGAAAAATTTTTGGCTACGGGCAAAGCCTGATAGCAGAATGCCTATGAGTAATAAAGAGAAGAACTTGGTATTAGATGTTTGCGTCATATGCATATGCTATTTTATTATTAAAACTATGGATCGTCCGTGAAGTTAGCCATTTGTGCCTGAATAGAAAACAAAATCCCGCCTGTGATAAGTCATAAGGCGGGATAAAATATAGGGATGCTTTTTTGTCAGAGCTCTATTTGGTAGGTGGCCATGAGTTTACGTAAATTCAGTAAGCCGTAACGCATTCTGCCCAATGCTGTATTAATACTGCAGTCGGTCAACCGAGCAATTTCTTTAAAGCTCATGTCACCATAATGGCGCAATACGAGTACCTCTCTTTGGGACGCAGGCAGATGGTCCAACAGCATACTGACCAGTTGGTAGGTTTCCTGACGAATTCGTTTGGTTTCAGCATTCTCATTGTGATGGACACCCACTACATCAAAGATATCCCGCATGTCATTTTGATCCGTGTTTACAAGGGGAACTCTTTTGAGTTTACGAAAATGATCTACACAAAGGTTATGGGCAATCCGCATAATCCAGGGCAGTACCTTACCTTCCTCATTATACCTCCCACTGCGTAATGTGTCAATCACACGTATAAAGGTTTCCTGAAAGATGTCCTCTGCCAGATATTTGTCTTTTACCAGAAAGAAGATGGAAGTGTAAATTTTGTCTTTATACTTCTCAATCAGCTGCTCCAATGCGTTTAGGTCTCCGTTTTGGAAGCGGGATACCAACTGTGTATCCGTTGGGTAATCATTATTACTCATCATGGTTAGTTCATTTTAATGGAATAGGCGCAGTTCTGATAAGCAGCCCGGTTTCCAAATGAATATATTAGTTCAGAGTAAAAATGCTCAATAGGCGTATAAAGTTTTAATAGGACAAAAATAAGGTATTTGTTAAATGATTTCCAAATTAAAGACCTCCTTTTTTTGAAATTATATATATATAAATTAACGTGAGTGATGTGTTTTGGGATTTTTTGCTACATTTTTAAGAAAAAAAATATTTTTTTACATCTTTCTATTAGTAACTTTATCCTCAATTATGCAAACCGAGAATTCATCCAGTCGTTCAAAAGCCGCCAAGAATAAGCAGGCGAATATATTAGAAGTGTCTAATTCAAACAAAAAGAAAGTAAATAATGCTGCTAAAAAAGTGAAGACAAATAACGAAGTCATATCTCAACCAAGAACAAAAGATCAGGATATATTTATTAAAGGCGCCCGGACGCACAATCTAAAAAATGTGTCGGTTGCTTTTCCCAGAAATAAATTTATTGTAGTCACAGGTGTATCCGGCAGTGGGAAGTCTTCCCTCACGATTGACACTTTATTTGCAGAAGGGCAAAGACGTTATGCAGAGAGCCTGAATGCCTATGTCAGGCAGTTCATGGCCAGAATGGATAAACCCGATGTCGATTATATCAAAGGCTTATGCCCTGCCATTGCCATTGAGCAGAAAGTGACCACCCGTACACCACGAAGCACTGTCGGTTCCATGACTGAAATATATGACTATCTGCGCCTTTTATTTGCAAGGATAGGTATTACGGTCTCTCCTGTCAGTGGTCGGGAGGTAAAAAAAGATGATGTTGCTGATGTATTGCAAACAGTTCAAAACTGCAAGGATGGCGCTCGGTTGTATATCATGAGTCGTTTTAAAGAACAGGCTGGCAGAGATAGCCGGGAAGAACTGGAGATCCTGATTCAAAAAGGGTTTTCCCGGATTTGCCTGCTGCCAGTTGACGAAGCTGCTGAATTGCTGGCAATAGATGAATTATTACAGCTAACAGAAAAGGAACTCAAGAAAAAATTGCTTAAAAAATCAGTTTACGTCCTGATTGACCGAATAAAGAAACGCGAATTCACGGAAGAAGACATACACAGAATTACTGATTCCATTGAAACTGCTTTTTATGAAGGTGAAGAAGAAATGACACTGTTAATTGATGAGAAAACACTTAATTTTAGCCGCAAGTTCGAGCTCGATGGCATTGTGTTTGAACCGCCTGTTCCCAACTTATTTTCTTTTAATAATCCCTATGGTGCCTGCCCGACTTGTGAAGGGTTTGGCCAGGTATTGGGTATTGATAAGGATCTGGTAATTCCCGATCAGAGACTCAGTGTATTTGAAGGAGCAGTAGCTCCATGGAAGGGAGAGAAAATGGTATGGTGGAAAAAGCAATTTATAAAACACGCGAACAAGTTTGATTTTCCAATTCATAAGCCATACCAGGACCTGACAGAAAAGCAAAAACGCTCCTTATGGAACGGTGATGTCGACGCCTATGGTATCAATGATTTTTTTAAAGATATTCAGCAAAACCTGTATAAAATCCAATACAGGGTATTGCAGAGCCGCTATCGCGGCAGAACGGATTGTCCGGACTGCGATGGCTATCGGTTAAGACCCGAAGCCCTATATGTGAAAGTAGGTGGGCTGCATATCGGTGAACTCTGCCGGATGCCGGTGGAAGAACTAAAGCCCTGGCTGGATAGTTTGGTCGCTAACCTGTCGGAACAGAATAAAAAAATAGCCGCCAGATTATTATTGGAGTTACAACAAAGATTGCAGACTTTGCTGGATGTGGGTCTGGGGTATCTGACGCTGGAACGCATGGCCTCTACACTTAGTGGAGGGGAAAGCCAGCGTATACAATTAACCAGGAGCCTGGGCAGTAATCTGACAAATTCTCTGTATATATTAGATGAGCCTTCCATTGGCTTACATCCCAGAGATACTGACCGCCTGATTGGCGTATTAAAGCAACTGAAATCATTGGGCAATACTATCGTGGTGGTTGAACATGATGAAATGATCATGCGAGAGGCAGATTATATTATTGATATGGGGCCGCTTGCTGCACACCTAGGCGGTCAGGTGATCGCCATGGGTACTGCTGATGAACTTATGAAAAATACCGAAAGCCTTACCGGTCAATATCTGAGTGGGGCCCTGAAAATTGACGCACCTAAAAAGGTTCGCTCTTTCACCAATAGTATTCAAGTGAAGGGAGCTCGTCAGCATAATTTGAAGAATATAGATATAAAATTCCCTCTGAATGTGATGTGTGTGGTAACCGGGGTATCAGGAAGCGGTAAAACGACGTTGGTAAAGCAAATACTGTATCCGGGTATTATGAAGCAAAAAGGTGGTACAACTGAAAAAGTGGGACTGCACCAGTCCATAACCGGAGACCTTAGCCAGATAGGTCATGTTGAGATTGTTGACCAGAATCCGATTGGTAAATCTTCCAGAAGCAACCCGGTCACATATATCAAGGCCTATGATGATATCCGACAGTTATATGCCAGGCAGTATCTTGCAAAAGTAAGAGGCTATACGGCCGGTTATTTTTCTTTTAATGTCGATGGCGGTCGGTGTGATGCCTGTAAAGGTGAAGGAGAACAAACCGTAGAAATGCAATTTCTGGCAGATGTCCATTTGGTCTGTGATGTCTGCAAGGGAAAGCGATTTAAGCAAGAGGTGCTGGAAGTGACTTATAAAGAAAAGAGTATCCATGATGTACTGGAAATGAGCGTAGATGAGGCTGTTGAGTTTTTCAAAGATGAGAAGAATCTGGCAACTGCGCTCCTACCCCTTCAGCGTGTTGGCCTGGGGTATATTAAACTGGGACAACCTTCTAATACATTGAGTGGTGGCGAGGCACAGCGTGTTAAACTGGCCAGTTTTTTGAGTAAGAATAAGGCAGAAGATCATACATTATTTATTTTTGATGAGCCAACAACAGGACTTCATTTCCATGATATCCGTAAACTGCTTGATGCGTTTAATGCCTTAATTGATCAGGGGCATTCCCTGATCATTATCGAACATAATACGGATGTTATCAAATCCGCTGATTGGGTTATCGATCTGGGGCCAGAGGCCGGGCAAAGAGGGGGACAGCTGGTATTTGAAGGGAAGCCGGCGGATCTTAAAAAAGTGCCTGCCAGTTATACAGGTAAATATCTTTGAAATTGACTATATTTAATCAGTAATTAAAGGGAAACGTCGTAAAGTCGGAAGGAACAAATCGTTTTTTGTTTTAATGACTGTCTAGGTAATACATATTAGGATGTAACGTTTTCAATTCGATAACCTCAAACCGATAAATATATGAACATGAACCTGACTTTTCATGGAGCAGCCAGAACTGTAACCGGCTCTAAACACCTGATTGAACTTAAAAACGGGAAGCAAATCCTTCTGGATTGTGGGATGTTTCAGGGAATGGGTAAAGAGACGGATGAGTTGAATGCAAATCTGGGATTTGACCCCACACAGATCACGTATATGTTTCTTTCCCATGCGCATATTGATCACTCTGGATTAATCCCTAAACTGGTTAAAGACGGGTATCAGGGAAAGATCTATTGTACGGCAGGGACCAAGGACCTGGCGGCTATTTTACTGAGAGACTCCGCTAAAATCCAGATGGATGATGCCAAGTATTTTAATAAACGCCGTGCAAAACAGCATTTACCGCCCGTGGAAGCGTTATATAATGATGAGGATGCAGAAAATGCGATTCCTCACTTAACAGCGGTAGATTATGATAAATGGCACAAAATCGATGATCAGATTGAAGTGATGTTTGCTGACGCAGGACATATCATTGGATCTGCTTCGGTGCATGTCAGGATAACTGAAGAGGGCAAGACAGAACAGATATCTTTTAGTGGCGATGTGGGAAGGTATCGCGATATTATTCTAAAATCACCTGAGGCATTCCCGCAGGCTGATTATATTATTATCGAGAGTACTTATGGCAATAGCCTGCATGATGCTGTATTTAACACGCCGGAACAGTTGTTGGGTTTTGTGCAGAAGACCTGTGTGGAGAAAAAAGGAAAATTGATTATTCCGGCCTTTAGTGTGGGTAGAACGCAGGAACTGCTGTATTTTCTTAATCAGCTTTCCAACGAGAAGTTATTACCTAAAGTGCCTGTATATGTAGACAGTCCGTTGAGCCGGGAGGCCACAAAAGTAACAGAGGCGCATGAAGAAGGCTTTAACAAACGAATTCGTAAGATGATGGACGTAGATGAGGATCCGTTTGATTTTGAGGGCCTGAAGTTTATCCAGTCAGTAGAAGAAAGTAAGGCACTTAATGATAACCATCAGCCGATGATTATTATTTCTGCCAGTGGGATGGCTGATGCGGGCAGAGTGCAACACCATATCCTCAACAATATTCTGGATCCTAAAAATACTATTTTGATCGTCGGATATTGTGAGCCTCATTCGCTGGGCGGACGGCTGATGCGCGGCGCACAGCAAGTTCGTATTTATGGAGACGAATATGATGTCAAGGCTGAAGTTGGTGTCATGCGCAGTATGAGCGCACATGGAGATTATGATGACTTAAGTCAGTTTCTGGCTTGTCAGGACCCGGCACAGGTAAAAATGACGTTTATTGTTCATGGAGAATACGATGTGCAGCAGGACTTTCAAAAGAGTCTGCAGAAAAAAGGCTTTAAGGAAGTATATGTGCCAGATATGCATCAGAAGTTTAACTTGCAATAAGCAAAGCGTCAAACTAAAATATCTACCGAAGGAGGTGTCAATTATTGGTACCTCCTTTTTCGTTGTATCGCACATATGATATGGGCAATATTGATGGATATTTCAATACGTTCAATGTGTATCGAATTTATTTACCGGGATCTTCCTGGAGTACCTTATTCGGTGTAGATCGCATATGGAAGAGTCAGTTTAGGTAGTGAAAAATCAATTATAAAAATTTAAATTTCTTACGCCCGAATAAACACAACGCTTGTTTGAATCTTCCTAGCTTATGAAAGTATGGATAAATTAAGTTTTCTTTAAAAAAAGGAATCTTACAGCGTAATTGCGTTAATAAAAACATTCGTCTTTACCTCCTTTTCTACAAAAAACTTGTCATAAGCAGTAATTTTAGACAAAAGTGGCTATCTTAGCCACGATTGGCATGTTCTGATGCCGTTTTTGATCAGGCCCTGTCCATGTTCACCTTTGACTGGTGATGGCCATTTACAGTTGGGCCGTACATTTTCCCTTTGCATCTGCAAGTTCGTTTTTGTTTCAGGGGAATAATACATTTTTGTTATGGAAAATCATAAGCAGGACGCACCACAAAATGGTGCACTGGTTCGTTCGTTTGGGCTAAAAATGGCCATTATTATCGTAATGAGTGCCATTATTGGTTCCGGGGTATTTAAAAAAGTGGCCCCTATGTCGGAGGTACTTCATTATCCCTGGATGGTTGTACTTGCCTGGGTGCTTGCCGGTATCATAATATTATTCGGTGTATTCAGCATTGCAGAATTAGGGACAATGTTTCCACGTTCAGGCGGTCCTTTCGCGTGGCTGGAAGAAGTTTATGGGAAATTGGTTTCTTTTCTGTATGGGTGGTCTTGTTTTACAGTGATTCAGACAGCCGCTATTTCTTCAGTTGCCTTTGTCTTTGCAGGTGCCTTGGCAAGTTTTGTACCTCTCCCCCAGTTACCGGCTCATATAGCGTCCATTAATATATTAGGATTAACACCGTTCTCTAATTTTGGCGGGAAATTAATAGCGAGTTTACTGATAATAGGCCTTACGGTAGTTAATATTAGAGGCACTAAAAAGGGCGGCCATGTCAGTCTGGTATTTACTTTTTTAATCACACTGGCTATTTTGACTATTGTATGTCTTGCCTTCGGCTCCAAAACAGGAAGTATGGCAACGTTTGAAACTGTTGGTTCATTACTGCCTCCTGAAGGTTTTTCGATATTGACCTTTATTATGGCCATGTTTATCGCTATGCGTCATGCCTTCTGGGGATATGAAGGATGGGTGGCACTCGGATTTATAGGAGAAGAACTGCATCACCCTAAAAAGAATCTGCCCAGAGCAATGATAATCGGTATAACACTTATTATATTATTATATGCGCTCCTGAATGCTGCTTACTTATACGTAATGCCTATTGACGAAATGCTGGCCGCCGTCAATGTTAATGAGAATACGATTGCCGCAGTCGTTGTTGTAGATAAGTTGGTGGGTGACGTCGGTGTATATGTTGTCAGTGGTATGATACTTATTTCTACGTTTGGCTGCACAAATGCGACAATTTTACTGTCTTCCAGAATTTACTATGCGATGGCCGGTAGCGGACTTTTCTTTAAGAAAGCCGCCAGGTGTCACCCCAAGAGAAATACGCCGGTCGGCGCACTTACATATCAGGGCATTTGGGGGGTTATTCTGGTCTTTTCCGGATCGTTTGATATGTTAACCGATCTGCTGATTATCGCCGCATTTGTTTTTTATGGATTGATCGTACTGGGAGTAGTTATCCTCAGGTACCGCAAGCCGGCTTTACCCAGACCGTATAAAACCTGGGGGTACCCAGTTGTGCCATGGGTGTTTCTGGTTTTTTGTGGGACGCTTTTAATCGTTTCCCTGATTGAGTCACCCGTTAAATCATTGATTGGCTTCTGCCTTATATTTTCAGGGCTGCCCTTCTTTTATTATTGGAGAAAGCAATTGAATATAAAAGCAAAAAAAGTCAAGACAGATTAACTCCGGTTCGGATAAATCATGGGTTACAGCCTGACCTGTATGCCGGTGAAATAATTGCACCCTGGCGCCGGGTTAAAGTAGCGACCTCCATATGCATTAATGTCATTGCCCAGGCTATAAACCTGATCCAGTATGTTATCCACACCAAAATATAGGTCAAACGACGTCTTATGGACATTAAAGCGATAACCTATTTTAGACTGCAGTAGCTGGTAGGCATCTGCATATACTGAGGCGGCGTCATTTAGTGAAATCCGGCTTGTGGCGTTTAGTACAGTGTGTAGGTAAAAACCCTGTTTACTTTCGACATTTAGTCTAAATACCGCAATATTTTTGGGCACTCCTGTCAGTGGGTTTCCGTTATAGATGTTATCCTCTATCTGGTAGTTTAAAAAATGATAAGGTTGATAGCTATAGCTACCACTTATCTGAACCTGACTGATCCAGCTTTCAGGCTGGTTGCCGGCAAATAATCGATATCGTACCCAGAGTTCAGCACCTTTTTGACTGGTGACGCCGGCGTTGACGTAATATTCCATATTGTCCTGATCTGCCCTGCGTACAATGGCGTTTTTTAGTTTGAAACTGTAGATACTACCTTCAAAGTCTACATGGTTGTTAAAGGCATGCCCTCTTACCCCTCCTTCCAGATTCCAGCCTCGTTCTGCCTGAAGGTTTTGTTCAAAACGTCCGTCAGAGGGATGTATTTCGGCTAGTGTCGGCGTTGAAAATCCCTTTGCGGCAGTTGCGTAAATGGCAAGTGTGGGCCGTATTTTATAAGTCAGCCCTATTTTAGGAGACCATAAATAATCGGTTTTTGCAATCGCATCTTTTAATTGCCCGGGGTCAGTCAATCGGTGGTATCGCAGTTTTTGCTGGTTTGTACTGATGCCGGCCTGTAGATGCCATTTGTTTTGGGGGTCAAGGTCTGCAGAGAACTGGACAAAAAATGATTTTCTCTGCAAGACTAATCTGTCTTTGTATTGAACCGTATCCGGGACACCTTTATTGTTGCCAAAATTATCTATCCTGGATCTCCCTGCTATCCATTCCATCCCGGCAAGGAGCTTCCAATTGCTGATGGCGTCATTATTATGGACTGAAAAAACGGTTCTTCCTCCATAATTGCTCTCCTTTCTTTTCTCATAATTGGTCGTGAACGGATTTTTGAAATCAGTGTGGCTCCAGAGGACAGCTGTTTCATTATTTATATAATTATTGATTTTTGATTTAAGGCTGGCGCCACCAAAAATAGTACGGTTGAATATGGCTGCCTGTTGTTCTATAGACCGCGGATAGGCGGTCGTGTCTGTCCCAAGTTGACTTTTGGTTATGCCTCCCGGTGTCTGATAATGCAGGTAACTGTAGAACCCGATCAAGTCAAGCTGTAACGCACCCGAGAGCTTAAATTGCGAGGAATAATTGACAATTGACCGCCCGGCCGTGTCCTGGGCCCTGTCTCCTTTGGAGTAAAAATGGCTTGCGCTGATATAGGTATGGCTCTTCTTACCGGAATGTTCCCAGCTGCCCGTAGGGTTAATGCGGCCGAAACTTCCCATTGTATACCCTAGTGTCAAGTTGTTTTGTGTAGAATCTTTAAATCCTGCCGGCGAATGCAATAACACCGCTCCGCCTGTTCCCGCTCCATATAAGCTGCCTGCAGGTCCTTTAATAATTTCTGCTGCGTGAATCTGTTCGGGACCGATGGATTGAAGGTAAGTATTGCCGCCGGCATCTGTCAACGGAATGCCGTCCAGATAGAATTTTATGCCTCTTACGCCGTACGGAGACCTCAGTAAACTGCCCCTGATGGAAAGCCTTAAACTTCCGGGAGATCTCTGCTCCAGTCTGACTCCCGGAGTGGTATTAAAGGCAGACACAAAAGAGCTGTTGTCAATAAACTGCAGATCCTCATTATTGAGGGAAAAGAGTGAGGCGGCCACGTCCAGGCCGTCGCCTCGCCCCTGAAATGCAGTGATCGTAACAGTTGATAAATTATGGGGAAGACTGTCTACACTGACTGAAGGCACATTTTTGGAGGTCGTATCCTTTTTAACTGGCATAGGCTGCGCTTTTGCATTAGCTATAGACAGCCCCGTGCTGACCAATAGTGTCAAAATTATACACCGGCTTACCGGTTTGTTGATGCACATTAATCTCTTACTTGGATTTCTTTCGTACCGCCCGCGATTTTTCATTATCCAAATTTAAACAACAGAGGATGATTCACAAGGCTTTTATGTAATTATATATCCGAGAACTCATGTACATATCTTCATTAAAAGATTGCTTTAAGCCGGAAAAAGAATATGCCTTTTGTCTCTCAATTTCAGGAACGCTTTGGGTAAACAGTCAATTAAGTCTTGAGCAATCAATGATTCAGCAGCTCCTTTTTTGATGTAGTAGTCTCCTGCCAGACCATGCAAATGCACACCCAGAATAGCCGCTTGCGTGGGTGGATACCCTTGTGCCATTAGTGCAGTAATAATACCTGTCAGAACATCGCCGCTCCCTGCAGTGGCCATTCCGGCATTGCCACTTAAGTTATAGTGAATATTTCCATCCGGCGTGCAGATAGCAGTTCGGTGCCCTTTAAGTACGATGACCAGATGCCATTGCTGTGCTTTCCTTTTTGCCAGTTCGACTTGCTCTAAAGAGTCTTTGCTATTACCGAATAGTCTTTGAAATTCGCCAGGATGCGGTGTTAAGATACTACTTGCCGGAATTAATGCTAAAATAGCTTCTGGATCTGTCGCAATAATATTCAATGCATCTGCATCCAATACTAATGCATCTTTTCTGGTTTTCAGGAAAGCCTTTAATGCGCTGACAGATTCAGGATGTGTATCCATTCCCGGGCCGATTCCATAAGTTGCTTTTCTGATGGGATCAATATCAGATACATAGCTATCGCCAGCTGGCTCAAACATGGCTTCAGGGGCGTTGATTTGCAGAATCTCGTAACCGCATTTGGGGGCCTGTATAAATACCTTTCCCACACCTGCCCGAAGCGCGGCCCTGGCGGAAAGAGAAATGGCTCCTATTTTGCCATAACTGCCACCTACTAAAACAACGGTGCCAAAATTTCCTTTGTGCCCGAATGAATGCTTTGATCTGGGCTGATAGAATTGAGCGGCTGCTTTTATATCAATAGCATAAATATTTGAACTTTCCTGTTGGGTAAAAGACGCACTTAGGCCAATGTCTAACAGGTGAACCTTCCCGGTATACTTTGCTGATTCAGGATGCAAAAAACTTCGCTTATATGCCTGAAAAGAGAGTGTATAGGCTGCCTGGATGATATTTAGGTTGTCGTCCTCTCCGGGCGGAAGGTGGTCAGGTGTTAATCCACTGGGTAAATCGATGGCAATAGTCGGTTTGTCTGCATTGGATAGGAATTTGATAAGTCTGTTAATCACTTCGTTGCTTTTACCGGGGTTATAGCCGGTGCCTAAAAGCGCATCGATTATGACCAGCGGTTTCGGCGTCTTTAAAGGAATTAATAGATCGGTTTTATCAAAAGCAACGATCGCGTTTTCTGCTGTTTTAGGGAACTCCCTGCTCAGATAGTTCCAATGATCCAGCGTTGCTTTCCGGAACTCCGCTGGCGGGTTGGAAAGTATAATTTTTACCTGATAGCCGGCATGTAATAAATTTCTGGCGATTACGATACCGTCTCCTCCATTGCCCCCTTTGCCGCAGACAATATAAAATTCGACTGACTGATCGAATTTCTTTTTAATCCAGCGAGCACAGGCGTCGCCCGCCCGCTGCATCAGCGTTGTTTGAACAATGTTTTCACCAGCCATCGTTGCCTCGTCCCATTTTTTAATTTGGCCGGCATTAAATATTTTCATGGCTTGCTGTTTAATATGAATAATTGGAGATCAGAGATGGAATCTTGCATCTGTTAACCGGTAAGGCCTATCTGAACGTGTATATCCGGATGGCTATTCAGGTAGTCAATCAGTTCATCATTCAGGCTGATTCCTTTATCCAGTGTATATAGGTTGACGGATGCCTGTTGCTCAAAGTCGATCACCTTGAATTTAAGGGTAGCGTTTCCGGGGTGTTTATTAATGTTCTCCTCTAGGAAATTGACCAGGTCATGAGTGACTTCTTTTAATGGCATCTCCATATCCAGCGATTTTGTGAGCGCTGATTTAAGGGACTCCATCAGGCTTATAGAAGATATCTTAAATTCATATTGGCCTGTGTTGAATCTTTGCTTAAAATGTCCGGTTATACTGAGCATAAGCCCTGGCTCGACAAAATTTTTGAAGTTGAGATAGTCTTCCCGCCAGAGCATAAGCTCTGTTTTGCCGGAATAATCCTCAAGAGCCAGTACGCCGAAGTCCATCCCCTTTTTTGTCTGCCGGTGTTGTGCGCCAACCACCATGCCAGCAATTCTGAAATTGACACCTGTTTTTGGATTGGCATCCATGCGCATGGCTTCAAAATCATTGAGTGGCATAATACCATAATGTTTCATTTCGAACCGGAAATTGTCTAATGGATGTCCACTGATATAAATACCCGTTACATCTTTTTCATGCTCTAATTTTTCAATTAATGACCACTTGTCACAAGGTAATATTTTCGGCGTAGCGATTTCCGGCATGGTGGCTTCACCAAATAAACTGCCCATGGAGCTTGTTTTACTGGTCTGAACCACGTTGCCAAATTTAATGATCCTTTCCAGGTTATTAACGACCTCCCCTGTCTGCACCGCAAAATATTGACCTCTGTGCAGGTCGGAGAAACAATCAAAGGCGCCTGCATATACCAGGCTTTCCAATGCTTTTTTATTGACAACTCTTTGATTAATGCGCTGGATAAAATCGAAGATATCTTTATAGGGGCCGTTTTGTGTTCTTTCCTCAATAACTCCGTCAATGGCGGCGTCTCCCATACCTTTCAAGCCGCCAAATCCAAAGCGGATCTCTCCGTTTTTATTTACGGCAAAGCCTTTTTGGGATTCATTAATATCGCATCCCAGAACACCAATGCCCATCCTTTTACATTCCTCCATAAAAAAGGTGATCTTGTCGATCGCACCCGCATGGTTGAGTACGGCGGCCATATATTCACTCGGATAGTGTGCTTTTAAATATGCTGTCTGATAAGCCACGAAAGCGTAACAGGTAGAATGTGATTTGTTGAAGGCATATTGCGCGAAAGCTTCCCAGTCTTTCCAGATTTTGTCTAATTTGTCCTTGGGATGTCCTTTTTTGGAAGCCCCTTCAACAAACTGCGCTTTCATTTTGTCCAGAACAGAAATCTGCTTTTTACCCATGGCTTTACGCAGAACATCTGCATCCCCTTTAGAGAAGCCGGCCAGTTTCTGGGAGAGCAGCATTACCTGTTCCTGATAGACAGTAATGCCATACGTATCGGCCAGATATTCTTCCATCTCAGGGAGATCATAAGTGATTTCCTGTTCTCCATGTTTACGTTTGATGAAATCCGGTATATAGGCAATCGGACCCGGACGGTATAAGGCATTCATCGCGATCAGGTCGGCGAAAACGTCCGGTTTAAGCTCCCGGAGATTCTTTTGCATGCCGGCACTTTCAAATTGGAAGATAGCATTGGTCTCCCCTTTCTGGAAAATCTCAAATGTCTTCTCGTCATCCAGCGGAATATAATCAATTTCAATATCTCTATCATAATTCTGCTTGATCAGGTTTAAAGCAGTCTTAATGATGGACAGGTTTTTAAGGCCCAGGAAGTCCATCTTAATAACCCCGGCGGATTCAATACTACTTCCTTCGATCTGTGTTACCCATAGGTCGGAATCTTTGGCTACGGATACAGGAATCAACTCTGTCAGATCTTTTGGTGCAATAATGATACCTGCCGCATGGATGCCTGTATTACGTACACTTCCTTCCAACCTTTCAGCTTCATGTAATACTTGTGCCCTTAAATCATCACCGTTATATATCTCCCGGATCTTTTTGATATTCTCGATATCTTCCGGTGCATATCCTTCTTTTTCTGCGAGTGATTTTTGTCCATCCTTTGCTTCTGCTGCAGTGATCGGCGCCTTTAGAACACGACTGAGCTTGGTGCCGGGTTTATCAGGCACCAACTTTGCCAGCGTATTGGATTCAGCAAGCGGGAGATCCAACACTCTGGCGACGTCCTTGATAGACATTTTGGCTGCCATTGTACCATAAGTAATAATCTGAGCTACCTGTTGTTTAGAGTATTTCTCTACGACATAGTTGATTACTTTCTGTCTGCCCTCATCATCAAAATCAGTATCGATATCCGGCATGGATTTACGATCCGGATTTAAAAAACGCTCAAAAAGAAGATTATATTTGATCGGATCTATATTGGTAATGCCAATACAAAACGCGACCACACTGCCAGCAGCAGAGCCACGGCCGGGGCCGATAAATACGCCCAGGTCTCTGCCTGCTTTGATAAAATCACTTACGATTAAGAAGTAACCCGCAAATCCCATTGTTTTAATCGTAAATAATTCAAAATCGAGCCGCTCACGGATTTCCTCGGTAATCTCGCTGTAACGTTGTCTGGCTCCTTCATAGGTAAGATAATGCAGATAGTTCCACTGATTAATATTACTGTCCTGTGTTGTTTTAAACTCTTCCGGAATGGGGAACGCCGGAAGCAGAATATCTTTTTTAAGATTTAGCACTTCAATTTTATCCACAATGCCCTGGGTATTCTCCAGTGACTGAGGGATGTCCTTAAAGACCTGCTCCATTTCTGCAGTTGTCTTAAAATAAAACTGGTCATTGGGAAATTTAAATCTTCTGTTTTTAATGATAGCGTCATCATTGACAAAGTCATCGAACCCCGGCGTGGTTTGCTTTTCTCCTGTATTAATACAAAGCAGAATATCGTGGGCATTGGCGTCTTCCTGATTGGTATAGTGGCTGTCATTAGTACAGATGACCGGTACGTTGTATTTTTTAGCCAGTTTCAGCAATACCAGGTTTACTTTATCCTGTTCAGGTATGTTGTGACGTTGCAGCTCTACATAGTAATCATCACCAAATAGGTCCAGCCACCATTTAAACTCCTTCTCGCCTTCTTCTTCTCCACCGGTCAAAATAGCCTGAGGCACGGAAGCGCCCAGGCAGCAAGTAGTGGCAATTAATCCCTCATGATGTTTCGCGATCAGACTTTTATCGACCCTGGGATACTTGCCGTACAACCCCTCAATAAAGCCCATAGAAGTGATTTTGATCAGGTTGCGATAACCCAGATCATTTTTGGCCAGTAGAATCTGGTGATAACGGCGGTCCTTCTTTTCTTTCGTAAAAGTCTTCTGGAACCGGTCTTCCACAACATAGAGTTCACAACCTACAATCGGTTTGATTTTTGGGGTTACAATGTCTTTCCCGTTGGCATCCTTTCCAATGACTTTTGTATTGTTCCAGGCCTGGGCGACGAACTCAAAAGCACCGAACATGTTCCCATGATCGGTGAGCGCCAATGCTTTCATGCCGTCAGACTCCGCTTTTTTATAGAGATGTCCGATTGAGGCGGCTCCATCTAATAGAGAATATTGAGAATGAACATGTAAGTGCGAAAATTGAGGCATAATGGGATGATATCTAACGGTTGATTATTATAATATTTTTCCAGGCACAAATTTCGCCAAAAATTAAGGAACAAAAAAGCCAAATGTCCGATTGGGGAAAACTAATTGACGATTTATATTATTATATAATTTATGTGTATTGCATATACAATCAATATAATGCATCCATTCTGAACAACTTTTTGTAAATGGCGCTAAACAGATTCTGGCCAGATATCTCAATTATGATGCATCTTCAAGAATTCTGAAGGGCACATCCAAAGATGCGATTTCCAAAACAAAGTTAATGACGTAATTCTAAAATGTGCTGACATAGCCGTCAAAACTGCAGATCAGTTTATCAAGTTGATGCAACCCTGGCTAAATGCCCAAAAAACGGTATCTATTGAACTTATTGGCAACCAGCAACCGATAGTACTAAAAATTAAGTCCTGATGACTATTTCACTTGAACCTGATGTGACTGACCGTCGTCTACCATTGAGATATAGGGTTCCTCTTGTTGAACACCATCGACAATATAGGTGCTTGGTATATCGCTGCCGGGGAATATTTCTATATGGTAGAGGGTTGCCTCTCCAAATCTATAATCTACTGTATAACGTTTCCAATTTTCCGGTGTACAGGGTTTAAAGGAAAGCTTGTTGCCACTGCGTCGTATGCCCAGAATGAAACGGAACATAAATTGTTGCATCCAGCCGGCAGAGCCGGTGTACCAAGTCCACCCACCTCTCCCCTTATGCTGCGGAGAATTGTATACATCTGCAGCCATTACATAGGGCTCTACTTTATATGTTTCAAGAGCTTGCCTGGTGAGCGTATGAGAAACCGGGTTGATCATGGAAAACAGCTCCCAGACTTTATTTCTTTGTCCCATTTCTGCAAAGGCCATCATCGCCCAGACTGCTGCATGGGTGTATTGGCCACCATTTTCCCTTACGCCCGGCGCATATCCTTTGATGTACCCCGGGTTTAAATCAGATTTATCAAATGCAGGATCCAGTAGCAGAATGATGCCTTCTTTGGGCCGGACAAGGTGCTCATTTAAAGATGTCAGCGCCCTTTGTTTTTTGTCGTCGTCCCCCGCTCCAGACAGTATAGACCAGCTTTGTGCGATGGAATCGATCCGGCATTCTGTATTTTGTCTAGAGCCGAGTGGTGTGCCATCGTCAAAATAAGCCCGACGATACCAATCTCCGTCCCAACCGTATTTATTGAGGTTGTCTTTTAATCTTTCTGCTTGCTCCAGATATCTGACTGCTGTTTCATGATCCATTACTCTTGATGCGATTTCCTTAAATTGCATGAGTACGCTATATAGGAAAAAGCCCAGCCATATGCTTTCGCCTTTGCCTTTCTCTCCTACTTTATCCATGCCATCATTCCAGTCACCGGTACCCATCAGCGGTAATCCGTGCTCTCCCATTCTAAGTCCATGGTCGATGGCTTTTAAAGCGTGCTGATACAGGCTTTCTGTTTCTTCTGTCACAATAGGTAGATCATAGTAGGAGTCCTCGTTCTCATTAAGAGGTCTACCGTCTAAGTAGCTGGCCTGTACATCCAAAACTGCTTCGTCACCTGTTGTAAATATATATTGGGCCAGCACAAATGGCAGCCATAAATAATCATCCGAACAATGTGTCCTGACGCCCCTGCCAGTAGGCGGATGCCACCAGTGTTGAACATCTCCCTGTCTAAATTGTCTGGAGGCGGATAACAGGAGCTGATTTCTGGCAATATCGGGTCTGGTTGCCATTAGGGCCATGACATCTTGTAATTGGTCTCTGAAGCCAAATGCTCCTCCTGATTGATAATAACCACTTCTGCCCCATATTCTGCAGCTTAATGTCTGGTAGATCAGCCAGCCCCCAGCCAGAAAATTAAGCGCAGAGTCAGGCGTTTTTATGCTGGTCTGCCCCAGGATCTGATTCCACTGTTCATGCACCTGACTGAGTGCCCGGGATGGGAATTCGACCTCATTGGACTTTCCGATCAGCTCAATTGCATTGGCTTTATCCTGTCCGCAACCCAACCTGAAATTCACTTCGGTTTGCTGATCTGTATATAATTGTAGTTGTATCTGGATTGCAGCACATGGATCGAGCGCGGCGCCGGTCTTGCCAGATAGTCGGGTACGTTTCATACCCGCTGGTGTACGCATTGAACCAGACCGGCCGATGAATGCCTCTCTGTCTGCTGTAAGGCTGTAGTCAATTCCTGATACTGCGTAAAAGCAGACGTTGCCCGGGTAGCTTCCGCTATAACGGTTGTATGCAAGGATTGCGGCCTCATCTGGCACCTTTTCCGTGACAATATATGGTGTCGTTTTGCCAGACTGGTCCCCTAATATCCATTGTACATATCCCGTTATGGAGATCTTTCTTCCTCTGCCGCTGATATTATGGAGTTTCAACCATTGATAACGAACAGGCAGCGTCACATCTACAAATATCCATAATTCACTGTGAATACCATTTTCGGTATGCTCAAAGACGCTGTATCCAAACCCGTGCCGGGTAATAAAATCCCCCTTGGTTATTGTGGGTAATGGTGTAGGCGACCAGAAGGCGCCAGTCTCATCATCCCTTATATAAATAGCTTCTCCGCAATTGTCTTGAATCGGATCGTTTTTCCAGGGTGTGAGTCGGTATTCATGCGCATTGCCGCACCATGTATAACTGCTGCCGCTTTCAGTAATGACCATACCCAGTTCTGGATTTGCGATGACGTTGGACCAGGGCATAGGTGTTCTTTGCCCGGCAGAGCTACGAATGATATATTCTTTTCCATCCTTTGTGAAACCACCGATACTATTATTAAAAACCAGTCCTTCCGGTAGAAGTTTTCTGGTGGAGATAACTGTTTTTTCCTCTCGGGTACTTTGAGTAGCAGATTTGGTCAGTTCAGGAGGCAGCAACTTTGTTTTCTGACTGCTATTGATCTGTTCTTCCAAACTTCCCAATTGGTCATCTATAATGATACGGGCCACGGTCTGCATCAGGATCCGGTCTTCCATCGGTATCTGATCTGCTGAGCGCAGGTAGATACCTCCGTATTGTGCATTGATTGAAACACTGTTTGCCAGTGCAATCAGGCTCTGGATCTGTTCATGGAGATCTTGTCTGTAAGAACTGAAATTCTCATTCCATATAATGAGATCTGCTTTTATTCCTTTTAGCCTCCAATAGGTATGTGCATTGATTAGTTGCCGGATCAGGCTAATATTTTCCTCGCTCTGTACACGAAGCAATACAATGGGAAGATCCCCGGAGATCGCATAAGCCCATAATCCTGACTGGGTTTTAACGTTACTGGCAATAACAGAAGGGGCGGCTCTGAGCGCTGCGTTTGGATACAGGATAAAACCTGCCATTTTGCTGTAAAGTTTTGCTTCGGCCTCGGTGGCATTGATCTGACGAAGCAACACCTGGCTGTGTGTCCAAGATAGTTCAAAAGCCCTGTTTTTCAGGTGTCGGTCCTGATATTTATCTAGCAGCGCTTCACAAACTGCTTTTTCTGCAGCAACGCCAATGATCAGATCAATGGTCGCTGTCTGCCCCGCCTTAAGCTCGAACTGGTGGCGAATAGATACAATAGGATCCAATACAGCGCCTTCACTGTCGGATAAAGGGCCTGCCTTGTCCATTGCTATTGGATTAGCGGTGGTTCTGGCCCTGCCGATAAAACGTGCTCTGTCTGTTTCATAGGAAATATTGCGGCTGGTGATGCCGCTGACAGACATCAGGTGGAACATCCAGGGTGGCTGTTCATCAGATGATCTAGGTCTTCTGGTACATAGGATTGCCTGCTCCTCCTTAAGAATACTGGTTTCTACAAACAAGTTACTGAAGGCCGGATGCGCTTCATCAGCACTTTGCGGTGCTAACACCACTTCTGAATAGCTGGTCACTTCCAGTGTTTTTGAGCTGGATCCTCTGTTTGTTATCCTTATTCTTCTTACTTCCACATTGTCTTCCGGGGAAACAACGATTTCTGTCCTGGTTTCAATAGCATCATCCTTTCTTCTAAATTCTGCATGCCCCTGTGAAAAAACTGCTTCATAGACATCTGTCATTCCCAGCACCGGCTGATAGGTATTTGACCAGTACTGGCCTTCCTGAACATCTTTGATATAGCAGAAAGTGCCCCAGTTATCCATGGTGCCGTCTTCTCGCCACCGGCTGATCGCCAGGTCGTTCCACCGGCTGTACCCACCACCCGCATTAGAGATCATGACGTGATAATGACCATTGGATAGCAGCTTGATCTCAGGATGTCGGGTAAAGGGTGTCCGGATAATTTCCATACTGGCTTGTTCGGTTACAGGACCGGTTTGTGCGTTATCCGGTGTATGTGCATAGAATATAGTGGCTTTAGGGATTTTCTCCTGTAGCAATAAAAGAGAAGATTGCAAGGTGGGGTCTGTTTCAAAGCGTTGTTGCATTTTCCCCTGGCGTAATAGGCAGGCCAGGGCTAAAAAACTCATGCCCTGATGATGCACCATAAAAGAGCGGATAACCGCCTCCTCTCCTCCGCGGGGTAATCTGGACTTTGTAAAATCAATCGCTTCATAAAAACCATAGTGTCCGCTATACCCTTTTTCCGCCATTCGTCTCAGATTGCTGGTCGCCAGTCCCGGCCGGATCATAAGTGCCAGCATCGTCGCATAAGGGGCAATGACCAGGTCCTCTCCCAGCCCCCTTTTCAACCCCAGCCCTGGAACACCAAATGCACGATATTGATAGTTGAGATTTGCATCAACTGTATTATAGCCGGATTCCGATATGCCCCAGGGAACATTTCTGGAAGCAGCAAAAGATATTTGCTTCTTTATTAACCCTTTACTGGTCTGCTCTATTAAGGTGTTTTCGTAGGTAGGCATGACGAGTTGGGGCATCAGATATTCGAACATAGAGCCACTCCAGGATAGCAATACCGGTGTTTTTCCAGCGCCAGTTAGTAGCCTGCCAAGCGCGAACCAGCTTTCTTGCGGAATTTTCCCTTGTGCAATAGCCACATAGACCCCCAATCTTGCCTCTGAGGCCAGCAAGTCATAATAACTCTTATCTGCTTGTCTGTCCTGTACATTATAGCCGATACGCAATAGATGTTTAGAGCTGTCATATAAAAAACTATATTCCATATCAGCCATTCTTTCGCAAGTATCAGAAAGGTCGATAGACTGATCAATCAGATCTATTGCGGCCTTTGCTCCCCTGAGAACAAGTTCTTTTATCAGATCCGGGGAAATTCGTTGACCCATAGCGGGGTTATTGTTGCCCGTAGCTATGTTTTCCGTTTGATCAAGAGCAGTTAATTTTTTGGGATAACCTTTGATGCGGTACAGATGCGTGTTATTGACCAGCCACGGATACTGTTGCAGCAATATCTCTAGTTCGTTTTGTGATAAATTGTCCATAAAAGAGATCCAGGGTGCTACTGTGCTAATCTGATCAATAAGCACCATCAATTGCCGGTGAAGGCAGATAATGCCACTTGCCGGAATAACCTGCATAGGGCTGGTCTTGGCCTCAGATTTTGTCTCCTGCAATATAGCCGCTGCCTGTGGGGCATTGGGCTCAAGAGCCGGTTGGGTCTTAGTGCGGCTGATCTCCTCCAGTTTTTCTTTTATTTCAGCTGGTTTTTCTTCATGGATCAGGGCTTCACAAAGTGTGGTCAGTTCCAGAAAACTACGATAATAGAAAAGCAGATCGTTTTGCAGCGCATCAACTGTTGCCATACAGGCGCTTAATCTGTTTTGAACGGAGATAAACCGATCATTATTTTGATTGCTATCCTGGTCCAACAATAAGGTGTCTCTTAGACCTTCAAATATATTGCTGGGAATCAGCGGGGCAAAGCTTAACTGTAATAGGCCCTGTCTGAGTGTGATGAGATGCCCTGCCAGATTGCCGCTGTCTACTGAAGAAACATATCTTGGAGGCAAGGGCTCCAGCGTCAGCGTATTATACCAATTGTAAAAATGCCCCTGGTATTTTTCCAGTCTGTCCATCGTTTGCAGCGTGTTGGCAGTCCTTGTGAGCAGTTCCACCATGGAAATATAAGCAAAGTCGTAGGCGGACAAGGTAGCCAGTAAAGACAGCCCCATATTGGTCGGTGAAGTACGATGGGCAATGACTGATGTAGGTTCCTGCTGATAGTTATCCGGCGGTAAATAGTTTTCTTCTTTGGTAACGAAGGTCTCAAAAAAAGACCATGTCTGACGACTCAGGTGGTGCAGAAAGGCCCGGTCCTGTTCAGATAAAACATCTGTATTTTGTCTTTTTGGCTGATTGGTGCGCCATACCAAAGCAGGTGCCAGCAACCATAGTAACAGAACGGGTAGTGCTACTAGAAATGAATCAATGGAATGTAGATATAAAAATACGCCTATGATTAGCGTAGTGACAGTGGCTGTCCACATAGCACTATAAGTACCCGTAAGTGATGGCCTTTTTTTTCTCGCCAACAGCCCTGAGGGTACCCACTGGAGTAAGTGTTTTTTGGAAACGGTCATACGCCAGATGGTGCGTCCAATGGCATCCAGATGTTGCCAGGCTTCATATGGCAGGCAGGCAATATAGAAAAGTTCTGTTAGAAAATTCTCCCAAGTCTTCCAGGCAAATTCCCTGAGATGTGGTTGCATATCCACATCCTTGGGCTTATGTAGTAAATGCCATAAAGAATTAAGCAGAATGGGGATAATAAAAACGGCAATGACACAACTCGTCCAGAGCCATGGGTAGGGTAACATCATCCAGCCCATACAAAGCAGGATGACTAAACAAGGTGCAACTAAAGAGCGCCGGATATTATCGGCTATTTTCCATTTGGATAGCAGCGAAAGTGGATTCTTTTGTAATCGTCCGTTGCCTGCCGGCGCCCATGGCATTGCCCAGGAGGCGATCTGCCAATCTCCCCGGATCCACCTGTGTTGCCGACCGGTGTCCAGTAAATAGCGGTCCGGATAATCCTCAAATAAAGCCACATCACTGATAAGCCCCGAACGCAAGTAGCAGCCCTCTAAAAGATCATGACTTAGAATTCTGTTCGTGGGTAGCCTGCCTGACAGGGCTCTTTCAAAAACATCAACTTGATAAATGCCTTTTCCGATAAAAGAACCTTCGCCATACAGGTCTTGATATACATCAGAGCTGACCCGGGTATAGGGGTCTAATCCCGAGTCCATACTATGCATCCGGACAAACAAGGAACTCGTTGATTTTGGAAGCGTGACGGCTACCCTGGGTTGTAATATGCCATGGCCGGCGATGACCCTGCCCCGGGTCAGATCATAGAGCGGATGGTTGAGTGGGTGGGCCATCGTTGCAATCATCTGCGCAGCGGCCTCTCTTGGCAGCTTTGTATCTGCATCCAGTGTGATGACATATTTGATGGCCGGAAGTGTCTTGAAATCGCCTGCAATGGTCGCAAATGCACCGGTGTACTCTTCTTGCCCGTCCAGCTGTTTCTTTTCAGCTATTTCAATCCTTTTAAGTAAGAATTGATTGAGGTCGCCTAATTTTCCTCTTTTCCTTTCTCTGCCCATCCATATTTTTTCTCCCGGGGACCACTGTCTGTTGCGTTGAAAAAGATAAAAGATATCGGCATTTCCTTGGCTGTATTTCTTATTAAGCGCTTCAATATTTTTCACGGCATGATGCAGTAAAGTGCTGTCTTCTTCTAAAACGGCCCTGTCGGCGTCTTTATAATCTGCCACCAGGCTATAAAAGAGATTTTTATGGGGATTTGCCAGATACCGGACTTCGAGCGCTTCTATTAGTTCTTCTATTCCACTGAGGCTGGTCAGCATACAGGGCACGGCAACAAGGGTAGCGTTGTCGTCCGGTATGCCACCGCTAAAATCCAGTTTAGGGAGCAACCGTGGTTTAATGGCTCTTGTGACAATCCAGTTAGCCAGGGAAATGGCCAACTGGCTACCCCCTATGAAACTTAGAATAAAGACCAACAGGATGAGCGTATAATGCACATGATGGCTGTAGGCAAATATGCAGACAGCCATACATAAGACAAGGGTGCCGATGAGAATTCCGACGCTATAATAAAAAAGCTTATGACTCAGAAAGAAAGCCTTTATTTTATCTGTAAAACTACAGTCCATTCTTGCCTCTTTTTGGGTCTGGGCGATGCCTTTATCGATCAGGTAGTACCCCACATGCCTTCTTCGGTAATCTTCCAGATTATCTTTGCTGGCCGTAGCGAGCCGGATGGCGATGCCGGCAATATCTGCCTCAGAAATGGGACTCTTTTGAGCGATAGATTCGATTACATGTCTGTAAGTATCCCTGGTTGTAAAATCCATTTGAGTATATACAGGATCCTCTTTTAATATCTGATCGACCGAACTTATACTTTCAACAAAGTCACGCCATTCAGTCGTTCTCAGTAATCTAAGGCTTTCAATACTGTTACGCATGGAGACCTGATCTGCTGCCTGGGATTGATTCTCTATGTGAATTAGTTCCGAGCTCGTATATCCGGTTTCCACCAGTTGCTGGTCTACCCAACTGAGCGGCAGGGTCAGTCCGGCCCCTTTTCCCTGCAAACGTCGGGTAAACTCCGCTACGAAACAGCTGGACAGAACGGGGCCGGTTCTGGCCATATCTGCCACGGTCAGGATGATATTTTTTGGCTGATTCTCGGCATCCTCTAAAAGGCGGCCCGCCCAATAGCCGGCGATATTCTGATCAATACGATCTAAGGCAATACTCACTGATACCCTTCTTAAGTTTTCAATGAGTGCCAGTCTAAGCATAATCGGAATGGCCCAGAGTTCTCCCAGGGTTAGGTTGGTTTGCTTTTGATAGGCGTTAATAAAACTGCTCAAGTTGATCAGATCCACACGCCCGTCACTGTGAGATATGATTTCCAGGGCAATATCGTACACTCTGGGAAAACCTGCATTAGCTCCGGAAGTCAGGTGTGGCAGATTCTGACTATATCCCTTGGGGAGGTGTTTACGCCCAATGGAGATCTGTTCCTCAATCAGATAAAAGTTATCTAAAAGCCATTCACTGGCAGGCGTTAAAGGCAGTTTGTCTTTTACTGCTTCTACCAACAGATCCCGTACCTGTAATAACACATCCTCGTTCTGATCCAATCTTTTTAAGAGCTTATCACTGTTCTTACCAGACATGACCCGGTGGCTGGCCGCGACTTTAGTACCATGTCGCCTCATTTGCCAGGCACTGAAAAGCTCAGAACGTAGTGGTTGTTCTTCTTTGTAGGGTTTCTTTAAAATGCTCTCTCCCTGAAAATAGGAACGCATACGTAAGAGCAGGCTACTGGCCGTGTTAGTGATTTTCTTCATGCTTCTCCGTTTCTTTTTTCTACTATACGGTTCTCAGCCTGACGGGTAGTGCTCCTAGGGGTTATTAAGGCTGGGACAAAAAGTTTATGTCAAAATTTGCCTTACATAAACTATTAATTAAGTGAAATTTACGAAAGAATTAGAATATGGGCAAGGGAGTATGATAGATTAACAAAATATATAAGGCGTATAGCATGATTGCTTTCAATGTTTAGAAAATTGAAAGGGGTAATTACTAGGTCATTAGAAAATGTTTCGGGGTATGATTGCCCCATTTTAATCTAGAAATCGATTTTAGCAGATCTTTGGATAAAGTAAATGTGAGGAGATCTCAACTCTTTTTCTGCTGAAAGCTAGATAAGAAGGAATAAATGAAAATATTAATGAGGTGCCTTTAGCAAGACTTCTTGCTCCTTGCTTCCGGCTATCGATTTAGCTTTGAATATAAAGGGAAAGACCAGTGCCAGCACAAGAGCATAGGCTGCAAAAGTCATCCAGATGCCTGTCCACTGTTTGGTTCCATCCGCCAAAGTAAAGAAATGATCGATCAACAGACCACTGCCAAAACTCCCCAGTAATGCGCCGAAGCCGTTGACCATCATCATAAACAGACCCTGTGCGGAGCCCCGGATACCAGGATCGGTCTGAGTCTCGATGAATAAGGACCCGGATATATTAAAGAAATCAAAAGCCATCCCGTAAATAACGCAGGAAAGAATAATCATCCATAAACCATCGTCCGGGTTTCCGGTGCCTAATAGCCCAAATCTTAAAACCCAGGCGACCATACTGATGAGCATGACGTATTTGATGCCGAACCGCTTTAGAAAAAAAGGTATAGCCAGGATAAACAAGGTCTCTGAGATTTGGGAAACGGACATGATAATAGCTGGGTATTTCACCGCCAACGTATCCTTGTAGGCAGGTATTTTTGCAAAGTCATGGATATATGTATCACCATAGGCATTGGTAAGCTGTAGCGCCGCTCCCAACAGCATGGCAAAGAAAAAAAATACGGCCAGATTTTTGTCTTTAAATAGCCTGAAGGCGTGTAGACCGAGTGCTTCCGAGAAGCTCTTTCCTTTGGTATGTTTGCCCAGGGGCGGGCAGTCCGGCAAAGTGAATGCGTAAATACCCAATAAAAAGGATGTCGCACTGGCGATATAGAACTGGTTTTCGGAAGCCTCATTATGGGTCAGGCTTACCACCCATAAAGCAGCAATAAATCCGATCGTCCCCCAGATTCTGATCGGTGGGTAATCTTTTACCACATCCATGCTTTCTTTTTTCAATGCGTTATAGGCTACTGTAATGGATAGCGAAATGGTTGGCATATAAAAAATCATGTTGATCAATAATACCCAGAAGAAGAGACCTGGCGTATTGATCTGTGGAATCATCAGCAATGTACAGGCTCCCAGAAGGTGCATGACCCCATACATCTTCTGGGCAGGGACGAAGCGGTCCACAATGATCCCGGTAAGGGCAGGCATAAAAACAGAGGCGATACCCATGGTGGAAAATATGGCGCCAAAATCGGTACTGGACCAGTGTTTATGTTGGAACCAATAAACACCGATGGTAATCAGCCAGGCGCCCCAGATAAAATACTGGAGGAAATTCATCAATATCAACCGCAGTTTTATGCCCATAATCGATCGTATTATTATAGTTCCGGAGCTTTTCCCCGCCCCCAACCTGGATCTCTTTATATTTTACAAAGGAAATACAACACAAAGCCACAGCAATTTAACCAAATAGTTGTTAGGTATTAAGATTTACGCAGGATTTTCTGCACAATGTTTTTATACATGGCAGTAATGTCCTCTGAAATATTAAAATATAGCACAGCCGGAACATATAACAGGGCAAAAGTGGCACATCTTAATACCGCATCGGCATATAAGTTGCCTATAAACGGAATTAGACAGGTGACAAAGATCGCCGTTCCTGCAATGAGAAGTGTATATAATGTCTTTCGGTCGAAAGGTTGCAATTTGAACAGCCACCATAGAAGGGAAAAACGGGTCATATTGTAGAAGATCAGCGCTATGGCACTGCCATAGGCAGCTCCCATCAGACCATAGGTTCTGATCATAAAATAGTCCAGGATGATATTGATCACGATAAAGAAGACACTGGAGTAAAAATCCATTTTCCAGTACTTGGACAACAGCAGTATCTGTGCATTCATACCCATACCCAGATCAATGAGCTTTGCCAGCCCCGCCACGATAAAAATAGCTTTAGCCATACTATAATCAGGATTGAATCTGACCAGATTGTCTAAATTGGGCATAAGGAGCCCAAAAATGGCCAGTCCCAACACCAGCAAATTGAGGGACGTCTTATGATAGAGCTCCCTGATCTTTTTTATGTCCTTATTCTTCCAGGCCTCGGCAATCAACGTTGTGGTAATGCCCTGCATACTTCTAAAGGGCACATCCATGATACTGGCCAGATAAACGGGAATACTGTAAACGGCAAGATTTTCCAGGCCTTTGTCTGTGAGACCGGCGATCAGTATCCCGTCAACAGTTTTCGGCAAAACGCCGATCAGTAATCCGGAATAATGGTAGGTGACAAATACCAGGATTTTTTTATAGAGCCTTTTAGTCGCCCGGCTGATCCTGGCGTAAATAGTTAATCCGCCGTTTTTATAAATAACATAAATAAGGACCAGAAGCGCCGGTACATATGAATAGGCAAAAAGGACAAAGAATGTCTCCAGTGTGACCCAGTGCAACACATAGAGTAAAATAAGAATCGTAGTCGTGAGCCGGTAAAAAAGCTCTTTTACAATATTTGAGATAATGGTCCTTTTAATGACCCAACAGTATGCCTCTAGCATCATGAGCATGGTGTAGGAGATCGTAAAGGGAATTACCAGTCGGTAATGAACAACAAAAAGTGGCGAATTACTGCCAAACTTCCTTTCCAGAAATGGCTCAAATACAATGGCAGCTATTAAGAAGAGCACAGATCCCAGTATATTCACCATCAGCGTCAGATACGGAAGGTCATTTTTGCCTTTAGGCAAAAAGTCTCTGTAGAATGGATTGAATTTATACAGGGCGCTCAGACTCCCGAGGGTCGACAGTGCAGAAAAAAACAGCGAGAACTCGATCATGATCCGGGTCAGGCCAAATTCTTCCTTGCTGAAAAAAATGGGAAAAAGTACGATCGTATTAATAGCGCCAATGGCAAACCCCAAATAGGTAAAGATGGTGGAATAGGTACTTTGTCTACGTACGATGCCCATTAAAACGAAGTTTAATTAACGTGGTTAATTTGGCATTGCTGCCGAAACTGAAAGGTAGTGATTTTATTAAAATAGGGCCTGCCGCTTCTGAATTGGTCCTTATTAACAATACACATGGAATGAGCACTAATTCCCGTATTCCACCAGGAACTTAATCCGCATAATCTTTAACTGCTCCCAATTATAATCACTGTCTTCCAGTTCTTCTCTGGCTAAGTCCAGGGAAGAGGTTTCGCAGCTGCGAAAATAATCCATTACCTCATCCTGTTCGTCTTCATCCAGCATATCATCAATGGCATAATCCAGATTCAGCCGGGTTCCGCTCGCGACAATGGTTTCCATCTCCTCCAGAAGTTCATCCAGACGGAGATCCTTGTTTTTGGCGATGGTGTCCAGTGGTATTTTCTTATCTACATTCTGTATAATATAGATCTTATTACTTTTTTTATTGACGACGCTTTTCATCACGAAGTCATCGGGGCGAGTGATGTCGTTTTCTTCAACGTATTGGGCGATTAACGTAACAAAAGGTTTACCGTATTTGATCGCCTTTCCCTTGCTGACGCCGGAGACCTTTTCCAGTTCTTCGAGTGTTGTCGGATAAAGGGTAGCCATATCATGAAGTGAACTTTCAAGGAAAATCACAAATGGCGGCAGGCTTTTTTTCTTAGCTTCTTTTTGCCGCAGATCTTTCAGCATTTCAAAAAGATGCTCATCCGCTGCGTGGGCTCCCTGGCTTCCTGTTTCCGTTTCTTCATCATCTGCAACGGCGTCATCAAAGTTATTATTGAGCACAATTTTGAAGCTGGTAGGTTTTTTCAGGTACTTTTCCGCTTTCGGGGTGAACTTCAGGACGCCGTAGTCTTCAATATCCTTTCTTAAGATATCTTCCAATAGCAACTGACGGATCAGACTGTTCCAGAAATGGGCATCTTTATCCTTGCCCAGGCCAAATTCCGGAAGCTGCTCATGTCGATACATCGTAACAGTCGGAGTCAGCCTGCCGGTCAGGATATTGACCGTATATTCTATGTTAAAGCGTTCATCCAGGGCCTTAACTACTTTCAGGACATTCACGGCTTCTTTCTTGGCTTCAATTTTTTCTTTGGGATTCAGGCAGTTATCGCATTGCCCACAGTTTTCTTCATGCCATTCTTCTCCAAAGTAATGCATCAGTACCTTACGACGGCAAACAGAAGTTTCTACAAAGGCCAGGGTTTCATTGATCAGCTGTGCTCCTACTTCTCTTTCTGAAAGAGGCTTGTCACGCATCAGATGCTCCAGTTTGGCTACATCTTTATGGGAATAATACAGGATACATTTGCCTTCCAGTCCGTCTCTGCCGGCACGTCCGGTTTCCTGATAATAGTTCTCAATGGACTTGGGTACGTTGTAATGTATAACGAATCGGATATCGGGTTTATCAATACCCATACCGAAGGCAATGGTTGCCACAATTACCTGGACATCTTCTTTGAGGAAGGCGTCCTGCCGGTTGGCCCTGAGTTTGGCGTCTAATCCTGCATGGTAGGCCACCGCCTTGATATTATTGGCCATCAGGATATCGGCAAGCTCTTCAGTGGTCTTGCGGTTAAGCGTATAGATAATGCCGCTTTTACCTTTGTTTTGGGAGATAAAGCGAACAATACTTTTAATAGTCTGATCCAGTTTTATTTTGGGCTGGATCTCATAATAAAGATTTTTACGGTTAAAGGACGAGATAAATACATTGGGCTGCTTCAGGCCCAGATTTTTGATAATATCGCTTTGAACTTTAGGCGTCGCCGTGGCCGTGAGTGCAATAACCGGTAATTCCGGATCGATCATATCCATCATTTCTCTAAGGCGCCGGTATTCCGGCCTAAAATCATGGCCCCATTCAGAAATACAGTGCGCCTCATCTACTGCAAAAAATGAGATCTTGGTACTCCTGAAGAAATCAATGTTTTCCTGTTTAGTGAGCGTCTCAGGAGCAACATAGAGTAATTTTGTCTTACCACTTGTCAGATCGTCGCGGACTGCTTTAATCTGGCTTTTATTTAGTGAGGAGTTTAAAAAATGGGCTACATTCTCATTTTCGCTATATCCCCTTACCAGATCTACCTGATTTTTCATCAAAGCGATCAGGGGACTGACAATAATGGCACATCCTTCCAGTATCATGGCAGGCAACTGATAACAAAGGCTTTTCCCGCCGCCGGTCGGCATGATGACAAAAGTGTCATGTCCATCCAGTAAACTGTGAATGGCTTCTTCCTGCCGGCCTTTAAACTGATCAAACCCGAAGTTTTGCTGTAAACCGGTAGCTATATCATGAGAATGTTTTTGCTTTTGAGTCTTAATTGCAGTACTTGTTGCCTTCTTCCTAGAAGTCGTTGTGCTTTTTGCCATTTCTTAATCAATATTGAATGATTGAGCAGTAATCTACGAAGATTATCTCAGATTTCCTCGGAATAATGGATATTACTTTGACTACGCTCGCCTGTTTTAAGGTAGGCGAAGTTAATACAGATTAAGGTAATTTCTCATTGTATATATATATTTTAACACTGACGAACAGTTGTTGCTATGGCCTTGAGGTTATGTTGCTAAAAAGGCAATAAAACGAATTGATAAAGATATGTTATCGACAAAATGTAGCCAACTTTACATCTGCATTAAAATTCAGTTACCTTTCCCAGCTTGTCAGGCGGATTTCCTAATTTTGCCTCATGACGCAAAAGCTGGAAATGCAACAGGATAATATCAAAGAAGTTGCAGTAAATGCCATCAAGGCTGAGTTATCTGCAGTTGAGGGCTTGTTGGCTCAAATTGACGAGGGCTTTGAAAGCACCGTACATGCGCTTGCTGCCTGCACAGGGCATATTATTGTGAGCGGAATCGGCAAAAGCGCCATTATCGCTCAAAAGTTGGTTGCTACCTTTAATTCCACCGGCAGCAAAGCGACTTTCCTGCATGCTGCCGATGCCATTCACGGGGACATGGGTATGATCGGAAAGCAGGACATGGTATTGCTGATCAGTAACAGCGGTGAAAGCGCAGAGATTAAGGTACTGGCCCCGCTTGTAAAAGATCTTTGTAGCGGCTTGATTGCTTTGGTCGGTAATAAATCTTCGTTTTTGGCCACACATAGTGACTATATTATCTGTACCGGTCCGCTAAAGGAAGCTTGTCCGCATAACCTCGCCCCCACATCCAGTACAACGGCGCAACTCGTGTTGGCAGACGCGTTGGCTGTCTGCCTGATGGAGCTTAACGGATTTAAACCGTCTGACTTTGCCAGACTACACCCGGGAGGGGACCTGGGTAAAAAACTGCATTTAAAGGTATCCGATCTTTATCTCCAAAATGCGAGGCCGGCCGTTTACCCCGATACGGATCTGAAAGCGGTTATTTTTGAAATTACCAAGGGGCGTGTTGGAGCGACCGCTGTCTTAAATGATCAAAAGAAGGTGATCGGGATTATTACGGATGGAGATGTAAGAAGAATGCTGGAACGCACTGATACACTGACAGGGATTGTTGCATCAGATATCAGTTCAACACAGCCAAAGACCATTACTGAAGACATGCTGGCTATCAATGCGATGGAAATGATCACCAGATGGGATGTAGGACAGTTAATTGTAACCGACCCCGGTGGAAGCTATCTGGGTTTTTTACATGTACACGACCTGATCCGGGAAGGTATTTACTAAGCACTGAAAGCTGCAGCGGCTATGGCTCAGGTATATCAATCGTTTGCATAAAATTACTTGTATCAGAAGGTCGCGAACCTGCCGGAAATTAATTAAGTTAGCATTTCAATAGTAAAATGTTAACATGCAACAAAACTCCTCCAAAAGTTACCTGATCCCGACCCTCATCATTGGGGTGCTTTTTTTTGTATTCGGGTTTATTACCTGGGTCAACAGTACATTGATTCCTTATTTACAGACTGCCTGTGAACTAACACCTAATCAAGCCATCCTGGTCACGTTCGCCTCCTATATTGCATATGCAGTGATGGCGTTTCCTTCTGCCGGTATCCTCAAATACACGGGCTTTAAAAAAGGAATGATGCTGGGGCTTGGCGTTATGGCCCTTGGTGCATTGCTTTTTATACCGGCGGCCAACTCCCGGACTTTCGCCATGTTTTTGACAGGATTGTTTGTCATGGGTATAGGTATGGCGCTGTTACAGACAGCCGCAAATCCTTACATCACTATTTTGGGGCCTATTGAGAGTGCTGCCAAAAGAATGAGCGTTATGGGCATCTGTAATAAAGGAGCCGGTGCTATTGCACCGCTCATCATGGGAGCCCTTCTTTTAAATGGAATGGATGCGTATTCCAGTGATAACCTGAAGCACTTGCCCCTGGATCAAAAAAATGCTTTACTGGATCAGCTGGCCGGCAAGATCGTTGGACCTTATATCTTTATTGCCGTCGTATTTGTGATACTGGCCGTTGCAATTTATTTCTCCAGCCTGCCAGATATCAAAAATGAGGAAGAAACGAATCCGGAACACCAGACAAAGGACAGAGGCAGCATCTTCAAGTATCCTTATTTGTGGTTGGGTTTTGCTACGATATTCCTATATGTGGGTGTAGAAGTCATCGCTGGCGATACCATTCAGATGTACGGTATTACCGGACTTCATATTCCGGTTGAAGAGGCTAAGCACTTTACCTCCTTTACGATGATCGGTATGCTGATCGGTTATCTGGCGGGTATTGTCCTTATTCCTAGGTATATTAATCAGGCGACAGCGCTCAAAATCTCAGCTATCTTAGGGGTGATATTTTCTTTAGGTGTTATTTTCCTGCCTGGCTATTATTCGATTGCCTCTTTGGCATTATTGGGATTGGCGAATGCACCTATGTGGCCTTCTATCTGGCCGCTGACTATTGACGGATTGGGTAAATATCTGAAAACCGGATCCGCCCTCCTTATTGTGGGTATTGCGGGCGGTGCCATAATTCCCAAAATCTGGACCATGATCAGTACCAGTACCGGTATGCAATCTGCATTCTGGATCTTAATTCCTTGTTATCTATTCATTCTCTATTTTGCGATCAAAGGTCATAAAGTTGGTCAGAAAGTTGGAAACGAATAAGATATAATATCCGGCTTCATGCGAATGGATATATGGATATATCGCAGTCCGTTCTGGTGTATGCATGTCATACAGCAGAACGGACTTTTTCGATGTTAAACCCTAGTCTTTGATCACATTTGCCGCGGTTACTGTACCTGTTTAAGTCTAGCCCGCTCCTGCTGAAAGAATCACTAAACACTTGCTATTTTTCTTTGCCTGCCGCTCCTTACCGAGTATACGCCGCCGTTTGTCGAATATTTACACCCGTTCACTTAATAATCATAGGCTATTATGGATATTGCCCCTATTTTTACGCCAAATTAGAGGTAGCCGGCAGAACAGAAGAAGGCCTGCCTTGTCAACAACCGTCATTAATGGTAAATGTTTATTGAAACGGTGTAACATGATGATGGTAAGTGAATCAGCGTGAGTGTGAAAAAAAAGAATCCAGTACAGGAGCAACAGAAATATTTATATGATATATAAAATTTTAATAATCAATCGAAGACTTTTATGAAGCACCTTCTCAAAACACTGGTTCTTGCCGGTTGTTGCTTGATCTTAACTCAAAACACTTTTGCACAGGTAACGGATACCAGTACCACACATGAATTTACCTTGCAGGAAGCGTTGGATTATGGCCTTCGCCATAATGTACAGGTAAAAAACGCCTTACTGGATATTCTTATACAGGAGCAGACTAACCGGGGGGTTGCGGCGGCGGCTCTGCCTTCCGTTAATGCCAGCGGCTCGCTGACCGACAACCTGAAATTGCAAACCACACTCCTTCCGGGTGAATTTTTAGGGCAACCAGCCGGAACCTTTGTGCCGGTTACTTTTGGCACTAAGTATATCACTAGTGCGGGGGTAGACTTGAATCAGGTTCTTTTTGACGGGCAGGTATTTATAGGGTTAAAGGCCAGGAAGACTTCTATGGACTGGAAAAACGCTCAGGCGGAAGTCACCAAGGAACTCATCCGGACCAATATTTACAAAGTCTATTATCAACTGGTTGTCAGTCGCACGCAGATGGAACTCATCAATGCCAACATTGATATGATTGCCAAGTTAAAACATGACACTAAATTGATGTATGAAAATGGCGTTGCAGAAAGGCTGGATGTGGATAAAAGTGATGTACAGCTGACCAATCTGGAGACGGAAAAGCAAAAACTGCTGGTGACGATCGCCAATGGATACAATGGTCTTAAGGTCCTGTTAGGCATGCCGGTTACCGATAAGCTGATACTCAGTGACACGCTCAGTGAGGACCAGATTAAGTCTGGTATTCTGATCAGTGATGACTTTGATTATGCACAGCGTAATGATTATAAATCCCTGCAGTTAACCAAGAAATTAGATGAGTTTAATGTGAAGCGGTATAAATATAGTAAAATGCCGACCTTGAATTTAGGCGCCTCTTACAGCAAGCAGTCCCAGGAAAATGAATTCAAATTTACCGGTGACTGGTATACCTCTGCTTTTGTCGGCCTTACATTGAAAGTGCCTATTTTTGCCGGTTTCGGAAAAAACGCTCAGATTAAACAGGCGGAATTTGAAGTACAGAAAGTAGACAATCAACTTTATGATCTCCGTCAGAGCATCGATAATGAGATCACTACTGCAAAGAATAATTTTACGTCTGCCATCTCTATTATGGATTATCAGAAAAAAAACATGGCTCTCGCTCAAAAAGTTTATGACCAGACCAAAAAGAAGTATGAAGTTGGCGCTGGCTCTCAGACAGAAATCAATACCGCACAGACAGACCTGAAAGCGGCACAGACAAACTATATCAGTGCGCTCTATGATGCGGTTGTGGCGAAGATCGATTTTTTGAAAGCTACTGGCAAATTATAAAAAACATTATCTAAATAAACGACAGATGAAAAATAAGTGGATACAACAACTTGGATTGGGTGCTAGCCCTCGCTCTCTTTCTTTCGCGCTCTACTTTTCTGCCATGTTCTTAATGGCCGGCATTATACTTACCGGCTGCGGTGGTGACAGCAAGGGGAAGGAAGCTAAAGTCCTGCAGGAGAAGAAAGCAGAACTCACAAAATTGCAAGGACAGCAAGATGCGCTGACAGCTCAGATTGATAAACTGCAAAAAGAAATTAAGGCGATCGATCCGAATGCTGTTGAGGCAAAACGTAAACTGGTCGCCCTTGACACAATTGCTATCAGTACCTTTGATCATTATATTGATCTTCAGGGTAAAATTGATGCCCAAAATGTTGCTTATGTAGCCCCTAAAGGCCAGGGAGGTGTGGTTAAAGCGATCTATGTGAAACAAGGTGATCATGTTTCAAAAGGACAGTTGCTGTTAAAACTGGATGATGCATCACAACGGCAATCTGTGATAGCCGCTCAGCAACAGGTGGCTGGTATCGCTGCTCAGATGGAGCAGGCAAAGACAGTCTTCGAAAGGCAGCAAAATCTCTGGAAAGAAAATATTGGTACAGAGTTGCAGGTGCTGAATGCCAAGACTTCTTTGGAAAGCTTGCAGAGTCAATACAAGGCTGCTAAAGCCAACGAAGAAATTGCTGAAGAACAAGTCAATAATACAGCCGTTCGCGCAGGAATCAGTGGGGTGGTTAATACATTGACAGTAAAAGTCGGCGAATTTTTTACAGCTGGCAATCAGGTCCAGATCGTCAATAATGATGACCTGAAAGTGACGGTCAATGTACCGGAAAATTATTCGGGCAAAATAAAAATGGGAAGTGTCATGCATGTAACATTGCCGGATGTCGGCGGGAAAGATCTGTTGACTAAAGTAAATGTTGTTGGCAGATTAATCGATCCGGTTAGCCGTACTTTCTATATTGAAGGTAAAGTACCTGAAGATCCTGTATTACGACCCAATCAGGTGGCTATGGCCAGGATTAAAGACTATTCAGATCCGAAAGCCATTACCATCCCTACCAATACCATTCAAAACGATGAAAAAGGTAAATTTATAATGGTCGCGACGGGTCAGGGAAATAAATTGGCTGCCAAAAAGAGGTATGTCACTGTTGGACAAATGTATCATGATCAGCTGGAAGTCAAATCAGGCCTGAAACCTGGAGATGTGATTATCAGCGAAGGTTTCCAGAACCTGTATGACGGACAACCCATCATGGTTGGACTATAAGGGGAACGGTCAATTCTTATCTATTATTAATTCTACATTATGCCATCGTTAGAGAAATTAACAGGAAACTTCAAGCAGTTTAAGCCGACCAGCTGGAGTATCAAAAATAAGACATCGATCTACCTTCTGATGCTCTTTGTATCCATTTGGGGGATCGTACAGTTTGTTACATTACCCAAGGAGCAATTCCCTGATATTGTCATTCCTACCATCTATGTACAGACGATCTATGTAGGGAATTCTCCTAAAGATATTGAGAATCTGGTCACCCAGCCGATCGAAAAGCAGATTAAGGGAATCACCGGAGCGAAGATCAATAAGGTAACCAGTACGTCCGTTCAGGACTATTCAGCAATAGTAGTAGAGTTTGGCACGGATGTCAAAACCGATGTTGCTTTACAAAAAGTGAAAGACGCGGTGGACAAGGCGAAACAAGATTTGCCCACTGATCTGACGGAGGAGCCTACGACAATGGAGGTTAGTTTCTCTGACCAGCCTATCATGTATGTGAATGTAAGTGGCAATTATGACATGATGAGGCTAAAAGAATATGCTGATGAATTGCAGGATCGCCTGGAAGAGCTACCAGAAATTAATCGGGTGGATATGGTAGGCGCACCGGAAAGGGAGTTTCAGATCAACGTTAATAATCTGAAAATGCAGGCTGCAGGTGTTACCTTTAGTAATATTGCTACTGCGGTTCAGGGAGAAAACTTAGATATATCCGGTGGCTTGCTCAGAGTAGGCAATATGAAAAGAACTTTACAGGTTAAAGGACAGATCAAGACCGCCGAAGACCTGAGCCATATTGTGCTGCGTAATTCCAAAGGAGCGCCGATTTACCTGAAAGATATTGCTGATATCAAAGACACCGTTAAAGAGCACGAGAGTTATGCACGTCTGGATGGTAAAAATGTTATTACTTTAAATATCATTAAAAGATCCGGTGAGAATCTGATCGAGACTTCTGATCATGTAAAAGAAATTACCGATCAGGTAAGTCAGGAGATTTTCCCACGAGACCTGGATGTGCGCATTACCGGGGATCAAAGTAATACGACAAGAACTTCTTTTACTGACCTGGTAAATTCAATTGTGATTGGTTTTGTGCTGGTATTGATTATTTTGATGTTCTTTATGGGGGTAACCAATGCCTTCTTTGTTGCCTTATCAGTACCGCTCAGCATGTTTGTGGCCTTTGTGTTTCTGCCCGGAGCTAACCTGATTGTCGGTTCTGCGGTGACGCTCAACTTTATTGTACTTTTTGCCTTGCTGTTCGGTCTGGGCATTATTGTGGATGATGCTATTGTGGTCATTGAAAATACCCATAGGATCTTTTCTGAAAATAAGGGTAAAGTGTCAGCTGTGAAAGCGGCAAAGATGGCGGCCGGGGAAGTATTTATCCCTGTATTGGCAGGCACACTGACGACACTTGCACCATTCTTTCCGCTATTATTCTGGCCCGGGATTATCGGCAAGTTTATGATTTATCTACCCACCATGCTAATCTTCACATTAGCGGCTTCCCTGGTGGTAGCCTTTATCATGAATCCAGTGTTTGCGGTTGATTTTATGAATCATCCGGAAACTGAAAACAAGCCCCCTAAATCCGCTATCTTCAAGCAGCCGGTTTTTTGGGTTGCCCTGGGCGTAGGTATTATTTTAGATGTGGTGGGACAGCCTTTTATAGGCAATCTTATCATCTTTATTGTGTTGCTTACCATACTGAATAAGTATGTCTTGGATGATTTGATTCATTCGTTCCAGCATAAAGTGCTTCCCGGAATTATGCACAGTTATGAAAAGTTGCTCCGTTGGGCATTGAAAGGTTGGCGCCCGGTCTGGCTGCTGGTCGGTACATTTGTTCTGATGATTGTTTCCTTTCTCTTTTTTGGCGCGCGTAATGTACCGGTAGTCTTTTTTCCCGATAGTCAGCCTAACCAGATCTATGTCTATCTGAAAATGCCGGTGGGTACCGATGTCGATTATACCGATTCTGTAACCAAAACCCTGGAGAAAAAAGTCTATCATGTATTGGGTATGGAAAACGGCAAGACCAATCCGGTCGTAGAAAGTGTCATCACCAATATTGCCATCGGCGCAGCGGATCCCACCAGCGGGGACAGAAGCACCCGTCCGGAACTCGGGAGGATTCAAGTATCTTTTGTTGAATTTGGCAAACGTAATGGCGTATCTACCGCTCCTTATCTGGATTCGATCCGGGCGGTTGCAAAAGGAATTCCCGGTGCAGAAATTACCGTCAATAAAGAACAGAATGGCCCGCCGACAGAACCTCCCATTAATATCGAAGTAGCCAGTGAAAACTTTGACGATCTGATCAGTACGGCTGTGGCCCTGAAAAATTATCTGGATTCTATTCAGACACCCGGTGTTGAAGAATTGAAAATGGATGTCGATTTGACTAATCCTGAAATCAGTTTTACGGTAGACAGAGAAAGAGCCATGAGGGAGGGGGTGTCTACGGCACAGGTTGGTCAGGCTATAAGGACGGCATTGTTCGGTCTGGAAGTTTCCAAAATCAAAGACGGAGAAGATGAATATAAAATACAACTCCGCAATGAAGAGACGCAGCGTAATAACCTGAGTGACCTGCTCAATATGAATATCAGCTTTATGGACATGGCATCGGGTCAATTTAAGTCAATACCGATCAGCTCTCTGGTTAAAGTAGATTATACCAATACATTGGGGAGTGTAAAAAGAAAGAACCAGAAAAGAGTGATTACACTAACATCCAATGTGCTCACAACCCAGGGGTATACACCGACTGCTGTCAATCAGGAACTCGCGAAACATATTCAACAGTTCAAGCATAAACCCGATGGCGTCACCATTCGCCAGACAGGTGAGGGAGAGCAGCAGGCAGAAACAGGCGCTTTTTTAGGAAGTGCACTGCTAGTCGCCCTGATGATTATTATTTTCCTTTTGGTGTTGCAGTTTAATTCTGTGAGCAAATCGGTTATTATTCTGACAGAGATACTCTTTAGTGTAATTGGCGTTATATTAGGCTATGCGATAACAGGTATGGAAGTCTCCGTGGTGATGACGGGGATCGGTATCGTCGGCCTTGCAGGTATTGTCGTGAAAAACGGCATCCTGGTCATTGAGTTCGCAGATGAACTCAGAGGTAGAGGACTTAAGACCCATGAGGCGGTTGTACAGGCGGGTAAAACCCGTATTATCCCGGTGATGCTCACCGCGCTGGCGGCGATCCTGGCACTGATCCCGCTGGCAGTAGGATTTAATATTAATTTTGTGACCCTGTTCTCCGAACTTAATCCGCATATCTTTTTTGGGGGTGATAATGCATCGTTCTGGAAGCCGCTGTCCTGGACAATAATATTTGGTCTGGCCTTTGCATTTTTTATGACCCTCTTTATTCTTCCAGGTATGTATCTGATCGCAGAGAGATTGAAAAGACCTATGCGCAGACATTTTGGAGGAACATGGGTGTCTTTTATGGGGATTCCGCCACTTACAGTTTTGTTCCTGCCCATGATATTCTACACTATGTTTAAACATAGAAGAGAAGTGCGTAGAAGAAAGGCCAGAATGACTGGTAAGAAGACCGTCAATGAAGCATTCACCGGCAGCTGGTTCTAAGACTTTAGTCAATTGATTTCAGCCATATATTATGATAGGGCTCAAGCCTCTGGTTAGTCGCCGGAGGCTTTTGCATGAGAAGTTCCGGGTAGCGGACACAGTGGCAGGGTTTATGTGGTAACAGAACAGATTTTAAAAGTATATTATGCAGACAAGAAAAAACAATATCCGTAATACACTGGCCTGTGGTGCATTTTTATTGGCGGGCAGTCTTTTGATATTTAGTTGTGGCCCTACCAAATCCTCGACCCATTCAAACGGGGGAAATGTAAAAACGAAAGGACCATTTACGCTGCAAGCAGCCATGCATGATGCGGATACGGTCCGTATCCGACAGTTTTTAGCCGGTAATTGGATCTTGGACAGAACTTGCAGATCCACATTTACGGGACTGAATTGTGATACTTCTGTTAAACAGAGCTGGCAGCTGGATTCTCTGGCAGGCATAAGCTGGACGACAGAGGGAGATAATGCGGGGTCTGATAAGTATCATTTTGTACCCCGGGACGGAGCCCAGGCGGGGTCTACGAAGGGAGATTCTGTTTGGGTGATGTATTTGAACAAAGCCCGGAGAGGCTACCTGATCCGGACACTGACTAAAGACTCTTTGTCATTATCTGAATATCCGTTGATTATGGACAATACAACAACCTACTATCTAAGCCGGCAGCAATAGATTTGGATGCCAATGTCAATCCATGCGAGTGAAAAATAAAGGTGATGCTTTAACAAAAAAGCTTCCGCGAATATTGCGGAAGCTTTTGCTTTTATGCTGTTTATTCCTTTATTCAGTATAAATTTTATCCTAAATAGGACTTTAAGGCACCGCTATAGCGGGCTTTCTGTAAGCGTTTAATCGCTCTTTCCTTGATCTGGCGGATGCGTTCTTTGGTCAGATCGTATTTTTGACCGATCTGTTCAATGGTAATGCCATTTTCTCCTTCCAGACCAAAGTAAGCATTGACGATCTCTGCTTCCCTGGGACTGAGTGATTTGAGTACCCTGCGGATTTCTTCTCTCAGAGAATCTTTCATGACATCATCATCTGTGTCATCAGCACCTTCCAGCAGATCCCCCATGGCCACATCCTCTGCCTCGTGCACTGGTGCATCCAGAGATGTATGTCTGGTGTTACTTTGGAAAATGTTGTTGATTTCTGTCTCGCTCATTTCCAGGATACTGGCTAATTCTTCCGTACTTGGCTCCCGCTCATGTTCCTGTTCGAATGCCATGTAGGCTTTGTTAGCCTTGTTATACGTGCCAATTTTGTTTTGAGGCAGGCGGACTAGTCTACCCTGCTCTGCCAACGCCTGTAAGATGGACTGGCGAATCCACCATACCGCGTAAGAGATGAATTTGAAACCTTTGGTTTCGTCAAAGCGTTGTGCCGCTTTAATTAAGCCGAGGTTACCCTCGTTGATAAGATCGCTAAGTGATAAGCCCTGATGTTGGTACTGCTTAGCGACAGATACCACAAAGCGCAAATTGGATTGAACCAATTTGTCTAAAGCCCATTGATCACCCATCTTGATTCGTTGAGCCAAAGTGGTTTCTTCCTCAGGTGTAATCATCGAAATCTTGGAGATTTCCTGAAGGTATTTTTCCACGGCCTGCGAATCACGGTTAGTGATCTGTGTGGCAATTTTAAGCTGCCTCATATTGATTTATGGCTTTAATGATAGATATAAAACGTACCTTTTGGTGGATTTGTTTCAAATTTATTATTAATTTTCAATATTATAACATAATTCTCCACAAATTCGGCGGCAAAGTTACGATTAAAAGCCAGCTTAGACAAATAATGAACTGATTAAACGGTCTTTCAAAGGAAAAATTATGAAAAAATATAGATTAATGGTCTTAAATACGCTTAACGACCATTTGTATTGAAAAGTTATTTTCCTGCTTCAATATTGATCTGAAAATCAATGTTTTTGCTAATAATTTTGTCTCTGATTGAATTTTCTGACCCATATGTTATTCCCCAATTTGTTCTGTCGATAGCAAAAGCTGCCGTAAAGCTTACAGAACTGGAGTCCGCGTGGATCTCTGCCGGGAAGGTAATTGATTTAGCAATACCCTTGATCGTCATATTACCCGTAACAGTGGTATTGGACTTTATACCTGCTGCTTTAGCGTCCTTGCCGCTGTCTGGGGTCGCATTGACAGATTGCTCAGCTCCCTTTTCTATTTTAGTGATTTCAAAAGTGGCTGTAGGGAACGAGTCAACGGAGAAAAAATCCGAAGATGACAAATGCGCTTTTAGTTTTCCGTTGCTCTCGGCGTCCTGATCAGTAGGCTGAAGGCCTTTCAAATCGATCACTATTTTGCCGCCACTGACCTGATCACCTGTTACACTGACCTGACCTTCCGCAATGGGGGCAAAACCAGAATGTGCGCTTCCGACCAATTTGGAACCGGTCCATAATACTTTACTCGCACTGGTGTCGACGTTCAGCATATGGCCCTGGTCTGTACGCTGAGAAATCGCTTGCGCTGCCGAGGTTTTTGCTTGTTCATTGCCCTGGGTGTTGCCGCAGGAAGACAATACGATAAACCCTGTACTGAGCAGCAGCGTTACTGAATGGGATAATAATCTCATGTGTATGTTATTAAATGGGTAAGGTACTGATAAAAAGTATTTTATCAACCGGGCAAAAATAAGCTCTTGTCTGAATTCAATTAGAGGACAACTGCCACAAAATTGTCATTTAACAATAAATTGAAGAATACTTGCTTCTGTCAGAGCACAGGTTTTTCAATCTGAACTATTTTACTATTTTTGCCTCCCGGCTAACAAGCAATAGGTTTACAGATATACACTTGTCTTGCTTAGCCATCACAAAATTTTCAATATGAAAAAATTATTATTCACTTTAGCCGCATTTACAATGTTACAGGCCACTGCACAAAAATCTCCACTGACCCCCGAGGGACTATTATCTCTGGGCAGGGTCAGCGCCCAGGGAATCAGTAAGGACGGGAAGTCCCTTATCTATAAGGTTTCTACGCCCGATATACAGGAGAATAAGATAGCCGCCGTGTTTTATGCTGTTCCGCTGACAGGTGGAGTGGCCACGAAGCTCTCCAAAGAAGAAAAAGACGCTCAACTAGCTAATGACCGTATTTCCCCGGATGGAAAATATCTGTTGAGCGCCGAGGCCGTAAAACTGGAGAAAGTGCTGGGCCGTGACCGTTATCCGGAGTTGACCAAAACGTCCGCTCAGGTTTATACTTCCCTCAACTACCGTCATTGGGATAAATGGTTTGAAGGCAGCTTCGATCATGTCTTTTATGCCCCATATGCAGATGGTAAAGCGGCAGAACAGAAAAAAGATATTATGCCCGATGAGCCTTATTTCTGCCCGCAGCAACCCTTCGGCGGTCCTGAGGATTACATTTGGAGTCCTGATAGTAAAAAAATTATTTATGTATGCAAGAAAGCATATGGTACTGCTTATGCAGAAAGCACCAATACAGACATCTATGCATATGACATTGCGTCGGGTAGAACGCAGAATCTGACTGAAGAAAACCTGGGGTATGACCTCTCTCCTGCTTTTAATAAGAAAGGTAAGATGGCCTGGTTACAGATGAAGACCGCCGGTTATGAAGCTGATAAAACCGATCTGGTGGTGCGCACGGCTGAAAGCACTGTGAATCTGACCGGTTTTAATGACCAGATTAATGTAGCCTCCTTTAAATGGGGTGATGATGATAGAACGCTTTTCTTTGTCGCACCTATTGACGGAACAATGCAGGTGTTTTCAGTTCAGGACATAGGTCTGACAAAAATGTTGCCTCAGATCCGTCAGATCTCTAAAGGCGATTTTGATGTAAAATCTATCGTCGCACAGGTGGGCGATCATCTGATCGTAGAGAAAGAAGACATTTCCAGGGCTGCTGAAGTCTATTCGCTCAATATCAAAACAGGGACACTCAAACAATTAACCCACGTAAATGACGAAGCTTATAAAGCATTGGCCCCGGTGACGACAGAGCGCAAATGGATTACTACTAAAGATGGGCATAATATGATGGAATGGATCGTCTATCCGCCGAACTTTGATAAACGTAAAAAATATCCCACTTTATTATATTGTCAGGGAGGGCCGCAGTCTGCCACTACACAATTCTTTTCTTATCGCTGGAACTTCCAGTTGATGGCTTCTCAGGGCTATATTATTGTTGTGCCGTGCCGCCGCGGCATGCCGGGATATGGTACTGAATGGAACGCTGCTGTCAGCAAGAATTGGGGTGGTCAGGTCATTCAGGATTATCTGGATGCCATCGATGATATTTCTAAAGAATCCTATGTTGATACCGCACGCAGAGGTTGTGTAGGTGCTAGTTTTGGCGGTTACTCCGTATTTGAACTGGCAGGTAAACATGAAGGACGCTTTAAGTCTTTTATTGCTCATGACGGTGTCTTTGACTTTGTGGCCATGACAGGAACAACCGATGAGCTTTGGTTTGAAAAATGGGAGAAAGGTGGATATTACTGGGAAAAAGACAATAAGGCTGCTCAGAACTCCTATGCGGCTTCTCCGGTCAACTTTGTCGCTAACTGGGACACGCCTATTATGATCGTTCAGGGAGGTATTGACTACCGTGTCCCGATCGAACAGGGGCAGGGAGCCTTCCAGGCAGCGCAACTCAGAGGAATAAAAAGCAAGTTTTTATATTTCCCCAATGAAAATCACTGGGTGCTACAGCCGCAAAATGCGATGGTCTGGCAAAAAGAGTTCTTCAGCTGGCTAAAAGAAACGCTATAATCTTTATAACTATTCAAAGGCATTAAAAGCCGTGTATGAGGTCTTAGCAGGCCAGTACACGGCTTTGTTGTAATACTTGGCACCTCGCCCTCTATTGAAATGTCCAGGGGGTATATGAAAGATCCTCTAACATATTGTCAAGTATATAGTCGCAATCTTGAATGCTGTCTACATAACCATGTATATCCCGGTTATGCAAGATCCAAAGTAGTTCAAAGCTTGCTTTTTTTACCTGCATAAAGACGAAATTACGCATTTGTTGCACTCTTGTATGTCCACTTTTTCCAATACTAAGCTGATCTAATTGATCCAGTACATCTGCATTTTGCTTCCAGAAGCCCAGCGTTTGATATTGAATTTCCCGTATAATGGCCTCGTCTGATGCACTGCCCAACATTTTTATATAACGTAAAGCCATTGCTGTGTTGCGGCTGAACTGGCCGATATGCTGGCGGAAGCGATTAGGCTGATTGGGCATTTTCTTGAGCGCGAAAGTGACGGCGAGTGCTGCAACAAGGATGATGACGGCCAGTCGCTTTATTGTCCGTGAGGTGTTTTCCGTTCTAATAGCAGAGATGGCAGTTCTGCCCAGTATAAAGCCGGTAACCAGTCCCCCAATATGGGCGCTGTTGTCTATGGTTGCTTTAAGCCCGGCTAAGAGCTGCAGGCAAATAAAAAATAATAGGGTGGATAATATCGCTTTACGGGCGTGTTTTTCTATCAGATCAGTGGTAAGCAGTGCCAGGAACACACCGTACATACCCAATATTGATCCTGATGCTCCTACTGATCCTCTAAAGGGGTGGCTGTATATACTAAGCAGGCCGCCTGCCATCCCGCAGATGAGATAGAACAGTAAAAAACGTGCCCTACCCAGTAATGGTTCTAAATATACGCCAATCATCAGCAAGGCGAACATATTGCCGATCAGGTGTATGAATCCTTCATGCATAAACTGATAGCTAAGCAGTCGCCACCATTGACCATGTGTTTGGGTTAAATCTGCCGCATTTGCACCAAAATATTCAAATCCATGGAGGTTATAAGGGGCAAATCCGGCGCCTGCCAGACCTATTAAAAAAAAATAGAAGATATTCAGGTTGATCAGTATAGGGGTAATGAAATATCCCGGTTTGGGATTGAAAATCGACATAAATCCAGATATTTTACTGGCGGACGCTACAACGCTTCGGAATCGCCCCGATCCACCGCCCTGCCGCTCACCTGCGATAAATTCAGCACTGGCCTTCATATAGGTTTGTTGCAGTTCTTCATTTGCGCAATTTTCCATTAACAAGTTCAGGTTACGGCCCAGGCGCCTGATATTTCGCTTGTTTTTGCCGATGCTCCAGAGCTGGGGCATAAGACAGGTGCTTGTGACCTCTACAATGTCTTGATTGATCTCCAGATGAATTACTTCTCCAAAAGAAGTAAGAGAGAACTTCGCATACGCGGTTATGGTGGTTTCTGTCACTGTTCCCCTTGACCAGCCCATTGCCTCAATGCCTTTTAAAAGCAATGCATAAAGCATTCTGGATGAGGTACCCTGAAAATGGAGTTGCTCGCTATAACTGGCGTTAATTTGAAATGACATGGGTATAAACAGGCCGTCAGATTTGGGTTTGCTACGTCGGCATGACAATATTAAATAATTATCTGAACCTGTCAAAGTATTCTACCTGAAACAGTTATCGTGAACAGACTTTTCCACAATTTCTGCACGATGGTTATTTTTGACCAGGACAGTCTGGCCTTTGCAGTTGGCATTAAAAAAAAAATCCCGTTATTTTGCACTGAAACAAATTAACCACCATGCTCCCAAAATATAAGCGTGTCTTACTCAAGCTGTCCGGTGAATCGCTGAAAGCCGAGAATAGTACAGAACCATTTGATCCCAAAATTATTGAACAATACGCCAATGATATTAAAAGTATCACGGATATGGGGGTGCAGGTAGCTGTTGTGATCGGAGCGGGAAATATCTACCGGGGGATGAACGAGGCGGAAAGTGGAATTGAAAGAGCGCATGGTGATTATATGGGCATGTTAGCTACCGTCATCAACGGAATGGCTATGCAGGCGATGTTAGAGAAAATAGGCATTTTTACGCGTTTGCAGAGTGCCCTTCAGATGGATCAGGTTGCTGAACCGTATATCCGTAGAAGAGCGATCCGCCACCTGGAAAAAAACAGGGTAGTTATCTTTGGTGCCGGAACCGGTAATCCCTATTTTACTACAGATACCGGTGGCTCTCTGCGCGCAATAGAAATCAAGGCAGACGTAATCCTGAAAGGCACGCGGGTAGATGGTATCTATACGGCGGATCCCGAAAAAGATCCATCTGCCGTTAAATACGAAACGATTGGGTACAAGGAGTGCATTGATAACAATCTTAAAATCATGGATATGACGGCCTTTACGCTTTGTATGGAAAATAAGTTGCCGATCATTGTATTTGATATGAACAAGCCAGGTAACCTGCGTGCCGTTATTGAGGGCAAGAATGTAGGCACACTGGTTACACAATAAGGTTGCGAAAGATAGTTGGTTACAAAAAAATCCCCTTCAATGATTATTTATTCTTAGGGGATTTTTCTTTTATTAGATTTGAATCGCTGTCAGGCTATGACACATTATTAACGATCAGGTTTGCATCTTTGCTTTCCAGAACAGAGTGCCCCATCAGGAACTCATCTACTTTTCTGGCGCATTCCCTACCCTCGCTGATGGCCCATACGACCAGAGATTGACCACGACGCATATCCCCGCAAGCGAATATCTTAGGAATAGAAGTAAGGAACTCCTTTTCTGTCGCTTTGACATTCCCTCTTTCATCGAGCTCTACACCAAGCTCGTCGATCATGCCAGCCTGCAATGGATGCAAAAAGCCCATGGCCAGTAAGGCTAACTCACAGGGTAGCTCTCTTTCGCTGCCTTTGACTTCCAGAAATTGTGACGGCCGGCCATTTTCTGACTTCCACTCCAGATCGACCACCTTGATGGCTTTGAGGTGTCCATTGTCATCTCCGATGAATTCTTTTGTCGCGATGGCCCAATGACGCTCAGCCCCCTCTTCATGGGAAGAAGTTGTTTTAAGGATCATTGGATAGGTCGGCCAGGGCATAAACTCCGTTCTTTCTTTAGGTGGCACCGGCATCAGTTCAAATTGTGTGATTGATGTAGCCTGTTGCCTGTTGGAAGTGCCCACGCAGTCACTACCGGTATCACCACCACCGATGACAATTACATTTTTCCCGGAAGCGGTAACATTTTCAGAAAGGATGTTGCTTTCAATTTCGGGGTTAGCAAGAGGATCTTTGCCAGCCACCCGCTTATTTTGCTGTTTTAAAAATTCCATGGCATAATAGATCCCTTTAAGGGTGCGACCATGTACAGGAAGGTCTCTGGGAACAGTAGACCCACCGGCCAGTACAACAGCATTATATTCTCTCAGAATATCATTTAATTTGACATTGACGCCTACGTTAGCATTAAATTTAAAGGCGACGCCCTCTTGCTCTAAGACTGCCACACGGCGGTCAATGATGTTTTTTTCCAACTTGAAATCTGGGATACCGTATCTCAGAAGGCCTCCGGGTGCGTCATCTCTTTCGTAGACCGTTACAAGATGACCTGCGTTATTTAACTGTGTGGCAGCGGCAAGTCCCGCAGGGCCGGAACCGATTACTGCGACTCTTTTGCCGGTACGTACAATAGAGGTCCGGGGCTTGACCAAGCCCAGCTCGAAAGCTTTCTCTATGATATGTTTTTCGATCTCTTCAATAACAATAGGAGGCTGATTGATTCCCAGCACACATGCACTTTCACAGGGTGCCGGACAGATTCTCCCCGTAAATTCCGGAAAATTATTCGTAGATGATAAAATGTCGTAAGCTTCTTTCCAGTCCTCACGGTAGACCGCATCATTGAATTCAGGGATCAGGTTACCTAAAGGGCAACCATTATGACAAAAAGGAACCCCACAATCCATACATCTGGATGCCTGCTCTACGAGTTTATTATCTTTGTAGAGATTATTAAACTCTTTATAATCTTTGACACGCTCCGCTACACTTCTTTTCTCTGGCAGTTCACGCGTGTGTTCTAAAAATCCTGTTATTTTTCCCATCGTCCCCTAATTATAAAATAATATTATTATTGGTAATTTGTCCGCTACTTACGTTTCCGTTATTGCCTATTATTTATTCACCATGGCTTTCTCTTTTGCTGCCAGAAGTACTTTTTTATAATCACGCGGCATAGCTTTGACAAAATTTTTCAGCTGATTTTCCCAATCACTGATGATAAAGGCAGCGACCTTACTATTTGTGTAGCTCAGATGCTTTTCGATCATTGACCTGAGTAGAGTGATGTCTTCTTCATCCAGTGACTCTAAGTCTGCCATCTCTCCATTAAACATAGAGGGAAGATTGCCTTTGACATCGTAAATATAAGCGATACCGCCACTCATACCTGCGGCAAAGTTTCGTCCTGTCTCACCCAGGATTACAGCGACCCCTCCCGTCATGTATTCACAGCCATGGTCTCCAACTCCTTCCACGACGACTTTGGCACCCGAATTTCTGACACAAAAACGCTCACCTGCTTTGCCCCGTATATAAGCCTCTCCGGAAGTAGCTCCGATAAACGCGGTATTACCAATGATAATATTGTCTTCCGCTACAAAGGCCGATTTGCGGGAAGGATAAACGATGATCTTTGCACCGCTCAGGCCTTTACCTATATAGTCATTGGCATCTCCTTCTAATTCCATAGTGACACCACGGGTATTGAAGGCGGCAAAGCTCTGGCCGGCGGTTCCGGTAAAATGTAATTTAATAGTATCTTCCGGTAAGCCTTCGGCTTTATATTTTTTGGTGATTTCATTAGAGAGAATGGTTCCTGCCGTACGGTCGATATTTCTGATAGTAAAAGAAGCTTCGACAGGTGTCCCATTTTCCAAAGCCGGTTGTACTGCTTTAAGCAGCTGCCAGTCCAGGACGTCTTCCAGTCCGTGATCCTGTGCTTCAGTCTGATAGAGACCAGTGCAGGTTGCATCTGTGGGTTGTTTGTACAGTATTGGCGAGAGATCCAGCTGTGAAAATTTCCAATGGGTGATATTGTCTCTCTTTTCGAGACAATCTACTTGTCCCACCATTTCATTAATCGTTCTGAAACCTAATTCTGCCATAATCTCTCTTAAATCCTGCACCAGGAATTTAAAGAAGTTAACGACATGGTCCGGATTGCCGGAAAAACGTTTTCTTAAAGTTTCATTTTGTGTCGCTACACCAACAGGACAGGTATTCAGATGACATTTACGCATCATAATGCAACCTTCTACGACAAGTGCAGCTGTGGCCACTCCCCATTCTTCAGCACCCAGTAAGGTCGCAATGGCAATATCCAGGCCTGTTTTCATTTGTCCGTCTGCCTGTACAACTACCCTGCTTCTAAGATTGTTTTTAACGAGCGTCTGATGCGTCTCTGCCAGACCTAACTCCCATGGCAATCCTGCATGCTTGATAGAACTAATAGGTGACGCACCTGTTCCACCATCAAAACCAGAGATCAACACCACATCTGCCTTGGCTTTGGTAACACCTGCTGCAATGGTGCCCACGCCTGCTTTAGATACCAGTTTAACATTGATCCTGGCACCGCGATTGGCATTCTTCAGGTCATAAATCAGCTGCGCCAGATCCTCAATGGAGTAGATGTCATGGTGTGGCGGAGGAGATATCAGTGTAACGCCCGGGGTTGAATGACGAACGCGACCGATCCAGTCGTTGACTTTGTGTCCTGGCAGCTGGCCACCTTCACCAGGTTTGGCACCCTGGGCCATTTTGATCTGCAATTCGTCGGCTTCAGTCAAATACTGGCTGGTCACCCCGAAACGGGCCGAAGCTACCTGTTTAATAGAAGAACGCATGGAGTCTCCATTTTCCATCGGCTGATAACGGATCTCATCTTCTCCACCTTCACCGGTATTGCTCTTACCGCCCAGGCGGTTCATAGCAATCGCCAGTGTGGTATGCGCTTCCCAGGAAATAGAACCGAAGGACATTGCGCCCGTCGCAAAACGTTTATAAATGTTTTCTGCCGGCTCTACTTCATCAATTGATATGGAAGGGCGGTTGGGCTTCAATGCGAAAAGGCTGCGTAACGTAACCGCTTTTTTGCCTTGTTCATTGATCAGTTTGGCATATTTCTTATAGATCTTATAATCATTCATCCGAGTAGAATACTGCAACAGATGAATGGTAGATGGATTAAATAAATGTACTTCGCCTTTTCTGCGCCATTGATAAAGCCCGCCTTCAGGCAACCTGTCAATCGGGATTTCTGTTTTGCTGAAGGCAAAACGATGTTTGTATAAAGTTTCTTTGGCAATCTCATCCAGCCCCATTCCTTCAATCCTGGAAGTGGCCCCGGTAAAGTGACGATCGACTACCTCTTTATTAATACCGATAATCTCAAAGATTTGAGCTCCCTGATAGGATTGTAAGGTAGATATACCCATTTTAGAGAAGACCTTATATAAGCCTTCGCAAATGGCTTTGACATAGTTTTTCTTGAGCTCATGAACGGTCAGATCTGTCTTCAGGCGACCGGTGATCTTTAGGGAACGAATCGTAGAGAGTGCCAGATAAGGGTTGATGGCTGTCGCACCAAATCCAATCAGGCAGGCAGCGTGGTGGACTTCCCAGATATCGCCGGCTTCAATGACCAATGCCACTTTACCACGGAGTCCTTTACGGATCAAATGGTGATGTACGGAAGATACAGCCAGCAAAGAAGGTATCGCTGCGTGCTCGCTGTCTATAGCCCGGTCGCTGAGAATCAATACTTCAAAACCATCTTTAACTGCATCTACAGAATATCGGCAAAGCCGCTCAATACCAGCTTTCAAGGCGCCAGATTCGCCGTTGGCGCGAAAATAGGTCTGCAGTGTCTTCGCCTGAAAACTACCGGTATCAATAGAGCGGACTTTTTCCAATTCGATGTTGTTCAGTATTGGATTTTTAAGTGCCAGTGTATGACAGTATTCGGGTTCCTCTTTTAAGATGTTGCCTGAAGAGCCCAGGAAGGTTGCCAGGGACATCACCATCCTTTCACGAATGGGATCGATCGGCGGGTTGGTCACCTGTGCGAATAACTGTTTAAAATAAGCACTCAGATGCTGGGGCTGGTCACTCAATACTGCTAACGGCGCATCGGAGCCCATAGAGCCGATAGGTTCTTTACCACCGATCGCCATTGGCGAAATAATATCATGAATGTCTTCCTGTGAATAACCAAAGGCTTTATGGTATTTAAATATCTGGGCATCTTCCAGATGGGTAAACTGTACCCGAGGCTCCGGAAGTTCTTCCATCCGGATTTTATATTTATTCAGCCATTCACCATAGGGCTTGGCGGAACATATCTCATTTTTCAATTCTTCATCGCTGATAATCCTGCCTTGCTCCATATCTACGACGAACATTTTACCCGGTTGCAGACGGCCATTCTGAATAATGGTGGATGGATCAACTATGAGTGCCCCCGTTTCAGAAGCCATGATAACGCGGTCATCATTAGTCAGGCAAAACCTGGAAGGACGCAAACCGTTTCTATCCAGGGTCGCGCCGATGATCTTGCCATCCGTAAAAGATATGGTAGCCGGGCCGTCCCAAGGTTCCATCAGGCAGCTATGATATTCATAAAATGCTTTTTTGACAGGATCCATCAGATCGTTACCATCCCAGGCCTCAGGGATCAGCATCATCATCACGTGTGGCAGGCTGCGGCCAGTTAAGGCTAACAGTTCTACCATATTATCCAGACAGGCAGAGTCAGACTGTTGAGAAGTGACGATGGGCAGTAACATATCGATTTCCTCTTCCGTAAAATACTCGCTGACAAAATCACCTTCACCGGCCTTCAGCCAGTTTAAGTTTCCCTGCAGGGTATTGATCTCACCGTTATGGGCGATGTAGCGAAATGGCTGAGCCAGTTTCCAGGAAGGGAATGTATTGGTGGCAAACCTGGAATGTACCAGTGCAAATGCGGAAACAACTTTTTTATTATTCAAGTCATTAAAATAAGTACGCACCTGACCGCTGGTCAGTTGCCCTTTATAAATGACTGTTTTATAAGAAAGCGATGCGATATAAAAACCGATCTCATCGTTTTTAACGGTGTTCAGTATAGTGTGAACCGCGTAATTGCGCAGTACGAAAAGTTTTCTTTCAAAGGCTTCCGGATCGCTGATATGATCTGGGCAGGCGATGAAGACATGCTCCATTTCCGGTTCCACAGAAAGTGCTGTTTTGCCGATGTCGTGCGTATTCACCGGTACCTTTCTATAAGCCAGGATCTCCAGCCCCAGGGTCTCTACGGCCCTGTTAAAAATGCCCCTGCATTCCTCTCTTAAACGCAGGTCTCGCGGAAAAAACAGAACACCCACGGCATACTTTCCAAAGGAAGGCAAGTGGACGCCCATTTTCAGACATTCCTCAAAAAAGAATTCATGTGGGGTCTGGATCATAATACCGGCACCATCACCCGTATTCTGTTCACACCCACAGGCCCCTCTATGTTCCATATTTTCCAATATGGTTAGGGCGTCAGCAACATTCTGGTGAGATTTTCTGCCTTTAATGTTGGCCACGAACCCCACTCCACACGCGTCATGCTCAAAGGAGCTATCATATAGTCCCTGCTGATTTTCTGGTCTTGACATATCTACAACAAATAGTGAATGAATTGAATCGTCATTTTTGACGAACAGGCATAAAATTAGACAATAAATTTTAGATTTTCTAAATATTCATCAAAAAAATTTGAAGATGTTTAAACTAATGTTCGTTAACGGCCTAGTTGTTTGTATAATTTCCAAAGAATTTTTAAAATCTTTGAATTTTATCAAAACATCGACCTTGTATATTATATTTATTATATTATAAAAATATATAATAATAAATTAACCTAATATAAAAAACACCTAGAACGGCAGAATCCTTAGAAATTATCTTATCATATTTTGTCACAATTCTGAACAAAAACTATCATTTGGTGCCAAATAGGTGGTAAAATAATAGCCGCCAACACTCCATTTTGCAAAGGACGCTGGCGGCTATTATTTAGGATAAAAGTTCTATCAATTAAAATAATGTGTGATTTCTGGGCTTTCCGGAGTGACTTTGGAATCAAAGTGCGCCAGCAGCTTTCCCTGAGGATCGATCAAAAATTTATTGAAATTCCAGGAAATCACAGCATCCAGCTGTCCATTTTCTGACTTATGGGTCAGATAGTCGAATACAGGAGTTATGTCATTCCCTTTGACATCCACTCTGGTTGTCAAAGGGAATGTCACGCCGTAATTCTTTTCACAAAAAGCCTTGATATCCTTGTTGTCATGAAACTCTTGGTCATGGAAATTATCAGATGGAAATCCTACGACCACCAGCTTATCGCCATAATCCTTATAAAGTTGCTCCAGCCCCTTATACTGTGGTGTATAACCACATTTAGAGGCTGTATTGACAATGAGGATATATTTACCCTTATATTTTGAGAAATCAATAGTACCCCCGTCAATAGATGCAATTTTGAAATCATAGATCGTCTGAGCCATGGCTGTCTGAGATTTTATCGGGGAGACCATTGTATTTGTGTTTTTTTCTTGCATATCAGGTGTTGTATTACCGGTCTTGCAAAAGGACATACTAAATACAACAGCTATACTTAGCAAGCTTAAAAAATAGTACTTTTTCATTTTTGTGCCGATTTGAGATTAAATGCTACTCAAATATACGTTTTATTTGTGCTCAGTTTGTTGCAGCTTCCTTAAATTCATAACAGCCTATCGTAGGCGTCGCCTCGGAACGCTGTCGGTTGAGGATATCTTTTGAGATACCGTTAACAGGTATACCGGCACCAATGGCCGGTGAAACGTTGAGTAATTGAAAATTGTATGTTGCTCTCAGGTTGTCAATGGATATAAAGGCTGGGTCCACATTTAAAAGGCAATCTTTAAAGCTACCTAAGGGGGGTAAAGTGGTGGCTTTAATCAGTGAGTTTTTGAATATCAACGTAAAATCACTGTTTTTATTATCGAGGAATATTTCATCCAGTGGCTCGTTATCTCCCGTGATAATACAATTTGTTGCCATGATTGTTAATGGATCCCCTACCCCCTTACCATCATGGTCCGCCAGATAAAGTAATGGATTAGTGTGATAAATATAATCATTACTGTAACCTGCCATTGTCAAGTAATTAAGTGTATATTTTCCGCCCATGGCACGAATACCGATACCAGAGTTGTATATGAGACAATTGTTGATTATTGCATTGCTATGGCTAAATAGCAGCGCCTCTTTGGCGCTTTGCATAATAACACACTCCTCCAGTGTTACGGCTGTCTGATGATTGACATCGAATGCCGATATTGATTTGGACGTATCAGCTATTGCATTGACTGCATTTTTTATATGGACATAACTGAGTATATTGTTTTTGCTGTCAGGTCCAAAGCTCAGGCCCTGCCAACTGCCAGGCATATTATTATATGGTTTATCCAACCGGCTACCTGTAAGTAGTATTTGATGCGCTTTGTCAGCAGCGCCCTGTGCCTGTATCCGGCCATTCACTCTGATACTTTTACCCGCTCTGGTAAAGACTTTGGTGCCCGGATTGATATGCAAAGTGGCAGTGGTAGCGACCGTTATATTGTCATTAACGACAATAGGACGCTCATCGGTCCACGTTGTGTCAGAACTGATCGTGCCACCAGAGAGAAAGTAGGCATTCATGCCAACTGCATGCAAAATTATTTTGCCCGTCTTATCACCATACTGATATTCAATGCTGTCCTTTACAAGAAAAGGCTCGTCACTGTTGTGCTCAGGCAGAGAAATAGTGATAAAAACATAAAGACTGTCCTGTTTGGCCAGTGAAAGTGTATTAAAATTTGTACCGGCCTGACCATTGACATTGATTTTAAAGGGCGAGGTTTCTCCTCCCGCCAGCCTGATATTATTAATTTGGATGTCCTGCTGGCTGCCATTAAGAAGTTTGACGGATTGTGTAGGCTGGATCTGTGTTGTGAATACCTGGTCAAATTCGACAGAATCTGCTGAACTGTATACAGACAGGCCGCCGTCTGTACCAACCTGATCTTTCTGGCAGCCAGAAAGGCAGATTAAAAAGCAAGCAGCCAGTAGTAGGAAGTATGTCCATCTGTTTTTGGTCATAAAGGCTTAAAAATTTGCCGGCCGAAGGACATGGTTAAAAGGTGCTCAGCCGGGATTATTATATTAGAAACGACAGATCACTCACAAAATTGTTCAAACAGATTCTCAAAAGAGAGGCTAATGCGCTTCCAGCCAGCTGTTGCCTGTACCGATCTCTGCTACCACAGGAACATCTTCCGGTAAGGGAAGTGCCGTTTGCATCTTGTGCAGGACAAGCTCTTTTAACTCATCGAGTTCATCTTTATGTACATCAAAGACTAATTCATCATGCACCTGAAGGATCATTTTTGACCGAAGCTTTCTTTGCTGCATTTCATTATGAATACCAATCATTGCCAGTTTGATCATATCCGCCGCTGTGCCCTGAATGGGTGCATTAATAGCCACTCTTTCTGCAAAACCTTTGACTGTAAAGTTCGCCGAATTAATATCCCGGATCCAGGCCTTTCTGCCCAGCAGAGTTTCTACATAGCCGTTTTGCTGAGCTCTGGCAATGGTGTCTTCCATATATTTTGCGATACCTGAAAACTCGGTTTTATAGTTGTCAATTATCGTTTTGGCTTCCGTTCGCGAGATTCCCAGGTTCTGGCCCAAACCAAATGCCCCTTGACCATAAATAATACCAAAATTGACGCTTTTGGCTTTATAACGCTGTTCTTTGGTTACCTCAGATTCGTCCACGCCAAAGACCTTTGCGGCTGTGGCTGTGTGAATATCTGCACCGCTCTTAAAAGCTTCACACATATTTTTATCTCCACTGATGGCTGCGACCACTCTGAGCTCAATCTGTGAATAGTCTGCACTGAACAATACATGATCTTTATCGCGGGGTATAAAAGCCTTTCTTATTTCTTTACCTCTTTCGGTACGAACCGGAATATTTTGCAAATTCGGATTATTGCTGCTCAGTCTTCCAGTTACAACCAAGGTCTGGTTGTAAGATGTATGTACGCGCCCAGTTTTAGGATTGATCAGTTGTGGTATAGCATCTACATAGGTGTTTCGCAACTTGGTCAACTCTCGGAAGCTTAAGATGTCATCAGCAATCTTATGTTGGACAGCCAGTTTGGATAATACATCCTCTCCCGTTGCGTATTGGCCTGTCTTTGTCTTCTTGGCTTTAGGATCCAGTTTTAGCTTTTCAAAGAGAACTTCGCCCAGCTGTTTTGGAGAAGCCAGGTTAAAATGGACACCTGCGGCTTCATATACCTGTTTCTCAAAAATGGCTGCATCGGATTCCAGGACAGAAGAATAATTTTTAAGAAAATCTTCGTCTACTCTTATCCCTTCAAACTCCATGTCAGCCAGCACTTTTACCAGCGGTAAATCCGCTTCATAGAATACTTTTTCTACTGCTTTTTCTCTGATCAAGGGCTTGAATACTTCTTTTAACTGTAGGGTGATATCTGCATCTTCTGCCGCATAATCTGCCGCTTTTTCCGCAGGTACATCCCGCATATTGCCTTGGTTTTTACCCTTTTTACCGATCAGTTCTGTAATAGAAACCGGTGTATAACCTAAATACTTTTCACTGAGCAGGTCCATATTTCTTCTGCCTTCGGGCTCAATAACATAGTGAGCGACCATGGTGTCAAATATCTTCCCCGGGAAGGATTGTCCGTACCACTTCATGACGAGGAGATCATATTTGAGATTCTGTCCGATCCAGGTAATATTCGGATCAGAAAATAATCCGCTGAATAGCTCCACCTGACGATTTGCCTCTGCCTGATCTGCGCTGACAGGTACATAATATCCTTCCGCAGCTTTAACTGAAAAGCTCATGCCGACCAGCTCTACATTATTGGCATCAGTGCCGGTTGTCTCTGTATCAAAACAAATTTCCTCATATTGCCGTAAGGTGCCGATAAGTTCTTTAATAGCCGCATCCCCCTGTACCAGATGATACTGATGTGGTGTATTTTCAATTGTCTTATTTTCAAGGGGGATAATTTCTTCTTCGGGTAAAAATGCGTCGCCGGCCGCTTTAGTGGTCTCTGAAATCGTGGTGCTGGATTCAACTACATTGCCAAATAAATCCCTTTGAACCGCTACATGAACATCTACCTTAAAGCTTTCTCCTAAAATACGCTTACCCAGGCTTCTGAATTCCAGTTCAGAGAAGATGTCGGATAACGCCTGCTGATTAAACTCTTTTATACAGAAGTCTTCTTCATGGAAAGTTACAGGTACATCTGTAATAATAGTTGCCAGTTTTTTGGACAGAATTGCACTTTCTTTACCTTCCTGAACTTTTTTCCCCAAAGCTCCTTTGATTTCATGAGCATGCTCCAGAATGTTTTCCAGGCTGTCATATTGTTTCAGGAGTTTAGCGGCTGTCTTTTCTCCCACGCCCGGAATACCAGGGATATTATCTACAGCGTCCCCCATAAGTCCCAGGACATCTATAACTTGTTCGACTCTTGCGATATCCCATTTTTCACATATTTTTTCCGCGGTCAATATTTCCTCTTTTTTGCCCATATAGGCTGGCTTGTATATAAATACACCTGGTTTGGTAAGTAATTGACCGTAGTCCTTATCTGGTGTTACCATAAAGACTTTATAACCGGCATCTGCTGCCTGCCAAGCCAATGTGCCGATGATGTCATCGGCCTCATAGCCATCACTTTCTATGCAGGGTATATTAAAACCTTCGATGATTCTTTTAATATCAGGAATGGAATCTAACAGATCCTCCGGTGCCTTTTGCCGATTTGCCTTGTAATCTTCAAAATCACTATGTCTTTCAGTCGGGGCATGTGTATCAAAACAAACCGCCATATGGGTGGGTTTGTATTTATTTAAAAGTTCCAGCAAGGTATTTGTAAAGCCAAACTGGGCATTGGTGTTTTTGCCCTGTGAGGTTAAGCGTGGATTACGTAGTAACGCATAGTATGCCCTGTAAATCAAGGCCATTGCATCCAATAGAAATAATTTTTTTTCCATGGCGCTAAGTTAAGGTATTTGAAGCATGAAATAGGCTGTTCCGGCTGTTTACCTGGCTGTTAAATTGCTGTTCGACCGCCAGCATTTTCAGGGCGTTTTATCCGCTTCGTTGCTGTTTTTCGTTTATGTATTGAGAAAAACTATTATAAACGCCTACGAAACCTACCTATGTTGCTATTTCGCTTCTGCAAAATGATGCCCGATTTCAATAAATAGATTGTCAAAGTAGAAGTAGAAACCATAACTATTCCTTATATTTTTGGGGAATTGATCTATTTTATTTTTCCCGCTTAACAGTTTTCGGTGAAGGTCGTCCACTTCATCCGGACTGTCCAACATGAAACCAATATGGAAGTCTTTTGGATAATCCGTGTCACCGGTTTTACTCTGCATGATTACCAGCGAGAACTTATCGGGATTTTGCAGCACGGCAATGATATTGTCACCTTTTACAACTTTACACTGGAAATCAAAATAAGTCTCAAAAAAGACGGTGGTTTTCTGTACATCGTTAACGACCAGATTGAGATGATTAATTCTCATTTTTTATAATTTAGCTATTTTTCTGTAGATTCAAATGTTAGGGCTTTCATGACCAATTCAAAGCATTGCCATAGTTTTTGCTCGGTAAGAGAAAACGCTGTGCCAGCCATAGTTGCTTTATCCAGATGAAATTTTACCAACGTATAAAAAGGACCATAAGCGACAGCCCAGAATATTTCTGGGGGTAAATCCACTATTTCTTTGTTATGTACGGCGTTATAAGTAAAAGCTTGCATTGCCTTTATGAAAGCTGCCGGTTTCATATTTTTTTGATGTATAAGCGGCGAGTTCCTGAATTGTTCGTAAAACTGGTAAGCTAAGGGATTTTGAATGATATTGGTAAGTCGGTTTTTCCATTGCAGCCACAATCCTTCTTTAAATCTTAGATTTTCAGAGAAATTATGCAATGCGTCTTTTTCGAATTTTTCCTGCACCTCGCTGTAAAGTCTATTTACCAGCTCCTCTCTGCTATCAAAATATACATAAATGGTGGACGGAGAAATATTAGCTCGTTTAGCCAGCTTCTGCATACTCAAGCCGTCAAATCCCTCATTCACAATCATTTCCATCGCCTTTTTCCGGATAACGATCTCCTTATTTTCGTCTTTTAGTCTCATGGCGCAAATATAATCGAATAATCGTTCGATTATATATTTTTTGCAACTTCTTTCAGAGAGACCGGTCAAAAAAAAGAGGCCATGTACCGGCCTCTCTTTGCTTAATTACGAGGTGTAACATGGTACTGCTATGCTATGCATCAGGTTTTTACTCTTGTATAGCCTTCGCTTCAGGCTTCCCAGACTCCCCCAGTGGGGACGCCTCCGCCTGTTTTTGTTTAGTGTCCGGCTGCGCACCCCCTTTTCTTCATAGCAGTTACTGTAACATTATAAATCCATCTGAACCCCCGCCATAAAATGAATAGGCGCTGCCGGGAAATAGTATAGCCAATTGTTGATGGCACCGCCCTCATATTCCGGATAGGTGGCTCCGTTTGTAAAGTATTTTGTGCTGAACAGGTTATAGACCTGCCCTATCAGTTGAAACCGTTTAAACCAGTTGCCACTCAATTGATAGACGACTCTGATATCCTGATTGTAATATCCTTCCAGACTGCGGTCTTTGTTTTGTGTATTATCTACATATTGTCTGCCAACATATTTTCCTTCCAGGGACAGCGTCATTGCATCAACTGGATGAAAACTAATGCTGGCACCTCCTACGATATTAGGAGAATAAGCGATGTCCGTATTGTGTTGGGTTTCAATAATGGGGTCCAACTCATTCCAGTCGTTGTCATAGGCCGTATAATAAGCGGTGTACTTATCGATCTTATTTTTGCTGAGAGACAAGTTAAATGCCGCATCCATCCAATTGACAAATTTGTAATTAGCCTGGAGTTCAATACCTGCACGGTAGCTGTTTGGTACATTAATTCTTGTGGCTTCTCCTACATCATTTAATTGACCGGTTAACACCAGCTGATCCTTATAACGCATATAATATAGGCCTATAGCATAAAAGTATTTACCGGCTTTTTTTTCCATTCCCAATTCAAAATCGTGTAATTGCTCTCTTTTGGGTTGGTGTGTCAGACCTGCCTCGAAGTCATCCCGATTAGGCTCTTTGTTGGCCAGGGCGTAGCTCAGATAGGCATTGTAGCCATTTTTGGCGTAAGAGATACCCACTTTTGGGTTGTAGAAATCAAATTTTCTTTCCACTTTTAAATCCGGATGCCCGCTAAAACCTTTCATTTTGTGCCATACATGACGGTATTGCATATCTGCGAATAAATGCCAATAGTCGGCAAAATCATGCATCCATTTCAGATACACATTCTTGTCATATTTATAAGCAGGCGTATTGTAATATTCATACTCAGGTGTCATACCTCCATTGGCTGCCCATATGACCCGCCCGTAATGCCCGCCATCATAATTGGTCCAGGCCCCTCCTAAAGTGAACAGGTCATTTGTCTGTTTCCATTGCAATGAAAAAGTTTGTCCATAAAAATAATTATCTAAATATTTTCTTCGGATGAGGTCTGTGGATAAGGTATCTACTGGTTTGATACCGTAATCTGTGTAATTTTCATTATTTTCATACTCTTCATAATAGCCGATCCCTCTGGTCAGGAAGGAGGCTAAACTAAAGGACCATGCAGCGTTAAAAGAGTGATTGATAAAGAGCTGATAGTGACTTTGTGTATAATTATCAGTTTGATTGGCGTAATAAGAATCGGTAGCCTCAATATACCCCAATTCATTATAGGTAGGATCATCTTTGATATGGTCTTGGGGAACGCCGTTCCAGGCCTGGTAGGTCTTTTCTTTACCGGTGATAAAGTTGAAGCGAACAGTGGTGTTTTTCCCTACATATGCTGTTGAGAATAACAGGGATTCCAGTTTACTGGAGGCGCGGTCAATATAACCGTCACTGCTGATATGGCTTAATCTGATGTCTGCCGTGAATTTACCGTCAATCAGTCCGCTCCCGGCTGCCACCGTATTTTTCCAGCTATTATAGGAGCCATAGCTATTGCTAAGCGTAGCATAGGGAAGTTGATGAACCTGGTTGGTGCTGATATTTATAGTGGCTCCAAATGCACCTGCCCCATTTGACGAAGTGCCTACACCTCTTTGAACTTGTATAGAGTTAATTGAAGAAGCAATGTCTGGCATATCAACGAAATAAGATCCGGAGCTCTCGGCATCATTATAAGGAATGCCATTGAGTGTAACATTGGTTCTCGAAGCGTCGGAACCTCGGATATGGATACCGGTATACCCGATCCCATTACCGGCATCAGAATTGACAACTACGCCTGGCGTCTGGTTTAACAGATATGGCAGATCCCGGCCCAGATTCTTTTCCTGTATTTCTGCCGCATTGATATTGGTTTTGGCAAACGGGGCATGATCGGCTGCTCTTATAGCCCTTACTTCCAGCGGGTCCAGTGCCTTTGTTATAGGCGTCAAAAAGAACACCTTATCCAGTAGGCCGTTACTGGTCCGGATTTCGGGTGAAGAGGGCTCATAACCAATAGCTTCTATCGTGATTTTGTATTTACTGTGTTTTTGGAGCCGCAGTGAAAAATGTCCGTTGTTATCTGCTATTATCTTACCAGAATCATTCTTATTGATTTCCTGAAATCTGACCGTTGCGCTTTCTACCGGTTGCCTGTCTGTATTTATAATACGACCTTCTAAGACAACCTGTTGTGCTTCGGAAAGCAATGGCATCAAACCCATTAATACAACACCTAATAGCGGGCACAAGATAACACAGAACCTTTTCATAAATATTTAAATGTGAACAGGTTACTGTTTAGCAGAGAGGGGAACACTACATATGTGTACTGCAATATGTAGGTGGCGATTTGCAGCCTTCCCTTCGCAGGCATTATCCTGTTCAGGTTATACGGGTTTGATCTCAGCCTTCCGTTTAAGGAAAAGCACCCCGAGGAAAATTACGGCTGCAAAGGTAAGTAAGTATTGGGGAAATTTAAAAAGGATTTTTAAGATTGAATAGTATGGCCATTTGTGATTTGATTATAGAAAGCCCTTTAGGTTGCGGAGGTTATTTTCCTCTTTTTTGGTTATACTTCGACTGGATCATTTTAGCGATAATACCTGTCCAGCCTGTTTGGTGAGAGGCGCCGAGCCCCTTTCCGGTGTCTCCATGGAAATATTCGTGAAAGAGGATGTACTTGCTGAAATTCGGATCGGTCTGCTGTTTTTCATCTCCATTCAGAAAGGCCCTCCTTCCATCTTTGTCTGCAGCAAATAGCTGTAGATTCCTACAGGCCAGGAATTCAGAGATTTCAAGAATAGTCATGTAGTTGCCGCTGCCGGTGGGGCATTCCACTTTAAAATCATTACCATAATAAAAGTGGAACCGCTGCAGGCTTTCCACGATCAGAAAGTTAATAGGCATCCAGATCGGCCCTCTCCAGTTACTGTTGCCACCAAACATATTAGAATCTGATTCCCCTGGCGTATAGGCCACATTATAGTTAAAATCACCAATTTTGAGGGAATATGGATGGTCTTTATGATACTTAGATACGGAGCGGACTCCATATGGGCTAAGGAACTCATTTTCATCCAACATGCGTTCCAGGATCTTTTTCATCCGGTGTCCTCTAAGTAACGATAGTAAATGGAGCGTGTTGTTTTGTTCTTTCCATCTGGACACCAGGCTTGCCAGTTCCGGTTTGTTTTCATAGAGCCAATTCATTCGTTTGATGAATTCCGGTGCTTGTTGCAGACTGGCCTCATCAATGACCTCTACCGCGAAGAGCGGAATAATGCCGACGATACTTCTTAATTTAAGCCGGATATTCTCTCCGTATTTGGTGCGGATCTGGTCGTAATAAAACTCATCTTCCTCATCCCAAAGCCCCTCTCCGTCGCCTTTTACATTTTCCATAGCATAGGCGATGGACAAAAAGTGTTCAAAAAACTTTGATGCCATATCCTGATATACGAGGTCGGTTTTACAGAGCTCTAACGCGATGCGCATCATATTCAGAGCGAACATGGCCATCCAGGCAGTGGCATCAGATTGCTCCAGTTGTACACCATGCGCTGTCGCCTCATTTCTGTCAAATACCCCGATATTATCCAGACCCAGGAAGCCGCCTTCGAATATATTGTTCCTTTCAGCATCTTTTCGATTGACCCACCAGGTAAAATTGAGGAGCAGTTTGTGATAAACTGCTTTTAAAAACTCCGTGTCAGCCTTACCGTTGTTTTTTTCATCAATCTTATAGACTCTCCAGGTAGCCCAGGCATGAACAGGCGGGTTAACATTGCCAAAATCCCATTCATAGGCAGGCAGCTGCCCGTTGGCGTGCATATACCAATCATGGGTAATAATATAAAGTTGATTTTTGGCAAATGCCGAATCTATCATAGCAAAATTTACCGCATGAAATGCCAGATCCCAGGTAGCATACCAGGGATATTCCCATTTATCCGGCATGGATATTATATCCATATTGTCGATATTTTGCCACTCGCTATTACGGCCTTCCTTTCTGGACGCGGGTGGTGGCGGTGCCGTCGGATCTCCCTGAAGCCATTTACTGACATTATAGTGATAGAATTGCTTGGACCATAATGTTCCTGCCAGTGCCTGCCTTTGAATCAGTTTCTCCTCTGCATCCGGTACAATCTCCTGCAAGGCTTCATAATAATGATCTGTTTCCTCCAGTCTAGTTTTATAAATACGATCAAAGTTTTTGAATGGATCTGTGAGTGCTTTCTGGGACAACCTGAATCGAAGCGTTTTTGTTGCCCCTGGTTCTATATTTTCAATGATATGGATGGAGGCTTTCGTCCCCGACTTATCATTTACCGCCTTTACATTGTCATGTATTACGTATTCATTAATGCCATCTTTTAGATAGGTACTGTCATTGGCACTGCCGTAGAGTTTTTGATTGTTGGTTTCGTTATCGCAAAACAGGAAGGCGCCGGAAGACTCTGTATAAAAATGGTAGGTACCTAATGTCTCATGGGTGAACTCCAGATGGTTATTTTCAACAGCATGAATGGCTGGTTTTTTTGCTTGCAATTCCCAGCTCCAGCAGTTCCTGAACCAGAGGGTTGGCAGAATATGGAGGCGTTCTTTAGTATCTGAAGAGCGGTTGGTAACCGTCAGCTGGATTAAAATATCCTCGATATTATTTTTTGCATATTCAATAACGATATCAAAATATTGCCCGTTGTCAAGGATACCTGTGTCCATGAGCTCGAATTCAGGATCCTGATGGGTTCTTTGAGCATTCTGGTCAATTAGCTGCTCATATGGAAATGCCCCAAATGGATATTTGTAGAGCATTTTCATATAAGAATGTGTGGGCGTATTGTCCAGATAATAGTACAGTTCTTTTACATCTTCTCCATGGTTACCTTCATAGTTGGTGAGGCCAAATAAGCGCTCCTTAAGTATCGGGTCTCTCCCATTCCAGAAAGCCCAGGCGAAACACAGATTCTGCTTATCATCACAGAAGCCTCCCAGTCCTTCCTCACCCCAACGCCACGCCTTGGAACGGGCCATCTCATGGGTCGTGGATCGCCACGCATCGCCCGAAGCGCTATAGTCTTCTCTGACGGTTCCCCATTGTCTGTAACTCAGATAAGGCCCCCATTTTTTCCAGCCAGTTTCTTCTAGTCGCTTGCCTTCAGCCGTTTGATGAATAGACTCAACCTGCGGATCATGTAGCTGCTTCTGGTTAGCCTCTTTTGCACTCTTTGCTTGCTTCTCTTCCATAATTGCTTTTCATGAAATAGTCGGTTAGATTAACTTCTGTTACCGCATATTCAAAATATTTATACTATCCGTTGGTTCTAAATCCGGGAAACAGGGTCATGCCACCATCCACAAATAAAGAGGCCCCGTTCACATAATCACTGTCATCGCTAGCCAACCACACGGCAGCTTTCCCGATATCTTCCGGCTGTCCGATCCTCTTATAGGGAATCAACGTGAGTAGTTCATCCAGCGCTTCTTTGGTACTCCAGGCGTCCTTATTGATGGGTGTCTGAATGGCGCCAGGGCATATGCTGTTGACACGTACTTTTCTGCCGGCGAATTCCTGAGCAATGGTCTGCATCAACATATCAATACCTCCTTTACTGGATGCATAATTGGCATGTCCTGCCCAGGGAATGACCTGATGCACGCTACTCATGCAGATAATCTTGCCGGCAGCACAAGAGGTGTCAGATACAACGCCTCTGCTCAGAAATTCTTTGATGGCTTCCCGGGCACAGAGAAACTGGCCGGTGAGATTGACATCGATCACCGCATTCCATTGTTTCAGGGACATTGTCTCAAAGGCACTGTCCACCTGGATTCCTGCATTATTGACAAGGATATCTACGGTACCATATAGTTTTTTTGTGTGCTCAAACATCGCAATTACCTGATCTTCCTGGCTAACATCACACTGAAACATACTGCCCTCTCCCCCCGCCTGGGTGATACTGTCTAGCACGGCTTGTGCATCTGGCGCAGTTTTCTCAAAAGGGTAATTAATGATCACTTTGGCGCCTTCTGCTGCCATGCACTGAGCGACGCTTTTGCCAATGCCACTGCTGGATCCGGTAATGATGGCCACCTGATTTTTGAGTTTCATCTGGAATTGTTTTAAGTTATTGAGAAACGGATGATACCGGAATTACTATTCCGGGAATATCCTTAGGCAAGTACACGCTTGTCCTGGCCTTTTTACAATCCTCAATGTCGCAAAATTTTGGCAATCATCTGTTTAAAACATGTTATTTTTTTTATACACTTATTTAAGAGCTGCTCAACTGTTTTATAGCTTAAAAGAAACTGACCCGGCCATTTAATAGATATGACCGGGTCAGTTATTTAATGAGTCTTATAAACTCAGCTTTTATTCGTCTTTTACTTTTTGATTTCTATTAACTGGGATTTGTCAACCACATGCACTTTATCGCCCGCTTTCAGGAGTTTACTGACGGTATCGTATGAACCTGTGACAATCTGGTCCCCTGTTTTGAGGCCACTGGTAATCTCAATATAATTAATATCCTGGATCCCAGTTTGGACAACAACAGGTTTTACTTTACCATCTTTACCAATCACAAATACAACTTCGGAAATGCCATCATCGCTACCACCTGCGGCATTTGTTGATGAAGCTGTATTAGCTGTTGCTTTGGCAGAATCTGTTTTACGACTTTTGGCAGTTGTATCTGCTTTTTGCAAGTCTTTGGTATCCCGAGTGGTGACGGCATTGATAGGAACAGCAAGAACACTTTCCTTTGTATTGGTTTCGATATCTGCACTGGCTGACATACTGGGTCGGAACGGGAAAGGTTTGCCTTTGCCGATGAGGTCTTTGTAACTTTCCGGGTCCAGCAGGATATGTACCAGATAATTTGTTGCTGTCGTAGAAGCTGTGGCGGTGGATGTCGTGGCATCATTTGGCTGAGGATTGGCGATCTGTGTAACCACTCCCCTGAATTTACGCTGATTATATGCGTCCACTTGAATACTAGCCTTGTCACCGATACGGACCTTGTGAATATCGTTTTCACCGACATTTACCCTTACCTCAATTTGACCCAGATCAGCAATACGCATCATTTCGGTACCGGTCATCTGAGCAGTTCCTACAACGCGTTCGCCTTTTTTAACGTCCATCAGACTGATGATACCGTCCATGGGAGAAACAATGGTGGCTCTCTCTACGTCAGTCTGGGCACGCAACAGACTTGCCTGGGAGCTTTCTACGTTGAATTTGTTGGCATTAATTGTCGCTTGTGCGGCCTTATAATTTGACTTAGCTGATAAGTAAGCCTGTTCCGCCTGCTCAAACTCTGACTGGGAAATAACCTTCTGATCTAATAGTATCTTCTGACGATTATAAGCTTCTTGTGTCTGATTCAGGGAGGCCTTCAGACCGGCCAGCTGATCAATGGCGTTTTGTACCTGCGCTTTAGACTGGGCTACAACTGCGGCAGCCTGATCTCTCTGACTGGCATAGATATCTGCATAGATTTTGGCCAGCACCTGTCCTTTTCTCACGGTATCTCCTTCCTGTACAGGCAGGTCTACGATCTCCCCGGAAATGTCGGATGATACTTTTACTTCCGTCACAGGATAGATCTGTCCGGAAGCAGTGACCAATTCCGTAATCGTTCTGGTGGTCGCTTTTTCAGCTGACACTTTGATGCCTTCGTCTTTTCCAAAAGCCCCCATTTTGCTGAGTATAACCAGCAGGACGATTAGTAAAACCAGTATAGCGATGATCCATTTAAGTTTCTTACTCATAATAATAGAATATAGTATTGAATAGTGGCGCTTTGCTTTTTAATTTAAAGATGTATTTGATTGAATTTATAAAACTCAAGTACTTTGAGTCTGAAAATATACTCATACCGGGCGGCTGACTGATTGATTTTAGCGGTATAGAGATTATTTTGAGCCACCAGATAATCAGAAGCAGAGAGCATTCCGTTTTCATATCGTAATTCAGCCAGATGATAGGCATACTGGGCGTAGGATGCACCTTTTGTATTCGCATTAAATTTCTCTATACCCGATTTAGCATTGGTATAGGCGGTGTAAATATCTTGCTGAAGTGTCTGATTGTTCTGTGCCTGTTGTAGCTGGAGGTTGGTAACGTTGAGTTTTGCCTGCTCCCAGGCTGTCCTTGATTGCCGGTTATTGAATATCGGAATATTTAAACTGATACCAACGGCCTGAGAAAGGTTGATGTCGAAGATCTGTTTGCCATAGGATGCTTTTCCATATACCGGAATCTGTCCTTGGGCAGTCGAATAGTAATCCTTACCGTTGATATTGATTGTACCGATGGTATCCATATAGGGAAAGGAACCGGTCTGTGTCATAAATGAACTGGCATAATTGGATCCAACAGAACCGAAAGCAGATAAGGTCGGATACAAGGCAGCCCTGGCTGATTTAGCTGCATATTTAGCGGAAAGTATCTTCAGGGAATCCACTCTTTGCTGATATTGCGTCTGGACCGCATGTTTATAGAGTGCATCTGGCTGAAGTTCACTGATGGGCTCCAGTGGGATTTTGTCCACATCCGGCAGGGATACTTCAAAAGGCGCATCAGCACTTAAGTTCAGTAGAGCCAGTAGCTGCAGCTTATTTTGTTCCATCGTCGTGACATTAGTAATGTAGGTGCTGCTGTCGGTAGCCAACTGGGAGGCCAGCTGAGCTGCATTTAGCTCAGGTAGGGCGCCCGCCTCCACCTGTTTCTTTGTCAAATCTAATTGATTGGTTGTCAATTCGATCTGTCCCTTTGCAATATTGACCTGCTCTTTGGCTAGCAAATACTGCAAATAGGCAGCGGCGACATTAAGCGTTACATCACTTTTGGCCCTTTCGATGTCTGATGCAGAGGCTTCGCCCTGGATCTTTTTGGCTTTGATATCGTTTTGAACCCGGAAGAAATTGAACAAAGTGACTCCTGTCTGGATACCGTAGCTCTGAAAGAGTACTCTGTTGGTCGTAAATTGGTTGGTAGTGGGGTCCACAGATCTACCAAAATTATACCCTCCTTGTGTGTTGAAACTCAGTGTAGGGATTTGATTGGCTTTAGCCTGTTTGAGTGTCAGTGCGTCAAGCCGGGCCTGCACATCAGATTGCTTGACTGATATGTTATTATCCAGGGCATATTGGACGCAGCGTTGCAGGTCCCAGGTCTCGCTTTGCTGTGCAAAGATCAACATAGGGGCCGCCAGAAATGCCGCTAATAGCTTTAGTTTCTTCATGTAAAGTATCCGTTTTTGTACTTTCCAGGTGACAAAAGCCTGTACGGTGGCTCACCTATGGAAGGATGAACAAATATAATATTGATTTGCATGCATTCCATGTATTTTTAGATAAACGGAAAAAGGCCGTCATGTACGGTAAATTACCGGGAAATTCCCTTACTTCGCCAGATGGAACTCAAACGCTTTTTAGATCGTAAAGTCGCGGAATTTAACCGGCCGTCTTTTATCCTGGAAGACCCGGTCAGTATTCCCCATCAGTTTACCTTAAAACAGGATCAGGAAATTGCCGGTTTTTTTGCCGCTATCTTTGCCTGGGGAAACCGGTCAGTCATTATCAAAAAAGCGACGGAGCTCATGCAGCGAATGGATAATGCTCCCTATCAGTTTTGTCTGGAGCATACGGATAGTGATTTAAAAAAACTATTGAATTTCAAACACCGTACTTTTAATGATACAGATCTGCTCTATTTTATAGTGTTCTTACACGAGCACTATAGAAGGTTTGATTCGTTGGAGGATGCTTTTCTTATGGAATTGCCAAAAGATGAACCTTTTTCCATGAAAACCAGCCTGGTTCATTTTTACCATTACTTCTTTTCTTTGCCTGATTTGCCCTACAGAACGCGCAAACATATCGCTACTCCCGAAAAAAATGCCACTTGTAAAAGACTTAATATGTTCCTTAGGTGGATGGTCAGACGAGACAATCAGGGCGTCGATCTGGGGCTTTGGAAAAACATCCGGATGGCTGATCTGATTTGTCCGATAGATCTGCATGTTGCCAAAGTGGCCCGCAGGCTGACACTATTAGATAGAAGCCAAACAGACTGGCGCGCAGCGCAGCAATTGACAGACAGGCTCAAAGAACTGGATCCGGGAGATCCGGCCAAATATGATTTTGCCTTATTTGGTTTAGGTGTGGTTGAAAAATATTATTAAGTTGACGAGTGCCATAGTCCTACTGCCGGTTCACAAGCGCTCTTCCCAGGCGGGTGGTCTTTTCCAGTTTTCTGACAGTCGTGTGGTCGGTATGGGATGTGCGTTTTTTAAGATTGTGTAATAGGTTATTTTGCTACCCAGCTGCATACTACCGGCCAGACACCATTTTTTGGCTTGGCATTAGCTTCCTACAGCCTTGCTTGACTCCTATATGATTTCCAGGCTGGCGTATTGTGAAAGACTTGTTGACAGAATCGTTATAGATGATTGGGGGAATAGTGACAAAGGACGCAATCAGAAAGTGGCCAGAATTCCTTGAGATGATGTAAATTTGGGAATGGAAAACATGGAATGCACCGGATTGCAGTACCGGTCATTTTTGCCCATAGGTAAAGATGGCGATTTTACCCGTCAAAAAGGGGATTTTAATGTCTATGACAGGAAGCTTTGTCAGTTCAAAACACCTTACAGAAGAAGGGACTTTTATAAGATAACCCTGATCGAAAATAAAGGGCTCCTTCATTATGCGGAAAAGGTCATCCCCGTTACGGGCCCTACCCTTTTGTTTTCAAATCCGATGATACCTTATTGCTGGGAAGCAGAACCTGGTGTGCAATATGGCAAGTACTGTGTATTTACTGCAGCGTTTTTGACAAGAAACAGCTCCGGTGGGATCATTCATCCCTTATTTACGCAGGGAAAGGCTAGACCGGTATTTCACCTGGACAAAACAAAAAGAGAGCAGATTGCCGGCATCTTTAGGCAAATGGAAATCGAGCATCGGTCTGATTATGCTGAAAGGGAAAGCCTGATATTCAATTATGTGCAAATACTTATCCACGAAGCTTGCAAGCTAAGTCCAGTAGAGAATATAGTATCACAACCGGGCAGTGCTGCGGCCAGAATTACGGCACTGTTTATGGAAATGCTTGACCGGCAGTTTCCGGTGGATCCCAGAGAAGGACTATTGTTGAAGAAAGCAGCCGATTATGCTGATAGCCTTTCCGTCCATGTGAACCATCTGAATCGTGCCATTAAAGAAGTAACTGGTGAAACGACCACACATTGGATTGCCTCCCGTTTGATCATAGAAGCCCAGCAACTACTGTTACATACCGATCTGAATGTTGCAGAGATTGCCTATGCACTGGGCTTCGATTATCCCTCCTATTTTAATCAGTTTTTTCGCAAGATGACCGACAGGACACCCGCTGCTTATAGAACAAGAGCTTAAAGTGAAGTTTCTCTGACAGAGAAGGTGTCTGTTTAAGGTTTGGCTATCGCTGTTTGTTGAGCTGAAGCGAATTGTTTGATTTTTATAATGACTTATGTGATTATTGTTATAGCTGCCACTGGTTGCACGCTAACTTTGTATTCTAAACAAAAAATCAAACATATGAAATTTAGACAACTTGGAAACACAGGAGAAAACCTATCTGCTATCGGCCTGGGATGTATGGGATTAAATTTTGCCTATGGAGACAGCGTAGATGAAAAAAATGCTGTTCGACTTTTGGAAAGGTCCATCGACCTGGACGTTAATTTTTGGGATACAGCAGACATGTATGCCCAGGGAGCGAACGAAGCGTTGATTTCTAAGGCACTGGTGCCCAACAGAGACAAGATTTTTATTGCCACTAAGTTCGGGTTCCGGCGTAGAAGTGGCGGCAGCGGTTTTAGTAGTGATCCAAATACGTATATCGACGGGTCTCCTGCTTACATAAAAGAAGCAGTAGAAAAATCCCTTAAAAGGCTGAATATAGATACAATCGACCTGTATTACGCACATAGAGTAGATCCAAAGATCCCTATTGAAGAGACCGTCGGAGCCATGGCTGATCTGGTAAAAGAAGGGAAAATACGGTATCTAGGATTGTCAGAAGCTGCCGCCGGCTCATTAAGACGCGCCGCTTCGGTTCATCCGATCGCTGCTTTGCAAAGTGAATATTCTTTACTCAGCCGGGATATCGAAGGCGATATTTTGGATACCTGTCGTGAATTAAAAATTTCTTTGGTTCCTTATAGTCCGTTGTCCAGGGGATTGATTACTGCGACGATTGAAGATCCGTCAAAACTGCCCGATACTGATTTTAGAAAAAGCTTACCGCGGTTCGATCTGATAAACTGGGAAAATAACCAAAAGCTGATCGCTGGATTTGCAGAACTGGCAGTTTCTATTAATGCCACGCCTGCTCAACTGGCCATCGCCTGGGTTTTAAGTCGCGGCGAAGATATTATTCCTATCCCCGGTACCAAGAAAATAAAATACCTGGAGCAAAATATTCAGGCAACAGATATGGAACTTAATCCGGTGATTTTGCAAAAACTGGATACCCTGGTTAAGGCCTATCCTATTCAGGGTGATCGCTACAGTGAACGTTCTATGGAAACACTGAATAGATAGGAAGAGAGCATCTCAAGTCTCAAAAAAAATTCCCGCTGAATAGACATTCAGCGGGGTTCCTTTTTGGGGTGTATAATAACCTTAAAAAGAACATGAGACAAAAAGGTTATTCTTAAATATACTGAAGATGTTATAATCTGTTTTGTTCCTCGGCATTGCTACTTTGTACCTTTTTCGCCTTAAAGGCTTTACCCAGATTAAAATTATAGGTCAGCCCTAAGGTTATTTTTTGTGATTGTTGTAATTGATTAAAGTTCAGGCGGAAATCATCATAATAGAATCGTCCTTTCACTTTTTGTGTTCCAAAGATATCGCTGCCGGCGAGTTTTACCGTCAATTTGTTGTTAAAGAACTTTTTCTGGATAGCCAGATCCGTATTAAATAAATGATGCAGGACAGCATTGGCGAATATAACCTTATTCAGATAGTAGGCGGAAGCGCTTACAGTATAGCCTTTACCCAATTGAAATATTTGGGAAGACTGCAACATGGCTATATTCTCCTGGAGGTCAAATGACTCCGCTATTGCGTGCTGATTGCTTAATTGTAAAGTGTTCTGTGTCATCCACCATTTCGTGATCTTTACCGGTGCAAATGCGGTAAACATCCATATTTTGGTAGAGCCCGAGTTGATGGGTTGTTGCATCATTTTTTCCGGATCATCTGCTTCCGGTATGATAGCGTTGTTAATAACGTCTGTACTTTGCGTATAACTCGTAGTAAAGATGTATTTATTATGTAATGTAAAACTGAGCTCATAGGCATTGTTGAATTCCGGCATGAGATAGGGGTTGCCTCTTCCAGAAGTGTAGTTGTCTACATAACTGATATGAGGGTTCAAAGAAGAAAAGCCTGGTCGGTTCAATCTTCTATTGTAGGAAGCACTTAGGCTATTGGTCCCCTCTTTGTTTAGTTTTTTCGTAAGATATACACTGGGGAACAGTGCAAAATAATCCTTAGGGTTACGTTGTACACCAGCGGTATCATATAATGTGCCCGTTACATGTGTGTTCTCCCCTCTCAGCCCTAATTGAACATCCATATCCAGTACGTGGCCATTATAGTTCAGGTAACCGGCGATAATGTTCTCTTTATAGTTATAGATAAAATTCTGATCAGTATTATCTACCCAGTCATTACCATCAATATAAGAGAAGTAGGCCGCATTATGTATTTTGGTCAGACTGATTTTTGAGCCAAATCCGAAAGTGCTTCCGTTTTTAAAGATCTTTTTATATTTAGCATCTGCTGTAAAGATTTTTGCGTCAGAAGGTGTCAGGTTTCTGAATGAAGTATCACTTACGAACTTGTTATCAGCATCATAGAAACTGCTATTGGCTTCATTTGTAGAGTTACCATTATTAGTCGTGTAATCAGAGAGTAGCTCAAAATTCGACCCCAGTGTATCTGTTGTAATGTGGTAGTTCAATCCTATATCATTATAATCACTATTGTAGGTGCTGGGGAATAACCCTCTGGACGTTGAATTGAGTGTGGGTTGACCAGGGTAGTCGATAAAGGTAGTTGCCTTAAAAACATCTTTATCTCTGGAGAAAGATCCGGTGTAATCCAATGCAATATATTGTTTGTCCGTAAAGTCAAATGTCGCACCGGTATGTATCCGCTGGTTTTGACTCCTGGTTTTACCCCTGTTTTGTGCAGAATAGATGCCGTCATTAGGAAAAGTCCTGGACTGATTGAGTTTGTTAAAATTCTTGTCCCAATTGTAGCTGTAATTGGCGAATAGACCTAGTTTTCCTTTTTTGAAATTCAGCTGGACACCTTCAGAGGTTTCGGGGTATTTGCCTTGGGAATAATTGCCGTAAACGCTTCCATTCAGGCCCAGATCTTTTTGTTTTTTCAAAATGATGTTGATCAGGCCGCCTGACCCCTCGGCGTCATACTCAGCCGGGGGGTGGGCAATGATTTGTATAGACTCAATTTCATCAGAACGAAGTGAACTCAGGTAATTCGTCAAATCGTCGCCACTCAATTTAAGAAGTTTTCCATTGACCATTACTCTGGTACCCGTCATGCCGTTTATAACGATTTGACCGTCTCTGACCAGAACACCCGGGGCCAGCGCAATGGCTTCCATAGATGATTTGCCGGTGGCCAATGGATTATTTTCCACATTCATGATTAAGCGGTCGGCTTTCCGCTCAATCAGCGGTTTTTTCGCCTGAACAGAAACATCACTGAGTTTATGCTCTCGTCTATTTAAAGCAATAATCCCTGGAACATCTGTGTTGATTTCAATTACTTTATCTATATAACCGACTGCAGTAGCTCGAATGAGATAGGTTCCTGACGCGGGGACATCAAGCGAAAACGCACCCACGCTATCTGTTATTTTAGAGGCGATATAGCGTTCTGTAGTATCTTTCTTGCTGACAGAAACAGCTGCATAAGCCAGTGGCTCCTGTTCATTGCCCACGACCTTACCGGAAATTGCGCTTTGACTATAACCCGTGATAGCCAGCAGTGAGATCGCAAGAAAGAATAAGAATGTTTTCATTTGAATAATACTATGATGCTGAAAGCTGCTTAAATAATTTTCTTTTTATCAATGACGATGTTTCTTTTAAATAGGTTGCATCCGATGTAAAATAATGATAAAGCAAAACTGAAATATTTCTGGAAATAAAAGAAGCGATTTTCGGTTAATGGTTAATTCCCTTTACAAACGGTCTCATTTCAAATGCGACGGTTTTATTGCATTGAATTCCTGTTTAAAGAAATTTGTATCGCCTGTAACTATTGTGGTGTCAGCATTTCGGGCTGAACGGTGTCTTTGGTATTTAACCGGTTTGCAGAGCCTATGAGTGCGAATGCTATGGCTGTAATAAAAGGATATGATGAATTTGCGAACGCCTGTTTGTCTATTTGCTTCGAGTTTGTATCTTTATTGAAATTCTGTGTCCGTGAAAAAACTATCAGGAGCTGCTTTGAGACTGGGCTGTCTGTGGATAATCGTTAGTGACTGTCATAAAGATGTCAGTGCCGGTTATTATGAGGGTATTTATTATTAAGGGAGCACGGCTTGCCCCAGCGTTATAGAAATTAGGGCTATACCCGACAATGGTATGAAGAAAGGAGCCGATTTTGGCGTCAATGACGATGATATAGGACTTGCTAGTGGTGGCACAGGAGTCTGGTTTCGCGTAAAGCCCTATTAAAAAGATAATGCGATACATCCCGCAAACTGCAATTGGGGGACCTATGTCGTCGTATTGCAAGAAATTCATGCAAAATAAGAAAGATCGTTATGGCAGCCGGTATCAAGTTTGTCACGATCATCAGATTGTACAACCGGTATATCCATGATCTTCTTAGAAGTCGTTTTTACATTGAAAACGGGTTTTCATTCAGTAAACTGCTTTTATAAACTCTGCCACCTCTTCACTTCTTTCTTTTGAACCAACCATTTTTTCGTGTAGACAGAGGAAAATAACTTTATGCAAATTTTTCATAAAAAAATGTCAATTACCTGGAATGGAGCATGTCTGTTTAATTTTATTTTTGAATTATAAATTTATATATAAACGTTATTGCTGTTGAATGTTATGCTTGTGAAACAGATTGTAGTGAATAGTGTATGGGAAACATAATATCAATAATTAAAATCAGTTTTTTCGTATAAGGTTTTTATCTGTGTCAAATTGCTACTGAAAAAAGATGATAGTTTATAAGGCCGGAGAACTTAAGGCTTAAGCGGAGTCGTTAATGCATCGCAGCTTATCCTCCTTTGCGCGTCGGTAATCTTTTATATGCAAGCAGTAAACACATTGCTTTCTTACTTGAGTAAGTGCTCGGTACTATTTTCTTAAATAAAATAAACACTATGAAATCAATTTTACGCAATGCGCTATTAAAGTCTTTCATCGCAGGTGGTTTATCGATTGCATCATTGTGCGCAATCGGGCAATCCGGTCCTGTAAAAGTAGATTTTAATATGTCTGGAAGACAGCTGGCAGAGGTTAATGAAGATGGTTATACGCCTTGGGCAGTGACAAACGGTGGGCCGGATACTTTGGTTGCGAACGGAGTCACTTTTATTGTATCCAAGGGTGTACGTGGAGACTTTTTGGCAATGACCTGGTATAAAGCAGGTGTTCAAAGCCCAAATTTTGCCCGGTTTTCAGAAGACGGCTTGTTTGTTAAAGATGGAGATTTTGACAAAGGCAGTGAAATTCAGATGAAGATCATTGGGCTGACCGCGGGTCATCACAGCTTAATTACTTATCACAATATTACTGATAACATCTCGGCTGATCAGGCTTGCCCGATAGATATTCATTTAAATGGTGAGGAGGTAATCAGCAATCTTGTTCCGACTGTAAGGGCCCTTAAAATCACTGATTGCCAGAAAGCCCTACTTTCTTTAAATGTGGCAGAAGGTCAAGATGTTGTCATTCGTTTTATTGCAGATACGATCGGGAATCAGACTATAAAAAATCTGATCATTAACGGTTTTCAGTTAGACGGTATCAGTGCTTCTGACAAATCAAATACTCCCTTACCTGCGGATCGAAATGAACATGTTGAAACGATGGATGGCGATAATGTGCAATTGACCTGGTCCCCTGCTGTCAGCGCCGCGAGCCACGATATATATTTTGGAACAGATTCATTGGCTGTAGCGCAAGCCGATCATAATTCACCGTTATACAAAGGCAATCAAGCTTTAGCAGACACCACTTATGCTGTAAGTAACTTGTATAGCAGGGAGAAGTATTTCTGGCGGGTGGATGAAGTATCTGCGGATCAGACGTATAAAGGAGATGTTTGGTATTTTAAGACCAGACAACTGGCATTCAAAGGTGCTGAAGGTTATGGACGTTTTGCCATTGGTGGCCGAGGAGGCAAAGTTGTTGAGGTGACCAATCTTAATGATGGTGGCCCTGGTAGCCTGCGAGAAGCTGTGATAAATGATATCGGGCCAAGAACCATTGTGTTTGCTGTTTCTGGATTGATTCAGTTGAAATCCAGGCTTGTTCTCAACCAACCTCATGTCACCGTCGCAGGACAAACGGCTCCGGGTAAAGGAATCACAATCCGGTCAGCTCCTTTTGGAATCACGGGAAATGATTGTATCGTCAGGTTCGTCAGGGTTCGTTTGGGAGGAGGGACCACCTATGATGGTATGGGGCTTACAGGAGCGGACAATAGTATTATGGACCACTGCTCCATTAGCTGGACAATTGACGAAGCGTTTAGTTCAAGAGGAGCTCACAACATTACTTTACAACGGACATTGATCTCTGAAGCATTAAATGCTGCAGGCCATCAGAATTATCCTCCCGGAACGGAACACGGATATGCTGCAACCATTGGAGGAGATATCGGCAGCTTCCATCATAACTTGCTGGCAGATTGTTATGGCCGTAACTGGAGTCTTGGGGGAGGCCTGACGGGTGACGGCTATTATAGCGGTCGTATGGATATCTCCAATAATGTTGTTTATAATTGGGGGCATAGAGCTACAGACGGCGGAGCTAAGGAAGTTAATTTCGTAAACAATTATTATAAACCCGGTGCTGGAACTGATTTTTTTTATGCCTTTAATGCGCAACACGAAGGCGTTGGCCTTGGAATGCAGCGCTGTTTTTTTAATGGAAATGTCATGCCGGGACATTTTGATGAATCTAATCAGACGGCCGGCAGAAAAGCTAGTTACAGCAATGGTGATACCAGCAGTTATGAGACTTTTGTTAACGAACCGTTTTTCCCTAATTACATAGGGCTGCAGACGGCTGAAAATGCGTATAAAGACGTGTTATCAGATGTAGGCTGTTATATCCCAACATTAGATGATCATGATATTCGGATTATCAAAGAGACCCTCAATGGAACCTACTCCGTGGTCGGCAGCGTAACCGGTAAAAAAGGCTTTCCTGATAATGAAGCCGATGCGGGCGGATTTGAAGACTATCCTGAAATTCACCGACCTGACAATTGGGATAGTGATCATGATGGCTTACCTGATTGGTGGGAGTCAATAAACGGGCTTAATCCAAATTCTGCACCAGGTGATTTTTCAGATAGCAATGCCGATGATGACAGAGATGGATTCACCAACCTGGAGGATTATCTAGGGTGGATGGCAACACCGCATGCAAGTGGCCCGAAAAATAGATCTATCCGGGTTAACTTAAAAGCTTTGGCCAGAGGATATGGCTTAGGCCCAACGTTTACTGTTACAGGAACGACTAACGGAACTGTTATAATAAATCAGGATAGTATCGCGGTCTTTACGCCTGCAAGAGGCCATAATGCAAACGGATCAGGTTATGAAACCGGAAGCTTTACCTTCAAGGTACAGGACGCCATGGGAAGTGTAATGGAACGGGAAGTTAACCTGGTTACAGGTGTCAACCTGGCCTCCTCTACTGGTATTTCTGATTTTACTGCGATCCGGTTAAACCAGAAAAATGTAAAATTAAACTGGATAACTCAATCAGAACAGTCAAATAAATATTTTCAAGTCCAGAAAAGTGTTAGCTTTTCGGGACCGTTTAAAGACGCAGGGCCTATGATTTTATCCAAGGCCGAAAACGGTACTAGTACGACACCTCTACGTTATAATGTGGTTGACGCTAACAATGCGACATCTTCAACCTTTTATAGAATTCTCCAAACCGCCCAAAATGGTAAGCAGACCTATTCGGATGTCCAAATGGTGTTGGGCGCGGGAACGAACACAAGTGCAGATATCAAAATCTGGCCAGTTCCCAGCCCGGGACAAGTAAACATTGATCTAAAAAGGATAAATGTTAAGACTCGTATATGTGTTTATGATTTGAGAGGACTCCTTGTATTGGACCAGATAGCACAACCTGCCAGTCAAAAGGGGATTGTTTTAAAAACGAAAGGTATCTATTTAATAAAAGTATTGAGCGCTGAAGATAGCCAGCCGCTTTATCAGGGAAAGATTATTATTAAGTAAGAAGAAGATGATGATGTAACAAAACAGGAGATATAGTTCAATCTATACCTCCTGTTTTAAATATATTCTATAGTATCAGAACATCGAGGCTGAAGCAATCAATTCATTATTGATTTTAGCATCTTGCCTGGCATAACTAAATCCTTTTTGGATAGCATAAGCGCCTACTTGACCTTGTTTATTCAGCGCGATGAAGGCTACTTGAAATGTTTTTGCCTTCGTATGACCGGTTCGGCTGACGATTCTTTCAACGGCTAGCTTACAGGCTTTATCCGGCGATAAGCCTTGGCGCATAAATTCTACCACCAGATGTGTTCCGGCAGATTTAATGACTTCTTCTCCCAATCCCGTTGAGACTGCCGCGCCATAAGCATTGTCTACATAAAGCCCGGCACCGATAATGGGGGAGTCTCCTACCCGCCCCCTTACTTTAAAGGCCATTCCGCTAGTCGTACAGCTGCCACTCAGGTTGCCTGCCTGATCTAACGCAAGCATGCCGATTGTATCATGATTCCAGTCTCCGTTGTCCAGTTTAAGGGGTGCAAAGGCACTTTTATGACCACCTTCTGATTGTTCAATATTAATTTCGGGTTTATATTCTGATTTTTTCAGCCATTCTGTGTAGGCTTTTCTCGCCGATGGGGACAGCTCCTGAGGCTCTAGAGGAAATCCTTCGGCAACGGCAAACTCTTGTGCCCCCGCTCCGGCCAGTAACACATGTGGCGTCTTTTCCATAACCCGCCTGGCGACACTAATAGGGTGTTTAATGCGTTCTATGGCTGCTACAGCTCCTGCGTTGCCATGTTCATCCATAATTGAAGCATCGAGGGTAACAATTCCGTCCCTATCGGGGTTTGCTCCAAGACCTACACAGCAATTGATACTGGATTCGGTAACCATGACTCCCCTTTCTACTGCATCCAGTGCTCGTCCTCCTTTGGATAAAATTTTCCAGGCATCCACATTGGCAGCGATGCCGGCGTCCCAGGTTGAGATGACGACAGGCTTAGTAATAGCTCGTAGTGAGTTGTTTTTGCCAAAACTTGCTGAGGAGATTATTCCTCCGAGGCCCAGTGTGCTGAGCTGTAAAAATCTTCTACGTGGTAACATAATAATAATAGTATAAGTTATTGTCAGGATTTTGGTAAACATTTCCTGACGCAAATTGTACATTTACGCTGATAAGCGCGGGTTAAAGCTAAAAAAAATATCCAATGTTCATTCAAATTTTTTCCAGGCATAGAAGAAATCTATTATTATTAGGACTATTGCTTTTTTTGTCAGGAGGTCTAACTGCAACGACACTGTCTTCTGGCACGAATGCGTTTATAGATAGCAATATGACTCCGGATCTGACCGTTCTTTTTACTCGGCCGGCCGATGTTTTTACACAGGCAATACCTTTAGGAAACGGAAGGTTGGGTGCTATGGTATTTGGGAGAACTGATACAGAGCGTATTGCGCTCAATGAAATTACGTTGTGGTCGGGTGGCCCCCAGGACGGCGATCGTAAAGACGCTTATCAATATCTTAAGCCCATCCAGAACTATTTATTAAAGGGGGAGAATAAAAAGGCTCAGGACCTCCTTCAAAAACATTTTACAGCACTGGGAAAAGGAACCGGGTCTGGGAATGGAGCCAATGACCCCTATGGCTCTTATCAGACTGCAGGAGACCTACTGATTAAATGGAATAAAAAGGCATCTGTCATTACAGATTATAGGCGAACCCTGTATTTAGGTCAGGCGAAGGCCGTGGTGAGCTATATTCGAGACGGTTATCGGGTAAAAGAAGAAGTATTTTCCGACCGGTTGAATGATATTACGTGGGTGCGTTTATCCACTGTTGATCCGGAGGGCCTTAAGCTATCAATTTCCCTAGACAGGAAGGAAAATATACAGTCAATTCAAGTAAAAGATAGCCGTATATTAATGAAGGGCCAACTGCCTGATGGCAATAAGCCCGGGATGCGTTATATAAACCTATTAAATGCGCGCGTGGATAAAGGTCAGTTAATTACCCGAGATAGTAGCCTCGAAGTGAAAGGTGCCAGTACCTGTGTTATTCAACTCGATACGCGTACCGATTATGATCCGAGCACTGGCATTTGCCTTCCTGAAAAGAATTTAGAGGAGAAGAGCCGATTCGTCCTTGCGAAGAACGCAACAGTCAGCTTTGCACATGCGCTTGCTGCCAATACGAAGGATTACCTCACTTTGTTTGACCGGTGCCGTTTAAGGATTCCTGCCGGTAAAGAGCTAGCTGCGTTGAAAACTATGCCTACTGAGCGAAGATTAATTCGCTATTATAAAGGCAATAGCGATCCGACACTTCCGGTCCTTTATTTTAATTTTGGCCGATACCTGTTAATCAGCTCATCCAGACCTGGATTACTACCCGCCAATTTGCAAGGACTCTGGGCTGTTGAATACCAAGCGCCCTGGAATGCTGACTATCATTTAAATATCAATCTGCAGATGAATTATTGGCTGGCTGAAACAACCAATCTTTCTGATTTAGCCGATCCGTTGTTCCGGTTTACGAAACACCTGGTACCTAATGGGGAAAAAACAGCCTGGAATTATTACAGGGCCAAGGGCTGGGTTGCGCATGTTGCCACAAATCCCTGGTTTTTTACATCTCCGGGTGAAGGCGCTGCCTGGGGATCCACACTTACCGGTGGTGCTTGGTTATGTGATCACATCTGGGAGCATTTCCGGTTTACTAAAGACACGGCCTTCCTAAAAGATTATTATAACGTATTAAAAGGTGCTGCCAGATTTTTAAGCAGTATTTTGATTAGGGAGCCTCAGCATGGCTGGCTGGTGACAGCGCCATCTAACTCTCCGGAGAATGCTTATAGGATGCCCGGCGGGTTCGAGGGGCAGACATGTATGGGGCCTACTATGGATATGCAAATCTCTCGCGATATCTTCTCTGCGACAATCCAGGCCTCCAAAATACTCGGAAAAGACAAAATATGGGCAGACAGTTTGCGGATTATTTATGCACAATTAGCTCCTGATCAGATCAGCTCTACGGATGGCGGGGTGCAGGAATGGCTTAATGACTGGCCATCTACAGATCCACATCACCGGCATACTTCACAGCTATTCGGCCTTTACCCATATGATGAGATCACTCCCTGGGGTACACCAGAACTGGCAAAGGCTGCCAGAAAGACCCTGGAGCTGAGAGGGGATGGCGGCACCGGCTGGTCCAGAGCATGGAAAATTAGCTTTTGGGCCAGGCTAGGCGATGGAGATCACGCCTTTAAGCTACTAAAAGGGTTACTTACGCCAGTGACAGATCTGGAACTCAAAATGAAAGGCGGCGCCGGGACCTATCCCAATTTATTTGATGCGCACCCTCCGTTCCAAATCGATGGTAATTTTGGCGCAGTAGCTGGTATCGCTGAGATGCTATTACAGAGTCACGGTAAAGAGGAAGTCATTCGTTTTTTACCTGCATTACCTTCGGGTAAGGATTGGGCAGAAGGAGAAATTAAGGGAATCGCAGCCAGAGGTGGGTTTCATGTAGATTTTTGCTGGAAAGGCCATCGCGTGGTCAAAGCGACGATTAAAGCGCAAAAAACAGGCGTTTGCCGTGTTTTATTACCCGAAGGGCTCCATTTATATAATAGCGAGGGACGAAAATTAAAAGCTGTGCACTTAAGTGAGGGAGTGGCAGAGTTTAAGGCAGTTAGCGGCCTGACCTACAACCTTCATTAATGGAATGATTGCTACTGATGGTCAATTGATAGCAGGGTTTTAAGGTTTTGAAGCTATGTTTTACCAGAAAGATGGTTACTTTTGCGAAAATTTAAATATGAAGTTTTTAGGTTCCATATTATTGACTGCCGCTGTGATTTCAGGTATTCTGGGCGGTTGCACGCTGAATAATGTTGATCAGGATGACGCTGCGGCAACCTATTTTAAAGAAAATAACCTAAAAGGAACTTTCGCCTTACTGGATAATGTCCATGAATTGTTTACCGTGTATAACCTTAAAAGGTATCGGGATTCAGCGTATGCGCCTGGCGGAACTTTTCAGTTGTTGACTACGCTGCTGGGAATAGAAACAGGGCGTTATTTAGATGATAAGAGCCTTATTACTGTTGGGACGGACACGGTGACACTCGGTGACGCCTTTGTTAAAGGCAATGATGCAGCGATGGCTAAGGTGGCAGCCCGCATCGGTAAAGATACTTTGCAGTATTGGATGGACTCTTTACATTACGGTAAAGCGAAGATGGTCAGTGACAGCGAACAGATCTGGAAGAATGACTCTTTAAAAATTACACCAGATGAGCAGTTGGGTCTTTTCGCAAAGCTTTATTTTGTAAAATTACCATTCCAGAAGCGCACACAGCAAATGGTGCGTAAGCTCATGATCCGGGAAGATAATTCGTTGTATTCCCTTGCCTATAAGGCCTCCTGGGACCTGCTCCCTTCGGGAAAATATATAGGTTGGATCACTGGCTGGGTAGAAGAAAATAAGCATATTTACTTTTTTGTCATCAACGCTGAGCCCATCAGCGGCCGACCGGCACAGGGCGCGCTGATTAAAACGGCTAAAGATATATTGAAGCATTACGGCTTTTTCGAGGGTAAAAAATAGGCGAAGCAAAAGTTAAAATCCCTTAACCCTTTTTTTCTTTTGTTTTTTTAAAATAGATTGCAGGCAGCAAGGCAAAAATCTATGTTATCATTTGCACATCCTGTTTATTTGTGGTGCCTGATTGTTCTTATACCACTGATTTTCCTGTTTTATGCGTTGCTAAAATGGAAAAAAACGGTGGCGGGATCGTTAGGCGATAAAAAATTAGTGGCCAGGCTTCTTAAGTCCTATGATGCCCGGAAGTTCAAGTTAAAATTTTATTTGATTTTTCTGGCATTGGCGCTCACGGTCCTGGCGGCCGCGGGTCTTCGCGCGCCTTCTGAAAAAGGGCAGGAAAAATCGGCGGGTATCGATATTGTCATTGCACTGGACGTCAGTAAAAGCATGTTAAGCCAGGATATTAAACCCACTAGATTAGACCGGGCCAAACAATTGATTCGTTCCCTTACCGCCAACCTGAATAATAACCGGGTTGGCCTTGTTGTCTTTGCCGGTCAGGCGATTCTCCAGATGCCATTAACCAATGATGTTGGTGCTGTCAATATGTTTTTACCGAATGTCAATACAGATATGATACCCATACAGGGAACTGCTGTGGGTGCGGCTTTGATGAGCTCAGAGGCCGCCCTGCATTCTCCTGATAAAAAGCATAAGGCCATTATCCTCATGACAGACGGTGAGACACACGATAAACAGACAGCACAGGCAATCAGTCAACTTTATGCGAATGGTATAACGGTTTTTACGATTGGTATTGGTACCCCTAAGGGAGCGCCCATTTTTGATCCTGCTACAGGTCAGGATAAAAAAGATAAGGATGGTAATATTGTGATCTCTAAACTTAATGAACAGGAGCTTAAAGAGATCGCTTCTAAAACGGGCGGCAGTTATATACTTTTGAACAATAATCAGGATGCCATTCAGCAAATAACAGATCGCATTAATAAGATGGAAAAGAAGATTATTGTTTCGGGAAAGGTGGGTAGCCGTAATTTTTATCAATATTTTCCTATATTTATTGGCGTAGCTTTATTGCTGCTGATTATTGATTTGTTTATTACAGAAAGAAAACCTGGTAGAATTTGAAGAAGATACTCCCCATAATAGGATTATGCCTGTTTACCGGCTTTTCTGCTTTTGCGCAAAAGGGGAACAGAGATGTATACTTTGGCAATAAAGCCTACAGAGAGGGAGATTTAAAGACCGCGGTTGCCAAATATGAAGCTGCGTTGAAAGCCAATCCGGAAAATAATGCGGCTCGCGTCAACCTGGCCATTGCGCAAAGCAAACTGAAAGCTACAGACGCTTCTGTTAAAAACTTTGATCTGGCCCTGAAAGAAAATAAAAGTAATGCTGCTATGGAAACCCGGCTTAATTATGATAAAGGGGTTACACTGGCAAAGGACAAGAAATACCAGGAAGCTATAGACGCCTTTAAAAAGGTGCTTAGAAATACGCCGGAAGACAATGATGCCAGGGAAAACCTGCAAAAAGCACTCAATGAATTAAAGAAGCAGCAACAGCAAAAAAAGCCACAACAGAATAAGGATAAAAAAGACCAGCAGAAAAAGCAACAAGAGAAGCAGCAACAACAAAAAAAACAGCAACAAAAGCAAAATCAACAACAAAAAATGAGTAAAGAGCAGGCCGATAAGCTGCTCCAAGCACTGCGCAATCAGGAAAAGGATACCCGTAAAAAATTGCAGAAGAAAACGAATGGAGCTCCGCCAGTCAATGGGGAAGACTGGTAAATTGATTTTGGTACGATACTACAAAATGGAGGACTTTAGGGTCCTCCATTAATATGAACACACTATGGTTGCGGCTTTCAGAATTTCATTTCCGGAATATCCGGATTGGCTAGTTTCAGTTTGCCGGCTGTTTTAGATTGAATTTCCGCTACAGTTACACCGGGGGCTCTTTCCACTAGTAAAAAACCATCATCGGTGACGTCAATCACAGCCAGGTCAGTAACGATCCTGCGCACACAATTAATGCCTGTGAGAGGCAGGCTGCAGGCAGGCAGAAGCTTGCTCTCCCCTGCCCTGTTGGTATGTTGCATGGCAACAATAATATTATCACAGCTGGCGACCAGATCCATAGCGCCTCCCATACCCTTAACCATTTTACCGGGTATTTTCCAATTGGCGATATCTCCGTTTTCACTGACTTCCATGGCTCCTAGTACGGTCAGGTCGATTTTCCCTGCGCGGATCATGCCGAAACTTTCGGCACTGTCGAAGAATGCACCGCCGGGAATAAGTGTTACGGTTTCTTTACCCGCATTGATCAGGTCTGCATCTACGTCATCTTTGCTGGGATATGGACCTATGCCCAGCATTCCGTTCTCGCTCTGTAACACGATGGTCATACCTTCAGGGATATAATTTGCCACCAGGGTAGGGATGCCGATACCCAGGTTAACATACATACCATCTCTGAGTTCAGCGGCGATTCGCTTAGCAATTTGTTGTTTATCTAAAGCCATTTTATTGATCTTAATATATTTCTGGGTTATTGAGGTTAGTTATCGAGACTTTTGTCCCTCCTTTCGTCCATTTATAAACGATTAACTTAAATAAAATTAGTGAACTAGTCTCTCACTGTTATCTTTTCAATGCGCTTCACGTAGTTCTCTCCCTGAAAAACCCGGTGTACGTAAACGCCTGCCACATGAACCTGATCCGGATCAAGCTCTCCCGGCTCTACCAGCTGTTCTACTTCGGCAATGGTAATATCTGCAGCTTTCGCCATTGCCATAGAGAAATTACGGGTGGTTTTTCTAAAGATGAGATTTCCCATTTTATCTCCTTTCCAGGCTTTGACAAAGGCGAATTTGGCATGAAGGGCGTATTCCATCAGATATTCTTTTCCGTTAAAGCTTCTGACTTCTTTACCTTGTGCCACTTCAGTTCCGATACCTGCACGTGTAAAGAAGGCTGGAATTCCCATGGCGGCCATCTGAATACGCGTTGCGAGTGTACCCTGAGGAATGAGATCTACCTCTAATTCTCCGGATAATAACTGTCTTTCGAATTCTGCGTTTTCACCTACATAACTGCTCATCATTTTCTTGACCTGTCTGGATTGTAGTAATAGACCTAATCCAAAATCATCAACACCTGCATTGTTGGAGATGCAGGTTAGATTTTTTACACCGGATTTTACTAGATGGTTGATGGAATTTTCGGGAATACCACATAAACCAAATCCGCCTAGCATAATAGTATCACCGTCCTGAATATCATATATTGCCTTTTCGGCATTTTTAAAGGATTTATCCATGAATGTTTGTATTTAAAATATAAATGCTGGTATAAAGATAACGATTGTTTGTTAATATATGGCACGCATTCAGATTATTTTAAACAAATACAGCACATGTTCAGATAACATGTGCTGTATTTGCCGGTGTGGGTTTTACAAATGTAAGACCGTTTCCTTTATAGCTTAATGATGCTAAACTTTTGTTTTTTACCCGACTCGCTGTCGGTCAGAAGGACAAAATATTTACCGGCGGACAGCTTGCTTACACTGAGCTGATCTCCTTGTTGAATGATAGAGTGCAAAACCTGCTTGCCTTCACTATTGTATATGTTGAGCTGGTAGCTTTTGCCATTGGTTAGCCCGACAAATTGCAGGCGGGTTCGGACTGGATTGGGGTAAAGTACTACTCCCCTGTCGGAGGGTTCTTCTCCCTGCGGTGGCGGGATCGGTTTGTCTGATTTATCTATTGGGGTCTTTTTGCTAAGCAAAGTATTGGTACTTTGAGCCAGATTGCTCATATCTCCCTGACTTAAGGGTACATAAAATTCCAGACTGGATTTAAGCATTTTGCCTTCTTGGAGGGCGGTAATAGCCTCCGGACTCATGCCTGCCCTGTAGAAGAAAAGATCTTTAATACTCAAGGTCTCGGGTGCCTGGAGATCATTGATGTAAAAATAAGAAGGTACTAGTTTTTCATCGATCTCGCCTGCTTTTACGCCGTCAACATATAAAATGGTGGCACCTCGGGCATAAAAATGCGTAAGGGTAATTGTGTGCCATTTGTCATCGTTCAGGATTGTGCTTGTTTTTATGCCCGACCCCTTCGGGGAAGTATAAATCAGGGTGCCGTTAGAAGCATCTAAGCTGATGACTCCTTTATGATTCAGTTCACTAAAATAGGCCAGTGTACCAGTACCCTTGGTTTTTACGCCTAAACTAAAGGTAAAGGAATGGACAATATCTTCTGGCAGGAAGTAATATTGCTGCAGGGTAACTGTATTGCTGAGCTGAGTGGCTGAGGAACTCTGCCGTTTGGGCAGAGGCTTGCCATTATCCAGCGCATCAAATAATGAAGGTACAATGGTATAGAGCATCTCTTGATGCCCTGCGTCGTTAGGATGCAAATCATCATAGCGATAGTCTGCTGCCCAATGACCGTTTCCGTCATCTATGGCACCGAGCAGATTCATGCTTGGGGCATCAAGCTGATGGATAAACAGATCCATTTTTTTGATGTAGAAATAATCATCAGAGGTATAATCGGAACGCGTGTAATTGTTATTGATAACCGGGATCATGTTGTCTGCCCGGGCTAGTGCCATCATTTTCAGCAGGTTTTCCTTAAACTGTTTAAATGTGGCTTCTTTGTCCTGACTTTCATGAATGCCCTCATTGCCCAGAGATAAGCCGATGATAACATATTTACCGCATCCCATCGCCAGATCTCGGTTCCATCTGTCCAGTACATTGAGGGTATTGTTGCCACTGATCGCTTTATTGATAAGATTCCAGTTTTTACCCCTGGACTGATCAAATCTTTTGGCCAGTAACTGACCATACAGGTAATTATAACCGTGGTTATCCACGGCGCCAAAGCCGAAGGCTACGGAAGACCCCATAATTGTTATTTTCTTGGAATCAAGGCTGGCACAGGCTATGGAATAAGTCTGTCTGTTAAGATCTAATGTCAGGTTGTAGGCATTATAGTCGGCCTGGATATCGTCTAAATCATAACCCAGTTGCCCTGCATCCTCATAGACCATTACTTTATCTTCCGTGCCAGTGACATGATAGATCCGAAAATCGTCTCCCTGATTCAACTGAAAGAAGAAGTTCTTATTTCCGTCATTGATGACTTTGTCCATGGATACCTGACCTGACCATATTCCCAGAGAGGAATAGTTTAATTTAACTTCCCCAGTGGCACCTTTTATGGTAATCTGTTCGATTGGCAGCACGCTGATGGTACCGGCAGCCATATTTACCCGTATACGTACCGTTGAGTCGCCGGTGGCCGAGAATGCTGGTCCATCCCTCATTACAAAAGATTCGTCCGCCCCCATTCCATAGCGGGGGGAAGATTCTTTATTTTCCGGTGAAAAATAGAAGTCACCGGTATTTTTAAGGCGGGTATAGATTTCAAAAATGCCACTTGAATTGCCGTCTGCATTTTTAAGCAGGTGCATGGCCAGATAATCCGATTCGTCCTGGCTGTCTGACAATGCAGATCCGGAAATATACATTTGTTGATACTGATGCGTAACCTGAATGGTTTTGCGCGCAACAGTAGTGGATCCATAATACCTGCTTTTGGCACTAACCGTTACCTCGCCATTGCTTATTGCCTGCAGGTAGCCATTTCCATCGATCCGGGCAATTGCCGGATTATCTACGGACCAGTATACTTCCTGAACGGTCGCATTGTCCGGTGTGATAACGGCCTTCAGTTGTTCCCCGCCACCCGGTTTATTGATGTCGTTTCCCTCGATGCTGATCTTCGTCGGAGCAATAATCGTCATATCCAGGCTTTCCAGGCTTAAGGCGTTCAGGTAACCATAGGCGCTCGCTACGTTCCTTAATGTAACTCTTAGTTTGCCCGTTGAATCGGCAAAGAGGATGGGGGTTGTGATCAGCTGACTGATATTGGTATTTACTCCGGCTCCTTCCAGGTCCTTGCCGGAGGTTTGAAGGGTATCAATATAAGTGCTGATTCCCTCTATGGTGAATTCCGTTTTGCGTACTTCATCCTGCAGGCGGCTCCCGTACAAATTTAATCGATAAGCAGTCAGTGGGTTCAGGCCGTCAAACTCAAGCGTTCCGGTATTGTTCTCCACAAAGAAGAAGTCCATTGTGGCGGTACCAATATTAAGGGCGCCTAATAGCGGAGAGGTTATTGTAGGTCCCATCAGGGATCCGGGATTAATACTGAAGGTTTTGGTTGTCTGGATACTCCAACCAGTGCTGCTATTTTCACGATCAATTACATCTAGTTTATCTCCTTCGTTATTACCTGTGAAATTGTTCCAGTAATATCCCATATTATCGGGACTCTCAGTTGGTTTACAATTGTTGCTGTTACCCAGGGGGCCCAGATCAATCAGTACAGCTTGCTTAACTGTCAGCTGACCCGATATCTGAATGGATAGGATACCGGATATATAGGGATTGTCCTTGCTGGTGGCCTTCACCTGAACGGTACCATTACCCAGGGCTTTTATAAGGCCTGTGGAGTCTATGGTGGCCAGGGTGGGATTATCAACGCTCCAACTAACGGCCTTAACCGTGGCACCAGCCGGATCTATTATCGCCTCCATTTGTGCCGTACCTCTCGGGGTCGAAATCCCATGACCGGTGACAGTGATATGCTCAACTGGTACCTTAATGTTTTCGAATACTTCCAATTTGAGATCATTGAGATATCCGTATGCACTGGAGTTGTTCTTAACATCTAATTGTATGTGGCCACTTGGATCCGGATATATAATGGGTGAAATATAGGTACTGTTGATATTGGTGTGATTGCCGGGGCCACCCAGATCGGATCCTGAGGTCTGTAGGCTTCCTGAAACCGTGCCGATGCCGTGAAATGTATAACCGGTTATCCTTGTTTCTGTTGTTATCCGGCTACCGAATAAGGTAAATCTATATCCTTTTTCAGGATCCAATCCCGAAATCTCGAAAGAAGTCGTTTTGTTCTCTACATAGAAGAAGTCCATTGTTGCCGTTCCGGTGGATAGTTCGGCCAGACGGTCCGAAACGGATAGCGGTCCCATAAGTTGACCGGGATTGGCGCCGAACTCTCCTAGGTTCGTGAAACGGATTGCTGTGGCATTTCCTTCTATATCCGTCAGAGCGATACTGGCGCCTGAAAGATTATCTGTAATATTGGTCCAGTAATTGCCCGCGTCGTCCGGGCTGGCTGTCGGTTTACAGTTATCGGTATTACCGACGGGTCCGAAATCCACCAATAGGATATTGCTGGGTTTTATCTGGCCGCTGACCTTAACCCGGCAATTGCCTTTTATGATTGGGTCATCCAAGCTGGTTGCAGTTACGGTAACCGTTCCGTCTGCCTTGGCCTTGAGTAGGCCATTTTGATCAATAGAGGCAACTGATGGATCATCCACAGACCAGGTAACTGTCTTAACGGAGGCGTCCGCTGGGGCAATTGTTGCCTGCATTTGTAAAGTACCCCCAAGAATATTGATCGCCGCGTCTTCCAGGGTGATTGAACTGATCGTCACTTTTGCGTCCTGGTAAGCCTCCAGTTTAAGCGCATTGAGATAACCAAAAGCACTAACCCTATTTTGCATCTCCAAAAGGATGGTGCCATTTCGATCTGCAAAAAGCATCGGGGTCTTGAATACCTTATTGAGGTTACCGTTTTTACCGATGCCTTCCAGGTCCTTACCGGAGGTCTGCAAGTCTCCGGTACAGGCATTGCCACCTGTCAGGGTATAGGTCGTGATCCTCGTTTCATCTGTGAGGCGGCTTCCATATAAATAAAATACATAACCCAGATTAGGGTCCAGCCCGGTAATCTTCAGACTAGGTTTACTGTTTTGGGCGAAAAAAAAGTCCATGGAGGCTGTACCGATTCCCAGCTCGTCTAAATGATCGTTGTCGGCGGTAGGACCCATCAGGTCTCCCGCATTGACGATGAAGCTCTGCACTGTTGTTACTGTAAGGGAGGATTGCTCTCCTTTACTATCTAATAAAGGCAGGGAGGCGCCGTTGTTACTGCCGGTAAAATTGTTCCAGAATAATCCATCTTTATCCGGACTGGCTGTAGGTCTGCAGTTTTGTGTATTTCCAACCGGACCAAAGTCAATAAGCCAACTAGTAGTTTTAGTCTGTGCCTGAAGCATGGAAAACCCCATAAGGATTCCCCAGATAAATAGCATTACTTTTTTCATATTTAGAATTTGGTTTTTTATAAACTAAAACCTCTTAGGCCCTGTTTCAATGGTTGTTAGAACAAGGCCTTGGAGAGGTTATCACTACATGTAAACCCAAATTATTCATTGCTGACAAAATTCCCGCTTCGGTACAATTGGCAATTGCACTGCCGGCTGTTCCGGATACTATCCATTATTTAGTTTTGCTGACCACCTAATGATCGCATTATCCGTTGGTGACAAAACAAGCGCGATAAAATCAGCCGGGCATACTATGATGGAAGGACGAACTGTTCCTGGCAATCATGGTCTATTGGGACAGTTCAACAAAATCATGCGTATTCTCCTGATTTGAAGATCTTTACTTTTTTCTCTGAACGATTTGTTTATGATTTGGTTTTAATTTTTGTTCTATGGCAAATTTGTCTTTTTAAAAAACTAACAAGACTTCCATTTGAATCATTTATTTGCGTATTTGATTCATTTTTACCCAAAGAATGATTCTGTTGATGGCGTTCAAGGACTTGCCGGAGTTTACCTATTACGCCTTATTTTGTCCAGAAACTCCGAAGGAGTCATATTGAATTGTTTTGAAAAATTACGGCCAAACTGCCCCAATGAATGATAACCAACCATTTCAGCAATTTCGCTGAAGCGGTACCGGTCCTCTGCAATGAGTTCGGCTGCTTTGTTTAACCGAAGCAAGTGAATCATTTCATTGGGAGAAAGGTGGAAAAAGGTTTTAATTTTTCTGTAGAGGGTGGGTCGGCTAACATGCATTTTTCCCGCCAAAAAAACAACGTCTAAATCCGGGTTATCCAGATTGTCAAAAATAATAGACTTTATATCTTCAAGAAACGGCTCACTGGCTTTCTGGCCGGCATCGGCACTTAAATGCGCTAGCGGTGACTTTGTGTAAAAAGCCTGTAGTTGGGTTCTGTTTTTCAGCAGGTTTTCAATTTGTACTTTCAGGTGTTCTGCGGAAAAAGGTTTCTCAATGTAAGCATCTGCACCGATTTTCAACCCTTCAATTTTGGATTGCATGGTGTCTTTAGCGGTGAGTAATATCAGAGGGATGTGTGATAGCTCAGCATGTGATTTCATCCAGTCGCATAGCTCAAACCCATCCATTTCGGGCATCATAACATCACTGATGACCAAGTGAATACCCTTGGATTTCAGGATTTCACATGCTTCTTTTCCATCGTAGGCGGTATGAATCCTGTATTGTGATTGCAAAAGACTGTTCAGGAATAGAAGAATGTCTTCTTGATCGTCCACCAGTAAAATAGCCGGGTTGTCCTGTTCGAATTGGATGGCGGTCATGTGTGCAATTTTATGGTGGTGTGTAATCTAAAGATACGCATTATTAAATTACGGGAACGGGTAATAAAAGAGAAAAAGTGTTATAACAGTCTTCCTGGATGGAAAAGGTGAGACAGCCTCCGTGTAATTCAGCGAGCGACTTTGAGACAAATAAACCTATACCCGATCCCTGGATCTGCCTTTTTCGGTTCCATCTGAAAAATGGATCAAATATTTTTTGCTGCATATCCTCCGGAACGAGATGTCCGTCATTTTTGATACGGATAATAAAATGCTTTCTGTCAGTGGAAATATCCATGCTGAGTATAATGATATGTTCGCCGTATTTTAATGCATTATCCAGTAGATTGTTCAGCATTTTAGCCATAGCGCCCTCATCGGCTTTAACCTGTATCGTTTCCATGGGCGGCAAATAGAGAAAATGGATATCCTTATCCGAAGCAGCGGCTTGATATGGTTTTATGAACTCTTCCAAGAAGCTGCCCATTTCCATTTCCTTTAAACTCAGCGTCATGTTGGACTCGATTTTTCTGAAATCGAGTAAGTCCTTGGTGAGCGAAAGCAAACGATTGGTATTGCGCTGCATCAAATCGATATATCCTTCCAGATGGGGCAGATGATCTTTTTCTTTTAATATTTGCTCCATGGGTCCTTTGATCAGAGTAAGAGGCGTCCTGATTTCATGGGCGATATGGGTAAAAAAATCCACTTTGGACTGATACAGCTCTTTTTCTTTTCTTAAAGAGTATAAAGTCATTTTACGCTGATTTCGAATCTGATGCCTGCGATTGTTGTAGGTTACACCCAAAAGAATAAACCCTAGAAATAATAGTCCGTATCCTGCATAGGCTACACGAGATTTCCACCAGGGAGGCAAAATGGTAATATTGATATCTTTCTGATTATCCATCCATTTTCCCGAACTATTAGTGGAACGAATAGATAATTTATAGTTCCCCGGCGGCAGATTTGTAAAATAGATACTCCGGTCGTTCTTTAATGATGTCCAGTTATTTTCCAGGCCTTCGATCCGGTAGGCATATTGCAGGTTGGTCGGCGAATTATAACTTAATGCGGCAAAGTCAAAACTAAAGGTAGACTGTTTATGTGTCAGCTCCAGCTGGCTGCTGGTAATAATGGATCTTTTGAGCGGTGAATTGACTGAATCTACCGGTACTTCCTGATTAAAGATATGGAAATCCGTCAGATAAAGCGGTGGCTTAAAATGACTCACTTCCTGGTCATAGGGGTTAAATCTGATTAAGCCTTTTAGGCTGCCAAAATAAAAATAGCCATCTGTGTCACCGTAGGCGGACTGGTAATTGAACTGGTTATTCAACAGGCCGTCTGCCTTATTGAAAATGGAAATATTGGCACCGTCAGGAGAAATTTTTGCCAGACCGTTGGAAGTAGTGGCCCAGGTATTATTCAGACTATCCGTCAATGTGGTGTAAACCGTATTGGAGGGAAGGCCATGGTTACGGTCAAATATCTGGACATGTTTTAAATCGGTAACCCTGTACAGCCCACTCTCTGTTGAAATCCAGAGCCGGCCTATACGATCTGCTTTTAGAAACAATATACGGGTGGACATCAGTAAATCCTTGCCATCCTGCTTTATTTTTAGTCTTTTCCAAATGCCGTTTTCGTTGTAGTATAAGCCGTGAGTGTGTGTGCCCACCCATATCCTGCCTGACTGATCTTCTGTAAGTGCCGAATAAAATTCTTCCAGCGGAAGAGCCTTAATACGCGAAAAATATTGTTTTGAAGGATTAAAGTAATAAATTCCCTTTGAGGTACAAACCATGATACTGTCCCGGGAAGTCTTGTAAATAAGATTAATAAAATTGCTGAACAACCCACTGCCGTCATGGGCCAGATAGTGATCGGTAAATTCTCCGGTTTTGACATTCATGACATCGATGCCATGCTCAAAGGTGCCGATATAGAGCAGATCACCGTCACAGAGCATTCCATGAATATTAGTGTGGGCAGCCTGTCCTTTAGGACCCGGCACAACATTTTTGAACCGAAGCGTTTTAAAATCGGCTTCATTGAGCCCGTTGTCTTCGGTACCAATCCAAAAATGCCCATACCTGTCTTTGGTAATCTCTCTGATGACGTTACCGGTAAAAGAATGATGGCGCGGACCCGGATAAAATTTTTCAAATTGCATGGGCCGGTTGGCGAGATAATCGATTCCGCTAAAATAGCTGGTAATCCAGACGCCTCCTTCCCTATCCTTGCAAATGGAATATAGGGCATTGTCTGATAAACTGTACGGATCTCCGTACATCTTTCTTATCTGTTCTACTCTTTCTTTCCGGCCATTGGCGGGATAAGCCTTTTGGTAACAGAATAACCCTTCTTCTGTCGCCACCCAATATTGGCCCGGTTTATATTCCAGAATATCCCGGACAAATATTTCGGAACTGCCATTAGCATTATGCAACAGCGGATGACTAAACTGATTTTGTTTTACATTGTAGGCTACCAGGCCTTTTTTGGATGTACCGATCAATAATGTATCCTTTCCTACAGCCAATATTCTTTCAATAGAACCACCCTGCAATTGTTTGGATGGAAGTAGCCGGGGCCGATGTTGATTTTGGGTGACGTAAAATAATTCGCCACTGATTGTGCCTAACCAGATTGTGCTATCAGGCTGCAACGCGATAGAAGTGATTTCGGTACCGGCGTACTGGACCTGGCTTGTTTTTGTCAGGGTTAAATTTTCTTTATTAAAATGGCTACCGGTATGGTCCGGCAGTTCCAGGGTATAGAGTTTGCCACCGGCGGACACCCACAGCCTGCCGGCCCCATCCTGCTCAATGGCTCGGACATACTGTTCTTTCAGTGCATCTATGGCATAAAAGTTATCCATATCTACATTGAAGAAATACAAACCTCCTTTACTGGTTCCTACCCAGAGCCCGCCGTCTCGATCCTCAAATAAATAGGTAATACCGCCGCTGCCGAGACTGTGGCGGCGATGCGGATCATTACGAAAGACTTTAAAGTTGGTGCCGTCAAACCTGTTCAGTGCATCAGATGTGCCAAACCACATAAAGCCTAGCCGGTCCTGAAGACTACAAATCACGGTATTATTTGATAATCCGTCTTCAGCTTCGTAATGGCGGAAATTAAGTGCCTGCAATTGACGTGTCCATTGTGTCTGCTGATCTGGCCGAGCGCTTTTCAGTAGTTGAATCTGAGATTTGACACAGTGAGGCGTAAAAAGCATAAGGGGTATAATAAACAGGCAAAACAAATAGCCCAGGCAAACACGATCTCCGGTTCTCCTTAGTTGACTCAGGGTGAGCCGAAGATCGCGTTTGCCTGAGCCTGCTCTCATATACACCTGCATAGGATACGATTTGTGATCGAGTAGTACTTATAGTGATTATTGTATAATTTTTGTGGCGGAGACAGAAAACGGGCGGTCTTCCTGTTTCGTCCCTCTGTGCTTGTCGGGGGTACTGCTCATTTCAAGCACCAGTTTGCCACCTGCCATAATTTGTTGATTGGTTATATAATTCTTAGTAAATGGCTTACCGTTTAAGGTTGCTTTGGCAATGTAGACGTGTCCGGAATCATTGTTTTTGGCAACAACGGTAAATCTCTTTCCGTTCTCAAGACGGAGCGTTGTTTTTTTAAATAACGGGCTGCCGATCACGTATTGGTTTGTTCCCGGACATACACTATAGAAGCCCATCGCACTCAAAACATACCAGGAAGAAGTCTGCCCCTGGTCTTCATCTCCAGGATATCCGTTTTCAGTACTATTGTACATCCTGCGCATAATCTCACGGACATGTTGTTGCGTTTTCCAGGGCTGTCCGGCATAGCAGTATAGGTAAGCCATATGTTGAATAGGCTGGTTACCGTGTGCATACTGGCCCATATTGGCGACAATCATTTCCTTCATTTCGTGGATCATACCGCCATAGCTACCTACTTTTACATCATTTTTAGCGGTAAAGACTGCATCCAGTTTAGAACAAAAAGCTGTATCGCCACCTATTAGATGGATCAGGCCTTTAATGTCATGGAATACGGACCATACCCAATGCCAGGCGTTTCCTTCAGTATAAGGGCCTCCCCATTCAACGGGGTCGAAATTTTTACTCCACTGCCCTTTTGCATCCTTGCCCTGCATAAATTCGGTAACGGGGTTGTAGACATGCCTGTAATTGAACATCTTTGCGGCAAATATTTTTTCATATCTGGTCTGTCCCGTGGCTTTGGCCAGCATATAGGCGCAAAAATCATCATAGGCATATTCCAGGGTTTTGGCCGTCGCTTCCCTGACTTCGGGATAGGGCACATAACCCAGAGAATTGTAGTATTTATAACCATCTCTTCCATTGGCTGGCCCCCAGGGGCCTTTATTATTGGATTCATGGTAATAAGCATCCAATGCTTGTTTGGGGTCAAAACTATGGATACCTTTTGCCCAGGCATCCGCCAAAAGTGAAATAGCATGATTGCCTATCATGCTTCCCTGCTCATTAGGGAAGGACCAGGAAGGCAGCCATCCGCATTGTTTCTGGGCTTCTAGCAGTTCTGCTGTATAGCGACCCTGTTGGGTGGGATACAGCAGCGCATTTAAAGGGAATTGCGCCCTGAAGGTGTCCCAAAAGCCAGTATCTGTAAAAATGTATCCATAATGGATTTTTCCGTCATAGGGACTAAAATAGTAAGCCTTCCCATTGCGGTCAATTTCGTAGAATTTTCTTGAGAAAAGGCTGGCCCTGAAATAACAGCTGTAGAACGTAGCCAGGTCTGCCTCAGAACCTCCGCTGACGCTGATCGTAGCCAGGTGCCGGTTCCAGACGTCCGCGGCTCTTTTTTTTGTGTCTTCCAGCGATTTGTCCTGGCCCAGTTCTCTTTCTAGATTCAGGGCGGCCTGATCGGAACTGATGTAAGATGATGCGACTTTTATCTGTACAGTGGTGCCGGGAGCAAATTGCAGATAAGCTCCTACTCCTTTGCCTTCTGCGGATTTTTGTCCCGGATTTTTGGTATTGTGCCTGTTTTCCCATGTGCCATATTTGAGTACAGGCTGATCCAGTTTGGCGATAAAATAACTCTTCCAGCCTTTCTGGAAGCCTCTTCCGTTATTGACAAACCCGGTAAGTGTTCGGCCATCCGGATTAATCTTTATACCGCTGAGACCAGTGTAGCCGTCCAAGACCAGGTAAGCCGGATGTCCTTTCGGAAAGCTGAAGCGAAGATGTACGCCCCTGGTGGTCGGTGACATCTCTGTTGTGATATGATTGTCAAGGGTAACTTTATAATAGTTGGGTTTGGCTATTTCATTTTTATGACTGAACCCTGTAGCTCGGTCATTTTCATTAAGTGCCAGGGAGTCTATCACAGGCATTAATGAGAATACCGCATAATCATTGGTCCAGGAGCTACACTGATGTGCTTGCTGAAACCCGCGGATCGTATGTTTAGTGTATTGATATTTCCAGCCGTCGCCGTTGTTGCCTGTCTGAGGTGTCCAGGTGTGCATTCCAAACGGCAGGGCCGTTGTGGGATATGTATTGCCATGGGTTAGTTCAAAAGAGGAGTTCGTGCCCTGTAAAGTATTAACGTATTGGACTCGCTGTTTTTTCTGACCCTGCGCCGCCGAACCTATGCAGATAAAAGTACTTGCCAAAAATAATCCCACCACCAGCCTGAAATACGGATGTTTATTGGAATGTATACGTTTATGGGTCCCTAAAAGTTCCGGCGAGGTTGACCTGTCTTTTATTTTTGTTTTAATCGGAAATAAAAAATTGGACATAGAAAGAAAGTTTTGTAAGGCACGCCGCGACGATGATGGACGGCCTGCGGAATCTGTTTTGGATGAATTGCTGATAAAAACCAGTCAGCAACCAAAAATAATTAAAAAATGCAAAGCATTGAAACGTTTAGAGTCTGTTCACATTTGGATATGTCGGTGGAACGTTATAAAGCAAGCCCGGTATTCAGGAATCAAATAGTCTGTATACCGGGCTTGCCTTTAAACTGCATAGCCTGGTTATTTTCTGTAATGCAACCAATAATTAAAAGCCTGCATGTAATAGCCACCAACTACGCTTCTGGCCTGAAAGTTCTGTTGTCTGCCGTCCTTCGTGTCATGCCAGTCACTTAGTGGTACACGGCTGGGTGTCTCACTGATATAACGGACAAGAGGCTGCATAAACGCGGCAAAACTATGCCGGTCAGGCGCCATAGTGGCACTCCACATAATCCAGTCGGATTTTGTATAACTTTTCCGACTATCTAACGGGACACCATATCGGTTCTGTTGTTTCAGATAATAGCTGATTTCTTTTTGATAGACTTCTTGGGGAAAGATATTGAAATCCAGTACTTTATCCCAAACAAGATTGTATTTCTGACTCCAGGTGCCTTTTTTCTCAAAGCTCAATGTGAAATGGTCTCCATCCGCAGCCAGTTCCATCCACTTGGGAACCATACTCTTGGCTAAGTCTGTGAATTTTTTAGCCAGTTTTTTTTCTCCGAGTAGCTCTGCCAGATAACCAAAACTGCGCAGCGCCATAATGGCTTTGGCAGAAAGATTGACATTTCTGGCCAAGTGGCCAGCAAAGTCATCCGTACAGAGCTGATTGGCTGGATCAAATCCAGCCTTTGCCAGATAATTAGCCCAGATAGAAAGCGTTTTCCAATGAGCTTTGGCAAAATCAGCATTACCATCCACTTTTGCGATGGCAGCGGCAAGAATGACCATATTGCCTGCTTCTTCTACCGGCATATCTTCGCCATAGGTCTGGCCATTTGCAATCGGGTAAGTACCCAAATCGTGGGCGGAATAAGGCTTAGTCCACTTCCCACTCTCACTGTAATAAAAGATACCGCGCATCATTCCTTTTAATAACTCTGTATTGTACATCAAATACAAAGGGGCTGAGGGGTATGTTAGATCCACCGTATTAATGGAACCGTTGGAAAAATTTTCCTTGGAAAGAAAAAGCAGTTCTTTTTGCGGGCTCTCCACAATGTTGTGAGCGGCTATACTTTGTCTGTAGGCTAAAATACATAACCTGGCATAATCGGCGCCACCGGCCATTAAAAGTTCCTGTCGGATTTTTTGGTCCTCTTTTCTGACCAAGCCCATAACCTTGCTGTAATCTCTGGCCGCCTTCTGCATCAGATCGGAGAAATTCCCCTTGCCATTCCTGTTCCACCACGGTCTTAAATTGGTATGAAAATACTGGATGGAATATTGTTCATCATAGCCCAGTAGCATGTGTCCTGAGGCCAGATGCCTAGCATCTGTTGCGCCCATATCAATGATTGTATTCAGGCTAAGTTGTTTGCCTTTTATTTTATTGGTTGTTTGTACACCGGATGTGCCAAGGAAGGTCGAAATTCCTTCAATGACGCTTTTGCTAATAGTTTGTCTCGCGTGATTACTGTTCGCTCCGACATAAAAATACCCCCAATCTATTCGAACATCATCTCCTTTTTTACCTAAAACACGTTGGGCGGCCGTACCGGTTTTTAATAAGGAAAGTTGCCCGTTTTTGAGTGACTCCGAGACCACCTCCTGATTTGGGGTGTTTATTGCTATATCTGAACTGGCGCCTAAGTAAACGGCCACCTGGTGCGCTTTTCCATCCTTACTAGCGGCCTGATAAGTAATATAAGAGACAGGCCGGCTAAGGATGTCTAAATGCTGCAATAATAACGGTGAGGTAAAAGTGACTGCCAGATTAACTTTTCCACAATCGAACCGATAAATGGTCTGCATAGCTTCGATCTGAACGGACCTCTGTCTGGCCACTTGGATGGTTTCTTTGTAATCCGGCTGTAATTCACGGGAAAGGCCGATGTCAAAATACCGTCCGCCGGCTGTATTTCTTACATGTGCTGCCAGTACATTTCTCCCTTGTCGCAAGTATTTCTGCAATTTATTATTAAAATCGGTGTACTGAAACTCTTCCATCCAGCCTTCTTTCTGATATACTTTATGGCCGTTCAGGTAAAGGACAATATTATCATCATGACGTAATTTGATCTTAAGCCCCTCGATGTTGCCACCGTTAAACTCAAAGCTTCTTCTGATCCATATGTCATCTGATTGCCAAAGAGTACGGGCCGTTTTGCTGTCGTCTGAAAGAGGCAACAGCCCACTTTGCCAACCCTGCGTATCTGCATTAACGGATTGCCAGTTCTCCGCAGGTTGCCGGGTTGTATATAATATCTGCATATTTGCTTTTTCATTGCCGGCCGGGGCAATTGTGGTAAAAGATTTAACCGCTTTGCCCATAAATCTGTAAAACTGATCATCTACCTTTAGTATTCCTACCAGTGAATGAGGCTTCCCTGTCCAGTGCACCGTTGAGGCTTCTGTCAATACATCTTTATTACTCCAGATACTAAAGTAAGGATTATGGGTGATAAGCGGATAGCTGGGGGCCACTTGGGGAGCGGGCTGCGCATTTGCCGGAGGGCCTGCAGCGACCAGCAGCAGTGCTGAGCCGGCCATGACTGCCTGCCGGATACATTTTTGAAGTGATTTTACAGATTTGTGTACATTCATGAACTTGATGATTTGCATTTCCTTATAAATTGTGTTATTGTTTCAGCAGGATCTAGTTATCTTTTGAATATTGGATTTTAACGGATTCTGCATAATTTGCATTTGCCGGAGTCTCTTGCAACTCTTGATTATGCTACAAATTTGAACGAATTAACTTTTATCGAAGTTGTTACTCGTCTCATAATTTTGCATATTTGTTTCAACTATTGAAAACTTGTGAAATTTCGGATGTTTTTCTCTGTTGTTTTCATAAAGTGCGCCAAGGATCTGAATATTTAACGTCCCGACCGGTGGAATTATCTTATTTTCACTCTGTTATTATTAAAAATGCGTTTCGTGATGAAAAGGAATCTGATATCTACCATGTTGAGCTTTGGCTTATTCTTTATTATGATGGGGTGGGCAGATGCTCAAAAGTATATCGGACTGCCCGCCACTAAAGTTTTAGAGGATAGCAGCTGGCTACCAGGCCCACATACTGAAGCCAGAGAAATAACCTATCTGGATCGGGACAGCAAGCCCGTTGTTGTGCAGGTACTGAAGGCGCGACTGAAGAAAAAACATCTTATGCTGGAAGCAGCCACACCTGATGATAAGGATGACTTCGGACGGCAGATCGTCACCGATGAGATGCAGGCAGAGAATAGGAAAGATCGTCTGGTAATTGCAGGTGTCAATGCCGACTTCTTTAATATGAAAAATGGTATTCCCCTTGGGCCGGTTATCAAGGAGGGCAGGATGATTAAAGGTGTTGACAAGACGATGGTGGATTTTGTCGGGGTTTTAAAGTCGGGTAAAGTGATTATAGGAGATTCTGTTTTATTTAAAAAGAAAGAAAAGGAGCTGAATGAAGCGTTGGGAGCCCGAGCCGTCTTGTTGAAGAACAGAAAACTCCTGCCCCAAAATAGAAGTAGTTTAAGTACCGTTCATCATCCAAGAACAGCATTTGGTGTAAAGGGCAAAAGAACGGTTTGGCTGGTAACAGTTGACGGCCGACAGCCTGCTTTTAGTAACGGGATTTCCTTAACCGATCTGGGTAGACTGATGCGCTTTTTAGGTGCTGAAAATGCGGTCAACCTGGATGGTGGCGGCTCTACGACAATGGCTGTCTGGGATGAGCAGCATCAGCAGTATCGGGTTCGTAACCGGCCCTCAGGTAAAACACTCAGGCCAGTGGCCAATAGCTGGATACTGGTCCGCAAAAAGTAATTTTACGTTTCATTCCCACGATAGAATAGTATTAATGACAAATAAGATGCGAGAAATTTTTGACAGAAGACGGAAAAGGTCAATAAAATATTTGTGGATGCCGGCATTCATATACAGTCTGTTGATACAGGGCTGTATTAGCTCCCAGAGAATGATAGACGCTGTTCATGGCCATTATTATCAATATAAGTTTTCTATGCGGGAATCTGATTCACGCAAAAAAGCCACATGGGATAAAAGCGGGGTAAAGATTACTTTTACACCCGTTTATAATCGCATTAATTTTTCCCTGGAAAATAAATCTGGCAGCCCGGTCGAAATTCTCTGGAACAAAAGCAGTATGGTCCAGGAAAACGACAGCTCAGCTATTATACATGGAGGTGTAACGTTAAATTCAGATCCGAGAAAACAATCTCCTTCTAGGATTGCGGAAAATCAAAGCCTACAGGATTTTATCCTGCCTTTGCTTTTAATTGAAATTAACGACAAGCATCTATCGATCAGGGATCTTTATCCGGAGAAAGATGACGAGTTGTCGGAGAAGAATGATTGGATCATGCACCTCATTGGCCAGAATTTATTCAGGCTGCATTTGTCGTTGAAGATTAATGGGCAAGAGCAACCTCTAACATTTAATTTTTATCCCGTCGAAATTATGAGAGGCGCTCATTCATTTAAGACTAACCAGTAATAAGAATCTTCCTTTCAGTATAAAATATCAATAGGGCGCTTTGACTTAGATTGTCAATGAAGCACCCTATCGATCTATTTGAATGAAACTGCAATCAGGCTAATTTTATTTTCTGAAAGTTAGCAGTAACTGAGTATCCTGATATAAGTATAAATGGTCTGCTGTGATTTTATATTTGTTAACCAGATCCAGATTCCGAATAAACCCAACTTCTATTTTACCGCAGTCTTCGCCCACGCAAGCCATCATGGTAGAAGCTAATGGTCCTAATTTGATATGATGTTTTTTGGTGGTTTTAAAAGGGCCGAAAAAGTTGTTACAACCTGAATAGCCATTTACGCCTTTATCAGAAAAAGTGATATTCAATGGCTTTTTTACATTACAGCCCATTTGGTCTTTTCCGTCCTTGGTAACTAAAATCCAATTATGTAATAAGGCTTGTTTTTCCAAATCTGCATTTTTGGTTGTACCACACCCTGCTGCCAAAAATACGAGGCAAATGCCCATTAGTACTATTGCTGTCTTTTTCATATCCGGTGTTTTTTATGTTCAACAAAATCAGCCATCAAAGCGCTCTCACCGAGATTGTAATTAAATTAATTCAGGTTTCTAAAGTCTACCGGTACCAATTTACTCACCCCTGGTTCTTGCATTGTCACGCCATAGATTACATCCACAGCGCTCATGGTCTGTTTGTTATGTGTAACAATGATAAACTGTGAATTTTCAGAGAACTTCTGGATCATCTGTGTAAATTTACCCACGTTGGCATCGTCCAGCGGGGCATCCACCTCATCCAGAATACAAAAAGGAGCCGGCTTGATCAGATAGATAGCGAAAAGCAATGCTGTAGCTGTCAGCGTTTTCTCTCCCCCACTCAACTGTGTGATAGATGACGGGCGTTTCCCCTTAGGTTTTGCCATAATGTCAATGCCGGTATCTGCCAGATTCTCTGGATCCAATAATACCATATCGGCGGTATCTTCTTCCGTGAATAGCGCCTTAAATACTTTCTGGAAGTTCTCTCTTACCTGATTAAAGGTAGACAAAAATTGCTGATTAGCGGCTGATTCCACTTCCTGGATCGTTTGAATCAGACTTTCTTTGGCAGTCACCAAGTCGTTTTTCTGCTCCAGAATGAACTCATAGCGCTTTTTCATCTCTGTAAAAGCTTCAATAGCAGTAGGGTTAACTTCTCCCATGTTGTCCAGTCGCTTTTTGAGCCTTTCGGTGCTGGCCTGTAACTCCTCCAAAGGGATTTCCGTCTGACGCGGTTCATCCAATATGACGTCCAGGTCCACCTTAAATTCAACATTGAGACGTTCTTTCATGCCAGCCAAATGCAATTTCAACTCATTGAGTTTATCCTTTAACTGGCTGAGCTGCATGTCCAGCTGTTCTCTTAATTTCGTCTTTTGCCGAATCTCATTTTCTTGTTTTTCAAGGGCGGTACGAATACCGTAAAAATTTCTATCGGCGACTTCCAGCGCTTCTTTATCAATTTCTTTTTTCTCTGTGAGATCTTCCACCAGTTGAATAGCATCCTGTAAAAGCTCATCCGCTTCTTCAATTTCCTGACTGGAGTGCTGTAATTGCTCCGCATTGGATTTTACCTGCTCTCTGAGTTCAAGCAGCTGATTCTCTTTAAAGACCAATTCCTGTTTAAGGGCATCAATCTTACTTTGCTGGCGGGTCAACTGTAAGTTAACGTCATTGTGGCTGGCGGAAGCAAAATTAAAATCCTGTTCTGCCTGATAATAGTCCTTTTGAATTAATTGTATCTCCTCAGAGAGTTGCTTCAGGTTTTTGTTTAGTTCATCCAAACCTTCGCGTGTGGAATAGATTGCTTCTTTTTCCTCTTCCAGCTTGGCTTCAATTTCTTCCAGCCGCGTCGTCGCATTTTGCTGTGATGCCTGAAGATTTTCAATTTTGTTCTGTGTTGCAAAAATCTGATTGGATAACTGATTGATCTCGTTTTCTGCAACTTTGATTTCCCTTTCTTTTAACTGCTCATTGAAACGCAATACGTCTTGTTGCTTTTTCTGAATTTCAGTTTTGAGGGCGCTGACCACCGCGTCCTGAAATACGATCTCGTCACTAAGTTTTTCCAGGTTCTTTGCCCGGCCGATTTTTTTTCCTTCAAATAAGCCAATACTCCCGCCTGACAAAGTGAATTTGCCTTTGACAAATTTACCGTTTTTATCGAGCAGCACCGCGGAGGTGATATCTGCGTTTTTGAATGCGGAACTATCTTCTGAGATATAGACATGCTGTAATAGGTAAGCAGCGAGCTTTTCATACGGCTCATCTACCTCTATTACATCCATTGCATGAACGGTATTGGGAAGTGCTTCCGGCGAAGACTCATAGCTGCGGATTTTATCTAACAGGAAAAAATTAGCTTTTCCTTTTTTATGCTCATCCAGTAATGAAATGGCCTGCAGACCTTGCTCCATATCTTTTACTACGTAGTAGTTCAGATAAGGTTCAAGGACGTTCTCCAGGGCCGCGCGATAGTCTTCCTCTACATAGATGATATCGGACAAGATCGGCGCTTGATGATCCCAATCTTTATTATTATGCAAGAATTTTACACTCTCCGGATAACCTTCCATGGAATCAATCAAACTTTTGAGCAAATCATGCTCATTGCGTTTGGCATCCAGCGTTCTGGTCTCTTCCGCCAGCTCTGTACGCATTTCTTCCAGTTCTGACTGGGTAGAGAAGATCGCCGCTTTGGCCGATTCATGCTGTTCTTGCATGATTTCCAGTTGATCCTTTTGTGACTCAAGCAGGCTTTGCCTTTCTTCAAGTTCTACAGTCAGCAAACTAAGTTGATCTTTACGATGGATAATTTCTTCTGAAATCTGCGCCTGCGAACGGGTTAGATTCTGGATAGAAGTATCTGCAATTGCTACTTTCTTTTCTGCGTCAAACTGATTGCGTTGGACAGCAAGGTGCCCCGTACGTAATGATTCTGCTTTTTCACGTTTCTGTTCAAAGATGATCCTTTTATCCTCTATATTATCTTTGGCATCCAATGCTTTTTCCTGGAGAGCTGCTTGAGTACCTTCCGCTTCCTCCAGCTGCTCTTTGGTAAATTCGATGGACTCTTCCAGCGTAGCCACTTTCACCTCTGATTGCGCCAGGAAATCATTCAGGCCCTGTTGTTTTTCTTTGAGATATTGTAATTTTTGGCCTGCCAGATTACGGTCATTTTCTTTGGTTCTGAGTGACTGCTGCAATTCGTTGAAAGCCTGTTGCTTGAGCTGAAGGTCCCTTTCCTGATCGTGGTGGCTGGCTTTTTCTGTTTCGTAAGCCTGTTCCAGGGCCTCTACCTCTGACTCCAGCAGGTTTCTCTGTTCAGATCCTGATGATTGTTGATCGTTGAGTTCCTTGTATTGTAAATTGAAGCCTTCCAGCGCAGCTTTCGCTAATTCAATGGAAAGTTCCCGGTAATCCTTTTTGATCTCAAAGAACTTCTCTGCTTTTCTGGCCTGACTCTCCAGACTCTTGAGTTGATTATTGATCTCAAACAGGAGGTCTTCAATTCTGTTTAAGTCTTGTTCGGTTGCATCCAGCTTCTGTTTAGCCTCTTTTTTACGGGTTTTGTAGATGGTAATGCCGGCAGCCTGTTCCAGCATTCGCCTACGGCTGTTCTCTTTATCCTTGATGATATCATCCACCATACCTAGTTCGATAATGGCATAACTGTCGGTACTGATGCCGGTATCCATAAACAAATTCTGAATATCTTTTAACCGACAGGTGACATCATTGAGACGGTATTCACTATCTCCGTTTTTATAAAATCTTCTCGTAACTGTGACCGTAGTGAATTCTACCGGTAAAAGTCCTCTGGTGTTTTCAAATGTCAGGCTTACTTCGGCCAGGCCACTGGCACTTCTGCTTTTGCTGCCATTGAAAACCAATGCTTCCAGATTTTCACTCCGCAGCGCAGAAATCTTTTGTTCTCCGATTACCCATCGTATGCTATCAATAATATTGCTTTTACCGCAGCCATTGGGACCAATGATGCCGGTAATACCCTGGTTAAAATTGACGACAGTTTTGTCGGCAAAACTCTTAAATCCTTTTACTTCTAGTTGTTTTAAACGCACTGTGACTGCTTTTTATAGACTGCGAACTTACGTTAAAACCTTTAATAAAATGACTAAAAAACCACGTGGTGGGTAAAAGGTGGAAAAACAATTAAAATCAGTGCATAACGCTCAAAAAATAGTTAAATTTAGCGCTAAAAGCTGTTGGATGTAACTTGGTATAATTATATTATTATATACATATCTATTTTATATTTATTTATATATAAATTTGAATATAGTTATATGCAAATGCCAGGGGATCGTTAGCGTAACCATAAAAATTGAAACGATTATTTTTGCAGCGTGCAAGGGAAAAATTACTATCAGATTCTGGGGGTGTCCCCTTCGGCAAGTGGTGCTGAAATCAAGGCGGCCTACCGCCGCCTGGCGCTTATCTATCATCCGGATAAAAACAGTGAAGATCTTGCCAGTGGGTATGTATTTGCTGAGATAAATGAAGCCTATCAGGTACTTTCAGATAAAACTTCCCGTGCGGATTATCACCGCAACTTTGAGACTGCCGGCCGCAAATTTAAGTCTGGGGGGACGGTCTTTTTTAGTGCCGAATTACTGCTCATCAAGCTGGAGCATATGAAAAAAGCGCTATCAGAAACGGACCCTTATCGAATGAACACCGATGCTGTTTTTGAGGAACTGCAACAACTATTTTCGGCCTATCACCTGGTGATCCTCGAAAAGGAGAATAATACAATGCTGAGCCGCCAGATTACCGGGAATTGTTTGGATCTGCTAATTTACCTTCCTAAAAATGAACAGCTTATGATCCTTGAGGATCTCAAGAGGCTGCCTGGCTTACCGGAGGATATAATCATACAATACCTCCAACAACAAAAGCAAAGATGGTTCTGGAACAGATATAAAACAGTATTGGTCATTTTACTGACCCTGGCGCTATGCCTGTTACTATTTGAGGTCATTCACCTGTAATACTGGCACTATGACTGAGCTGCCTCCTCCCCGCTCAGCAGTTCAACAGCATTTTTGCCATCTTTTTCCTCCCAGTAGACTTTCACCTTCTGGTCGTTATAGGTGTCGATGGAGCGGCCGATATAATTGGGCTGTATTGGAAGTTGCCGGCTAAAGCGTCTGTCAATCAACACACATAGTTCTACGCTGGAAGGGCGGCCAAAATCCAGTAAAGCATCCAGTGCGGCTCTTATTGTACGGCCTGTCCAAAGTACATCGTCAATTAATATAACGGATTTATTTTCGATGCTGAAATTGATATCTGTTTCATTGGCTATGTGAATCGAACTGCGGATATCGTCCCGGTAAAAAGTGATGTCGAGTTTACCATATCGGATCTTACTTTTATCGACAATTGTTTTTAACACCTCAACAATGCGGTTACTGACAAAAATTCCACGAGGCTGCAAGCCGATCAGAACAGTACTGTCAAGATCCAGATGGTTTTCCACAATCTGATGTGCGAGCCTTTGAATCGTAAGGTTGACCTGCCCAGGCGTTAAAAGTGATTTCATTGAATATATTTTTCCCAAAAATGGTCTTATACTGATAAGATACGAAATTAACAGGAATTACAAAAATAGTTTAACCGAATCAATTACATTCGCGTTTTATAAATTTTAATTTTTATGCGCAAAAATCTGATTCTTTCCTGCAGTTGTTTGGCATTTTCCTTGGTGTCGGTAGAAATGGCTCAGGCCCAGACCGCAAAGAACGCCGTTAAAACAGTTACGTCTGCCGATATTAAAGCGGTTCCGGCACTCTCGACTTTTAACGATACGATTAGTTATGCCTTAGGGCTGAGCCTGGCTAAATTTTACCAGCAGCAGGGAGCCTCTGCGATTAATTCTAAACTGTTAGGTCAGGCGGTGGATGCGGTTTTTAATAAAGACAGTATCCTTTTCTCTGATCAACAGATCGCTTCAATACTCATGAAAGCTGATCAGCGTTTTACGGAACAAAGAGCAGCCGGTGCAAAAAAGGCAGGCGAAGCGTTTTTAGCGAAAAACAAAACCAGGCCGGGAGTGACGACATTGCCTGATGGATTACAATATGAGGTTATGAAGGTAGGCACCGGTGGCATGCCTACGGATACCAGTAATGTAAAAGTGAATTATAAAGGAATGCTTATAAGCGGAGCTGAATTTGATAATTCCTATAAAAGGGGTGAGCCGGTTGATCTGGATGTAAACCAGGTAATCAAAGGATGGACAGAAGTATTGAAGCTGATGCATGAAGGGGCTAAATGGAAAATATATGTGCCTTCCGATCTGGCTTATGGTGACAGGGGAGCCGGTGAAGCGATTCCGCCGGGTGCGACGCTGATCTTTGAGATTGAACTCTTAAAGATCAATCATTGATTGGTAGACAACAAAAAAAAGGCTGACCTGAATATTTCGGATCAGCCTTTTTTTGCGTCACAAATTTTGATCAGCCAACTCATTTATAATAATTCTCGTCTAGGTAGAAATAGCCATCTGCTTTTTTCCAGTACCAGAACTTATCGTTGTATTTATAATAATACCCCTTGCGGCCTTTTTTGGCCAGATTATCAGGTACAAATAGCACTCTTGGCGGGATTTGTTTGAAACGGTAGGCCAGGTTTTTCGCCTGATCGGGTGTAAAGGCCCGAATGGTCTGATTTAGAGAATCCAGATTATGAGATACCGTCGGAGGCAGATTCAGGGTATCGATCATCAGGTTGCCCCTGCTGTCAATAACGACGACAGGTTCTGCTAAATAATGTGTTGCTGCCGCTGCACTGTCTGCGGAGGTATTTGCATCAGTGTTGGCAATTGCATTCAAAGAATCAATATTACGGCCATAAGAATCAGTGATTACTTTGCCTTGATTGTTGTTTCTATTTTGATCTTTTGGCATTCCCACTTTGCCTACCTGAGCTGAATCAATGACAGTGGCCCTTTTGACATATTGTTCATGGCCCGGTCTTTCTCTGTCCGGTGTCACTTTAGGGTGCAGTTTTTTCCCTTCTGCTGATTTGGATGGGATATTTCTGCGGCCACATGCGGCCAGCAATAAACAAAACGCGACTGAGGAGTAAATCAATTTTCTCATAATGTATTTTTTAATGGACTTCTACCTATTTAGGACTATGAAGGGTCTGAACAATTTTATCAATGTCGGTGCTATCCAAACGCTCCTGCCAGCCTGTAGACAGGTGTTTAATCGTTATTTTTCTATCGGTGATCTCTTCTGAGCCGACAATGGCTACATAAGGAATTCCCTTTTTTTCTGCAAATTTGAACTGTTTATCAAACTTTACCGGTTCATGGTATAATTCAGTACGAATGCCGGCTTTTCTAAATTGTTGAATCAGTGGATATGCTCCTGCCAACTCATAGGAACCCAGATTAAAGAATAAGACTTCGGTTCCCTGGCTAAGTTTACCCTCAAAAAGTCCTAACTCCTCCATAACATCATAAATCCGGTCAATACCAAAGCTAATGCCTACGCCCGGAATGCCGGAAACGCCAAATAATCCTGTCAGGTCATCATATCTTCCGCCCCCGCCAATACTGCCCATTTTGACCGTACTGGCTTTTATCTCAAAAATAGTTCCAGTATAATAGTTGAGCCCACGGGCTAGCGTAAAATCCAGTTGCACCGCATTGATACTGTCTTTCGTAAAATCCAGCAAATACCTGAGCTCCTGAACACCTTTAGCAGCCTGATCGCTGCCGGATAATAATTTTTCAATACTGGACAGTTTTTCCTCATTGCTACCCCCGATCCGCAGATATTGTTCTATAATCTGAATCTGCTTCTCTCCCAGGCCACGGGCCCTCAATTCTTCCTTGACTTTATCCAGCCCGATTTTGTCCAATTTATCGATAGCTACTGTTATATCTGTTAACTGATCTGTGCTGCCGCAGGCTTCCGCAAGACCTGCCAGGATCTTTCGGTTATTAATCTGAATGCTGACCGGAATCTGTAATGCTTTAAAGGCCTGGTCATAGATATGGATCAATTCTACTTCGTTAATGAGCGAGGCGCTGCCTACGACATCACAATCACATTGATAAAATTCCCTGTAACGCCCCCTTTGTGGTCTGTCCGCCCGCCAGACCGGCTGAATCTGATATCGTTTGAAAGGAAAGGACAGGCTGCCATGATTCATAGCCACATAACGGGCGAATGGAATGGTAAGGTCGTAGCGCAAGGCTCTTTCTGTCAGCTGCCTACTCCATTTTCCAGCCAGGATTTCTTCCATAGCCTGGCGGGTTTTATCCTCCTTACTGGGATTGTCCAGGCCGTTATTTAAGATTTTGAAGATCAGCTTATCCCCTTCTTCTCCGTATTTCCCCATCAACGTGTCGATGTTTTCCATGGCCGGTGTCTCCAAGGGCTGAAAACCATATAGTTCAAAAATCTGTTTGATCTTGCGAAGAATATACTGCCTTTTATGCACCACTTCATGAGAGAAATCACGGGTCCCTTGTGGCAAAGATGGTTTCATGTATGTAAATAAATTAATTCGGTTTAGTTATTTTGTTGAAGCTGCTTGATTAATACCTCACATGCATCCAGTAAAAGGCTGTAAACATGTTCAAAAGCCTTATCAGTATTTTCAAACCAGGGATCTGGTACAGATTTATTTTTTCCTGGTAGAGATGCGTTCAAAATTAAGTCAACTTTAGACGGGTTCCAAAGTTTGCCGGCAATTCCTTTGACATCCTGATAATTTTGGCTATCCATTACATAGATATGGTCAAATTGCTCCATGTCACCGGCCGTAAAGGGTCTGGACCGTTGTGTGGAAATATCAATCCCATGGTTTTTAGCGATTTTTACAGACCGGTGATGAGGGGGTTCTCCTTCATGCCAGTTACTGGTCCCGGCACTATCCACCTTCCAGTCCAGTCCATATTTTTCCACCAAGTATTCCAGGACACCTTCCGCTAGTGGGCTTCTACAAATATTGCCCAAACAGACCATTAAAATTTTCATAGCCCGCAAAGATAATATATTGTCCAGAAGTGAACTTTGGTCACCAGTTTTAAACAGATTTTAGGCGCTGTAATGTTAAATAAATGTGTAAGTCTGTCGCTCTGGTTTTTCTTATTTTTCTTAAAATGTTTATTATAAAGAAAATATAGTTAATTAAAAAATAAATGTTTTTATATAAGGTACTATGTAATGCATAGTATTAGATTCCTGCTTATCTTTGTATTGTTATTAAAATTTTCAATATGGATATTCAGAATACACAGAGTCAGATGCGCAAGGGCATATTGGAATTTTGCATTTTATCTATCATCAAACAAGCGGAGGCGTATCCCAGTGATATCGCCGCCAGTATGAAGGAAGCCGACCTGCAAATTCTGGAGGGAACATTGTACCCTCTTTTGACAAGACTTAAAAATGCCAATTTGCTGACCTATCGTTGGGTCGAAAGCGTCTCGGGACCACCGCGCAAGTATTTTTCGCTGACCCCCGAAGGACTGGAATTTTTAAAGGAACTGGAAAAAACCTGGAAAGAACTCTCATTTGCAGTTAACCAGATAACGCATAACAATTTTTAAATTATTAAAAATCAGGAAATGAAAAAAGTCATTAATATTAATTTTCAAGGCCGGGTGGTCATGATCGAAGAGGTGGCTTATGACCAGCTTAAGGACTATATTGAAAGCCTGCGCCTGCATTTCGCTGAGGAGGAAGGCCACGAAGAGATTATTAACGATATAGAAAGCAGGATCTCTGAGCTTTTCGCCGATGTGATCAAAAAGGGACAACCCTGTGTAACAGAAGAAGACCTGAACGCTATCATCCATTCAATTGGCCGGCCACAGGATTTTGAACAGGCGGATCTTGCAGACGCCGGAATCAGCGGCAGTGGGAAACATCAGCAGACGGGTAGCAGCGCTAAAGAAGAAGATTCTTCTTCGAGAAGGCCTGGCGCAGATACTTCTTCTCCTTTTTCAGCTGCTGCAGCACGTACAAAGCAGTTATTCAGAGACGAGAACAATAAGAAAATCGGAGGTGTCTGTTCCGGAATAGCCAATTTCTTCGGAATCGACCCGACCATTGTCAGGTTGATTGCCTTACTGCTATTGATCTTTTATGGTACAGGGCTGCTTGTTTATATTATATTATGGATCTGCGTGCCCAGTTCAGCCGTACAGGTTATTGGTAGCTCGCAGCGCAAGCTTTTCAGAGACGTGTCCAATAAAACCATTGGAGGTGTGTGTGCAGGCCTGGCCAGTTATTTTGACGTCAGTATATGGGTACCCAAGGTGATCTTTATAGTCGGTGCACTTTTTAGTTTTCCACTGTCTGCTTTTACAAATATTCACTTTGGTGGATTTTTCTTTCCCGGCATCAATTTTTTCTTTGTCTCATTATATATTATTTTATGGATTGTCGTACCACCGGCTATTACAGCTTCCGATAAACTTTCCATGAAAGGTGAGTCTGTTGATTTAAATAACATTAAGTCTTCTGTTCAGGAGGACCTGCAAGACGGTAAAAAAAAAACAATGAGCCAGCATGGGGTTACTGAGCCGGTGATGGTAACACCGCATAGACGTTCAACTCTTGGAGACATAATAGTGCTTATTTGCAAGATCTTCGCCTATTTTGTGTTGGGTTGTATTCTGGTAGGAATACTTGGTGGGTTGATTGCCGCAGGTATTGGCATCTTTGGTTTTTCTCCATTGAAGGATTATATCATCTCTGGCTATTGGCAAAATGCTTATGGCTGGGTGGCCGTAATTTTGTTGGTATGGATGCCTGTCCTGGCAATTATCACTTGGATTATCCGCCGACTTATGAAGGCCAAAAGCAGTCCGGGATTGAGGATCGGTTTTATTGTCTTATTGGTGATCGGGCTTATCGCAGGCGGATTGTTTTTTAATTCAGTTTATCGAGATTTTAGATTTGTAAGCCAACCAGTTATAACAGCTGTTCCAATGGTCAATGCAAAAGTAGATAAGCTCAGTATAGAACTGGATAGAAAGCCGGCATTCTATAACTATCAGAGAAGATGGTTTGTGGCGGGCGAGTCCGTTCGTTTTTTAGGGGATTCTGCCAGGGTAAATAACACCCGTTTGATCCTGCGACCTTCTGCAACAGATAGCTTTACCGTTTCTATGATCAAGTTGTCGAATGGGCGGTCAATAGAAGATGCTGATAACCGGGCTGCGGCCATCAGGACCGCGCAGATTGTTCAGCAGGGTGAAAAGTTAATTGTGCCTTGTGCCATTACCATTGATAAGATCAGTAAGTTTCGCAACCAATATGTACTGGTAATAATAGGTATCCCTGTAGGGAAGAAAATTGAAGTACATGCCAATCGTCGGCGTGACAATCAGCTCTATGTCCGTATGTGGGACGATGACTGGAATGATTTTGATATGGACGCGCTGGATAATCTGGATAACCTAGATGATTTTGATAATATACGATCCACACTGAATTGGGAGTATGATACGGAGTATATTATGACTAAAGATGGCTTGGAACGTACACAGCCCGATCTGGAAGCCCGTAAGGAAAGAATCGAATCATCTCAGGAAATTATTGAGCGGGAGCAAAGAAAGATCAAGGAGGAAGAAGATATTATGCGCAGAAATTACGAAGACCAAAAAGCGCAGAATCAGAAGCAATATGATCAAAAACAAAAAGAGCTGGAACAGAAAGCTGAAAAATTAAAAAGTGTATTACCTGATGATTCAGGAAGCACAACTATATTAGATCCTGCGCCCATGCTATGGATCGGCAAATCGCTGTTGCGTCTTTCCTGATTGGTGCAACTGCAACATAAAACAGCCTGGACAACATTAAATTAGTTGTTCAGGCTGTGATATGAATAGGGCATTCCGAAATTACAGAACGCCTTTGGTGCTGGGCAGCGCATCACTTAACGGATCTCTTTTGACGGCCATTTTAATTGCTTTGGCAAATGCCTTAAAAATAGCCTCGATCTTATGATGCTCATTATCGCCTTTGCAGGCAATACTTAGATTGCATTTTGCAGCATCACTGAAGGATTTAAAAAAATGGAAAAACATCTCAGTGGGCATATCCCCTACTTTCTCTCTTTTAAATTCAGCATTCCAGTTGATCCAACTCCGCCCGCCAAAATCAATCAGTACTTTAGCCTCGCTGTCATCCATGGGCAGGGCAAACCCATAGCGTTCCATCCCTCTTTTGTCTGCCAGAAGTTTCGTAAAGACTTCGCCTAATGCGATACCCGTATCCTCAATGGTATGATGCTCATCAATATGCAAATCACCATCCACTTTTACGGTTAAATCAATATTACCATGGCGGGCGATCTGATCCAGCATGTGATCAAAGAAACCAAGGCCTGTGTGGACATCAGAATTGCCTTTTCCATCTAGATTGATATCTATAAATATCTTCGTTTCACTGGTGGACCGCTCATGGCGGGCTTGTCTGGTCTTTAACTTTAGAAACCGGTAAATATCTTCCCATTTTCCAGTCGCTAGTGCAGTTGCGTTTGCTAAGGCTTCTCTATCGCTGATCTCTCCTGCCCCCAACGCTTCATCATTATTCAGCCAGATAGCTTTACAGCCTAAATTAGCTGCCAGCTGGACGTCGGTAATCCTATCGCCAATGACAAATGAATTTTTGAGGTCATAGGCCGGATTGTCGATATATTTGGTCAATAGTGCCGTTCCAGGTTTACGGGTAGGCCGATTATCTTTGGCAAAGGTCTTGTCAATGATAACGTCCTCAAATAGGATCTTCTCGCCTTTTAAAGTATCAACGATGAAATTCTGCACCGGATGAAAATTATCTTCCGGAAAACTATCGGTTCCCAAACCGTCCTGGTTGGATACCATAACGAGCTCAAAATCCAATTCCCGGGCAATACGGCCCAGGTACGTAAAAACTTCGGGATAGAAGACTAGTTTTTCAAAGCTGTCTATCTGATAAGTCGGTGGGGCCTCTTGAATAATAGTGCCGTCACGATCGATAAATAATACAGATTTCATGTTATTATTAATGTTTAAGCTACTAAGAAAACAGCGCTCAATTTTGATGAATTTAAATGATTACAGTGTATCCATATAATCAGCCAAGGCATCTACTAAAATGGTATTTTCTTTTTCTGTACCAATAGTGATACGCAGACAGTCTTCACATAGCATAACACCAGACCTATTACGGACCACTATTTCTCTGGATACCAGATAGTCATATACTTTATTTGCCTGATCGGTTTTGACAAGCAGGAAGTTGGCATCTGACGGGTACACTTTCTGTATGATCGGAATTCTTCCAAGCACCTCAGCCATGGCCTCTCTCATGGAGACAATCTCTTTGATCATATCGTTGACCTGGCCTACTTCTTCAACTGCTTTGAGCGCCAGTTCCTGTGTCGCCTGATTGATATTATAGGGCGGTTTGACTTTGTTGATGATATCGATGATGGATTTATCTGCAAAAGCCATCCCTAATCTAAGGCCGGCCAATCCCCAGGCTTTGGAGAAGGTTTGTAATACAACCAAGTTGGGATAATCGCTGAGATCCCTAATAAAGGATTTTTGACGGGAGAAATTAATATAAGCCTCATCAACAACAACTAACCCGTTAAAGTTATTAAGCGTCATCTCAATATCTTCTCTGTTTATTGCATTGCCAGTCGGGTTATTCGGAGAACAGATCCATATAACCTTAGTGTTCGTGTCTATTAGATTTTCCAGATGAGCCAGGTTTAATTGAAAGTCATCCAGTAATGGTGCTTCCCGGACTTCAATATCATTGATATGTGCAGAGACCTCGTACATGCCGTAGGTAGGCGGGCAGATAATAATATTATCGATCCCCGGCCGGCAGAAGCTGCGATAAAGCACATCAATACATTCGTCTGAGCCGTTACCTAAGAATATATTTCGAGCATCTATTTTTTTGATTTGGCTAATAGCGGCTTTCAGCGCTGCCTGATGGGGATCCGGATACCGGTTATACCATTTAATAAGTGGTGATCCCAGACTATTTTCATTGGCATCCAGAAAAACGGATGCTTTGCCCGAAAATTCATCCCTGGCGGAGCTATAAGGCTCGAGTTTTTTAATGTTTTCTCTTGTAAGATCTTCTATATTAAAACGGGGCATATAATATATGATTAATAATTTTAACAGGTTATTGTTTTTCCACCTCTTTTAAACGTCTGGACACAGCGAGTGCGTGTGCCCGAAGCCCTTCAGCTTCTGCCATGGTAATGACGGTATCTGCTATTTCTGAGAGCCCTGCAGGGGTCAGTTTCTGAAAAGTAATCTTTCGCACGAAGCTGTCCAGACTAACACCGCTGTACGCAGTAGCATAGCCATTGGTGGGCAGCGTGTGGTTGGTACCACTGGCATAATCTCCAACACTTTCCGGTGAGTAATTACCCAGGAAAACAGAACCTGCATTGATGATGTTGCTGGCTACCCGTTCAGGATCCAGCGTCGAAATGATAAGATGCTCCGCTGCATAAGCATTGGAAAGCTCGATAGCCTGCTCCATGTCACTCAAAACAATGATTTTGCTATGCGCTAAAGCTTTTTCGGCAATAGCTTTGCGAGGCAAATCTTCGAGTTGGCTCACAACTTCCTTTTCGACTGCAGCAGCCAATTCCTGGGAGGTTGTGATCAGCAGTGCCTGACTGTCCGGCCCATGTTCGGCCTGAGACAGTAGATCAGCCGCTACATATATGGGGTTGGCACTCTGGTCTGCGAGTACCAGTACTTCGCTTGGACCGGCGGGCATATCGATAGCGGTGCCAGCACGTTGGACAAGTTCCTTGGCACAAGTGACATATTGATTGCCAGGGCCGAATATTTTAAAAACTTTGGAAACCGTCTCTGTCCCAAAGGCCATGGCGCCAATAGCTTGTACGCCACCAATCTTGTATACCTTTCTAATGCCAACCAGCTTTGCCGCAAACAAGATGGCAGGGTGGAGTTTGCCGGCTTTATCGGGAGGAGTACAAAGTATAATTTCTTTACAGCCGGCCAGCCTGGCCGGAATGCCCAGCATCAAAATAGTAGAAAACAATGGCGCCGATCCACCTGGAATATAAAGCCCGACCTTCTCTATACCAACACTTTTGCGCCAACATACGACCCCAGATTGTGTTTCCAGGGGCTTTATATCCGATATTTGACATTTATGAAAGGTTTCAATATTGGTGGCTGCAGTCTGAATGGCTGTTTTTAACTTGGAAGAAACAACTGTCTCTGCTTCAGCCCATTCTGTTTCTGAAACAGAAAAGTCCTCCAGTTGAACACCATCAAAAGTAGTCGTAAATTGCCTTACCGCCTGATCGCCCTCTTTTTTAATGGCTTCCAGGACATCTGTGACTTTGCCCACCAGACTTAAGTGATCCAACTGAGGTCGCTGAATGATTTGCGACCATTCAGATCTGGCCGGTGCTATATATGTTTTTATCTTTTGCATTGTATAATAATGAAATAGAGGCTGTATCTTGTTTTTAAACAATCATTTTTTCAATGGGCAGGACCAGTATATCCTCTGCACCCGCAGCTTTGATCTCTTCAATATGTTCCCAGAATTCGTTCTCGCTAAGCACCGTATGGATGCTACTCCAGCCTGCTTCTGCCAGCGGCAGTACAGTAGGACTTTTCATGCCTGGTAGCATGGTGATCACTTTTTCCAGCTTATCGCCCGGGACATTCATCAAGACATATTTTTTGCCTTTTGCTTTTTTAACTGTCTGGATACGGAACAATAGCTTTTGGAGGATTTGCTGTTTTTCAGGGCTTAACTCAGGCGTTTGAATCAAGGCTGACTGGGATTGCAAAATAATCTCGGTTTCTTTCAACCCATTCATAAATAACGTAGATCCGCTGCTGACCAAGTCACAAACGGCATCGGCCAGGCCAATGCTGGGAGCTATTTCTACACTGCCGCTGATCTCATGGATTTCGGCCTGAATGTTGTTTTTGTCCAAGAACTGCTGAACGAGAACAGGATAGCTGGTCGCGATTTTTTTCCCTTGCAGGAAACCGGGCCCTGTGTATATATCTGTTTTCGTCGTCGCAATAGAAAGTCGGCATTTACCAAATCCTAAAAGTTCGGCCACCTTCACCTTTTTGCAGGACTCGTAAACGACATTTTCTCCTACAAAACCAATGTCGGCGACACCGTCCTCGACATATTGCGGAATATCGTCATCTCTTAGGAAAAAAACTTCCAGCGGAAAATTGGCAGCTGTCGCTTTTAATTGATTTTTGACGTTGTTATTGATTTCAATGCCACATTCCTTAAGCAGTTTTACTGAATCTTCGTGTAACCTGCCGGATTTTTGAATGGCTAATTTAAGGACCATCTTTTTTTGATTTAATGGTGGTTTTAAACAAGTTTATTAAAGAATACAAAAAAGGCTTACCGAAACCGGTAAGCCTTGACTAAGTTTTATTATGAATATACACAAAACCGTACAACTTACCCGTTGAATAAGAAATGATGGTGATGTGTATGTGCTTTTTTAAACATTGACGCAAAGCTAATCAGAAATTTCTATATTCAGAAATTTAAATAGTAGATTTTGTGAAATTTGTTTGGAAAAATCCCGTTTACAACAAAAGAGCCGGATCCTATATGAATAATTTACGACCTTAAGTGATTAAATGGGAAAGATTTGATATTTTGGGTGGTGGAGTTGAAAGCGACAAGAAGCATTAGGAGAACATCGTTTTTAGTAATAACGCTGTTTTGCTGCCTGCTGAGTGCAAGAGTTCTTGCTCAAAGCAGTGCGGATACCGTTCCTTTACTTGATACCGTCTCGGCCATAGACACGATCCCTAAAATTCATCAAAGGTCTCGCTTTGGTAAATGGATTAAAAAGGGGTATGATGCTATTAAACGCCGCCATCCGCGTGATACTACAGATAAAACCATCGCTTATCATAGCCGTATTGAGAATTATTATCAACCTTATGCAGGTAAGATTATCCGCCATATTGAAGTCCGGCAGTTTGGTTTTGAGAAAAGCTTTTCGGATACGGCCACTAAAATCCGATATTTTGGTACCCGGATCCTGAACAATTTGCACGCTAACTCCAAGACCTGGGTAATCCGAAATAATCTGTTTATCCATGAAGATGAGCCGCTCAGCCCGGCCATTATTGCGGACAATGAACGGTATTTGCGTAATCTGAATTTTATCCGGGATGCCAGAATACTTGTCAAAACCATTGATCCGGCATCCGATTCTGTTGATTTGCTTGTGGTAACCAAGGACTTGTTCTCATTGACAGGTGAAATGTCAAGTTTTGACTTGGACCATCAGGAAATTACCATTGGTGACGAGAATCTGATGGGCCTTGGACAATCCTTGGAGGTGACAGGGTTTCATGACCCCGAACGAAAACCTAAATATGGAATGGATATACGCTACGAAAAATATAATGTACTTAATAGTTTTGTCAACGTAAGTGGCGGTTATGCCGACATTGGTCGTAATCTCTATAATTATAAGAAAAATGAACGCTCTTATTTTCTAAATCTGGATCGGCCATTGTATTCTCAGTATGCAAGGACTTTCGGTTTTCTGCATATGACTAACGCATGGTCGGAACATAGTTTTGAACCCTTTGTAGAGCCAGACTCCGCTTTTTATAAATATCACTATAAAATGATGGATATGGCCTTCGGTTATAATTTTGGTGCCCGCAGACATCTCCAGTCAACAGAAGTGCCACTGAGAAAGGTAGTCAGTTTCAGGTATTTTAATTATAATTTTAAAGAGAGCCCAGCGCAATTTGCCGGACGGTATGTGGCCAAGCTCAATGATCGTCAGGCATTTTTAACCAAGTTCACACTATTTAAACAAAAATTCTTTAAGACGCGCTACATCCTGGGTTTTGGTGCCACAGAGGATATCCCCTATGGGTATAATTTCTCTTTGACAGGAGGATGGTACAGAATTAAGGATTTGTCCAGACCTTATATAGGCCTAGATGCGAATCGGTATGCTTACACAGAAAAAGGAGATATCATTCAATTGTTCCTACGGGCGGGAACGTATTTCAGGGGTGGTCTGGAGGATGGAAGTATTTTGCTTGGATCTTCCTTATATAGTCGTTTGATACGGCTTCGCCAGTTGAAGGTGCGTCAGTTTATGCGGTTAAGTTATACCAGTCAGTTCAATACATCGATCGCAGAGCCTTTACGCATCAATAATGCATTCGGGCTACAGGATTTCCGGCAGGATTCTATACAGGCAAAACGAAGATTGACGCTTAGAAGCGAAACGATCTTCTTTGCTCCCGGAAAAGTCTTCGGTTTTTCTTTTGCCCCATTTTTAACGGGGGATTTTTCACTGATAGAACCTACGGAACTCAGCATTGATCCATCTCATTTTTATTATGGTCTCGGAGGAGGAATTCGTACCCGTAACGAAAATCTGGTATTTGGCACCATTGAGCTCAAGGCTATTTATTTTCCCAGAAAAATCTATGGGCAAAGCCAGTTTAAGATCGGAATCACGACCAATCTACGATTCCGTTATAATTCCAGCTACGTGAGTGCACCGGAATTTGCCCAAATCAATAATGATATTAGAAATGATATTTTCTAGCCAGACCGTCGCATGCGTCGGCCATATTTAGTGAAAGTAATCAATATCGACATCTCCAGCCCTGATGTCTATTTTGCCATTATAATGATAAATGAGACAATTCTGTCGCATCTATATGCGGCAGCATGGCGCGACTCGTCTTTAAAGAATTTCAAATTCGTGTAAAACTTCTGGAAGGTATCGAAACCTGCTGCTCTATATAACTCACCCGACAAATCCATCTTAACCATCTTTAGGATACTGTCTAAAGACAACCAATACCACTTCCCTCAACGATTACCCCAAATATTGTCTAACGCATCTGATGTTTTACGATTCATGCTATCATCAAAAGCTAGTAAGCTGTGTAAAAACCAAACGGGCTATCAATCTATTTGAAATGCCCTGATGCAACAATAACTATTCAGGCACATTAAACGATCGCTCCTGAAATCTTAAAAACAAAGGCTTCTTTTAAGCTACCAGGGTCGGATAACTCGACTTTTAATCCTTCAGTCGTTTGCTCAAATTGCAGTTTGTTATCGACGCCTAGTAATTGAACGGATTTTACGACTCCGACTCCCACGCCTTTAGCCAGCTTTTTAATAAAAGCGGTTCCATCTGTCGGCCAGCCTAACATTGTAGCATAGAGTGTCTCTCCTTTTTGGGTAAACCGAAAATCATGGGGACCAAAGGGTTTTCCTTTGCCTTCATTGAACCCTTGGGCGCTCAATGGCGCCGCTGACTCAATGGCTGGCCCTTCTCCGTAATATTTCCATGGACGCGTACAATAGATACTTTCGCTGTTTATCGCCATCCAATCTCCGATAGCTTCAACGATTTTTCTTTCTTTATCATCAATCGTTCCATTACCACGGACAGGTATATTGAGCATCAGATTCCCATTTTTACTCACGACGTCCACCAAGATATGAATGACAGTTTTAGCGCTTTTATAGCCGTTATTGTCATAAAGTCGGCGATCATAATGCCAGTTGCCAATACAGGTGTCTGTCTGCCAAGGGAGTGGTTCAATTTCATTGCTCTGCCCTCGTTCGATATCCCAGATCATACATTTGCGCTGCTGTTCATCCAGGATCTTACCCGTGACGACTCCGGTCAATTTACCATTGTCTTTAATGGACTTATTATAAAGGTGCGCCGCGATTCGAAGCCCCTTGTCATTTATGGGATGAAAAGGAAGAACCGTATCATCAAAGTAGACCAATTCCGGGTTATACTTATCAATCAGTTCTATGGTACGTTTATAAAACTTTTCACAGTAAGCCGCTGAAGGAGGTGTGACCCCATTTCCCCAGTTCCACTGTTTGTGGATCATGCCGTTGTCCTGGCTGTTCTCACTCAGCGGATGGTTTTGTGCATATAGGTCCGATTTAGGGTCATACTCATACCACCATTTTCCGACTCCTTGCTTTTTGTCTATACGCCCATCATAAGGAACGTCTTTTAACGGTCCGGACTTATCGGCACGCTGCGCCGTCTCATACCAACTCCATGCATGGGCGGCGTGGACACTCACGCCAAAAATCAGCCCGTTGTTTTTCGCGGCTTTGGCCCACCCGGCGATCAGATCTTTTCGGGGGCCGAATTTAGTGGCGTTCCAAGGCTGATAGCTACTGTCATATAAATCAAAATTATCATGATGGTTTGCCAGAGCCATAAAGTACTTAGCTCCGGCTTTCTTATATAAAGAAACGAGTTCTTCAGGATCCCATTGATCCGCTTTCCAGCTATTGATAACATCCTTAAATCCAAATTTGGAAGGGTGGCCGTACTTTTTACAATGAAAATTATAATCGTCAGAACCTTCTTCATACATTCCACGTGCGTACCAGTCACCATGTTCCGGTTCACACTGTGGTCCCCAATGGGCCCAAATACCAAACTTTGCGTCCCGGAACCACTGCGGTACTTTATACTGCTGAAGGGAATCCCAATTAGGTTTAAAGGGGCCATTTGCAATAAGGTCTTCGCCGAAGTTGCCGAGGCCTTTTAATGCAGTACCTTTTTTGACAAAAAATAGACCGGGAAGAGCCGCGGCCAAGGTTTTAATTACAGTTCTCCTTTCCATTTAAACTAAATTTATGTTTTATATGCTTGATAAAATGCATTGGACTTAACAGGTACAAACCGACGTTCACTGAAAGCAACAGACATTCTTTTACATCAGGTATCGCTAATTTGCCATGAATAAACTGAAAATAATCTATTTTCGGGACAGGGTCGTTGCTACTTGAATCATTCTATATTCCTATGTGAACCTGTCCGGTTACTATAACGCCCGGTGCTCAAAACCGTTCTCGTTTATATGTTTGATCGGTCGTTGCCCTTGCCCATATTTGTCAATAGATACGGTCAAAAATTTGGTGTAAATTTCTTGCATGGCCGCTCTCCTGTCACTATAAGTCAATTCAAATCATCGTCATTAAGCCAAGAACAAGTCTAAAGCGGTATTAAATCAACGTTAGTGTCTCACTTTCGTCGACTTAAAAGAACAACAAGATCAAAATTAGAATAAATTAAGTCATAGAATTTATATTAAATAGACCTTTTTTTGTTCAAATCCGACTTTCGCCATTAAAAAATTTCTTTAAAAATAGGATCAACCTTAATTTTTTTTAAATTTGACTATATGATTAAACGTACGCTACAATATACATTTTCGCTGCTCAACGTTGATTATGTACAGTTGACATCCAAATGGAATTACCGTAACATACTGAGCCCCTATTATAGAATCTATTATATAGACGGTGGTGAGGGAGAAATCTCAGATTTTTTGCAGACGGTGAAGTTGGAACCAGGGTTTCTATATATGATTCCAAGTTTCACGATGTGTAATCTTTGTTGCAAAAACGACCTTAGTCAATTTTTTGTCCAGTTCTTTGAAGAATCCACGCATGGAATATCCATGTTCGCGAATAACAGGTCAGTTTTTAAAATAAAAGCGACAGCGTTAGATGTACAATTATTTAATCAGTTACTAGCCATTAATCCAGGAAGGGGTATCAACCGGTCCGATAACCCTATGGTATATGAGAAGGATATTTATTATAATGAATACCAGGAGCTGAATAACAAACAAAGCCTCAATACCTATTTAGAGACCCAGGGTATCTTGATGCAAGTAATATCCAGGTTCCTAAACCTGAATACAACATTAAGTCATAATGCTCAGGTCATTCCCATCAAAATTATCCAATCCCTGAACTATATATTAGCTAATCTGCGGTTGGAGCTATCTGTTACACAGCTGGCAGCCAGAGCACATCAGAACGTCGATTATTTTTCAAGACAATTTAAAAAATATACAGGGATGCGGCCCATTGCTTATATAAATGAAAAACGTATAGAAAGAGCCCAGTACCTGATGGCTACCAGCCGGATGAGGTTATCTGAAATCTGCGATGAAACCGGGTTTGAGAACCTCTCCTATTTTTCTAATACGTTTAAAAAATTAACTGGTATGTCTCCAAGTGATTACAAAAAGCAGTTACAGTCAGCCAGGTGCTGAACAAACTATGACATATTGCTTAGGGGCACCGCTATATTGTCAACATCAAAATATCGACAAAGCAATGCCATGTCAATAATGCCTTCCAGATTGATTATCGATGATCAACACCAGGGATGTTATTAGGTCGCCCCACCACTGGATCAATAATGTTGCTTGGTATTTTACTGGCGACTGATAGATTTTATCAAAACATGTTATTTCCCGCTTCTGTTTAGATTCGTTACTTTCAATTGTTTAATGAGGGTATTTGGGAACCACCTATCCTATCCGAAGTAACATCCAGCGCCGCCGATTGTAACGACTATTCCGTAGACATTAGCCAAACAAAGCCAGATAGCAACATTGGGTTATCATGGTTTAGCCGGAGGCAGTAGTAAAGACTCCGATGAGGCTATTGCCCCAACTTTGAGGCGGGCAATTTAATAGCCCTGTCGAAAATAGTCTTTAAAATTTTAGATTCTCATGACGTAAAATTTGGTCTAAATACATTACACACATACAACGGATGGATGAATGGACTGGTTCAACTATTCATTCCGGAAAATTTAAGGTCCGATGCTCGCTGCCTATCACGTTTTCTTTTCCCGTTTTTTTTGACCGTAAAAAAGCGACCGCACCTTTCATTAATGAAAAAGAAAGGTGCGGCCGGTCTTGCTCAAAGAGAGATATCTTCTTTATGGAATCAGTGTAGCCTGCAGGCTGATCTCTGCTTTTAATAATTTGCTGATGGGGCAGCCCGCCTTAGCGCCAGCTGCAATTTGCTGAAACTGATCATCGGTAATGGATGGAACTTTTGCCTTCAGAACAATATCAGAATGGGTGATTTCCAGTTTATCCGTGTCCATCGTCACGGTGGCCGTCGCCTCCAGTGAAGATGGCGTGAACCCTGCCTGGCCTAACTGAAGACTTAGCGCCATGGCAAAGCAGCCAGCATGGGCCGCTCCGATCAGCTCTTCCGGATTGGTACCCGTGCCCGATTCAAAACGGGACTTAAAGGAATATTGTGTATTGTCTAAGGTTTTGCTGTCTGTGGTAAGAACGCCGGATCCTTCTTTGATAGACCCTTTCCAGACGGCCGTAGCGGAACGTTTCATAATAAATAATTTTATAGGTATACACATATTGCTTCCCGGAACTGCATTTTATGGCGCCCCCATGACAGAAACAATGTTTGCTTTCGAAGTTACACCTTCAGATGTTAAGGAATCACTTAATATTGCGAGGCCTTTATTAATTGTTGCAGTAAATACCCGCTTTGGGGGATAAAACGGACAAAATAGCCGGCTATATATCGGGCAGCCGGACAATATGGGTCGCTCATCTGCTGCAATTCTTGTTGGTAGCTATTTATTGTAACATCTTCCCGTAGACAAATATTATTTAAAAGCCAGTTACCTACGCTGAGTTGCGTCGTAACTGGCTTTTAAATAATATGTCCTTCAACTTTGCTTAGAACAGTCCAGATGGCCTAGGCGGAGTTTCTGCCGGCATTGATAATACCAAAAGAGCATCGCATGATTAATTTTTCGTATACAGAGATTAGCTCGCTCTCCCTGTCGCCGTTTTCCAACTTATGGTGTTTAGCGAGGCCATATTGCTGGATAGTTAACAGAGGAAGCACGATTCGCTCACGCATCTGGATGGATAATGATTCTACTGGATAGCTTTCCATTAATTCAGAGTTACCTGTAAGTTTTAATACCATCTTTTCTGAGAGCAGATATTCTTCATAGGCCATATTCCAAAGCTCTCCATATTTTGGATGCGTGGATTGGAATTTTGTCAACGGGAAGAAACATTTTTTCATGGACATCTCACTGTTTTCAATAAGTGCCCTGAAGAATAAAGAATTTTTATATAACGCCCTGACTTCATTAAAACGCCCTGCTTTTTCCATGGCCAATAGTGCAGTTCCTACACCATAATAACCGGTGACGTTTTGCTTTAATTGGCTCCAGGACCCCACAAATGGGATGGCTCGCAGGCTATCTAAGGTTAATTTTGCTGCATTTCGTTTTGTCGGGCGGCTACCAATGTTCGTTGCACCGTAGAACCTGAGCGGACTGGCATAAGACAGATAATCCAGGAAGGAAGGATGGTTTTTCAAGGAACAATAGGCTTCAAAGCTGATTTCGGAAAGTGTTTTAAACACCTCCTCTTCTTCGGCTGTCATCGTGCGCCTGGAAGAGGATAGTATATCATTAGCAATACCCGCATTCAACAGCTGCTCAATATTAAACTTCGCTGAATCCACCGTGCCGAAATTAGAACTAACGGTTTGTCCCTGAATGGTTAATTGAATCTCTTTATTGGAAACCTTGTTACCCATTGATGCATAGAATTTATGGGTCTTGCCGCCGCCCCTTGCCGGAGGACCGCCGCGTCCGTCAAAGAAGACAACATCAAGATCATAGCTGCGAGAGATGGCCGTGAGCGCTTCCTTGGCCTGGTAAATAGACCAGTTAGCCATCAGATAACCGCCATCCTTGGTACCGTCAGAGAACCCTAGCATTATGGTCTGGATATTGCCTCTGTTGCTTAAATGCGCTCTGTATGTTTTATTTGAATAGAGTTCCTCCATAACACCGGCTGCATTTTGCAGATCCTCAATGGTTTCAAAAAGAGGGACAATATCCATTTTTAATTCTTTCTGTTGCCAGCCGCTCATCTTAAGCATGCCGTATACTTCCATCATATCCAGTGCAGTCATGCAGTGACTAATGATATATCGATTACAACCCTCCTCACCGTTGCGCTCCTGAATGGTTTTGGCTGCTTGCATGGACTGGAAGATATCCTGAAGAAGTTCATCATTGATAAGATCCGGATCAATAACATCCTGGATATTTTCATGGACCTTAATTCTCTCTTTTTCAGAAAGCTCATTATAGCCAGCAGGCAGCCCTAGCTCGTGCTCACTAAGGTATGTCATAAGTCTTTTGTGTTGACTGCTGTCTTGTCTTATATCAAGAGTGGCAAAATAAACACCGAAGATCTGGATCTTGCCGATCAAGTCATCAATGAGTTGAACAAACATGCCGTTATGTTGCTCAATAACTGTACTGCGAATAGATTTTAATGTACCTATCAAGCCACTCTGTGTAATTTGAATTGAGCTATTCTGGTCAAAAAGTAAAGCATAAAAGTTCTTCTCCAGCTCGGCGATAACATCTTCTACACCTTTAAAGGTCAGGCGCCGTTTCATGCGACGAATATCTTTATAATAACAATGTAGAATGGCTTTGTGTAATTGCTCTGCCACCTGTAGTGTCGTGTCCGCTCTTACAAACGGATTGCCGTCTCTGTCGCCTCCTGGCCAGAACCCCATATGGATCAATGCATTGTTATCATTTTCCATGATATCGGGAAACTGAGTTTTAAGTTGTTCAATGATCTTGCCGCTCGCCTGGTAGAACACGTTTTCCAAATACCAGATCAGGCTCATGGCCTCATCAAATGGTGTGGGTTTTTGTTTTTTCAAAAAAGGTGTTTTGGCCAGCTGTTGCAAATAAACATTGACATTTTGCGTATCACTTTTAACCAGGGCTTTGGATAGGTCATTAATGATTCCCAGTACCTCACCGGGATAAAACTGAGTGGGGTGAGCGGTAAGTACAAGTCTGACTGAAAAATCTTCTACTTTTTTTGCCAGTTCATCTTGTTTTTCCTGTTGAACAACTTCGGAAGCCAGATGCCGCATTGTCCCCTGCCCCTTCAGGTCCTGGATGGAATCAAAGGAGGCATCTTCCAGTGCATCAAATAATACAACCTGCCTTTCTGCGTACTGAATAAAGCGAAACAGCAGATCTAATTGTTCTCTTCCTTCAGGGTAGTTTGTGTACTGCTGCAAGAAGCTATCGATGATCTCTTCCGGGCTTTTTGCTTTCTTAAATCCCTCTTCACAGTGAATCAAAAATAAAGACAGTAAAACCCCTGTTTTTTCTATCCGGTGAAAAGGAAGCGAGGTAAAAAGACTGTTATACAATTGAAAGCGTATGCCCACTTTATTTTTAAACTGAGAAAGCGCATTTGCTGAAGAGACTTGCATGAGGCGTAAATGATTTTTAATATTTTGAATTGCTCAAAAGATTTTCGCTGGATGAGCAGGCTAAATTAAGGCAAGTTTCACAAATACCTGTTAGCTTCGCTATCTTGCTCCAACCTGGCAATTACATTTTTAATTTGTTGTTCCTTGCTTTTGGGATAAATTAAAAGCACATCTTTTTGATCTATCACAATATAGTCAGAGAGGCCATCTATTACAGCTAGCTTTTCCGGTTCCTTCGAGATGATACAACCATCGGTCCCGGTGAGTATAATACGATCCTGTGAAATCAGTACATTGTTTTGTTCATCCTTTTCTTTAATATCCCAAAGGGAAGCCCAGGTGCCCAGATCACTCCAACCAATATCGGCTGGTACCGTATAGACATTATTGGCTTTTTCCATTAATGCATAATCGATTGATATCTTGGGCGCTTCTTTGTAATGCTGCTGAATAAATGCCGCTTCCTGGTCCGTATTATACAGATCCATACCACTTGCGAACAGTGCATATAGTTCCGGCTGGAACTTTTTAAATCCATTGATGACATCCCCGGCCTTCCAGATAAAGATTCCCGCATTCCAGAGATAGGAACCGCTATCTAGATAGGACTGTGCAGTACGGAGGTCCGGCTTCTCTTTGAAAGACTGGACCGGCAGTACTTTGTCGTTGTCGGCCTTCTTCTCAAACTGGATGTATCCGTATCCGGTATCGGGGCGCGTTGGTTGAATGCCCAGTGTCAGTAGGGCTTCCTTATCTTTTACAAAAGATATGGCTGTTCTGATCTTCTCTTCATACTCGGATTCCTTCAAAATGAGGTGATCAGAAGGCAGGATGACCATGATAGCGTCGGGGTCCTTCTTATAAAGTTTGAAAGCCGCATAAGCAATACAGGGCGCTGTATTATTTCTGGAAGGCTCTGTAAGAATATTTTTTTTCAGGATTTCAGGAAGATGATCTGCTACTAATCCCTCGTAGAGCTGGTTGGTCAATACCAGGATTTGCTCCGGTGCCGAAAAGTGCCTGGCTCTATCCCAAGTCATTTGCATAAGCGATTGGCCAGTGCCCAATATGTCAATAAATTGTTTGGGCCTGGCTGTGCGGCTGCTGGGCCAAAATCGGCTGCCGATACCGCCGGCCATAATAACTGTATAAATATTTGTTGCCAAATTCAGTGTTTAAATTAAAATAAGAATAGAAGCGAAAATAAAGGATTGTACACAATTACCTGTTCCTGTAGCTATCTCTTGATAATCTGATCGTAAAACCCTCCAAAATTATTTTTACGGACACCCGCCTCCTGGAAAAATTCGCCTGGAAAACCCAGCTCAATCTGGCTGGCATCATTTAGCCTTTGCAGAAAGGCCGGCTCTAATTCCAGTTCCAGAGATTGCAAATTTTCTGCCAGTTGATCCATTTTGGTGGCGCCGGCTATTGGAATACACTTTTGATATTGTTGTCTCACCCAGGCAAGAGCGACACTTGATGCAGGTACACCATATTTATCAGCAATATCCATGACTTCTTTGGTAATTCTTACGCTATTTTCATTGAGCCTTTTACTGTCCGGTTTAATCCTGCCCGGGTCTCCTTTCAGGTATTTACCGGTCAGCGCACCACCTGCCAGTGGCGCCCAGGGTAAGAGGCTCATTTCAAAATGCCTGGCCATGGGAATCAGATCTCTTTCAGGGCTACGTTGCAGCAGGCTGTATTCCACCTGTAATGCGACAAACTGACTCCAGCCCATGAGCTCAGCATACGTATTGCCTTTCGCTACGACCCACGCCGGTGTGTCACTGATAGCTACATAGTTCACCTTGCCTTGGCGGATCAGATCATCCAGGCCACGCATAACCTCTTCAATAGGTGTCAGATCATCCCAAATATGCAAATAAAGCAGATCTATGAAATCCGTACCCAACCGTTTTAGACTGCCTTCCACACTGCGCATCAGATTTTTGCGATTGTTACCGCTGGCGTTCGGGTTGGTTTCATTATCTTTTAGACTATATTTGGTGGCCAGGACAAAATAATCACGATCTACTTGCTCGTTGGCAAAATATTTACCAATAATCGACTCACTCTCCCCTAACTTATAAATATTGGCGGTATCAATGAAATTACCGCCAGCTTTCGCAAACTTGTCCATAATGGCAAAGGAATCCGCCAGGTCAGCTCCCCATCCGGCCGCAGTTCCAAATCCCATGGTTCCCAGGCAAAGCTCAGATACTTTAAGCCCCGACCTGCCTAATAATTGATATTTCATATTGTTAATGGCGTTTTTAAATTATGAATAGATTGTAAGCCTTACAGACTACAAGCTCTTCCTACAAAGTTGCCCCAAAGTGCCCAACTTTCCAAGTTTTGACCTGACGCTACAATTACTTTTAACTTTTGCGTTTTTCCATATAACTTTACACCCATGTCTAACCCGAATTTAAACGCAGACGCCACCGAGCTGAACCCTAAGGACCGGGAATTTGAGAATACCATCCGGCCCAAAGAAATCGACGAGTTTTCCGGTCAACCGCAGCTCGTGGAGAATCTCCGCATTTTTATCAAGGCGGCAAAAATAAGAGGAGAAGCGCTGGATCACATTCTTTTTCATGGTCCTCCGGGCCTCGGCAAAACGACACTTTCCAGAATTGTGGCTAATGAACTGGGCGTAAATATCAAAGAGACTTCAGGTCCGGTGATAGAGAAACCGGGAGATCTGGCTGGATTGCTTACTAGCCTGGAATCGGGAGATGTGTTGTTTATTGATGAAATTCACCGGCTAAGTACGGTGGTAGAAGAATATCTCTATGCAGCTATGGAGGACTTTAGGATTGATATTATGATCGATTCAGGTCCGAATGCCCGCAGCGTACAATTATCGATTCATCCTTTCACGCTGGTGGGTGCTACCACACGCAGCGGTTTACTGACTGCGCCGCTGCTTTCCAGATTTGGGATTAAGAGCCGTTTGGAGTATTATAATGCAGACACGCTACAAAAGATCATCAAAAGAAGTGCCCTTATTCTCCATACAAAAATTGATGACCAGGCAGCGGCTGAAGTCGCCAGGCGTAGCCGCGGCACGCCCAGGATCGCCAATGGCCTTTTACGCAGGGTCCGGGACTTTGCACAGGTACTCAATGATGGCCAGATCGATCTTGGCATCACCCGTCATGCTTTAAACGCGTTGAATGTTGATGAGGATGGATTAGATGATATGGATAATCGTATCCTTTCAACCATTATCGAGAAATTCAAAGGCGGTCCTGTAGGGATCACTACAATTGCTACTGCTGTGGGAGAAGAGCCCGGTACGTTAGAGGAAGTCTACGAACCTTTCCTGATACAGGAAGGATTTATTCAAAGAACACCCCGGGGCAGGGAAGCGACAGAAAAGGCCTATCTCCACTTGGGCAAAACGCCGTCTGCTGGCCCCACTTCTCCAAAACTGTTTTAATGGATCTGAATGCCCCGTTCCCGTTTGTTTTTTTACAGCCAGGCGGATTTGTGTCAAGCAGCTATACGTTGGCTTATAAAGTGGACGTCTACACACGAATGCTTGTTTTTAAAGTGATTGCCAAGATTCGCTAATTTCTGGTTAAAGTGGTTTTTATGTCTTAATTTTGCAGCGCTTTGGGTATAATTCTATACTATGGCAGCTTGATTATCAAGTAAATGGCTCTTATAAGACATTAAATAAAACGGATGCGCAAAGAAGTACTTACCATCAATTATGCAAAACTCATTGTAGCTTCACTGGCAGTTGGACTGGCTTCTACCCTTCTTGCGGATTCTTTAAAGCGAATTACGGCTTATTACGAAGAAGGTATTCTGGACAAAGCGCATGGCTTCCCATGGATATTTATTATTCTGCCATCAATCGGGATCACTTTGATTTATTTTTTGCGTAAATACGCCTTTAAGAATAAACAAAATAAAGGGATCAAAGAAATCTATCATACGATTGAAGAGAGACGCAACGAGCTGCCTGCTTATAAGATACCCTCTCACTATATTAATGGCTTCTTAACAGTTATTTTTGGGGGTTCTACTGGTGTGGAAGTGTCTACTGTAGTCGCTACTGCAACTGTAGGCGCTGTTGCCAGAAAAAAAGCATCTGTCGCCAAAGCGCATAAGACGGAACTGATCTGCGCAGGTGTGGCTGCCGGTATTGCCACGCTGTTTGGAAGCCCCCTGGCCGGCTTGTTGTTTTCTGTTGAGGTTATTGCCCGGCGGGTATCTAAGACGATACTGCTGAGTTGCTTTTGCTCCATTTTTGTGTCCTGGCTTTTTATGTCCCTGGTAGAAAATGAAATGCTGTTCAAGCAGCTTTCTGTCTCTGGATGGGAAATGCGTGCCATCCCATTTTTGCTGATATTAAGCGCCATCGCAGGGCTGTTGGCGGTTTATTTTACTAAATCTGTCATATTTATTAAGGAAAAGTTCGGAGGTATCAGTAATAATTTTATCCGTGTAAACTTGGGAGCCGTTCTTGTCGGACTGGCTATCCTCGCATTCCCGCAGCTCTACGGAGACTCTTATCATGCATTTCCAGAGCTGCTTTCACGTATTGAGGAGCGATCATTTTCTATCCCCTTTGCACTGACCATTCTTTGTATTTCCTTGCTCAAACCTCTGGTGGCCTCATTAACACTGGGAGCTGGCGGAGACGGCGGTGTGTTTGCGCCTTCGATTATTGGGGGGGCCGTATTCGGAATGTTTGTCGCTTTGGTAAGCAATCAGCTTTTTGGCCTTCATTTAAGCCCTTTGAATTTTGCTTTAATTGGTGGTGGTGCGATGTTGAGTGCAGCGATCCACGCACCGTTGACCTCGGTATTTTTAACCTGTAACCTGGTTAATAACGGCTTTGAATTATTTATACCTATGCTGGTAGGGTGTTTTGTGGCTAAATACACGGCTAAGCTGGTATGCAGTTATACTGTTTATAGCTATAAAGGAAAGAAAACGAAACCAAAAGAATTGCCCGATCCTGAGATGCATTTGGCCGGGTAGTTCAAGCCTTTACCTTGTCGGCCACTTATATGCTGTCAGTTCGTAGAGTTTTAAAGCGCTGCTTTGCCTCAGTCAAGACCTGATGAGAACAGGCAGCCTTAGAGTAACAATAAAAAAGAACCGCTGTTCATGCGATGAGCATATTACAGCGGTTCTTTTTATAATTCTTAAAAAGGTTTCCCTTTTCAATACTGTTATTTTTTCTTACCGTAACGTTTGTTGAATTTATCGATACGACCGGCGGTGTCAACCAATACGTTTTTACCAGTATAAAAAGGGTGAGATGTATTTGAAATTTCCAGTTTGATTACTGGATACTCCACACCTTCAAATTCTGTGGTTTCGCTGGAGGCAGCCGTTGATTTAGATAAAAATTCAACACCGTTACTCATGTCTCTGAATACGACAAAACGGTAATTTTCGGGATGGATACCTTTTTTCATAATAATGAATGTTTTAGGCAACACGGATTTTGCCGTGTATTTTATAAAATAATTTGGGTGCAAAATTAAAATTTCCCGGCTGTTTTTCCAAGAAAATTTGCATAAGTTGCTTCCTTTCTATGTTTTATGCTTTAATGAGCTGATTATTAAGCTACTTTCATAGAGCCTAATTTGCTAATATTAAATTGCTGCCTGGCATAATCCAGCGTTACGGTGAATTTTTTCTTGTTAGTTCCCGGAATTTCAAACATAGCTTCGGTTAAAATACTTTCACAGATGCTTCTCAGGCCACGGGCTCCCAACTTAAATTCGAGTGCTTTCTCTGTAATAAAATCCAACGCCTCTTTCTCAACAACCAACTTCACTCCTTCCATATCAAACAGACGGGTATATTGCTTAATTAAGCTGTTTTTAGGTTCTGTAAGAATTGAACGTAAGGTCGCCTTATCCAACGGGTCCAGGTGTGTAACTACCGGTAGACGCCCCAACAGTTCCGGAATCAAGCCAAAAGACTTTAAGTCCTGCGGATTAACGAACTGTAATAAGTTCTTCTTTTGTTCTTCCTGCTGCTCTTTATTTACATTGAAACCAATGGCGTTAGTATTGACTCTTCTGGCAATGATTCTGTCAATGCCATCAAATGCCCCGCCACAGATAAATAGAATGTTCTGGGTCCGGATCTTAACCATTTTCTGTTCGGGGTGCTTTCTGCCTCCTTGAGGAGGTACCAGCGCTTCAGTACCTTCTAACATTTTCAGCAGGCCTTGTTGCACACCTTCACCGCTGACGTCACGAGTGATTGAAGGATTATCATTTTTACGGGCAATCTTATCGATCTCATCAATATAAACAATCCCCCTTTCAGCAGATGGAACGTCATAATTGCAGTTCTGCAGAAGACGGGACAGCATGCTTTCAATATCTTCACCGACATAACCTGCCTCGGTAAATACGGTTGCATCTACAATTGCAAACGGGACATTTAGCATCTTGGCGATGCTCTTGGCCAGCAGTGTTTTTCCTGTACCGGTCTCTCCAATCATGATAATATTGCTTTTCTCAATTTCAATATCATCATTTTGAACTTTTTGTGTCACGCGTTTGTAGTGATTGTAGACAGCCACGGACAGGATTTTTTTCGCATCTTCCTGACCAATTACATATTGATCCAGAAACTTCTTGATCTCAATAGGCGTCTTAAGCTCTAGTTTGGCGTCATTGCTACCTGGCGTGTTTTGCCCTTGGTGCGTTTTTTCAAATTCAAATTCCTGCTCAATGATCTCTCCCGCATTCTGAATGCATTGGTCACAGATATCTGCATCGATACCAGAAATCAACATCTTTACTTCCTCTCTGGGCCTGCCACAAAATGAACAGTGTGTATGTAAGTTTTTAGCCATAATTGCAAATCCATTATCAGTTGACAGCAGTTTTACGCTGCAACTATTATGCAAAATTAAGAAAACCGCTGCAAACAGCGGTCTTCCTGTGTTTTTTAACGTTCGAAATATTATAATTTTTCTAGTACCGCGTCTACAATGCCATAGGTAACAGCTTGCTCTGCGTCCATATAGAAATCTCTGTCAAAGTCTTTTAGTACTTGCTCAACGGTTTTGCCACAATTTTTGGCGAGTAGCTGCGCACCCATGAGCTTGGTTTTTTCAATTTGTTCGGCCTGTATCTCAATATCTGCTGAAGTTGCCTGAAAATAGCCGCCGATACTGGGCTGATGAATCATAATCTCACCGTGGGGATAGACAAAACGCCTCCCTTTGGCTCCTACACTGAGCAGTATAGACCCCATTGAGGCAGCCAGCCCCATGCAGATTGTGCTGACAGGAGATGAGATCATTTCAATCGTATCGTAAATAACCATACCACTGGTCACGACACCTCCCGGACTGTTTATAAAAAACTTGATTTCCTCACCTGGTTTATCGGCTTCCAGAATGAGCAGTTTGTTGACAATGTCACGGGCAGATTTGTCATCTACCATGCCCCAGAGATAGACCGATCTTTTCTCCAGGAAAAGTTGTTCCTGTTTTTTGAGCAGCAAAGAGGATTTCTGTTCTTCGCCGGCACCGGGTTTTATGTCTGGCTCATTTTCATCATCATCTTCTTGACGTATAATATAGGGAGATTTATAATGTGTATTCATTTTTCAATAATTTAATTGGCTTAATGCGCTTAGCTAATTACGTTTTCGATAATTAGGCTGTTTTAGATTTGTTGGGATTTGAAATTAAGACCTCGTCTACCAGTCCATATTCTTTAGCTTCCTGAGCAGTCATCCAGAAATCACGGTCCCTATCCTTGGCGATCTGTGCTGGATCTTTGCCACTGTGCTCGGCAATTATATTATCGAGTTCATTTTTGATTTTACGAATTTCCCGGGCAGTGATCTGGATGTCAGAGGCCTGTCCTCCGATGGCTCCGCTGGGCTGATGGATCATAATACGGCTGTGCTTCAGCGCGCTTCTCTTACCTTTCACACCGGCGGCCATTAGTACGGCACCCATGGATGCGGCCATACCCGTACAGATTGTGGATACATCCGGTGAAACGAACTGCATCGTATCATAGATACCCAGACCGGCGTAAACGCTACCTCCCGGGCTATTGATATACATTTGGATGTCCCTGGTCCGATCGACGCTATCTAAAAACAAAAGCTGTGCAGTGATGATATTGGCAACATAATCATTGATTCCTTCTCCTAAGAAGATGATGCGGTCCATCATCAGACGGCTGAAGACATCCATGGACGCCACATTCATGGGGCGTTCTTCAATGATATATGGCGTGAGTGCGGTAAACTGCCCTTTGTACTGATGCATGGTATTACTGCTGATACCCTGATGTTTTACAGCATATTTTTCAAATTCTTTTCCTATGTCCATAAATATTAATATTAAGGTTTGAAGATATTCAATTTTTGCTATTCCGTAGAGGTTTAACACGTAAATCTATTCCAAACTTCGTGCAGCATATAAATGACCGACAAAAAGGCAGCCCTTCCGAAATACAAAATGGCGGCTAATACTAGTTGAAGGGTATTAACCGCCATTTTGTATATTGAAGGAATTTACTTTCTTACAGTAAAGTCTCTTGCTGATTAATGATGATGCTCATGCTGATGCTTCTGTACCATTTCGGTGAAGTCTTTCTCAGCAATAGGCTGATCTTTAGCCGTTACCTGGGTTTCCAATGCTTCGAAGAGTTTGCCGATACGAACCTGACCATGTGCGTCTTCAATGAATTTTCTGTCACCCATCATCTTATTGACATAATCTTCGATCCAGGCCTCATTGCCCTGAAGGCTCATCTGACCGCCCAGATAGCTCATAAGTTGATGTCTGGCAAAGTCTTTTAACTCTTCATTTTCCACTTTGATCTCATTATCGTTGCTGAGTTTTGAGGAGATCAATGCCCATTGTAATTGTTTTTTGAAATCTACAATGTCCTTGTCAATATCTTCGTCCGTTTTCTTACCTTCGCTGCTTACTTTCATCCAGCGTTTCAAAAAGGGTTCTGGCATATCCAGGCTGACATGGTCAGTCAGGTAATGATAAATCTGATCATGGATTTGACCGCTGGCCTGCTGTGCATAATATTTTTCTATGTCTGCCTTTATTGCAGTTTTGAAATCCTCTTCTGTCTTGATGTCCTTTCCAGGATATACCTGATCAAAGAGTTTTTCATCTAAAGGAGCTTCTTCCAGAAAGCCGATTTTTGTGATGGTTAAAGTAGCGGTCTTCTTACCGTTTTCTTTATCGGTTTTATCTAATTTTAAGTCACCTAACACTCTTTCCAGAATTTCGCCTTTGAAGGCTTTATCCAGCTGTACGGTGACTTTATCACCTATTTTCTTCCCTTTGAATTCTTTTTGCTGTCCTTTAGCGATATCCTTTAAAGTGATGGCTGTATCGGTTGGCTTTGCAGGTTCTTCACCTTCGGCGGCTGGTTCGGGCTCCTGTCCATCGATAGCAATTTCTGCGCTGATGATCGTCTTTTCATCTTCGATGGTCTCCGGTGTAGTATAGTTGCCGTAACGCTGACGAAGTCTTTCCAGCTCTTCCTCAAGAGCCTGATCGGTGACTTCGATCTGATAACGGGTCACGTTGATCGATTTAGGATCGATGTTAACTTCAGGCTGAAGACCGATCTCAAATTCAAAATTGTAATCTTTAGGGTCCTGGAAATTGAGTTCCAGCTCTTTTTGTTCCAGTGCGATAGGCTGTGCTAAAATAGCAAGCTTCTCCTCAGCAATATATTTGTTCAGTTCATTATCCACTGTCTTAAGTACCTCATCCTGGAAAATACCGGGACCGTACATTTTGCGAATCAGCCCGGCGGGAACCATTCCTTTACGGAATCCCTGAATATTGGCTGTTTTAGCATAATTTTTAATGCTTTTATCAACAGCGGGTAGATAATCTTCTTTCTTTAGTGTTACAACGAGCTTATCGTTTAATGGTGCGATATTCTCTCTAGTAATTGTTGCCATGTTTGAACAGCTGCGCCCCGCCCTATCGAGGTGATTAAAAATTAAAAAAAAACCGTCTTAAAAGGGTAAGACGGTGTGTGCGGATGGAGGGAGTCGAACCCACACGCCTCGCGGCGCTAGATCCTAAGTCTAGTGCGTCTGCCAATTTCGCCACATCCGCAATTTCCGGTGTTTTAAATGCAAAGGCATTTTAACGGGCTGCAAAGATAACTATCTTTGAATACCAGACAAATATTTTTTGCTGGCTAATAAAAAAGCTTTGACTGCCCGAAGCTACTGCAGGTTAGTTCAAACGACTTTGTTTTTGATAAGTAAATAAAGCAGCTCCGCAATTAATACCGCTAAAAATATCCATTTGAGCCGTTTGGTGAAATTATCTTTCTTTTCAACCTGAGGAATCAGTATGCCAGCCTGTTGCAGGATCTGCACGGCCGAATCAAGATCATCTGTGGCTACCTGTAACTGAATACCATTGGTCAGGGAGGATAGATAAGGAGCGGTCTGGTGCAGTCGCTCGTCTTTGGTAAAAGAGAGAATACCGGCCTGTTCAAGTTTTGCCTGTGCAATATAAATTTCAGAAAGACTGACAGAGTCATATATGGTCACCAGTTTCGCCATTTTTTAGAAAGTTTTGCTTTTCTTAGCGTTTCTCGTCCAGAGCAGGCTCTACCCAGACGCCTCCTTCCTTTAAAAGGTTAATGAGTTCACCCACCGCGATCTCGCTGTCAATATTTCTTTTGACGACTTCCTTGCCCTTGTATAAGGTGATCTTCCCCACCCCGGATCCGACATATCCGAAATCGGCATCAGCCATCTCCCCTGGCCCGTTTACAATGCAACCCATAATCGCTATTTTAACACCTTTCAGATGGTTTGTCACGGCTCTGATTTTAGCCGTCGTTTCCTGGAGATCAAACAGGGTCCTGCCACAACTTGGACAGGATATATATTCTGTCTTGGAAATCCGTGTTCTGGATGCCTGTAAGATACTGAATGCAGTAGCGTTTAAAAATTGCTCGACATTGGTATTTTGCTGGTAATTTCTGCCAGCTGCCGCTTGAAAATTGCCCGCTAACGCTTTATAAGAAGCTGTTTTTAAGTGGAAAAACACGCCGTCTCCCATCCCGTCGACGAGCAGCCCTCCGGCTTCCGTAGAAAAATGAATCAAGTGCTCATCGGCCGTGTCCCAACTGCTGGAAACACTGATAATAACCGGGTTTTTAATCTTTTGCTGCTCCAGTTCTACGATAAAGCGGCGGACAGCCTGCATCGCATTTTTACGGTTGCTGTCAAGTACCAATACTACTGTCGGGTCGGCGGCCAAAAGACAAAGCTGTTCTTCTGTGAGGAAGGGCATATCCTGGTATACGGCGATATGAACGAAATTAACCTGGCCTTTCTGGTCGGTGCCCGCCATGTACGTAGGAATGTCAAAAAGCGGGCAAAACTGTTCTTTATGTTCCTGCAGATCAAAGGCGGGAGGATAGACTATCGCTCTGAGGGTGCCGGGTAACTGAAAATCAATATTCTGATACCCTATAAAGATATAATCAGCTGCCCTGTCTCCGATGAACCATTTGTCCAGTTTTTCATTATACTGATACCCGACCTGTAGTAAATCGCCAGGTGTAATATGGTTTAATTTGCTTAAGTCGGCTATGACAACAGGGACATGGCTACCTCCGATATTACTGATCTCGATTGTATCGCGGCGTTTGTATTCAAACGGGGTATATGGGAGATGATCTGTGATGATCTCCGGTACGGGAAATCCAGGTTCTTTCCCCAGGATCTCACTGGTATGCTGTAGACTGAGGTCATATCTTTTTACCAGGTCATAGCAGACAGGAATTTCCAGCTCAGCGTCTTCTGTCAAAGAGACCCGTACCGTGTCTCCGATACCGTCTTCCAGTAATGTACCAATACCGACGGCAGATTTGATCCGGCCATCTTCACCGTCACCCGCTTCGGTAACGCCCAGATGGAGTGGGTATAGCTCTCCGAACTCAGCATTCATCTGTTGGATAAGCAGCCGGTACGCCTCTACCATAACATGGGTATTGGACGCTTTCATGGATAACACAATATTGTGATAATTTTCTCCACGGCAGATCCTTAAAAACTCCATTGCACTCTCCACCATTCCCATGGTGGTATCACCGTAACGGCTCATAATACGGTCACCTAAACTGCCGTGGTTGGTACCGATACGCATGGCAGTTCCATGTTCTTTGCAGATACGTACCAACGGGGTAAACCGAACCCTGATACGTTCCAGTTCGTCATTATAAGCTTCGTCTGTATAATCGATCTGTTCAAATTTCTTCTTATCTACGTAATTACCCGGGTTGACGCGGACTTTTTCTACGATTTTAGCGGCGATTTCTGCGGCATTAGGCGTAAAATGAATATCGGCTACTAATGGGGTATTATAGCCTTTAGCTCTCAAGGCCTTTTTTATCTGGGCGAGGTTTTCCGCTTCCTTTTTGGACGGGGCTGTAATACGAATCAGTTCGGCCCCTGCCTCAATACAACGGATGGCTTCCGCGACTGTGGCCTCCGTGTCCATGGTATCGGTCGTGGTCATGGTCTGAAGCCGGATAGGATGATCCGCACCGAGCAGCAGATCGCCGATTCTTACCTCGCGGGTTTTAAGTCTTTTATAGGAACTAAGTGAATGACAGTAAAATTGCATATGGCAAAGATACTGCAAGATTTCACATCACGGATATCTTAAAAATAGATTAACCTCTTACTAGATTTACTTGTATTATTTTTTAATGTAATGTTTCCGGATGACTTTAGCTTTGCGGATCATCCGCCCCCGTTTGTCCTTAAAAAGAGTGACGTCAAACAGTAAAGTAAGTAAAAGTGCGATCAGGCAGCCGATAATGACACAAATCATTCTTTCCAGTGCCATATGCCAGGAAGCATTTTCCTGTTCATAAAGCAAAACGATAACCACAGCGGCCAGTGCTGACCTGGTGGTGGACTGAATATTTAAAAGCGTGGCAATGGCAATAGTTGCCGCCACGCCGATGCCCATAATGACCAGGTTCGGAAAATGGATCAGAAACAAGATCATTCCTACCGTTGAACCGAGGATATTGGCCTTCATACGGTCATAGGCTACTTTTTTCGCGTCTTTATCGTCTGGTGAAAAAGCCAATAGTACAGAAATGACACTCCAGAAGAACTGATGCTGTGGAAAGGTGACATAGATTGTGTAGGTAATCAGTAATCCGATCAAGCACTTGGTAATGTAGATCAGAAAATTAATTTCCAAGAATCGATTATACGCTATATGCCTTTTCTTTTTCAAGGATGAGCCATCTATTTCTTATTAAGAATGGAAATAACATGGCAAAGATACACAAACAGAAACTATCCATTTAGACGATATGATCGTCTTACTTTCAAAAGTAAATATTACACAAAAATAATTCAATTTGAGAATCTATAGATTGCTTCCAAATAGAACTTTAAGACATAACTGCTCAAAAAATTGTCTCACTTGCCGACACGGAAGGTTTCAGGACCGGGTGTTATTTCAAGTAGGGATAAAATTAAATAGCATCCGTTACTTTTGAGGCAGTAGATGCTATTTTTGTTTGTCAGGCAGATTTTTTGCGCCTAACCGTTTCTACCATTCAATCGCCTGGTCTTCATCCGGAATCTGGGTATTGATTTTTCTTTCCATAATTAGTGAACCACGAATCGTATAATCGATAGTTGCATTTGAAACTGAGGTATAATCCGTATAGTTATAATCTATATTATTGATCGTTAAATATCTATGAACCAAATACGGGAGTAGTTCATCCTGCACTTCTTCGATCGAATAATTGATTGTCTGATTGACATGTAGATTCATCAGCGGATTATCGGAGTGCAGCGTCACCTCTTTTTTTACATCATCAAAATGTGCATAAATTTTGTAATTTCTTCTGTCTGCTTTGTTTTCGTCTACCGTGCCCGCATAGAAAAATATCGTGTGCTCATCCACAACATACGTCTCTATGGTATTTTTAACGATAGCTGCCCCATCTTCCTCTCCTTTTAGATAGACTTTTAAGGATGTTCCGCTATAGGTTCCTGAATAATCATTAAATGGTACGATTCTGAGTAGTGCCTTAGAATAGTTTCGTCTGGGATTAGCGGTATAATCAGAAGAAGGCTGAATGGTTAATGGCAGAACCCATTTGTCGACTAAATCTATATTTTTTAGCGTAAAGCCGACTTTAACGGTATTGATATTGATTCCTTTTTGAATGGACACTGTGTCTGGTATGGTAAAGTACTGTTCGGTGAGCTCCTTATAATAGAGATCTGTCCTGTTTTGGAAGTTTTTAAAATTAAAATCCTTAAGTGTGTCAGAATCCACGCCTAAATGTACAATAAGATTTTTTGTGTTATTGGTGGAGCCACTGACGATAACCGGTAATTCGTAATTGACTTGCCCATCAGGTTTGTACCGGATATGGATAGGTGTTACATCGTCGTTGTTTAAGGGTGCCTTAAAAGAAATATATTGTTCATATTGTTCTGAACTCCATTCCTTATTGCAGGCTACCGTTATGAGGACTAGCAGAATGGAAAATATTGATGCTATCTTTTTCATATATAAAATTTAGTTGTTGTATGTTTGCCAGCCGGGATTTTGTGTCAGGCGGCTGTCGCGTCTTAATTCTTCAATTGAAATCGGCCAGAAATACATTTTCGATGCAAATGTGCTTTGCAGCGCGAATGCCGCAACTGGTTGATGGAATAAATCTCTCTGATTGGCAGTCATCAGGACATTGTATCCATAGATCGGTAGGGCTAATTCGTTGGCCGCATCTTCCCATCTACGCAAGTCATAATAACGCTCCTGCTCACCCATTAACTCAATCTGACGTTCACGTTTGATCGCCTTGCGTAATTGGGTGCTGCTGGAATAAACGGCCTGAGAAAAGTCAGGCAATCCTGCTCTGATTCTGACTGGTCGGATACCCTTCTGCATCTCATCCACGCTTCTTGAAATAGTATATATTTGTGCACTGTCCCAGCTTGCAATACTATAAGAACCGTTTAATTCATTTAAGGCTTCTGCATATTCCAGCAGGATGTCGGCATAACGAATGGCGGGCTCATATTTGGGAACTACTTTATTGAGATCCCCATTTTCATATGTGTCCTGCGGATTAACGTATTTTTTAATGCCGATTCCTGTTCGCAACCAGAACATGGTATTGGTATAACCATTGCCCGAACCGCGATAATAAAATACCTGTTGTTCTCTGTTACGTTCCTCGGATTCATTGGTTAAGTCCCATACACTGCCGTTAAAGGCGACGGAAGCGTAAAATCTTGGTTCTCTGTTGGCAAACTGTAATGAGACCCCGGCCGCCAGTGGCTTATACCTGCCATCTGCGACATCTTGTTCAGTTACATAACCCCCTAGTCTTTGACTTCCGTTGCCGCGGCCATATTCCATATCTTTACCGGGTGCGTCTGTCCCATCGTTCATATAATAGGCATCACATTGTTTTAGGGTCATACCATGGGTATTCCAGCCAGAAGCGATTCGGGGCAACTGATGTACAACCATTACATTGATCCCCTCTGAAGACTGATTCTTCCCACGCGTAAAAATCAATTCCGGATTTTCAGAGGCTGATAATTCTCCGTCAAAAAGTGCCCGATAGGATTCAAACGGATCTATATTGGACCAGCCGTCGGGCCAGGGTTTATTGGAATATTCTGGGTTATAGGGCGGGGTAATCGTGGGTGGATGTGTAATTGTTCCTGAACTACGGTATGGTGCAACATATAGATCATATACGCCTAATTGCATAACATCTTTAGCCGCTGCCGCTGCCCTGGCCCATTTTTGTTCTTCATAGGTCACAGACAGTAAAGGATTGCCCTGGTCATCCACTAATTCCTGCTTGTAATCCATGCTTCCCTTTCCGCCGTTAATCAGTGGGCTGGCCGCATATAAAAAAGCTTTTGCACGGGTTGCTAAGGCAGCACCCTTGGTGGGTCTGGCAATGGCTAGCTGGCCTCTGCTTTGTGGCAGATCCTTCGCGGCGAGCACCATTTCACGGCCAATATATTCTGCACAGGCGTCATAACTGCTTCTGGGCAAGGCCAGTTCTGCATAACTTTTAGTATAGTCAGCACCTTCATCCGGAATAATCGGAATAGGGCCATATTTTCTTAGCAAAAGCCAATAGTAATAGGCACGAACGAATCTGGCCTGCGCCTTGTAATCAGCTTTTTGGGCATCATCTATTACAGTAGATTGATCAATATTATGTATAAATATCGACGCGCTTCTGATTCCTTTATAGCATTCAGACCAGGAATCCTGTTTATCACCCTCGTGATAATTGCCAAGATTAAATTGATTATAAGACAGCTGACTGGCTTCCTTAATATCATAGTCCTTATCCCTGTCTCCATAATAAATATCATCAGAGAAGTTAAAAGGCTCATAACCTTTACTGGCGACATCTGCGTTGACATCTGTCAGGTAGGAGTATGAATTGGCGAGCCATTCCTCAATATAATCAACATTATTGAATGATTTATCAAGTGTCATCCGGTCCTTAAATAATTGATCGGATTCCAGGTATTTATTACAGGATATCAGTAGCGTCACCATCATTATTAGAATGGTTGTAGCGGATAATTTTTTCATCATAATATACGTTTTATATTATAAGTTGATTGTCAATCCAAGTGTGATGGATTTTGTTAGCGGATAAGTTTCGCCTCGCGGATCTACGGTTTCCGGGTCCCACAGTTTAAAAGGCGCCCAGGTGAATAAATTGGTGGCAATGCAATAAATGCGCAGGCCACTCATATGGACCCTGTTGAGCATTTCTTTAGGTAGGGAATAACCAAGGTCCAGGTTTTTAAGTCTCAGATACCTTCCGTTGCGCAACCAATAAGTTGAATTTCTGTGATTATTGCCTTCGAAGATGTTATAGCTTAATCTTGGATAGGGAGCGTTGGGGTTTTCCGTTGAAGGATCACCGGAAAGATCGGCAGATATCCACCGGTTCTCAACCATGCCTTTTAAAATGTTTCCCCATTCACCCTCACTGAAAGCATATACGGTCTTTCCGTAAATAAAGAAACTAGAATTGCCTGCTCCCTGAAAGAGCACACTGAGATCAAAGCCCTTCCAACTTGCAGAGGCAGCAAAACCATAAATCAAATTCGGCGTTTTGGTGGAGCCGATCGCCACAATATCGTCATTATCAATAAGGCCATCACCGTTCACATCTTTGTATTTGATATCTCCGGGCTGATAGGCTCCGAAAGTCTGGGTGGGACTATTGCGAATATCATCATAGTCCTTAAACAATCCCAGTGCAATTAACCCCCTGTTCTGGTCAACCCGGTAGCCCTTTTGCATCTGATATGGATATACACTTTCTTCCTCGTCGCGCTCCAGAACTTCATTTTTACTGAGCGTTATGTTGCCACGAAGCGTAACCAGCACCTTATTGAACTCATGCTTCAACGTAAAATTGCCGTCGATTCCCATGGAACGTACAGCACCTACATTGGCGCTGGGCAGACTGGTTAAACCGATATAAGCAGGAAGGAAATTTCTTTGCATATAAATACCGGTACGCTCATCTTTAAAGGCGTCCACTGTTAATGAAAAATTGTTATTCCAGAAGGACAGATCTAAACCAATATCCTGTTTTGTAGCCACTTCCCAGGTGACATAAGGCGACGCTACCTGAGAATATCCTAATCCGCCAAAGAATTTATCGTTTCCAAACTCGGCCCAATCATAACCACCTATAGGGTTCCCATCTCCGTCCTTGAATTCCTGTAAGGTATATAAATAAGGGAATCGATTGTCGCCTAAATTATCGTTGCCTACCTTTCCATAGGAATACCTGATTTTAAACAGATTAATCCATTTAAAATTGTTCTTAATGAGATTTTCCTCTGCTATATTCCATGCACCGGAGATGGCCGGGAAGAAACCAAACTGGTGTCCCGAACTGAAATTTTCGGAACCGGTATACCCGAAATTGTAGTCGACAAAATATTTGCTTTTCCAGTTATAGGAAACCCTGCCTGCCAGCCCCTGGTTTTTCTTGGCGATTCCGTTTTTAATGTCAGTACCCAGGTTTTGGGTAAATGTTGTGGATTCCTGGGTATATCTAAGGTCCAAACCAAAATGGTGATCCTGGATTGTACGGTGATAATTCAACATGCCAATTAAAAATTCTCTGCGCTTGCCGTCTGAATTACTGGCTTGCGTTAACTGGCTGGGGCCAGCGATATGCGTGAAAATTAAATTGCCTTCCGGGTCCCTATGCCTTTCAGCACGCCATTGTTCAGGCCATTTATGCCTTTCGATCGTGCTGGAGTTGTATGTATCGTAGCCGAAGTTTCCCTCAAAAGTCAGGCCTTTCAACAAAAAGTTCAAATCCTGATTCAGTGTAAGATTCGTCTGGATATTGTTATTCCAGGTCTCATTAAAGCCGGTTTGGGTAGCCGCTACCCAAGGGTTGGTTTTGTTCCCCGTGCCGATAGCCGGGACATACCCGTTAGAGTATGTGATGGGCGTACGGATCGCGGTATAACCAAATAATTCTCCCCAAACGTCATTATCGCCCAGGCCCGGGCTGTTCCTTTTCGTGAGAGAGCCTGATACTCCTAATTTTAATACAGTGGTTTTCGTAACATTGACATCCGTATTAAGTCTGTAGGTCCATTTCTGGAAATCCGCATTGGTATTATAATCCTTTTTGAGCTGGTCATCGGTTTTGTACATGCCATGTTCGTCCAGGTAACTGCCGGATACAAAATACCGAGCCGTTGTGCCTCCGCCGTTCATGTTCACGCTGGCATGATTGGTAAAGGCGCCGTCCTTTAGCAGTTTTTCCGACCAGTCCACATCGGGATACAGATCCGGGTCCAGACCTAACCTTAATATTTCAAGTTCCACCGGACTGTAAATCGGCTCATTATTTCTGGTGATCCTGGCTTCGTTGATTAAACTAGCATAAGTATTCCCGTCGACGAATTCTGGTGTAATGGTACGTCTATTGTAGGACGATTCTACTTTTGCAGAGATGTTGGTCTTTCCGATGGTGCCATGTTTTGTTGTGATGAGCAGCACGCCATTAGCGCCTTTGGACCCATACATGGCTGTGGCAGAGGCATCTTTTAACACTGAAAAGGACTTAATATCGTCAATGTTGATCTCATTGATATCCCGTTCAAATCCATCCACCAAAACAAGTGCACCATTACTGGCGCCAAAAGTAGATATTCCCCGGACCCAGAAGTTAGATATATCTTTACCCGGCTGTCCGGATGTCTGCATGGCCATGATGCCTGGAACATTTCCCGCCAGCATATTGACAATGCTGGCTGTGGGAGCCGATTTACGTAGTTCTCCGAGATCAACGGTGGTAATGGCTCCGGTTACATTCAACTTTTTCTGTTCACCGACTGCGGTCACAACCACTTCATCCATCGCTTTAACGACTGCTTTTGTCATCGATACATTCACGGGATCCGGCCCTTTAATCAGAATTTGTACGGTATCATATCCAACATAGGAAAATAATAATTTATGATATGCCTCCACTTTGATACTAAATGTACCTTCTTTGGTAGAGAAAGTCCCGAGGCCGGCAGAATTGATTACTGAGATGCTCACTCCGGATAAAGGTTCTCCAGTTTCTGCATCTGTTATCTTTCCTGAAATCGGAATTTTGTCTTGTGAAAATGCAGTTACTGCGGTAAAAAGAAGTAATAAAAGTATATAAGGCTTTCGCATATATGCTCGCTTCATAGCAATAGTATTTTAGTTTTCTAATGAGATTTTTCTGATACAATGGTTTTCTGCATCACCCACGTAAAAGACATGGTTGGTCGAATCATAGGCCAGGCCTTTCGGCTGATCGAATCTGGCTTCGGATCGAAGACCACCGTCGATATGACCATATGGATTCGGATCAATGCTGGAGCTTCCACGGCCTGCGAATGTGGTTACTTTGCCTTCTGGCGTCAGAATCCGAATGTCATGATTGCCCTGTTCAGTAAAGTAAAAATCATATTCATCTTTCTTGCCCGCATAATCAGGGTTTTTGACAAAGACGCCCTGATAAGGGTTCCAGAGCCTCGCCTGGGTCCCCACTCCATCTACCCAGGCATTTGCCCGTGGCTCCCCGCAAACGACATAAGGCTGCATGAAGGTTTTGGTATCCCAGTTATAATCTGTTCTTAGAATATAATGCTGGTTGATGACGACTATGTATGCATAATTTCCGCTCGGATGGATATCAATCTGGAATTCCCAGCTGTTATCCTGAATTTTAAAGAGTTCATCATAGTCCTTTATGCCCAGATGATCCGTAAAATATTTATTCAGATCAAATCTATAGAACTGTCCTTTCTCATAGCTGTTAAAATAGAGCTCTCCGTTCACCGGATGCACGGAGGCGCCGTTACACTGCTTGTATGAGGTCAGGACTTTGGGGTCCTTAAAACCGTTCGCCCTGGATAAAATTGAAGTGCTGATTCCGTTGACATCTCCCTGGTCATTGGCTACAATCATATACTGAGCATCTTTTGTAAAGGCGATGGTACGGATACGGCTCCAGTTGCCCATACCTCTGGTAATAGGCGTGGTAACGACACTGTCTCTAAAATTGAGTAACCTGATATCTCCTCCATCCTGTCCCATATATAACAGACCTGGATTTTTAGGATCAAAAATTAACCAGGATGGATTGAAGAAGCCGCCACAGTCGTCAAAGGGTCCGTCTTTTATATCGTAATTTCCCCTTTCATCTTCGGCGCCTGCAAGTGTCGTGACGACCATACGCCGTTGATAATTAAACGCATCGGCCGCTTTAGCCAATTGCTGCGTATTTTTTGACCCAACGGTTACTTCTATTTCGCCGGAGTAGGCTCTGTCTGGTACAACGCAGTATATGGCATCATTGTGCACTGTGATAACGGTTGCCTGTTTCTCCCCGATCTTTACAGAAACAATAGACTTGTCGTTTCCAAAGTTTTTTCCATACAGGACGAGTTGCTGGCCACCGCCACCTGTTTTGGGAAAGAAATCGTTCACTACAACCTCCTGGGCAGGATTGTAAGCGTGGGATTCAGACTTTACAGAATCCTTTTTACATCCGATCGTGCTGATTGTTACAAGCAGCAGTAAAATACACAGATCAGTAATCTGTATTCTTTTTATACAATTCATAGCTTAACCTTAAAAAATCTACAATGATTATCAACTAGTTTATCAGCCGTCTGGTATTTAATACTATATGGTCTAAGTTAATTTTTGTGGCTTTAAACATTTCATTAGCAAATATGAGTTAAAGAAAGCCAAATGTTAATTAAAAATTGTTCAAAAATTTGCAGTTTTGATTCAATTAGTGTGGGGTATAAAATGTGGCAATCTTCAAATTGTATCGTAATCGATAGTTGGAAACTTGATGTATGTTAATGAGCTTTTTTCAAGTTGTTGAACTTAAACACGTTAATTTAAAAATCTGCTGTTTTTTCTTAATCGTATATTAAAAACCATGTGAAGGTCAAAAACAGCAGCCTCTGTAGGCACTCGTTATTCTTGCCTTCTCAACACTTTAGATGTTTATAAAGTGAAGCATATGGCAATTTATGGGAAAGTAGAAAATGGTGTAGGTTAAAAACGTGGCAAGGATCCCAAGAAAAGTTTTTGGAAAGCAAATAAAAGGAGATTATCGATATAGACCCCTGATTTATCGTTACGGCAAAGAACGGCAGAGGTTTTTAATTTGATTCAGCGGATATTGCGCTTTACTTAGTCAAATTGCAGGTTGATCCATGTATTTAAAATTAAAGAAGGGATATCAGATTATCCCTTCTCTTACTGTATCAAGTATACAGTCAACAAAATATAATATTACGATAGCACTCGGGGAATTGTTTTAATGAGTGGTCATAATGCGCCGCTCACTTGGAATCCAGCATTCCTTTTATCTTATTGAATGGCAGCGAGCGCCTTTTCATAGTTAGGCTCTTCTGTGATTTCCGGCACCTGCTGCTCATAAATAATCTTGCCTTCCGGATTTATCACTACAACAGCACGGCTCAATAAACCTTGTAACGGCCCGTCTGCCATCTGAACACCGTATTGATGTCCGAAGTCGGTCCTGAAATCAGAGAGCATTACCACGTTTTCTATGCCCTCTGCACCACAGAACTGGGACTGGGCGAAAGGCAGGTCTTTTGAAATACAAAGCACTGTTGCATTTGGAACTGATGCTGCATCTTTATTGAATTGTCTGACGGATGCAGCGCAAACGCCAGTATTGACGCTTGGAAAGATATTCAGAATGACATATTTTCCTTTAAAATCTGACAGGGATTTATTCGAAAGGTCAACGCCAACCAGTGTAAAATCCGGGGCTTCCGTACCCTTTTGCGGTAGGGCACCTACCGTGTGAATGGGATTACCTTTAAATTGAATTGTTGTCATAAATGATGTATTTTTTTGTGAAGGATTATAATTATTAACGCCATTTTCTTTGCTGACGGCTGTTGTATCGAGGTCTTTGTTCGCCTCTCCCTTAGACGCCGGCGTTTGCTGACAGCTAACGATTGTCAATAAACAAGCAGCCGCTACAAATAGTTTGTAAGTTTTTGTTATCCACTTCATAATTGTATGTTTATTTATTTGAAATGCAGATCTCAAAATTACTCCTTTATATGCTATTTACCCGAAGGAACCGTGTGAAGAATCTGTTCTATTTTCGTTAATTCCTCTTGATCAAACTGCAGGTTATCCAGGCATTTCAAAGAATCTAATAACTGTTCGCTGCTGCTGGCGCCAACCAAAACGGAAGTGATTCTAGGGTCTTTCAATAGCCAGCTGAGCGCCATTTGTGCAAGTGATTGACCCCGGTTGACAGCCAGTGCATTCAGATCATTTATCTGGCGAAGCCGGCTCTCAGTCAAGGCTTCTTTTTGTAAAAAGCCATGTGGCTTGGCAGCTCTTGAATTTTCCGGAATACCATGGAGATATTTATTGGTTAACATTCCCTGGGCCAGTGGAGAAAATGGGATACATCCTACCCCATTTTTTTCCAGCGTATCCAGCAATCCGTCTTCTACCCACCTTTCAAACATGGAATATTTAGGCTGGTGAATAACACAAGGTGTGCCAAGCTCTCTTAGAATCTTAAAGGCTTTTTCTGCAAGATCAGCCGGGTAGTTAGAGATACCTGCATAGAGCGCCTTTCCCTGACGGACTACCAAATCCAGTGTTCGCATTGTCTCTTCCAATGGGGTTTCGGGGTCAGGACGGTGATGATAGAAAATATCCACATATTCCAGCCCCATGCGTTTTAGGCTCTGATCCAGTGAAGCCACTAAATATTTTTTTGATCCCCAGTCGCCATAAGGACCAGCCCACATCGTATATCCTGCTTTAGTGGAAATGATCATTTCATCCCTGTATCCGGTAAAGTCAGATCTTAGTATCTTGCCAAAATTTTCCTCTGCTGATCCGGGTGGCGGTCCATAATTATTGGCCAGGTCAAAATGTGTAATTCCTTTATCAAAGGCCGTATGAAGCGTTTCTCTAAAGTGCTCATAGCGGTCGACAAATCCGAAATTATGCCATAAACCTAACGAAACAGCAGGCAATTTCAAGCCAGAGGAACCGCACCTTCGATATGTCATTTGTTCATATTTGCTCATGTGTATTTAATATTAATTGATAACATTGAATGGGAAAGTGAACATCTCGCTCTTGTCTCCATTTACTTCACAATAGTTCTTATTATTATAATAACGGCTAAAGTTAAGTGTTATTTTTGAATAGCAGAGATGTACTTTGGAACAGTTGATAAATACAGATCCCGGCACTTTGGTAAATCTAGATGCCGGGATTGCTTACCTAGTTGTCAATTTTAAACCTTATTGCTTGTATAAAGGCGCGTGTATTGCATGCAGTTTTTCTGCAGGCATTTTTATGACTTTTCTGTCATATGTCATAATGCCATTGGTTTCTACTTCTACATCCGTGGTCTGTGTATAAACGGCGGCAGAAAGACCCAAAGGGATCAGTTTTTCAAGATGCTTAATTAATTGACCATAACGCTTGATCAGTTCGTCTTTGTTTTTAAAAGTCTGGTACCCCCAGTTGTCCTTTTGTTGCCAGGTATGTCCGGGTACCGGCAGGCCTAATCCTCCAAATTCACCTAGTACGAGCGCCATCCCGGATTTGCCAAATACGGCAGGATCTGGCATGGCCGGATCCGGATAGTTATGGAGGTCGAAGAGATCTCCCACTTCAAAGAAGTTGCCACCGCTAGCGCTGTTGACAATCCTGGACGGGTCATACTGTTTAGTCCATTTAGTGATCTCCACCGTTTTGAATTGTCCCCAGGCTTCATTAAATGGTGTCCATACGACAATGCTTGGAAAATTATAGGTCGCATCAATCATGGCTTTCCATTCTTTTCTGTAATAAGCTTCAGATTCAGCAGAGCGCTCTTTTTCTCTGTTATTCCCCGAAATCTTACCTGGCTGATTGTCCCAGGCATTGCCTCCAAGATCACCACTTGGCATATCCTGCCATACCAGCATTCCCAGGCTGTCACAATAGTAATACCAGCGGGCTGGCTCGATCTTAATATGTTTACGGATCATATTAAACCCCATTTTCTTGGTTTCTGCAATATCAAAAAGCAAGGCTTCATCTGTCGGAGCAGTATACAAACCGTCGGGCCACCAGCCCTGATCCAGTGGGCCATATTGGAAGATGGGTTTATTATTGAGGCCCATGCGGGTAATGCCTTTGTCATCTTTGACAAGGGAAGACTTACGCATAGCAAAATAGCTACTGGCGGCGTCAAGCGGCTTACCCTTTCTAATTAAGGTAATTTGTAATTGATATAAATGTGGATCAGACGGAGACCAGGTGCGCGGATTGGAAATAGATATACTTCCTCCTTTCTGCGAGGCGGCATCGATGGTGGTCTCTCCTATTACTTGCCCTTTGTCCAGTGCCACAAACTTTACCTGATCGCCAACTGCAGGATCTACTATATTTGCTGCTACTTTCAGACTGGAAGCGTCAAGATCCGGCGTTTGTTTAGTGGAGGCGATATAGGTTTCAGGCACTTGTTCTGTCCAGACAGTCTGCCAGATACCTGTAACCGGTGTGTACCAGATACCGTTTGGCTTACTTACCTGCTTTCCGCGCGGTTGAGGACCTTCGTCTGTCGGATCCCAAACCCGTATTGCGATCTGTTGTTTTTTCCCTTTTTGCAGATAGGGCGTGATATCAAAACTGAAGGGATCATAACCCCCTTCGTGCCGACCGACTTTCTGACCGTTCACGTATATATCGGCCCTCCAGTCAACAGCACCAAAGTGCAGTAATAATTTGTCTTTGCCTGAAGGCTTCTTTTGTTCAATGGTAGTTGCATACCATAAAGCCTGATCTTTGCCGACAGTCTTGGCAACTCCTGAAAGTGCAGATTCAACCGGGTAGGGCACCAGAATTTGACCGTCAAAATTCGTAGGCAGTCTTTGTTCAGTGGCAGCGGTAATGGCGTATTGCCATAATCCATTGAGGTTATTCCAATCACCTCTTTTCAACTGCGGCCTAGGATATTCCGGCAAGGGGGCCTTCGGGTTGACATCTGCGGCCCATTTGGTCATAATTTTGTCTGCTACAGGTTTGTAGTTTTGTGCGGAAATCGTCATACTACCCAGTAGTAAGCCAGCCATTGCCAGCCCAAGTTTAGAAACAGCTACGCCGACCGGCCCTTTTGTCTGAATCATATTTCTTTTGTTTTGTTGTATTGGTTCTTTGTGTTTTTAATAGTATTTCGCATCCAACGGGTAACATCGATTACCAGTTCAGGCAGTTAATTTACAACGTTTTTGGGATTGAGCGGCAAATTGAACTTGCCTTTAATATTCGTTAGGAATCTGCGCGAGTTAAGCATTACAAGGTGGCTCCGAATGTTCAAAAAGTAAACTGTCCCGAAGGTAAATACACATAGGAAGATTATTTAAAAAGAAAAGCTGCATTATAATACACTGAATCCCCTATCTTTGGAAACTGTTTTTATCCGGAAATGCAGCAAGCATACGGAAATGCAATGAAAATAACTTTTGAAAACGGATAGCTTATTCAGATTATTTTTTAAAACTAAGGACTGATTCAATGAAATTTCTACCGATTAAAAGCATAGTCGCTACTACAGCAGTTGCGGTTTGCATGGGAATGCTGCCAACGGCACATGCTCAGACCGATCTGATCAATAAAGTAAATGAAAAACAAACGACCTTGGATGAGAAAGGTTATCATTTTACAGACTTGATTAATCTGACCTATACACCCGTGGAAAATCAGGGGAATTCGGGTACCTGCTGGAGCTATTCCACCAATTCGTTTCTGGAAAGTGAGATGATCAAAAAAGGAAAAGAACCTGTGCATCTTTCCAAAATATTTACAGCCCGTTGTGTTTATCTGGAGAAGGCTGAAAATTATCTTAGAATGGATGGTAACCTTAATTATGGTGATGGTGGTCAGGCACATGACGTAACCAATATGCTGGCCAAATACGGTACGCTGCCAGAGGCGAACTATACAGGGCTTACCAATGGCGCTACTGAGAATAATTTTGGACCCATGCAAAAAGAGATCCTGGATCATTTAAAAAGTTGGGTGGCTGCCCACGCCATCCCGGTTAACTGGAAGGATACCGTTAATCAAATCATGGATCAGCATTTGGGGAAGGTCCCGGCGAAATTCACGTATAAAGGCAAAACTTATACCCCAAAGAGCTTTGCCAGTGAGTATACTGGGCTGGACGCTAAAGACTATGTAGAGATCATGTCACAAACCAATACGCCATATTGGCAAAAAGGCATGTTGATGGTGCCCGATAACTGGGCCTATATGAACAACTATGTTAACGTACCTTTGGAAGATTTAACTCAAATCATTGACGGAGCCCTAAAGAAAGGCTACACGGTGGAATGGGATACAGATTGTTCTGAACCGTATTTTAGCTGGCTGAATAGTGTGGCTATTGTGCCACAGGGCGCAGATACACTTAATTATAAAAGTGTAGATAAAGAGAAAATCAAAACATGGTTTACACAACCGTCACCGGAAATGAAGATCAATGCTGACAACAGGCAAACCGCTTATAATAATAAGAGAACAACCGATGATCATTTGATGCATATTGTCGGCCTGGCTAAGGACCAGAACGGCAATGAGTTCTACATCGTCAAGAACTCCTGGGGAACCAAAAATGTATATAAAGGTTTTCTTTATGCCTCTAAGGCTTTTGTCAATTATAAAACGGTGGCTATTATGGTAAATAAGAATGCGATAGCGCCAGAGCTTAGAAAGAAAATGGGCCTTTAATGGATTAATTTAACAAGAAAGACAGTCAATTTGTTCAACAAAAAAAGCAGTCAGGCCGTTCTGCCTTTTTTTGTTGAACAATATATTTTACTGGCTTTTATCGGATTCGGGCAATGCCCTCCTGCCAAAGACATGGAGGAGCAACATCAGAACGGAAAGTGTCATCCCGCTAAGCGCTGTTCCCCACCATCCCCCGTAAAACCAGATATACCCACCTATCAAGGTGCCGAGTGAGCCGCCGATAAAGTACCAGACCATATATATCGTATTGATCCTGTTTCTGGCCGTCGGATTGCCCTGAAAGATGATCGCCTGATTGGTGATGTGAACGGATTGTACACCCCAGTCTAATAGAAAAGCGCCAATGATCAGACCAATCATACTTTTACCGGAAAATCCCAGCACAATCCATGATATCAGTACAATCAATATCCCTATAATAATTAGTTTGTTTTTACTCATCCGGTCGCTGAGTCTTCCGACGTATGAAGCAACAATTGCCCCGGCGATCCCGACTAACCCCATCGCACCCGCTACGTCGCTACCCATATGAAACGGCGCTCCTTCCAGAAGAAAAACGATCGTTGTCCAGAATACACTGAAACAGGCAAAGTCCAATGCGCCTCTAAAAGAGGCCAGCCGAAGATTGGCCTGCGTTCTGTATTGGGTAATAATGGATCTTAAAAGAGATGGATAGGAGCCCTTAAAATCAGGGTGAAGTTCTGGCAAATATCGAACCAGGCAGAAAAAAAGCAGCGCAATCATTATTGCTGCAATATAGTAGATGGCCTGCCAGCCCCAGTGAGCGCCTATGTATCCGCTAAGTGTCCTAGATGCAAGAATACCCATCAATAGTCCAGACATGACGGTACCAATGGCTCGTCCCCGTTTATCATCAGAGGCCAGTTGTGCGGCCATCGGTACCAATAACTGTGCGATCACTGCTGTAAATCCGATCAGAAAGCTAAACAGTTTTAACTGAAAGGGGGTTTTTGCCAGTGCCATGCCGATCAAAGATGCGATAATAAAAGCAAAGTCGGATAAAATCAGTTTCTTGCGTTTTAGCTTATCACCCAACGGTACCACAAAGAACAATCCAAATGCGTAGCCGATCTGCGTAAGCATTGGAATGCTGCTGATTTGTAATTCAGATACCCCAAAATCTTTGGCCATTAGACCTAGCAACGGCTGATTATAGTAATTATTGGCGACGACCACACCGGTCGTTATGGACATTAATAACAGCAATCGGGTGCTGAGCGTTTGCTCATCATGCCTGATACACGGCTGTTTCATATATGTTGATAAAGGTTCTTAGTGTTTAATAGATATTCTTTGCCTTCTTTTATAGCCTGTTATTTCAGCATTTCTGGCGTAACCGCTGTAGGTGTGGTCGCTCCCCGACCGCTGTAATCCAGGTTTAGCTTGTAGCCTCCTCCCCCTTCAATAAAATCCAGTTGGAAAAAGTGATGCCCTTTTTCCAGAGCGATCTGTCCGTTTTTTTCAATTGCTGAATGCAATCCGTCATTGTCTATAACGGTCTTGTGGTCAATGGTCAGAACGGCACCGTCGTCGGCTGTCAGGTAGAAAGTGTAAATGCCGCTTTCGGGAATGGTAATAAGGCCTGTATAGCGCAGTCCAAACGCTCCGGCCGTTGCTTTTGCGTCGTCTACCGCTAAATCGGGTTGGTTCCATTTATTGGTTGGGGTTGCTTTGTTGAAATCTTTTACAGATTTAAATTGGCCAGCATAGTAGCTCACATTCAGTCCGGTGTAATTTCTTTTGACCATGACTGCCTGGCTTAAAGTTGTTTTTTGATAACGACAGCTATAGGTATCTCCTTTATGTCCTTTCTGCGTAAAAGCGGCCAATTTAATTGTCATATTTTCTTTGATGACAAGAGGATGATCTAAAACAGGATCGCTTAACGCAGGCGTCTGCCCATTGACCGTATAGTGAATAGTCAGATCTTCCTTGGGAGGTTGTACATCCAGAATAGCACTGTCTAAAAAAGCATTGTTCTGTAAAATGCCCTCAATGTCAGGGAGCCGGTAATGGATATTCATCTTGTCCATACGCTTAAACTGATTGTTTAATCGGTGCATAAAAGAGCTGTCATCGGTCTTAGCCGTCCATAATACTTCTGAGAGCGCCAGCATTCTTGGATATTCCATGTATTCCAGCCGGTTAGTGGTGGGTATATATTCTGTCCAGGAGTTGGCTTGGGCACCTAAGATATTGGCGGCCTGCTGCTGATTGAGTCCTTTGGGTATCGGATTAAAATGGTATACATTCATCAGAGAGTTCTTATCAGGAGTCGCGTCAAAATATAAGGGATTGCCTGGAGTCATAATGACTTTATTGCCTTGTCTGGCCGCGATAATGGGTGCATTGGGGACCCAGGAACGCCAGTACATGACATTCGCGGTGGGTGTAACACCTCCTTCCAGAATCTCATCCCAGCCGATGAGTTTTTTGCCATGCCGGTTAAAGAATTTTTCCATGCGTCTGACAAAATAACTCTGTAATTGATTGACTCCTTTCAGCCCTTCTTTTTTTAGCGTCAAGGCACATTCTGCAGAATTCTGCCAACTTTCCTTATTGACCTCATCGGCTCCAAGGTGCACATACTCGTATGGGAATATATCAAAAATCTCCTTGTAGACATTTTCAGCAAAAGTATAGGTGGCTTCATTGCATGGACACATCGGGACAGAGAACCCCTTGCCGGTTTCATGGCCGGCTGAGCAGGCCAGAAACGGATAAAGCCTGATAGCTGTTCTGGAGTGGCCTGGCATATCGATTTCCGGGATAATATCAATATGACGGGCGGCAGCATATGCGACCAGGTTTTTTAATTCTTTCTGGGTATAAAAGCCGCCATACATCATTTTGCCATGGATCAGTTTGAGGTGGCTGCTATCCAGATACATATCCGGGTCACCGGTTTCCCTTGCTCTTTTAATACAGGCGGAATCATGGGCGTCCAGCGTGCGCCAGGCGCCCTCACTGGTGAGTTTCGGATATTTTTTGATCTCAACGCGCCAGCCTTCGTCGTCGGTGAGATGTAAATGGAATTTATTGAATTTATACAGGGCCAGTCGGTCTACGAATTTTTTTAGATAGTCCATTGAGAAAAAGTGCCGGGAAACATCCAGGTGCATCCCTCTATAAGCATAAGTTGGAAAATCAAGGATATTAGCTGCAGGTATCGGAAGTGCTTGAGGGCGTCTATTCGACTCGATGGTGACAGGCAGCAATTGGCGGATCGTTTGTATGGCCCGGAATATACCTGCTTTGTCTTTTGCGGTTATATGAACGGAGTTCGGAGTAATATCCAGCTGATAGCCTTCCGCATGGTCAAAAGTGGGGTCCAGCGCAAGCGCAATATAGTTATTGGCAGGTGCCTTGCCGGTTTCTTTTAAGGGTAATTGTAGAAGGTCTCTCAGGTCCCTGATCTCCACAGACAAGGTTTTACTATCTGCAATCAAACGGGTATCTTTATTAAATAAAAAATTGCCACTTGCCGGGGTTAAACTCTGTGGATAAGGTATCAGGGGATAACGATTATCCAACTGACGGGGCTTAATGCCGTCCACAGGGGTCGCTGTCTGTGCTTTTACGGGAACAACAGCGATGCTCAGGCAAAATAGTGTAAGTCCGGTGTACAAAGCTTTTGCTTTTTTACTTAAGCCTGGCTGATGTAAACGTTTGCGTTTAGGGGCTAAAATTTGCATTGGAATAAATAGGTTCTTAATACTTGTTAGAAATAGTAGGATTATACTGTTTATAATTGGACATAAGTTGTTACAGCACTTCTTTTCGCAGGATGAATGCGGCCTTAAAAAAATGTTTAGAAACCTTGCTGCTAATCATTTGACCCGCCTTCTTTCAGGGACCGGACGAAGTCACGCCATGCAAATGGATTAAAGATACCGGAAGTCGGAACCATACCTTTTGTTGCACCTCTTCTGAATTGCTCCCGGCTGTGTAAGTTGTAGATGGCATCGCCGTCCAGAGGCATATTACGCATTTCCTTCAGGAGGTTTCTGAGATTTAAATTCTCTCGTGCAATATCGGCGTTGGTTTTGACAATCGGCGCATATAGGAACATATATTTGAACTGCGCAGGTGTAGGCAACGGACTGACAATGGCCGTTGGCAAAAAGGCGGTGTCTTCGACCAGAACCGGAGAACTGAATAGCTGGGTGCCCGCCGTCTCCTTTGGGATCAGAACAGTTGTAGATTTAAAGCCGATATAAGAAAATTCAATAGAGTCTCCGGGAGAAACGGCAATAGAATAAATACCGGCATCATTAGAAATCGTACCCCTATGGGTTCCCCTGATGTAAACACTGGCGCCGGGAAGTGCACTGCTATCACTGGTCTGGATAATACCGGAAAGCTGAATCACCTTCTGCTGTTGTGCTTTGGAATTTTGGCTCAGCACCAGTACAAACAGTAAGATCAGTATAATATAAATATGTCGATATGTGTGTCGCCTCATTCTAATACTTTGCTAATGCGGTAGGGTATGACTCTATGTAAGTTGACTGCCATGCCTACCGCCGTAAGTTTCAAAATTAATGAAATTCACTCAACCTCCGCGGCTTTAACGTAACATTAAACAGTCAGTTAGCTGTTTTGGTTCCAATTATTCGGGAAGTCCCTTGTAATGGGTTATTTTTGCATCCAGAAAATTATATACTATTAAAAATACATATAGAGATGACGGAAGCGGAAATAGTAAAAGCACTCACAGGTGTGATAGATCCAGATCAAAAAAAGGATATTATCTCCTTACATATGGTATCTGATATCAAGGTACATGATAAAAACATATCGCTGACAGTAGGCGTGCCTATGACATCAGCCCCTCATAAAGGCAGTATTAATGAGCAATGTGAAACAGAAATTAAAAAACTAGATCCGGAAGTAAATGTCAATGTGACTTTTACAGCTAAAACCAGTAAGATTAGCGCCGTACATGAAAAAGTCCTCCCCGGTGTTAAAAACATCATTGCAGTAGTCAGTGGGAAAGGCGGTGTGGGCAAAAGCACTGTTTCAGCTAACCTGGCTCTGGCATTAGCCCAGGACGGGTTTAGCGTCGGATATATGGATGCTGATATATACGGCCCCAGTGGGCCTATCATGTTCGGCGTGCGTGGAGACCGGCCTATGATGATGGAGGTCGAAGGCAAAGCTAAGATTGCCCCCTTAGAAAAATATGGCATTAAAATTATAAGTATAGGCTTGTTAGTAGATGAGAGACAGGCAGTTGTGTGGAGAGGGCCTATGGTAAGCAGTGCTGTTCGTCAATTTGTTACAGATGTTTACTGGGGGGATCTGGATTACCTCATCATTGATATGCCTCCCGGAACGGGTGATATCCACCTGACACTTATGCAGTTAGTACCAGTGACCGGGGTTGTGATTGTCACTACCCCACAGGACGTAGCGTTGGCGGATGCCAAGAAAGGCATCGCGATGTTTGGACAGGCACAAATAAATGTTCCTATTTTGGGTATCGTGGAAAATATGGCTTACTTCACACCCGCCGAGTTACCGGACAACAAATACTACATTTTCGGTAAGGAAGGAGGTAAACATCTGGCCAGTGAGTATGATATTCCATTCCTGGGACAGATTCCCTTGGTGCAGAGCATTAGAGAAGGGGGGGATCAGGGCGTGCCCGCCATGATGGGCGCAGATGAGATCACAAAAAAAGCTTTTCGGGGCTTTGCGGATGAGACAGTGAAACAAGTGGCCATCTATCGTGCGGAGCATATTGTTAAAAGATAATAATTGATGTGTAATAAACCAAGCAGATGTATTGAAAGTCATAGGTTGGAAAAACACAAAATATTATTTTCTATGCGCCTATTTCGTTCATTACTTATTGTATCTATCCTGACGCTTGGCGTCTTCATAACTGTGTCCGCTCAGAGTCGTGGTCAGTTCCAGAGGGAAATTTTAAAATATACCAATCAATACAGGCATCGGCAGGGACTGCCCGCGCTTGAATCGGATCAGGTAGCCACACGCTTGGCTCAAAAACATAGCAGTGACATGGCTAGTCGGAGAGCTGGATTTGGACATGGTGGGTTCCAACAACGGACTAATAAACTACGCGCTGCCTATGGTCGTTATATCGCTACAGGAGAAAATGTGGCTTATGGCAAACTTTCTGCCAAGGAGGTTGTTAATATCTGGATCCATAGCCGGCCACACCGTAAGAATTTGCTGGGTAATTTTAATAAGATTGGCATTGGGATTGCGTATGACCGGCAGGGGATCGCTTATTTTACCCAATTATTTGTCAGAACCAATTAAACGAAAACATAATATTATATCTATCGAAACGTTAATATCTGGTTGTGATGGATTATTTTCGTAATTTTGCGCACTTATTATGATGCCGTAACATCATCCAGTCGCCCCGTAAGGCGTCGACAGTATGTATGTGGGCTATTAAAAATATTAATTAATAGACACAGGATACACCCCGAGAGGCAACTTTTTTGGGTTACATCTGTAAAATTTGAACCAAGCACATGAAATTATCTCAGTTTCGCTTCGATTTACCCCTAAACTTAATTTCTCAGAATCCACCGAAACGCCGCGAAGACTCTCGTCTGATGGTCGTTGAAAGAAACACAGGCCGTATTGAACATAAACAGTTTAAAGATGTCCTGGATTATTTTGATGATAAGGATGTTTTTGTAGTGAATAATACGAAGGTTTTTCCGGCCAGGATGTATGGCAGAAAGGAGAAGACGGGTGCCAAGATTGAAGTCTTTTTACTACGTGAATTGAATAAGCAAAACCGTCTTTGGGACGTGATTGTAGATCCGGCCCGTAAGATCCGTGTAGGAAACAAATTATATTTTGGAGAAAATGATGAATTGGTCGCTGAAGTGATAGACAATACGACCAGCCGTGGAAGAACAATCCGTTTCCTATGGGATAGCGATGAAGCCAGCTTTAGAAAAATGCTGGAATTTATGGGCGAAACACCGTTACCTAAATACATCAAGCGTAAACCCACTGAAGAGGATAAGGAACGCTATCAGACCGTTTATGCTAAATATGAAGGAGCCGTCGCTGCGCCAACAGCCGGTATGCACTTTAGTAAAGAGCTGATTAAGCGCCTGGAGATCCAGGGCATTAAATTCGCAGAATTAACCCTGCATACCAGTCTGGGGACTTTCCGCCCGATTGAAGTAGAAGACCTGAGCAAACATAAAATGGATGCAGAATATTTTCGGATTGACGAAGAGACCTGCAAAATCGTTAATGCGGCCAAACAGAGTGGCCACCGTATCTGCTCGGTAGGTACGACCACTATGCGTGCCCTGGAAAGCAGCTTCACCGCACAAGGATTATTAAAGCCGAATGAAGGATGGACCAATGTATTTGTTCATCCCCCACATAATTTCAGCATCGCTGACAGCCTGATCACCAATTTTCATTTACCTAAGACCAGTTTGCTGATCATGGTATGCGCCTTTACCGGTTATGACCTGGCCATGGAAGCCTATCAGACGGCGATCAAGGAAAAATATAATTTCTTCACCTATGGTGATGCCATGTTGGTTATCTAATTTGGCTTTTTAAGGAGATAGGCCTTACTCCCTATCTCCTTTTTGCATTTAAACCGGCCCGGCAGGCAACAAAACGCTGCTTTAAACTGAAAATCTGTAGGATGTTCAACCTATTCAAAAAATCTGGCGTTTCTGCGACTAAAAATCGAGACTGGGGATTTGTCAAAACGGACATACACAGCCACATTCTCCCCGGTATTGATGATGGTGCCCAGACCCTGGAAGAGAGTCTGGCCCTGATTGACAGCATGTATAGACATGGTTATCGCAAGATGATCGCTACTCCCCACTCCAGTGAGGATATTTATCCCAATGATACCAAGACGATTATAGAAAGAAGGGATCTATTGCGCAGGGCCGTCGGGGAAAAAGGGATTGATATGCAAATAGAAGCGGCTGCGGAATACATGATAGACGAGCGCTTTGTAAAAATGGTGGAAAGTGGTGAACCTATGCTTACGATCCATGATAACCGTGTCTTAGTAGAGATGTCTTATCTGCTGGAGTCTCCTTATCTGCATAATGGCCTTTTTGCCTTACAAACGCACGGATATCAACCCATACTGGCCCACCCTGAGCGATACAACTTTTACCACAATACACCGGATAAATATGACGAGCTTAAAGAAAAGGGGTGTTTATTTCAATTGAACCTCATCGCCTTTTCCGGTTACTATGGCAAGCATGTCAAAAAGGTAGCTACTTATCTTTTTGAGAAAGGCATGTATGATTATGTAGGCTCCGATATTCACCATACCCGGCATACGAATGCCCTGCATTCGGTGCTGCAATCCAGAGTGATGACTGAGCTAACTGACTATCCGTTCGTGAACGGCACGCTGAACATTTAAAAAGTAAGATTGGCTACCATTTGCGCTTCAGCCATGCCCTGACCGGCTCATCATAATATTTAAGACAGAGATAAGCTACCAAGATAGATCCGGTAACTGTTAATGCCCCATATCCGATCGCTAATGGCATACTAGTCAGGTGGTGATCACTTGCCCATCCCGTATAAATGTAGATAAAGGCATAATGCGTGATATATAGAGGATAGGAAATGTCGCCCAGGAATTTACAAATTTTATTCTCTGTCTGGGAGGTAGTAAATCCGCTGGCCCCTAAATATACGATTAAAGGAAATAGACATATAATGACGAAGGACTCATAAAGCCCATTCATCCATCTGTGGGCATCTCCACCGATCCTGGGCATCGCTAGGGCAACACAAATAAGAATACTGCATAGTAGAAAGGCATGTTTAATCCGGCCAGGTTGAGCCACTCTGGAAAGTAATAACCCGGCTAAAAAGGGGTAAAGCAAACGGGTGAACCCGATGCGTAAGTGCTCCGGGTTGACGACCCAGCCGCCGACAACATCTCCCCTTGCTGAAGTAAGCAAATAATGAACGAGAATGCCTGCTGTTAGTATGACCAGAACAGACAGCGCCTTTTTGGAAAGCTTTCGGAGGCCGATGGCATAGAGTATATTGGCAATATATTCAAAAAACAAAGACCAGCCGGGACCATCCAGCGGATGCATTTCATCCCAGCCTCTAATATCCATACCGGGTGTAACAGGGATCAGTGTAAAGCCGATCAACATCGTCAGGACGACTGCCCAGACTGGAACAGTATGGATCTGCGGCCACAGGGAGGAGTCTCCAAAATAGAAGCAAATGGCCCCTATGATCATTCCCATGATGACCATAGGTTGCAACCGCTGCAGGCGTCTTTTAAAAAATCCGCCTATTGTAAGCTTATGCCACCTGTCATCGTAGGCATAGCCGATCACAAACCCCGACAGGACGAAAAAAAAGTCTACTGCCAGATATCCGTGATTAATAATTTGAGTGAGCGAACTCTCCGCATGGGCTTCAAATGTGTGAAACAGAACAACAATTACAGCGGCGACACCACGGAGTCCATCCAGGATGGCATAATGTGGTTTGGTGGGAATGGCACTGGCGTTTTGCGTCATGCTCTCGTCTTGTTTAATTTACAATGATTAACTGTAAATATAACGCAGATGCCCCATATTCATAAATGAAATCTGTAATTTTTTGTATCTGTCCAATCACAAGACCGGCCTTAAGCCTTCGGCAATCTATATTCTCCAGCTCCCTATTGCGGATCAATAATGAATAAATCCGCCGCTTTCAAATAACTCATTTATGTAATAAATGACGAGCGGTTTATTCTCTTCGTTAAAGAAATGCAACCAGACGAGTAACTGAACAAACTATGCCGTGATCATTGACGGTGGTTAATCTTTTTTCCTATTAAGGAACGAATATAAGGTTAACGCAAGGAAGCCCGCAACACCCCCGGCCTGAAAGCTTTTTGAAGGAATCCATAGCAGCCAGATTATATTGGATGTGACACCTAAAACCGCAATGATAAATAATATCCTTTTGAATGTCTTCATAACTTAGATCTTTTATATCCTTTGGAAGAGTAATGATACAGACTTATGCTGTTTTGTTAATGGACTGTCCGGCAATTTAGTTAGGGCATCTGTAATTATAGACCTGTTCTATAAGACTGATTACCTCGGCAGCCTCTTGTACCGTTGGCAATTCAGCAGCTTCTCCTTTATAGGACTTTTCCAATTCCTCCCAGAACTTGTAATGTCCTGCAGCAGCACCGAATTTTTCTTTATAGGGATCCTCGGATAAAGCGACTTCCAGATCTTCCTGTCCGGGTAATCCGCTGCCAATGGCATATAGCAGTTTTTCCATGTACTGCCCTCCTATTTTGACGGATCCTTTCTCTGCAATAATCGTCAGCGTACTCTCTGCGTTTTTACCCCAGGCAGCTGTGCTAAACGTCATGGTGGCTAATGCATCTTTTGCTATGCCGTCATTAAAATCAAATTGTATCACTCCTGAATCCTCGAACTGAGATAAGTTCTGGTGATTAAAATCCAGCAGTTCGGCATTTTTGACCATCGGTTTGCCAAATAACCAGTACAGCATATCTATAAAATGCAAAAACTGCGTATACAGACTCCCGCCGTCCAGTTTCAGGTCTCCATGCCAGCTGTCCTTCTGATAATACCTTTCATCTCTGTTCCAGAGGCAATTTATCTGAAGGATATAGATTTTACCCAGGAGTTCTTTTTGCAGCATCTGCTGCAGCCACTGTGATATTTTAGCGTACCGGTTTTGTACGACCGGAAATAAATTAAGCCCTTTGTTTTGGGCTTGTTGCTGATGGGCAAGTAAGGCGTGGCTGCTAAGCACCATCGGCTTCTCTGCGACTACATCTAATCCATGTTCCAGGCAAAGCTTAATTTGTTCGCTATGGAGCCCGTTAGGGGTGGCAATAACCGCTAATTGTGCACAGATATTCGCGGCAAAAAAATCTTCTATAGAAGTAAAAAAAGATGCTGCCTCAGAGAGGTTTTCAGGCCTTGTTACGTGGTGCGGATCCACAAGTGCCGCAAGATCAAAAAAACCTGAAGCCTCAATCACTGCTTTGTGGCGTTTGCCGATATGACCATAACCGATCACTACTACTTTTATTTTTGAGTCACTCACTTTCGTATAGGTATGTTTTGTTTTGGTGCATGAAGAACTGGTGCGCCCTTAAAGCTTTAAAAGGTACTCGCCGTAACCGCTTTTCTTCAATGGCTCAGCAACTTTACGCAATTGTTCCCTGTCAATAAAGCTCATTCTAAAAGCAATTTCTTCAGGACAGCCTATTTTTAGCCCCTGCCTATTCTCAATGACCTGCACAAACTGTGACGCCTCCATCATAGAGTCATGCGTACCGGTATCCAGCCAGGCGGTCCCCCTGCTAAGTACACCCACATTTAAGCATCCCTTTTCCAGATAATAGCGGTTCACATCGGTGATCTCATATTCTCCTCTGGCAGAAGGTTGTATATTTTTAGCGACCTCGACTACGGAGTTATCATAAAAATAGAGTCCTGGAACCGCATAATTAGATTTGGGCTGTCTGGGCTTTTCTTCTATAGAAATCGCCTGATTATGGGCGTCAAATTCTACTACGCCATAGCGTTCAGGGTCACTGACCTGGTAGGCGAATATTACACCGCCTTGCGGATTATTATTTTGCTGTAATAATTTAGCAAGCCCGCTGCCATAAAATATATTGTCTCCCAGGATCAATGCGACTTTATCCGTTCCGATAAAGTCCGCGCCCAAAACAAAAGCCTGCGCCAGTCCATTGGGCTCTGGTTGTATTATATATTCAAAATGACACCCCCATTTAGTGCCGTCGCCCAGTAATCTTATAAACCCCGCCTGATCATCTGCTGTGGTAATGATCAGAATATCCTGAATGCCTGCCATCATGAGTACCGATAGCGGGTAGTAGATCATGGGTTTATCATAGATTGGCATCAGTTGCTTACTGATACCCAGCGTAATCGGATAAAGGCGTGTGCCGGAACCGCCGGCCAGTATGATTCCTTTCATAGGAAATGGATTTGGATTAGGCGTTAAAATAAGGCAGCAGCAGATCTTTTTCAGAGAGGATCATTTTGTCCTTAGGTATTTGCCAGTCAATAGCCAAGGTGGGGTCATCATATCGGATCCCAGCTTCGGAGGCCTTGTGGTAAAAATTATCGCATTTATAACTGAACAAGGCCGTTTCAGTCAGTACGGAGAAGCCATGCGCAAAGCCTCTGGGGATAAATAACTGCAGGTTATTCTCTCCGGACAGTTCAACCCCAAACCACTGCCCATAAGTACCAGAATCTTTTCTCAGATCCACAGCCACATCATATACACTTCCCTCTATCACTCTGACAAGCTTGGCCTGGGCATGGACACCGGTCTGATAATGCAGCCCCCTGACAGTACCATAGGTAGAAAGAGACTGGTTATCCTGTACGAATTCAGCACTGTAACCTGTCAGTTCAGTGAAGGCCTTTTGATTATAGCTTTCAAAGAAGTATCCTCTTTCATCCTTGAATACCCATGGCTGCATCGTAAAGCAACCTTTTAAGTGTGTTTCCTTTATTTCCATAAATAATTATAACGTCAGTGCTTATCTTTCACTGTATTGTTTTTCGTAATATTTTTGGTAATCTCCACTGGTTACACCCCGCAACCACTCGTCATTGGCTAAGTACCAGTCCACGGTTTTAGCCAGGCCTTCTTCGAGCCGCAGGCTCGGTTTCCAGCCCAGGTCCTTTTCCAGCTTGTCTGCATCAATGGCATAACGCAGATCATGTCCGGCTCTGTCCGTCACAAAAGTAATGAGTTTTGCAGAGTTGCCCGGTTCACGACCCAGCCTGTCATCCATGATCTTGCAAAGCAACTCAATCAGGTCGAGATTTGTCCATTCATTATGTCCTCCGATATTATAGGTCGAACCCGGTGCCGCTTTATGATAGATTAGGTCAATGGCCCTTGCATGATCTTCTACAAATAGCCAGTCCCTGACGTTTTCTCCCTTACCGTAGATAGGAACGGGTTTATGATGCTGGATATTATGGATGGCCAGCGGGATGAGTTTTTCCGGAAAATGATGTGATCCGTAATTATTGCTGCAATTGGAAATTACCGTATTGATGCCATAGGTATCGTGATAGGCTCTGACAAAATGGTCGGAGCTCGCCTTGGAGGCGGAATACGGGCTATGCGGATCATAGGCGGTCTGTTCTGTAAACATACCGTTTTTGCCCAGTGCACCATATACCTCATCGGTGGATACATGATAGAACCGGTGGTCGTCATAGTTGCCTTTCCAGGCTGCCCGTGCCGCGTTCAATAAATTGACCGTTCCCACGACATTGGTCATCACAAATTCCAGCGGACTGGAGATAGAGCGGTCTACATGACTTTCTGCGGCCAGGTGGATAATGCCATCGGGCTGCTCTTTTTCAAAGATATCCAGCATCCGCTGGCTATCCGTGATATCCGCTTTGATAAAACGGTAATTGGGCTTGTCCTCAATGTCCTTTAGATTGGCCAGATTGCCGGCATAGGTCAGCTTATCCAGATTAATGATCTGGTAATCGGGATATTCATTGACGAATCTCCGTACGACATGTGATCCTATGAAACCGGCTCCTCCGGTTATAATAAGGGTTTTGTCAGGCATAGATATAAATAAATTGCTATTTCAAACAAATATAGTCCCCTTTGACGTAAAAAAGGCAAATAGAATTGTAAAAAACAAAAAGTTCAAACCGCATGAAGGCAGTTTGAACTTTTACAGAAAGTTATATCATCAAATGCTTACTTATGCATTTTTACCCAGGCAGTTTAAGTCGCCAAAGGCCTCTTCCAGTCTCTTAACAAAAGACTCCTCACCTTTACGTAACCAGACACGTGGATCATAATATTTCTTATTCGGCGCATCCTCACCAGTTGGGTTACCCAGTTGTCCCTGAAGATAGGCTTCGTTTTGTTTGTAGTAACTAAATACACCATCGGCAAACGCCCATTGCATATCAGTATCAAGATTCATTTTTACAACACCATAACCCAACGTTTCGGTGATTTGTGCCTTTTCGGAGCCACTACCGCCGTGGAATACAAAAGATACCGGTTTGGCATTTTTATCAATCCCTAATTTTTCGGCTACATAGACCTGGCTGTTTTTCAGGATCGCCGGCGTCAACTCTACATTACCTGGTTTATAAACGCCGTGTACATTACCGAAAGCGGCAGCGATGGTGAAAAGATCCCCTACTTTGTCTAGTGCCTGATAAGCTTCGTATACTTCTTCCGGTTGTGTATATAATTTGGAGTTGTCAATATGAGAATTATCCACACCGTCTTCTTCTCCACCAGTCACACCCAGTTCAATTTCAAGACACATCCCTAATGGCTGCATTCGTTTAAAGAATTCAACGGAAGTGGCAATATTTTCCTGCAAAGGCTCTTCACTGAGGTCAAGCATATGAGAGCTGAAAAGAGGCTGCCCTTTTTCTTTATTATATTGTTCGCCGGCAGTGATCAGACCGTCTATCCAGGGTAACCATTTTTTTGCCGCATGGTCGGTATGAAGAATCACCGGAACGCCGTAATATTTGGCTACATTATGCACGTGAAGTGCGCCGCTGATGGCGCCGCTGATATTGGCTTGCAGCTGATCATTAGGCATGCCTTTACCGGCAAAAAACTGTGCACCACCATTGCTAAATTGAATGATAACAGGAGAATTCACTTTTGCTGCTGTTTCCAATACAGCATTAATGGTATTTGTACCGGTTACGTTGACTGCAGGAAGGGCGAAGTTACCTGCCTTTGCATCACTGAATAAGGCAGCTACTTCTTCACCATATAAGACGCCTGCTCTGTACTTTGCCATTGTTAAATTTTAATTTTGTTTGAATAATGTTTGAAATCCCGGCAATTTACTGATGTTTTGCCAATTGACCAACCTAACTTGTGTTAGGAGATTGATGCTCAATGGATGACGAAAAATTTACTTACATGCAACCTCTTGGAAACCGGATTGATGTATATTATTAATTCTCATTTGTTTAGATTTTACGAAAATTGGAGGTACTCAGGTTTTGACCCTATTGTTGATTCATAAAATCTGTGTACCTTACTGATCGATTTAGCAAGAACGTATATGTGATGATGGAAGGCTTTAATTTTTCAAAATACGAACCAGAGGAAGGCAAGTCCAAGTTTGAGGAACTGTTGGATTTGTTTATGCAGCTCCTACCTTATACCAACGGAGATGCCGAGGAAACCCTGCGTTGGATGATGGAATTAGATAAACAGTTTCATCTGACAGATGATAAATACGGCATGGGCGATTTTATTCAGGATTTGAAAGATAATGGCTATTTGAAAGAAGATCCTGCGATGGGTACATATGGTCTGACGGCTAAATCTGAACAATCCCTTCGACAAAGAAGCCTGGAGGAGATCTTCAATAAATTGAAAAAGTCCAAGGCAGGAGACCATCCGACCAAAAAGCCAGGTACCGGAGATGAAGTAAACCCGGATATCCGAAGCTATCAATTCGGGGATAAACTTGAGCAAATTGATTTTACGGAGAGCATCCGGACGGCACAGGTCAATCATGGTCTGGAAAGTTTCCGATTACAGGAAAGCGATCTGCAGATCCGTGAAACAGATTATAAAGCACAAACCTCGACTGTATTGATGATTGATATATCGCATTCCATGATCTTATATGGTGAAGACCGGATAACACCTGCCAAGAAAGTCGCTATGGCACTCAGTGAGCTGATTACGACCAAATATCCTAAGGATACCCTGGATATCGTTGTTTTTGGCAATGATGCCTGGACGGTAGAGATAAAGGACCTGCCCTATTTGCAGGTTGGCCCTTATCACACCAATACGGTAGCCGGCATAGAACTGGCAATGGATATACTACGCAGGAGAAAGAATGCGAATAAGAAGATCTTTATGATCACGGATGGTAAACCAACCTGCCTGAAAATAGGTGGGCGGTATTATAAAAACGCATTTGGTCTGGATCGGAAAATTACCAATAGATGTATCAACCTGGCTGTTCAGTGCAAGAAGCTGAAGATTGATATTACGACCTTTATGATCGCGTCAGATCCTTATCTGCAGCAATTTGTGACAGAATTTACAGAAGCCAATCACGGTAAAGCATATTTTGCCAGTTTGGATAATCTCGGAGCTTTTATCTTTAAGGATTTTGAAAGTGGTAAAAGACGCCGTATTTATGATTAAGCTGAGACCTGCATGGCCAGTTGACTGCCTTCATTGAGGTTCAGAAAAAGTTTTCCTTTATCTTTATGGTCAATGGGTAGCCTCAATGTTGTATATGTGCCGTTTAAAATCTTAATGTTATTGCATGTTTTCATTTGCACTAAGAAAAATGGGTTATGGAATCTTCGTCCTGGTGGGTGTGGTGATTGTTGTCTTTTTCCTTTTTCAGGGATTTGGCGACCCTGCCAGACTGGTACTCGGCCAGACCGGTGACAGCGCGACTCTGGCAAATGTTCGCAAGGAGCTGGCGCTTGACCAACCTAAATGGAAGCAGTTTCTATTATATATTAATGATGTATCTCCTGTGGGAATAGCGACTCAGACCGAAATCAAGGAAAAGGGACTCAAAGGTTTTTTTGTCGGTGGAGATGTGAAAGTCGGCATCAAAGTACCTTATCTGAGAAGATCATATCAGAACCGGCGGCCGGTCATGGATATATTAATGGAAGCCCTGCCGGGTACAATGATCCTGGCCTTTTCGGCTATGATTTTTGCCACGGTCATTGGTATTCTGCTGGGGGTATTATCTGCCATTAAACACAATACCTGGATGGATAGTTCGGCGGTTTTCGCCAGTGTGCTGGGCATTTCTGCCCCTTCATTTTTTATGGGAATCGTTATTGCCTATATATTCGGTTTTGTATTGCACCAATATACGGGACTGTTTATGACAGGAAGTTTATTTGATTATGATGTCATTGGCGGTAAGCATTTAGCGCTGCGCAATCTGTGGTTGCCGGCTCTTACATTGGGCATTCGTCCCTTGGCCATTATTACGCAACTCACACGCAGCGCCATGCTGGATGTTCTTGGGAAGGACTATATCAGAACGGCCTACGCTAAGGGGCTGCCTAAGAAAACAGTTATATGGAAGCATGCATTACCCAATGCATTAAACCCGGTGGCCACGGCCATTACGGGTTGGTTTGCTGAATTACTTGCCGGGTCTTTTTTCGTTGAGTTTATTTTTAACTGGAAAGGAATTGGAAAAACGACGGTTGACGCCCTGGAGAACCTGGATTTTCCGGTCGTAATGGGCAGTGTACTGATCACAGCTACTTTTTTTGTAGTGGTGAATATTTTGTCTGACCTTTTATATGCGGCCCTGGATCCGCGGGTCGAGATTCATTAACTCTTGGTTCCATGCGTTTAACGCCTATTTCCTGTTTTACGATGCAGGGATTTGATGTAAAGCAGGCGGTAGCCTGCAATCAGTAAGATCAATACTGTCAGCACACCTATGACCGTACTGGTATCCTTCGCACTTTTTCCTGCCCAGCCCATGAATTCATGTTTATGAAAAAAAGCAAAGATCAATGCGTCCGTTTGTTTAAAGGTATCCCCTTTTTTAACAAGAGAGCCTGAGGTTATGTCAACGAATAAAGTCTTGCTGATGCCTGGCCCGTATGAAACTTGCCAGACCGGTAGTATCTTATCGGAGAAATTATATTGCTCCGTAAAGTGCGTCAGATGCCGAAGCTGTGCAGTGTCGATTCTGTAGGTTTTGGAATCCTTGCCCCCTAAGGCGGAGGCAGCCATTAATGCCGCCATTTGCTTTTCACTGTAGCCTTTTAAGAGCGTATCTTTTACGGTGTAATAATCGCTAAAAGAATGCTCCTTTACCTCTTGTTCAAGCATTAAATCTTTCGTCTTCGTCTGTCGGGCGTATGGTTCAGTTTGCAGCCATAATTGCCCTTTTAACTGAAACAGGCTAATGCCTGCAATGGATCTTGCGTTTGGAAGCTCTGTCAGGGTTGCCGGCAAACTTTCGGGAAGTTCAGCCGTAATGATCATTTCGTTTGTGACGGGCCGTATCTTGAATGGTGATCTGCCGTTTTGCAATGCGTGAATCAGGCCACTGAATGCCCAGGCCAGTAAGAAGAATGCGCCGGTGATGGCGGTTAGACGGTGCAGTCTCCTGGCCTTTATAAGTGGATGCGTTTTGTGGCGTTTGGCTTTTGTGGCGAAGGACAGGTATATGCCCAGGCTGGCAGTGAACAGAGTCAGCAGAAGAATCATAGCGATGATGCCGGCTTTTAGCCTGGGCAGCCTGTCCATCCAGGACCATGTGTGAAACCAGCCAAAAAACCGGTTGAAGGCGGCCCTGTGGCGATCCAGTGCGAAGGCGAAGCGACTGTTATGTGTATCAACATAAATGGCGATCCGATCCGGGCGTAAGAAGGATACTTTGTATACAGGTAAAAGCCGGTTGACATAGGTATACTGATCGGTGTAATCATTGATCAGCTTGATGGATTGAATGGGTATGCCTGGATGTTTTGTTTTTCCCAGCAGAAAATGCCTGGCAAGACTTGCGGCGTATAATTGATCTCCATTCAATAATTCACGCCCGTTTTGTATATTAAAGTACCTGGCTGCTTTTGTGGGTGCCGGCAATATCTGATAATACCAGGAAGTGTCCATGTGTATCAGGTGCACCTGACAGGCCTCGGCGATGGCTGCCTGCTGCAACAGTCTTTTTAAAGGAAAAGCATGCTGAAATACCGCTACCGGTATGTTGATATCAGGACCGGCCTGTGTGGTTATCTGCGGACGGACACTCGTCATTAACGGATGCATGAGCCCACTGACCGCCCAAAGAAAAATTGGGACACCGATACAGGTACTTAAGACACGGTGCATGCGATATAGATTTTTCCTTTTCATTTTAATTCGTTTAAAAGTTATATGCAAGGCCTATGGCCAGTGTAAATGGATTGCCTGGATTATAACTGTATCCATAAGAAGATTTAGTCGCAACATCGGCGTAATACTGGTCCAGCAAATTAAGGGCATGTGCCCAGAGCTCAGTTTTGCCCCACTGATATCCCGCTCTTAGATTGATGACCCGGAATCCTTTATATCTCGTTGTATTGGCATCATCCATATAATAACGACCTACCTGCTGATATTCAAGACTCACATGAAGACCTTTTATAAAATCCGGTCTGTAACTAATGACGCCGTTGCCAAGCCAGGCCGGAGCTGCCTGCATATGGTTGCCGTCAAGTACAACGGTGCCCTGTGTTTCTTCCCGGAACTTATGACTGGCTAGTGTGCCTCCCAGGCGCAGATCCCATTGATGGCCCGGCTTGTAACTGATACCCAGTTCCAGGCCTGTATGACTGGTTTTGCCGGCATTTTTATTTTCTGAAGAACCGTCGTTATTACGTACCGATATGATTTCCCCAGTGCCATTCATTCGATAAAGGCTCCAGTCCAGGCGCATTTTACTTTTTTTAAGGCGCCACCAGCCTCCTATCTCATAGTTATGGAATACCTGTGGATCCAGGAAGGGGACCTTCACATTATTGAACAGCTCGGTCACCTGCGGTGGCACAAAGCCTTCTGCATAGTTTGCATAAAAACCTGCCTGTTTAAGGTTGTAATTCAAGCCTGCTTTCGGTGTCCAGTGATTAAACCGGACCATTGAAGATGGTGCGCCACTGACTGCTGTGCTGTTCAGATGATTCTTGAAATCATAATCAAAGCGGTCATATCTGCCGGCTAAGGTTAATCTAAGCCCTGAAGCCAGATCCATTTGCCATTGTACAAAGGCTGCATAATTGTTGATGTCCGTATGATAATCTGTCAGTAGAGAGTCCGGACTATTGAAATGAATATAATCGCCTGCGTTGTTTTTCCTAATGCTTATAAACTGTGCTTGGTACTGACTGGGGCTGATGTCAGCGTTCAAGCCCATAATAAGCACACTGTTCTGCCATTTAAATTGTTGATGGTGCTGCAATAATCCCACGTAGCTTCTAAAGGCATTCATATTGATTTCACCGGAAGCGGATAAAGGGTCTGTTTTATTGTCTTTTATCCGGTAGGAAGGATTCTGGCCGGTCTGATTACTGCGGTACATAAAAGAAAATTTTGTTGTTGCCTGCTGATTCCAGGCTTTTGTAAGGATTGAGCTTGTGCGAAAAGCTTTTACCTTCCTGTATGTAAATCTGTAATGACTGGTAAAATCTTTCTGTGCAAAGGCCAGACTGTCCAGTGAACCTGACATATCCGCGTAATAGTCCACATAGGTGGCTTTGTTTTCCCAGCGTAGAGAAGGCGAGAATTGGTAAACACTGTTAAGTGTGAAAGCACTCTTATGAAAATCGCTATAATCTATCGGGCCATTATGCCGGTTGGCATAATATCCGCTAAGTATTACCCCCAGTTTGCCAAAACTGTCACCTATTCGAACAGATGATTTTTTATAGCCGTTATTGTCCGCCTCTACCGTTAGTTTTCCCGACAGCTCAGGTGGCGCCGTGGCAGATATAAGATTGACTGCTCCGCCTATGGCTTCAGGGCCGTATTGCGCTGATGCAGGACCTTTGAGCACTTCTATCCTGTTGGTAGCCGCCAGATTCATTTCGAGTAGCGCATTATGATTGTATAGGCCTGAAGCCCTGATTGGCATTCCGTCCTCTAAGTACAAAAACAGGCTTTTGGTGGTGATCGGCTGCCGGATACTCATTTCATGTTGTTCATTACCTAAATCTGCCATAAAAACGCCCGGAACCTGATTGATCAATTGATTGATGCTTGTTGCTTTAGTGAGTGCTAATTGCAGGCTGTCCACGATGCCAATAGCTGCAGGTATATCGCTTCTATTTTGTCTGAACCTGGCGGCAGTAACCAATACCTCAGCAAGGTTGTTGTCAGAGGGCGTGAGTTCAACGGTAATGGGCGCATTGACCTGGCCTTGGTCAAGGATAAATGTAGTAGTTTGATAGTTGACCGCAGATATGATGAGCGTGTCCTTTTGGATGCCACAGTCCTCATCCGGTTGCATATTGCAATAGCTTCCCGTCGATTTATATGGAATAATGAAACTTCCGTTGGCGCCGGAAATGCATTGACAGTTGTCCCCTTTTTCCTCACAGCAGCAACTTGTCTTAAATTGTATCGTAACGCCGACAATTGGCTGGCCTGTGTTACGATCGGTTACCCTTCCCCTAATTGGCTGTTGTGTGTCCTGAGCGGTTGTATCTTGCCCTGTAAGGACGGGTTGTGCTGATAATATAATTGAAAATGACATCAGAATAGCAAAGAAAGTATATGAAAGTATAAGCCTGCATAGGGGTGAGCGGTTCATGATATAATTATTTTGTACAGTATAAGACATAGGTTAGCCAGTACCATTAATTGCGTGTATTAACGGTGCGGAAGACGGAATGTGGCAGATGAAGCAATTAAACGCGCCGCGCTTTAAAGAAGCCCGTGAGATGGTTAAAAGCTGGCCGGAATGAACGCAGTGTCCATCAGACTACTTTGAATCTCCTTCTTTTAATAATGAATACAGCAGTAACATGTCTCTAGCCTATAGTTTGTATAGGCGGGCATGATGAGCCATTAGATGCATAGTGAGAATATCTGCATCAGCCGAGTTGTATTTATTGTTTAATATACATATTCTGACGACAGGTAAACTTCATAGCCATATTGTATACCAATAGCTATATTATTGCTGGCATAATACTGTAAACGGTGTAAGGTCCAGTACAAATTAAAGCGGGAGCCTGTGTATATATTCAGGCAAATGCGGGTGGGTGGATCGTTTTGGCATAATAGGCCTGCTTACTGAACAGAACGGGAATGCCGTTTTGTGGTGTGAGCGATGTAATATCACTAATTATAGGTAGTAAGTTATCTGTGCTAAAGAAAAATACAGCAGATTCAAAACTGACTTTTTTATCGGAATTTGGCTGATTGTGGTTGTGATCCTCATCCTCATGCAGTTTCTTATCCAACTGACAATGACCATTACAGTGCATTTCCGGGCGATCTTTGTTGACGCAAAGGTTAGCGGCAACATAATCTTCATTTACAAAAAATGTAGCTATGACCAGAAATTTATTAAAGACCTGGCAGTTAAGCAGTAGTATCAGAAATATGGTAACGCCTGTTTTTATGTTTTACTGATTTGCCCGCAAAGTTAGGTCATACGAGCCTTCTGGCAAAAAAAATACTGCCTCATTTCTTGGAATTTAATATTGTGCCTTATTTCTTCCCTTTGCGGAAAACCCACCAGATTTTTCTCGCAGTCGATTTGTGAATTCCAGGAGTGATTTTATCTAGGTTCTGTTCAGTTACCGGTAACCAGTATTTTGATTTTTTTTCTGCTTCTGTCCTAAAGTCTTTATAAACGTAAAAACCATTCTCATCCAACTCGCCTGTCAATACAATCTTTCTTGCTTCCAGTTGCATGAGCAGATCGGTTATGCACTCTTCTAATAACGGAGACAAACTTTCAAGGTGCTTGTTTTGTTGATCGGCTGAAAGCGCTTGCCAGCCGCCGGCCGTATAACCCTTGGTGACCGGCTCTACGATCGAAAGCCCCATGCCCAGCCCCAGATCTCGCAGGAATTCGTAACCTCTACAATAGAGATCGTAAAATTCAGCCAGAATAGCCGGAAGCCTTTTGTTTTTCTGTTTTGCTTCCCTGAGCAGCCTGAGTAACTTGTATGTTTCAAAATCGCCTATGTCAATTTGTGTTTTAAGGAGTTTCCAAAGCGCATATTTGGTGCTTTTTTCTCTATAGTCAAGTGAAATTATTTCAAGATAATCTTCAGCCGACATGTATTGTTCCAACTCTTTATCTGCGTATAGCCACTGCTCAAATTCGCTAAGTGAGATATCAGCTATGAGTACACTGTAAAATTTATTCTGTATGTATGTCGGCAGCGATAACATGGGTCTGTTGAAGTTTACCTTCCTGCAAATATTTCAAACGGGGTACTATTTAATTCCTTTTTCAATTTTGAATTTTTTATAGCAGTCTAAGATATATTGACCGAGGGTCAGATCCACCATGCCTTTCATTTGCGCAAAGGAAGGGCGGTATTTTTTCATAAACTCTCTGATCAGTTCGTCATCCTGCATACCCGTGAGGTTGGCCACGAGCGTAGTGGTAAAGCGGGAATTTATATATCCTTCCTGCTCGCTGGTTACAGCGAACTGCTGATAGCGTTTTTGCCGGTTCAGATAAGGTTGCCGGAATACATTGATAACAGAAGTTACAGGATGGAATGGATTGAATTTAGGTTTGGTGTAATCAAATATGTTTCCATATAATCTTCTTTTCTCCAGAGAATCTGTATGGTAGTTTCTGGCATTTATCCTGACATCTTCCAGTTCATTATAGTAGCTGTCATCATAAAACCCCGGATTTTGCAGATAGATATCGAACTTTTCCGGCGTGCTGATCAGGCCAATGGGATATCGCATGACCTCCCGGCCTTTAAAGGAAACATATAATGTGTCATGATTTGGGTCACTGCTGCTTATCTGAAAAAAACCCGATTGATCCGAATACGTAGCCTGGCCCCGGGCGGTAGTGATCAACATAGAATCGACCGGTGACGTTGTTGTCCTGGCGCCATATACGTGTCCGCGAATAAGACGTTGTGCGTCAACCTTGACTGAAAAGATGAATATTAAGATAAAAATATATATTATTCGGTTCAAACGCATAGATTTTCTTGAGTTTACAAATATGCATCCAAATTAATGGATTCCCTGCAAGTGGATGTTAAAAATTTGGGAGTCTGTCCCCTCCTTTCAGTCAGCCGGCACATTCGTTTTTTTGAGTTAACCTACAGAGCATCAACCGATCTTACTAAATTTCCTCCTTGTAAAAGCCGTATCTTTATCTTACAAATTATTATGATACGATATATTTTACTGGTCCTGTTAGGCGGGTGTAGTTTTGGGATATTGTCCACAATTGTTAAACTGGCTTATGCACACGGTTTATCGCTGGCCGATGTGACCAGCGCACAGGCTTATTTTGGCGCAGTTATTCTCTGGATGCTATTGATCATATTTCAGAGAGGGCGATCGACCAAAAAACGTATACAGCCTGCTGCGAATCTAAGCACGACTTTGAAACTGATTTTTACCGGTATGGCCTCTGGCAGTATCAGCCTTAGTTATTATAAATGTGTGGAGCAGATACCAGCGTCTATTGCCATTATATTGCTCATGCAATATACCTGGATATCCATTTTGTTGGAACGCCTGATCTTTAAAATTCCCATTACCGGCCGTAAGTGGATATTCTTGCTTATAGTATTAATCGGAACCGTATTGGGTTCGGGTATTATTGGTTACAATAATGAGGTGCATTTAAGCCTGGTTGGTATAGGGTACGGACTATTGGCCGGCTTTTTTTATGCAGTCTTTGTGGTGGCCAATGGGTATGTCGGGAATCAGTTGCCGGCCATTGTCAAGAGTTCTTGGGTCATATTAGGGGTCGCGCTGATGATTATGGCTGTATTCCCTCCTTTCGGACAAATGCAAAAATTGGTTCGTACACAGGAAGTGACTGCGTATTTTTTGGATATCCTGCCTTATGGATTATTGCTGGGCTTTTTCGGTATGGTTTTACCGCCTCTGTTATTCGCCTATGCCATTCCAAAAGTCGGTGTTTCTCTGAGCAGTATTCTGGGGTCTGTAGAATTACCTACTGCTGCTCTTTGCGCCTACCTGATACTCGGTGAAAAGGTAAGTGTCTGGCAGCTCCTGGGCATATTGCTGATCCTGACAGCCATCATTATCATTAATATTCCTTCTTCTCAAAATACGGGGTTGAGGCCAAAGACAAATACAGGTTAAAGTGGATCGATGTCTGCAGCAACTGTCACTCTCGCGAAGGCTTTCGTGGATTGGAGGCTCCCGATTTGTTGGTCAATGATACGCCTGCAATGTTGTAATTGCCCCGGCTCCTTAGGCACTTTGATCAGTATTTCCCAAAGATATTGCCCGCGTACCCGCTCAATCGGTGCGGGCGCCGGTCCCAAAACCTCTATGGACGCCAGTTGTCCTAAAACCTGTGAGACACGGCCCGCCGCTTCTCTGGCAATACCGCTTTCTCTATGCTTAAATACCAGCCTTATGAGTCTGGTGAAGGGCGGGTACCGAAAAGCTTTCCGATGGGCAAGTTCATCCTGATACATGGCTTCATAGTCGTGTGCTTTGACGTATTGCAATACCGGATGATAAACATTAGCTACCTGGATCAGCACGCGGCCTTTGCCATCTTTTCTACCGGCCCTGCCGCTTACCTGTTCCATTAACTGAAAGGCACGCTCTCCTACCCTAAAATCTGTGAAGTTAAGCAGTCCGTCTGCGTCCAGAATTCCCACCAGGCTAACATGCTCAAAATCGAGCCCTTTAACGACCATTTGCGTACCGATCAGTATATCAATTTTCTGTGACTCAAATAGTTGGATCATGGCGTCGTGGCTGTGCTTTCCCTTGACACTGTCATAGTCCATTCTGGCCACCCGTGCTTTAGGAAATAATGCCGCAACGGTTTCTTCAATCTGTTCTGTACCAAATTTTTTTCTTTGAAAATCATGATTACCACAGGCCGCACAGGTAGTGACTAAGGGGTATTCCGTGCCACAATAATGGCAGACAAGCTTATTTCTCCCTTTATGGTAGGTAAGGGAGACCGCACAGTGTCGGCATTGGGGTATCCAGCCGCAGGTATTACAGACTTGATAGGGGGAATAGCCTCTTCTATTCTGGAATAGGATTATCTGTTTATGTGACTGTAAAGTGGCCCGGATCTGAAGTTCCAGTTCCGGAGAAATTAAAACAGGTCTGGGGATCTCTTTAGGCAGCAAGCTTAGGTTGTCCAGCTCGATAACGGGCATTGCAACGTTTTCGTAACGCTCTGTGAGATTGATCAAACCGTATTTGCCCTGTGTTGCATTATAATAACTTTCCAGGGAAGGCGTTGCGCTTCCCAGCAAAACAGGGCAGTGTTCATATAAGGTGCCATAATAGATGGCGGCGTCTCTGGCATTATATCGGGGGGCAGGATCCTGTTGCTTATAGGAACTGTCGTGCTCCTCGTCAACAATGATCAGCCCCAGTTCTTTAAAGGGCAATAGCAAGGAGGATCTGGCCCCCACAATGATCTGTACTTCATTTTTACGCACCTTTTCCCAAAGCTCAACTCTTTCATTGGCGTTGAACCTGGAATGATATACAGCTACATGACCTCCAAAATGATGTTGTAACCTTCTTATGATCTGCGCGGTGAGCGCAATTTCCGGCAGCATATATAATACCTGCTTCCCGGCTCTGAGTGTCTCTTCCATTAACTTGAGATAGAGATGCGTTTTTCCGCTGGCTGTTACTCCATGCAGGAGATGAACGTTCTTTTCCTGCATCGACACTTTTAGCTGATCATAGGCTTTTTGTTGGGGTTGCGTCAAAGAAAAATCCATTTCAATAAAAGGCGGCATCAAAGGCAGACGGGTAATGGACCGGGTCTGCGCTATTAGAATATTTTTATCCAGTAGCACTTTTAAGGTGCTGACAGAGGCTTCCGCTTTTTTTAGCAGTGCACTTTGCAATACATCTCCCTGCCCGAGTGCCATATGCCGGAGCAGCATCAGGATTTTTAATTGTGCGGGAGCGCCCTTCCAGTTATTGAGCAAAGGTTCCAGATTATCGTCTTTTTGATAGTCCGGATGAAAACCGATAAAAACAGCTTTTTTTTCTTTATACTTTTCTTTCAGCGTTTCCTCAATATAACAAATGCCTTTATCGATCAGTCTTTTAACCACCGGATAGATGCTTCGGCCCTCTAGAATCTGCTGAACTTCAGGGAAACGGAGTGTTCCCTTTATTTGCAGTGCTTCTGCCAGCAAGAATTCTTCATCAGAAAAGTCAAGATCCAGGTCCTGGCTTTCTGCATCTTCTTCCAGATGGATAATACTTTCACTGGAGAGTTTAAAATTGGATGGCACGGAAGCTTGCATGACATCGCCTTGGCTGCATTGATAGTAATCTGCCATCCATTCCCAGAATTTGAGTTGTACAGGTGTGACAATCGCGGTCTTATCCAACAGGCTGTATATAGGTATAGGTGTAAAGCCTTCAGGTGCGTGCCGGAAGAGCCTTTTTATAACGCCGGTATATTTTTTGTTTCTCAAAGAGACCTCGCAACGAATACCTATGCGTGCGTCCTCTATCAGATAATCCGGGATTTCCCATGTATAATTTTGGGGTAGATGGAGCGGGATGATGATCTCGGCATATAGCCGGCTATCAGACCCCTTGACCGTCGCCGGTCCGGATAAATCTGGCGCAGGGATCTGACCTGCATTTTCGGTCTCTGTCGGGGCTTGGGCAGGCCGATCCACCGTTTTTGTGGGAATTGATTGCTTTTGCGCCCGAGGTTGCGGATCAAAATGACTCATAATACGATACTTAAACTGATATGGGCGAAGATAATCAAAGTTGACGCTACCCGAAAAAACCTGGCACAATCTCTCATAAAACGCTGTTTTGTGTTGTTAAAGCGACTTAAGTTGATGGATAACGATCTGATAAAGCTTATATTTGAGGATATATTAAAGAATATCTTATGTTGAAAAAAGTATGGGGCATGTTGGCGTTGAGTCTATTGTTCCTAATGCCGGCAATGGGACAGTCAAACGCGTCGTTCAAAGGCGAAATCAATCAGTTTCTGCACAACGACAGTTTGAAAATGCCGCCTAAGGATGCGATTTTGTTTATCGGCAGCTCCTCATTTAGAAAATGGACCGATGTGGCCAGATATTTCCCCGGATATACCATTATTAACAGGGGCTTTGGAGGGTCTCAATTGCCAAATCTGATCTATTATGCCGATAAAATCATCTATCCCTATCATCCACGGCAGGTGATTATTTACTGTGGTGAAAATGACTTTGATTATGACAGATCCGTATCTGCTGATACTGTTTTTGAGCGGTTCCACACGCTCTTTGATATGATCAGAGAAAAGTTGCCCGAAACGAATATTGGTTTTGTCTCTATTAAATTCAGCCCCAGCAGGAAGTATGCCTGGGAGAAGATTAAAAAGGCCAATAGTCTCATCGAGGACTTTTTGGAAGAGCAGTCCAATGCCGAATATATCGACATAACGAAACCGATGTTTGATAAAAACGGCAAGGCGATCACCACGCTTTATCTGGCTGACCAGTTGCATATGCGTCCGGCAGGATATGAAATCTGGAAAAAACAGATCCAGCCTTACCTACTCAAATAAAAATAATATCATTAGAAAATAAAATGGTCTGTCAAAAATGCTGACGGACCATTTTGTTAAAACGCTTATTTAGAAATAATGAGTTAAAGGATAGGCCCAGAATAAAGCCAATCCAGATGCCGGTGACACCAAAATCAAAGACAAAGGTGAGCAGACAGCCGATAGGCACGCCAAATACCCAATAGGCAGCCGCCATATAAATAGTGGGCATTCTTACGTCATTAATGCCCCGTAGACTTCCTACACCAATAGCCTGTGTTGCATCAGATATCTGGAATACAGCTGCATAGAACATTAGAATGGAAGATAGGGCAATCACCTGGCTGTCATCGTTAAATATCTGAGATAAGGGTCTGCGTAATACAATAAATGCCAAAGCGCAGATCACGCCATAAATAAGTCCTGAATAGAAGGTACTTTTCCCAATAGAACTGATCTCAGGCCAGTTTTTGCGCCCGAAGGCATTACTGATCCTGATAGAACAGCCTTGGGCGAGTCCCAGGGAAACCATAAAGGTTAGCGATGCACACTGCAGCGCGATCTGATGTGCGGCCAGTTGAACTGCGCCCAATGTACCCACAATGATACCGGATATGGCAAACGCCCCGGTTTCAATGCCCGCCTGCATGCCGCTGGGTACGCCAATTTTCAGAAGATCCCTGACGGACTGCCATTTTAATTTCCATTGATTTTTACGTACGGCCACATAGCGCTTAAAAAGCGGATGTGTAAAGAGCACCGTAATCATCGCCAGTAAGATAATAATACGTGTAATCAGCGTACCTAATCCTGCGCCAGTAAGCTCGAGCCGCGGCATTCCCCAGTTACCGAATATGAGCAGCCAGTTCAAAAATATATTGAGTGGCATGGCCAGCAGTGACAGGATCATGGCGGTTTTTGTCTTCTCAAGCCCGTCTGTGAATTGCTTAATAGACATAAACATCAGTGTCGGTACCACAGAAAATCCTACTAACCTTAGGAACGGGACAGATAGCCTGGCGACTTCAGGGTCCTGGTCCAGATGAAATAAGATGTTTTTACCTAATTCGAGTAAGCCGCATATTGCCAGCGCAGCTATGGAGCAAAGAATAAAGCCATTATACAGGTAATGGGACACCTGCTGTCCGTCCTTTCTGCCGTGAGCTGCTGCTACTTTCTGTGAAATAGACATGGTAAGCCCTATGCCAAACACAAAGGGGATCACCAGTACACTATTGACCAGTGCGGAAGCTGCCAGTTGTTTATAGCTGATGGATCCCACCATGGCAGAGTCGATCAGACCCAGAGACATCTGTGTCAGTTCGCCAAAAATGATGGGCGTGGACAATTTCCAGGTTTTTATGGCCTGTTGTTTCAGCATAATGAATAAATAAAAGGGCAGCAAAGCTAAAGCAATTTTTTTAATCAAATGGTTAAAATTTAAAGGTTTATGTAAATACGCCCCGAAAAATCTGCCCGGCCAGCGGGCAACCGTATGCTGTAGTTGGTTGTATCTAAAAACCAGGTGAAGGCGAAAGTTATAGAACTGCTATAAATAACGGCTTTTCTGATGGCTACCCGGGCATCTACACGGTAATTGCCTAAAAATCCGTAATTTGCCAGCGAAACAATCTTATATGTTTTCAACTTTTCTCACGGAATTCGGGAAGTATCTGATCATGCTCAAGACCATGTTCTCCAGGCCCGAGAATTTCAAAATGTACTGGAAAGAGTTCATTAGTCAGTGCTATGAAATTGGGTTTGGGGCCTTGCCGATTGTACTGATTATCTCCATCTTTCTGGGTGCGGTGACCACCGTACAGACGGCTTATCAGTTGGTGAGTCCGCTGATTCCGCTTACGACTATTGCGCAGATTGTCAGAGACAGTATTTTGCTGGAGCTCTCTCCTACGGTACTCAGTATTGTATTGGCAGGCGTTGTGGGCAGTAAGGTCGCCTCCGAACTGGGCAACATGCGCGTTTCAGAACAGATTGACGCGCTGGAAATTATGGGGATTAATCCTTATTCCTATCTGGTGTTCCCGAAAATAGCTGCGTCTTTTATTATGATGCCTATCCTGGTCATGATCTCTTGTATCGTGGGAATTTGGGGCGGCAGGGTTGCCGGTGATTTTTCCGGCATCATTTCTCCTAATGTATTTGACAGAGGACTACGAATGGGTTTTAGTTCGTTTAACGTAGTATTTGCCATGATCAAAGCTTATACGTTTGCTTTTCTGATCAGCAGTATTTCTGCTTACTATGGTTATCATGTACGGGGAGGCTCTCTGGAAATCGGCAGGGCAAGTACCAAAGCAGTTGTAACAAGTTGTATTACGATATTGATTGCGGATTATATCTTGGCTGCCGTTCTGTTGTAGGTATGCCTTCAACATCGCTGGCCGGCGCTATAGTTATCCCGGTTATTTTTCCCGAAGACCTTTTCGGTGACGATTATTAAAACAAAAAGACATTGGAAACATTAGATATTTTGATTGTCGGTGCGGGTCCTATTGGACTTACCTGTGGCATTGAGGCCAAAAAGGCCGGATTGAATTATTTGATCATTGAAAAGGGGGCCTTGGTTAACTCTCTGTTTAACTATCCTATTTTCATGACCTTTTTCTCCACAGCCGACCGGCTGGAAATTGGCGGATTGCCATTTATGTGCCTGGCGCCTAAGCCTGGCCGTCAGGAGGCCCTGGAATATTACCGGCAGGTAACCCATTATTTTGGCCTCCACGTGCATCTCTATGAAGAGGTAAAACAAATTCAAAAAGAGGCGGACGGAAGTCAATCATTATTTCTGGTGGAAACATCAAAGGGGGACTATCAGGCGAGAAAAGTGATTATTGCTACAGGATTTTATGATGTACCGATTTATATGGATATACCCGGTGAGAACCTACCCAAGGTGCATCATTACTATAAGGAAGCGCATCCCTATGTCATGGAGAAAACGCTGGTTGTCGGCGCCAATAATTCAGCAGTTGACGCCGCTCTGGAAATCTGGCGCAAAGGCGGCGATGTTACAATGCTGATCCGGGGTAATGAGATAGGTAAAAGGGTCAAATATTGGGTCAAGCCCGATATTGAAAACCGGATTGCCGAAGGCAGCATTAAAGCTTATTTTGAATCGGAATTATTGGAGATCGGGGAAAAAGAAGTTGTGTTGAAGGACAGAGAGGGCCAGGTCGTTACGATTCCCAATGATTACGTGCTGGCCATGACCGGATTCAGACCGGATTTTGATATGCTACGCCGTTTCGGGATTAAGATCGACGAACCTAATGCCTGTCTGCCTGATCATGACCCGGAAACCATGGAGACTAATATTGAAGGTCTCTACCTGGCCGGCGTTGTTTGTGGTGGACTGAACACACATAAGTGGTTTATTGAGAATTCGCGTGTACATGCGGAAAAGATTGTCCGTAGAGTAGCTGCCCTACTGAAAGCATCAAAATAACCGGGTGAATCTAAAAAGAAAAACGAAGTGGTCAACCTGAAAGTAAGTCACTTCGTTTTTCTGTTCGGGACGATTTACTGCCTTATTTAATCAATCCCATAGTGGTTTTTAACTTTGTCCAGTATCCTGACTCCAATAATGCTTTATTGGAATGCCCGGCGCATTTAAGCTGTGCGTCCAGTACAGCAATGTTGGCCATATTGACAATATTGCGAACAGAGCTTCCCAACTGTAATACATGTACAGGTTTTTTTAGCCCTAAAAGGATTGGGCCGATCAGTTCTGCACCCCCTACTTCTTTTAGGAGGTTATAGGCGACGTTCCCTGCTGTCAGGTTCGGGAAGATTAAAGTGTTGACATCTTTATCCACCAGTGAGCTAAATCCATAGTTTTCCTTTAATACCTCTTTATTGAAAGGCAACCAGGCTTGCATCTCTCCATCTACTACCAGATCCGGATTTTTTTCTTTGACAATTCTGGTAGCCTCTGCAACCAACCTGGCCTCTGCTGAGGGGTTACTGCCAAAGTTACTATAACTCATCATGGCGATATGTGGTGTGATATTAAAATTACCTATCTCCCTAGCCACCATTAAGGTGATATCCGCCAGCTCTTCGGCCGTCGGGTTGAAATTAATGGTCGTATCTGCCAGGAACAAAGGTCCTTTCTTTGTCAGCAGCAGATACATACCGGCGATCTTCTTAACACCGTCTTCAACACCAATTGTCTGTAACGCAGGGCGGATGGCGTCTGCATAATTTTTGGTCAAACCGGAGATCATGGCATCGGCCTCTCCCATTTCTACCATCATACAGCCAAAGTAGTTTCGGTCCCGCATCAGTTTTTTGCTCTCATAGTTGTTAATACCCTTGCGCTGCCTTTTGGCAAAAAATGCTTCTGCAAATTTCAGGCGTGTAGACTCCAGCGCCGGATCTCTGGAATCTACGATCGGAAACTCATCGATATTAATGCCATTTTCTTTGGCAATAGTCTCAATCTTGTTTTTTTCACCCAGTAAGATGGGATAGCAGATACCATCTTCGTAGGCGATGGAAGCAGACTTAAGGATTTTCTGATTGTCTGCTTCTGCAAAAACAATTCTTTTAGGATTACGGCGCACCTGACCACCGATGGCCCGAATCACCTGGTTATCCAGCCCTAGACGTTTATTGAGTTCCACTTTATACCCATCCCAGTCAGTGATCGGGCTTCTGGCAACTCCACTGGCAATGGCTGCTTTGGCCACGGCGGGAGAAACGGTTGCCAGCAGCCTGGGGTCCAGCGGTTTGGGAATAATATAATCTGGTCCAAAAATAATATTCTTCTGGGCATAGGCCATGGTAACGATATCCGGCACGGGTGTCTTGGCCAGTTCGGCTAATGCTTTTACGGCAGCCAGCTTCATTTGCTCATTGATCTGTGTAGCCCGGACATCCAGTGCTCCTCTGAAAATATAGGGAAAGCCGAGTACATTATTGACCTGATTAGGGTAATCGCTCCTGCCGGTGGCCATAATCAGGTCATCGCGAACGGCTTTTGCTGCTTCATAGGAGATTTCCGGTGTTGGGTTGGCCATAGCAAACACGATAGGCCTGGTGTTCATGGTCGCCACCATCTCGGGCTTCAAAACGTTGGGGGCACTCAGGCCGATGAACACGTCAGCACCTTTCATGGCATCTGCCAACGTAAGACCAGCATCATCCACCGCAAATTTCGCGCGGATTTCTCCCAGATCGGTACGTCCTTTATGGAGTACACCGTCAATATCAAAAATGGTAAAGTTTTCGTATTTAGCGCCCAGTGCTACATAGATCTGTACACAGGCAACAGCAGCGGCACCGGCACCACTGACGACAAACCTGGAATCTGCAATATTTTTTTGCTGAATTTCCAGGGCATTGAGCAGGGCCGCTCCACTGATGATAGCCGTGCCATGCTGATCATCATGCATCACCGGAATACTGAGCTGTTCTTTTAAGTGCTTTTCAATATAGAAGCATTCAGGAGCTTTGATATCTTCCAGGTTGATACCGCCAAAAGTGGGCTCCAATGCTTTAACGATCTGGACGAATTTTTCCGGATCAGTTTCATTAATCTCGATGTCAAATACATCAATGTCTGCGAAGATTTTAAATAAGACGCCTTTTCCCTCCATGACAGGTTTGCCGGCAACGGCTCCGATATTGCCCAGGCCGAGTACAGCGGTCCCATTACTGATAACGGCCACCAGGTTCCCCTTTGCCGTATATTTGTAAGCATCTTCCGGATTGCGATGGATTTCCATGCAAGGCTCGGCGACACCGGGACTATAAGCTAATGAAAGGTCTCTTTGTGTTTTGGCTTCTTTGGTGGGGACTACCTCGATTTTGCCCGGGCGGCCCTTGCTGTGATAAAGAAGGGCGTCCTGTTTCTTAGCATCTGACATAATTAGATTATATATATTGTAGGGACGAAGGTATAAAAAGCGGTAAATAACCAAAAAAAAAGAATGAATTTTAGCGGTTTGTTTCTTTTTGACCTTCAGCTTTTTAGCTCACCGACGCCTGCGTGCCTAACCAAGCCATCATCGCCATGCCGGTTTTAATAGCCGACTCATCTACGTCAAAGTGTGGCGTATGGACATTATGGACGATACCGCGGGCTTCATTACGTACGCCTAAACGGTAAAAACAGCCAGGGATCAGCTGTGTATAATGCCCAAAATCCTCCGCTCCCATTCTCAGTTCTGTTTCCTCTACATTTGCTGCACCGATTAACTCTTCCGCCAGATGCCTACAGTTGTCGGTTAAAGCAGCCTGATTATTGACAGAAGGATACCCTACATCGATATGAACATCAACAGAAGCGCCCATGGAGGTCACAAGTCCAACAGCCATTTTTTTGATGAGCTCATGCGCTTTATAACGCCAAGTCTCATCCATGGCTCTGAAGGTGCCTTTTAACGCCACTTCAGCAGGGATGACATTTGTGGTATGCCCCCCCTGAAAGGAACAGATGGATAAAACGGAAGGCGAAAAAGGATCGCAGTTTCTGCTGATCAGTTTTTGCAGGCTGACGATCAGTTCTGATGCAATAAGAATGGTATCTGCCGTCAGATGTGGTGCGGCCGCATGACCGCCTTCTGAGCGGATCGTTATATAAATCTCATCGGCGCTGGCCATAACGCGGCCACTTCTGAAGCTTAGCTTTCCAGCGGGCAGCCCCGGATGCACGTGAAGGCCTATAATGCCTTGCGGTGCCGGGTGTTCAAGGACGCCTTCTTTAATCAGCAGACTGGCGCCGCCCGGATTGCGTTCCTCTCCTGGCTGGAATATCAATTTGACAGTTCCCTCCCACTGGTCCCTGGTTTCCCTGAGAATTCTGGCAGCACCTAATAAACAGGTCGTGTGCACGTCATGGCCACATCCGTGCATGACACCTTTATTTTGAGAAACATAAGAGACTTCATTGGCTTCTGTAATTGGCAACGCATCCATATCGGCTCTTAGCGCGATGACTCGGCTACCAGGGTTCTTCCCTTCTACCAGCCCTATAACGCCGGTTCCGGCCATTACCTGAAATGGGATATGATAAGTATCGAGTTTTTCCTGAACAAATCTGGATGTCTCAAATTCCTGATAACTTAATTCGGGATGGGCATGCAGGTGTCTGCGTATATCTATAAACTCATTGTGATACGTTTCGGCGAGTTCTTCTATCTTTTTTTTCAACATAGTAAAAGGTTGAACATTTTAATTAACTTTTTTGCAGATTTTGCGGATGGGTTACGATGGCCACACTTGCACTGCAGCCCAACCGGGTTGCACCTGCATCAACCAGATCTTTTGCGAACCCGTAATCCCGGATGCCGCCTGAGGCCTTAATGCCCATGCCCCGGGGCAAATTAGCTTTAAATAATTGTACGGCATGAACACTGGCACCTTTTTCTGCATAGCCGGTGGAGGTTTTAAGGTAGTCGATATCCCCTGCGCCATATAACTGACAGCATTTAATGATCTCATCATCGGTCAGTACACCGCTTTCAATAATGATCTTCAGCGTTTTGTTTTCCTTTTTGATAACCGGCATTAAATGATTGAGTTCGTTTGCCAAATAAGTCCAGTCCTGGTTTTTCAGGGCGATCAGATTAATAACCAGGTCTAATTCTTCAGCACCGTCAACCATTGCTAAGACAGATTCCGCGATCTTGGCTTCAATAGCGTTATAGCCAAATGGGAAGCCAATGACGGTGCTTACTTTGACGGGACAATCCTTTAAAAGGTTACTGGCCATTTTGACAAAGGGCGGTGGAATGCAAACTGCCGCAAAGCTGTACTCTATGGCCTCCTTACAGCATTTTTCCACATCCGTGACCAGGGTTGTGGGTTTTAAAATTGTATGATCGATTAAATGATTAAGTTCCATGGAAAACGCTTTATAGTTATTTACCGGCAATTTTTGTTCCTGAAAAACCTTCTTTGATCAGCCATCCCAGCACTTTTTCTCTTTGATCTCCCTGGATAATGATCTCTCTGTCCTTTACAGCACCACCGGTACCCAGGAAATTCTTCAGCTTTTTGCCGAGTTCTTTCAGATCTGCTTCATGGCCACTAAATCCCTTAATAACAGTAGCGGCTTTGCCGCCTCTGTTTTTGGTTTCCAGCCATATGCGCAGTTTCTGTATGTTAGCAGCAGGTGTCTGCGTATCTTCTTCTGGCGCATCCATTTTAAAATCAGGATCTGTACTATATACGTATCCGTTTTGGAAATCTCTTTTACTTTTAGCCATTTGGATTCTTTTCTTTCCGGTTAAGTTAGAACTATTTTTCCATTTCTGCTTTCAGACTCAGATCCACACTTTTGGCCTGGTGGATGAGTCCGCCGACGCTGACATAATCTACGCCGGTATCAGCATACTGGCGGACCGTATTAAGATTAATGCCGCCACTGGCTTCTGTCTCAAACCGGTGGTCAATTAATGTAAGCGCTTTTGAAAGTTCTGCAGGTGTAAAATTATCCAACATGACCCTGAATACCTTATGCTCTCCTACTTTAATGACTTTACGAATATCTTCCAGGCTCCGGGTCTCTACTTCAATTTTGAGCGGCAAGCCAGTTGTGACGATATATTGATGGGCCCGGTTGATTGCCTGTTCGATGCCTCCGGCGTAATCGATATGATTGTCCTTAAGCATGATCATGTCATAGAGCCCAAAGCGGTGGTTGAGCCCTCCACCTATACGGACAGCCTCCTTTTCCAGTACCCTGAAATTAGGTGTCGTTTTACGGGTGTCCAGAATCTTCGTATGATATCCTTCCAGTATATCTGCATACGCTCTGGTCAGCGTCGCAATCCCACTCATACGCTGCATGCAATTCAGTACCAGCCTTTCACAACTGAGAATCGTATGTACATGCGCGCTGACTTCAAAGGCTATTTCTCCGTTGACCATCTTTTCTCCGTCTTTCTTATACGGGAAAAATTGACAACTATTTTCCATTTTGCGGAAGATGATCTCTGCCACCTCCATTCCAGCCAGAATACCGTCTTGTTTAATTTTAAGCAAGGCCTTTCCCTTAGCCTCTTTGGGGATACAGCTCAGTGTGGAATGATCCCCGCTTCCAAGATCTTCTCTTAAAGCTTCTTCTATCAAATGATCTATATGTAGCATGTAAAAATTGTATTATTGTTTGTAGAAGTGAATTCGCCTAGCCCACCAGCGCAGCAGCACCAAATACGCCTGCGCTGTCTCCTAAAAGTGGTTTAAGGATAGGAACTTCCACTTTATCATTAAAAATATAGGACGCGAGCCTTTCTCTCCCTTTGGTATAGAGACTATCAATATTACCTACACCACCGCCGATTACTATTGCATCGGGATCCAGAATATTAATGACCACCGAAAGCGCTTTGCCAAACTGTTCGTACAGTCGTTCCATGGTAGCGGCAGCATGGGTGTCATGTTGCTGGTCTTCGGTGATCTGCCTGAGCAGTTTTTTCTTACCCGTCTGTTCAAAATAAAATCTTTCCAGAGAGGGGCCGGCAATAACGGTTTCTACACATCCCGTCTTGCCGCAATAACAGGGGCCGCCGGTTAAATCCAGAAAATTATGTCCCCATTCGCCGCCTATGCCGTGTTTGCCTTCTAGTATCTTGCCGTCAACGACGATGCCTCCGCCCACTCCCGTGCCCATAATAATCCCGAATACCGTTCTGGCACCCGGGGCCTGTTGTTTGACTACTCCTAAATGGGCTTCTGCCAGGGCGAAACAATTGGCATCGTTGGCCATCTTAACCGGAATTTGCAATTTTGCTTCCAGATCAGCCAGTAAAGGCCTGTCATTGAGCGCAGTGGAATTACAGTTTTTCATGGTCTGGCTGCCCGGATCCAGGACACCAGGTGTACAGATACCGATTTTTTCGGGCGCCATACCTGAAGCCTTTTTGAGCAGCGCCAATACCTCCGCGATCCTGTCGATAATATGATCATAACCTTTTTCGCCCTCCGTCGGAATTCTTTGGCGCACGATGGGTGTGGTGTCTTCCAGGGAAGATAAAATAACGCCTTCTATTTTAGTGCCGCCCAAGTCTATTCCCCAAATCGCCATATAATACGGTTTTAGTACTCAAAATTTGCCCAAATATAACACCAATTCCTGAAAAGGCACGATGAAGTGACTCACGATAAATAATGGGCAGGTTGTTTTACCTGGCAGGTGTTTTTGGTATAAGCCCCGTTCTATTTTGCGCCTTTGCCTCAATATTTAAATGTGGGAAAAATGTCTATTTTTCCCAATTATTCTGGGCAGTCTCTACGATACACGTCAGTACTGCATTTCAGAGGTGTATAAATTGTCTAAACTATGTTCCCTGAAGTTTGGTCAAGGCAGGCTGTTTTACTATTTTGCATTCGTTATCAGTTGTGAATCGGGCGCTGAAAATAATCCTGGAAGGTTGGCCATTAAAACAGATTGTTTAACCATGAAGCATTTTGCGAATGATCACGCTTGTTAATTTATAAGACATTTCGAGTGGCTGCGCAGCTATTTAGAAATTTTAATTTTAATCTGCCTGGTGCTTGCCGGGTACAAAATACATTTATGTCAGAAATAAAAGGGGATGGAGTGCCTTATGGCGCACCTGTGTCCGGTCATGTAAGGTCAGTGATGGCCGACGAGACCTTTTCTAAAGCGCCTATAGACCGGGTGATACAGGATATCCGGGGTGGGGAAAACCCATTTGTTGATATCAAGAAAAAGTTCGGATTCAGAAGAGCCTTTTGTACCGCGGACGGTGTGCCGGAGCTCATTGGGCTGCTAAATTCAGTCATCCGCAAAGGTGAGCCGCTGATCGAACAGCTGTATCCCTTTAGTGTTCATGATATCGGTCAGGCCGACGCTGAGTGCCTGGCTGTTTACGATTTTTATGGGAAAGATCAGCTGGGCCGGGTCATTGCAGTAGACATGCAGGATGACCCTGTACTCAATATAAAGTTTAGAAGTAATTATTATGCCTGCAGGGCACTTAAAGCACTCTGTTTGTCGCAATTCGACTATGAGTATGACCAGGTCGGGGTATTGAGCTTTTTGTTTATAGGTGATAGATTGGATATCCGGCCCGGATCGCCGGTGGTCCGTCATTATATACAGGCGGATGAAGTGGATAAGAAGAGCCAAATCGGGGGTATTACCCTTACGACTGTTGAACTGGGTTATTTTGATATACGCTCCGGTGATATTGCGGAAAAGGACACGTATCTGTATTTGTTAAAACGAATGGGCAGTTTGACAAGCGTGCCCGGCCGGTTTGCAGGTGAGCGATTCCGATCGCTTTTTGACAGAGTACGGATTGATCATTTCAAATATGGAGAAGCATTCAGATACCTGGCTCATCTGAAAGCGGAAGAATTAAAGTTTCTGGAAATTACGCACCACGAAATCAAAACCGCAAGGTTTGTTAAGGAACTAACCACTAAAAGAACGACTGAGAAGGTTAAGGCTGCCTGCAAGGAAGAATTTGCAAATACATTAATGGCTTATACAAATTTTGATATAGAACAGGTTGCTAAGTTAACCGGCCTGCCTGTGGAAAAGGTGTCTGATCTTAAGCAGGAAGGGCAGTTTTGATACTTAATTTTAATAATAAAGAGCCAATATGTTTTCATCAGCTCCTTTATCAAAGTCAGTAATAAGCCGAACTGAAAAATCTTATTTTTAGTCGATTCCGAAAAAGATTTCCCGTTCCATTTGAATGTTCAGGTACTCATAAAATTCCACGGGATTGAAGCCGATCCGGATATGCTCAGCTTGAACAAGCTGTTTGGCCTGTTTGAGGAAATCTTCGTTTTGCCATACAGCAAGGGTGATAACGGTGGCACTGCCATGATTGTCGGTGGTTTGAAAGGCTTCACCTCTCCGATAGCCCGGCAATTTGCTGACAAATAGCCTGTTGCTGTTCATACGGGCGCTGAATGTTGCGAGCGATTTTTGTGGTACGGTAAACCTGTCCATAAAATAAACGTTGTGTTGTTCTTTGTTGTCCATTGTAGGTTTTCTGATAATTGTCGCACGGAGGCGCACGGATACACCGGCCGGCAAAATGAATAATGCGATACTAAATATTAATTACGCAAATTTCACAACGTGTCAGCATATATCATTGTAAAAAATCAGGGATCTACCAATAGCGGGCAGTCTTGAAAAATTCTGTTGGGGCCTGTCCGGTAAAAGTCTTGAAAGTTCTGTTGAAATGGGGCTGATCATAAAATCCGTTTTCAAAGGCAATGTCTAATATGGCCGGATTTTTTTGATATTGCGAGATGACAGCCTGCATTTTAATGATCTGAGAGAACTGCTTTGGCGTGGCTCCTGTGGTTTTCCTAAAGCGTTTTTCAAAAGCGTCCTGACTAATATATAGATCTTTGATCAGTTCTTTAATTCTGATATGTCCGTTTGCCTGGTCAATTTTGGCAATTGCCTCGGTTACAAGCGGATCCTGCTTTCGGACTATAAGTTTGGATATCAGAAATTGCTCAATTGCCTTGATTTGTCTGGAATGATCCGATACAGATTGCAATTGTTCATCCAGGATTGAGAGATCTGTTTGGGCAAAATAAGTATCCAGCGAAGTGCTGTGGTTGTATAATTCATGCATCTCTGGCTTGTAAAAGGCGGAGATGCCGGACTGTTTGAAAAGAACAATGATCGTCGTTGTTTTTGGTGCATAGCCGATTAACCTGAAAGCGTTTCGCATGCCGGAGATAGTCATGGAAGGCAATAACTGATTTTCTGTCCCCTCTATATAAGCTACCTCGCCGCGGATCCTGAATGCCATGGCAAAAGCGGTATCAGGCAATACACGATTGATCTGTCCCTCCTGGCTGTTAATGACAAGAATTGATCGGACGAAAGGGATGAGTTCAATGGTAGGGATATATTTTTTTATTGTCACGGACAACTATCTGTTTTTAAGAGAATTAAAGAGATAATCCTGCCCCGTTGCAGATTGGATCATGACCGACAGGCTGCTAATATTCAAAATTAATACATTTTTTATAAGGAAACCATGTATCGCCTGACTTCTTTGAAGCCCGAGGGGCCTGATTGAAGAAATGCCAAATTCTATCTTTGACATCTGCTTGTCGATTCCCTGAATTATCTTTGCGGAATGCATTATTTATCTGCCGAGGGGCTTACCAAGAGTTATGGAATCATACCATTATTTAAGAATATTTCTTTTCATATCAATGAAGGGGATAAAATAGGCCTGATTGCCCGAAATGGAGTGGGTAAAAGTACATTATTGAAAATCCTGGCGGGCAGGGAGACGCCCGATGAAGGTAAGCTATGGATACACAAAGACGTCAAAGTAGCTTTATTTGAACAACAGCCCGCCTTTGATGAAAATGGATCAATTCTGGACAATGTGCTCCATGAAGCGCATCCTGTCATTCAGGCGATCCGCGGTTATGAAGCAGCTGTGGAAGCAGAGGATGCAGATCAGCTGGCGATGGCTTTTCAGCTCATGGACGAAGTTGGCGGCTGGTCATTTGATGCTAAAGTGGGGCAGATATTTGCCAAACTGAATATCAGGCAGCACCACCAGAAGGTATCAACGCTGAGCGGGGGGCAGCGCAAAAGAGTGGCACTTGCCAGAACTTTGATTGACATCGGGTTTGAACCCGGGCATACGCTGCTTATGATGGATGAACCCACCAATCATCTGGATGTAGAAATGATTGAATGGCTGGAGCATTATCTGAATCAGGAAAAAGTGACATTATTGCTTGTCACCCATGATCGTTATTTTCTGGATGCTGTCTGTGATGAGATCTGGGAATTGGACCGTTCGGATATACAGGTGTATCGTGGTGATTATGAATATTATATGGAAGCAAAGGCAGCCCGTGTAGAGAGCGAACAGGCCAGTATCGAAAAGGCACGCAATACGTATAGAAAGGAATTGGAATGGATGCGCAAGCAACCCAAGGCCAGGACGACCAAGAGTAAATCCAGGCAAGACAATTTTTATAAGGTAGCAGAAAAAGCCGGTCAGAAAATAGAGGACAACCAAATGCAACTCGAGGCAAAAATGACCAGGCTGGGCGGTAAGGTTGTGGAGCTGAAAAAGGTATATAAAAGTTATGGGGACCGAAAAATTATTCAGGGTTTTGATTATACGTTCTCCAAAGGGGAAAGAATAGGTATTGTCGGTAAAAACGGCGCAGGTAAGTCCACTCTCCTCAATATAATACAACAGATCGAAACAGCCGATAGCGGCAAGATCAATATTGGAGAAACCGTCGTCTTCGGCAATTTCTCCCAGCAGGGACTGGAAATAAAAGAGAATGTACGGGTGATAGAATATGTTAAATCCATAGCGGAAAGCTTTCCGCTGGCTGGAGGCGGATCACTCTCCGCAGCACAGTTCCTTGAACTTTTTCTATTCCCCGGGGATAAACAGTATACATTTATTGAATCGTTGTCCGGAGGCGAAAAAAAGAGGCTTCAATTGCTGACGATTCTTTTCAGAAACCCCAATTTTCTCATCCTGGATGAACCTACCAATGATCTGGACCTGCCTACCCTCTCAGTTCTGGAAAATTTCCTGATAGATTATCAAGGCTGTATCCTGATCGTGTCGCATGACCGGTATTTTATGGACCGTCTGGTCGATCATCTGTTTGTTTTTGAAGGAGACGGGCAGATACGGGATTTTCCAGGTAACTATTCCCAGTATAGGATCTGGCAAAAGCAGGAAGAGGCCAGGGCGAAATTGCTAAGCGACCCAAAAGAACCCAAAAAACAGCCGTCATCTGTGCCCGTGACGGGCAATGACGTAAAGAATGAAAAAGGTATGAAAAAGCCTTCTTATAAAGAAAAACGGGAATTTGAGCAGTTGGAGAAAGAAATCGCCGAACTGGAAACCGAAAAGACGGGTTTGGAAGAAGCGCTTGGTAACGGCAATCTTGAATTCGAACAGTTAAGCGTTCACAGCAAACGAATCGCAGAGATCATCGCTTTATTGGAAGAAAAAGAACTTAGGTGGCTGGAACTCAGTGAGTTAATGGAGTAGATCCGGCTGCTGGTCCATGGCGTATTTTCGCGATTTCAGGCTTTGTCAAAGGCGAAAATAGCCTTACCTTTGCGGGCTATTTACAGAGCGATGAAATACGAAAAAGAAATTAACCGGCGTAAAAGCTTCGCCATCATCTCCCATCCGGATGCGGGCAAAACAACGCTAACTGAAAAATTCCTGTTATTTGGCGGAGCGATTCAAACCGCTGGTGCTGTTAAGAGCAACAAAATAAAAAAACACGCGACATCTGACTTTATGGAGATCGAGCGTCAGCGTGGTATTTCCGTGGCAACTTCAGTGATGACCTTTGAATACAAGGATTTTCTGATTAACTTGCTTGACACACCCGGTCATAAAGACTTTGCGGAAGATACCTATCGGACATTGACGGCTGTGGATAGTGTTGTTCTGGTCGTAGACAGCGTGAACGGTGTGGAAGACCAGACCAGAAGGTTGATCGAAGTCTGCCGCATGCGCGATACACCAGTTATCGTATTTATCAATAAAATGGACCGGGACGGAAAGAACCGCTTTGATCTGCTGGAAGAGATTGAAAAAGAGTTAAAGCTGACCCTGCATCCCATGACCTTCCCCATTAATAGCGGTAAGGACTTTAAAGGGGTGTATAACCTTAGGGAGAAGAATCTGGTATTGTTCACGCCTGGTACAAAGGCGGATAGTGAAAGCGTAGTAATTGCTGATCTCGCTGATCCGGTTCTGGATAAAAAACTGGGATCCAAAGACGCGGATACGCTTCGCGAAGATGTCGAGTTAATAGATGGTGTTTATGGTGAGCTGGATACAGAGGCTTATCTGAACGGTCAGGTTGCGCCCGTATTCTTTGGCAGCGCGGTCAATAACTTCGGCGTGAAAGAAATGCTGGATACTTTTATTGATATTGCGCCCGTTCCCCGCAACAGATCAACTACTTTGCGCGAAGTCAGCGCAGGAGAAGATAAATTCAGTGGTTTTGTGTTTAAGATACATGCAAACCTGGACCCCAAGCATCGTGACCGTATTGCTTTTCTAAGGGTTTGTAGCGGGAGATTTGAGCGTAATAAATATTATAAACATGTACGCCTTGGCAAGGATATCCGGTTTAGCAACCCATATAGCTTTATGGCCCGCAGCAAGGATATCATTGAAGATGCCTATCCGGGCGATGTAGTGGGTCTTTTTGATACCGGAAACTTTAAAATAGGTGATACACTGACTGAGGGTGAGAAATTCTATTTTACGGGTATTCCTTCTTTCTCCCCGGAAATTTTTAAAGAGCTGGTCAATAAGGATCCTATGAAAACCAAGCAGATGGAAAAAGGGATTGCCCAACTGACAGATGAGGGCGTTGCCCAGTTATTTACCCAGTATGGTGGCACGAAAAAGATCATTGGCTGTGTGGGTGATCTTCAATTTGAGGTGATCCAATACCGTTTATTACAGGAGTACGGCGCTTCTGTAGAATTTAGAACCCTTCCTTTTTATAAGGCTTGCTGGCTTACCTGTAAGGATGAAAAAATCCTGGAAGACTTTATGCGCTTCAAACAACAGAATACCGGTGAAGATAAAGATGGCAATCCGGTTTATCTTGCCCAGAGTGAATGGTTCCTTAATACGGAGATTACCAATAATCCGGATATTGAATTTCACTTTTCAAGCGAGGTGCAGGGGCCTGAAGCCTAGTCGTTTTTGGATTAGCTGGGCAACCAGCTATAACTTGACTCCCAGAGCAGTTGGTTTACGTTATCTGTGGTCGGCTGTTAATTTACTGCCTATCATTAATCCATCCTGATCGCCTTGAACTCGCTCTTACTGCCCATAAATACATTGTAATCGACATTGCCTTGTATACCGTTGATCCTGTAATTATTGCTTTTTTGCCAGAAAATACAGTCACATGCCGGTTTAGATTGATAGCTGGCAATCCAGAGCTTATATTCCTTGGGTAAGCCGCTTTTTAAATACTGATTAAAAAGCATACAATCCGTATATATAACGGGCCTTACACCTATCTCTTTCTCAACTGTAGTTAAGAATGTCGTAACCTCCCGGACTACTGCACTGACAGAAGGCATAGGGCGAATCCATTCAATATCTAATACTGGCGGTAAATCTCCTTTCCTGAGTTTAGCGGTCCGAATAAAATGTAAAGCCTGACGAATGCCCGGAGAGGTAAAAGAGAAAAAATGGTAAGCTCCGGATACGATTTCATGTTTGCGTGCCTGGACTCTGTTGTCTTCGTAGGTGGCGTCACTATGGGTGCTGCCTTCTGTGGCTTTAAAATAGATAAAATCCGGCTCTTTGGCAGCGATCTGTTTCCAGTTGATACTTCCCTGATGATGGGAAATATCCAGCCCCCAGATGCCATTACCTGACTGTGCAGATACAGATGACGTACCAATGAACAAAAACATTAAAACCAGACCGGACAGTGTTAAATTAAAAAGTGCGGTTCGCTTTTTGGTCATATATACTGTTTTGATGGTATAATTGCCTGCTTTGTTACAAAAAACCTGCCATGAAAAAGGCATACTTTTTTTGGAGTATGCCTTTAATGCGGATGCTTTATAAAAATAAATGCGCGGATCTTCTTGCACTAGATTTTAGCGAGCGCCTGTTCGATATCAGCAATGATGTCATCAGGATGCTCCAGGCCAACAGAAATCCGGATCAGGCCCGGCGTAATACCCACCCTTGCCCTTTCTTCATCGGTAAGCTTGGAGTGCGTCGTACTGGCCGGATGAGAAGCAATACTCCTTGAATCTCCTAAATTGGGTGTCAGCGATAAAAGCTCCAGGCTGTCCATGAATCTGGCTCCTGCCTGTACACCGCCCTTGATCTCAAAACAAACGATACCCCCTCCTGCTTTCATTTGTTTTTTTGCAATTTCGTATTGAGGATGGCTGGGCAGGAAAGGATATTTAACCCATTCCAGTTTTGGATGTTTTTCCATTTTCTCAGCCAGTTGTAAAGCGCTAGCCGAATGCCGGTCAATACGAATGGCCAATGTTTCCAGACTCTTGCTAAGTACCCAGGCATTGAATGCTGAAAGTGCCGGGCCGGAGTTGCGGCAGAATAAGTAAATTTCGTTGATCAATTCCTTTTTGCCTACAACCACACCACCCAGAACCCGGCCCTGACCGTCCATCCATTTAGTAGCAGAGTGCAGAACGATATCTGCGCCAAAATCTACAGGTGTTTGTAATATCGGCGTGGCGAAACAGTTGTCAACATTGAAGATAACTCCATGCTTTTTGGCCAGCTGGCCAACCGCTTCCAGATCTACCAGTTCTAACTGAGGGTTGGTGGGGGTTTCAAGGTAGATCATTTTAGTATTTGGGCGGATCTCTTTTTCCCAGCTGCTGACATCATCAGCGGGAACAAACGTATATTCAATACCAAATTTATCTAAAAATTTAGTAACGACTGTTACTGTGCCGCCAAAGATAGAACGGCAACAAAGCAGGTGATCTCCTGCTTTTAAAAGCGCCATAAAAGAACTGAATACAGCAGCCATGCCACTTGCGACGGCGTATCCTGCCTCACATTTTTCCATGGCCGCAACTTTTGCGGCAAATTCATCCACATTGGGATTGCTATATCTGCTGTAAATATTATCGTCGGTTTCACCGGCAAAAGCTGCCCGCATATCGTCGGCTTTGTCAAAAACAAAGCTGCTAGTCAGGAAAACAGGAACGGCATGTTCGTGTTGGGAGGTCGTCGGCGTCTGCAGACGGATGGCCTGGGTTTCAGGATGTAATTTTTTATTTGACATGTACTATTTAAAATTATGCGTATAATGATTAAATGCTGTTGGTGTGTGGCGGCTGTAGCCCGCATGAAGGGATTATTGCCCGTTCAAGACTAGTTCATAACGGATAGTCGCACCGGCGGCACGTAACGTTGCAGCCACAGAACAGTACTTATCCAAAGAAAGATCGATCGCCTTTTTAGCGCTTACTCTGTCCACGTCTCCGTCGATCATGAAAGTAATGAAGATCTCTTTCCAAAGAGAAGGCTCTTTGTCCGCCTCTCGTTCTCCATTAACGGTCACTTTATAATCGCTGATCTGCTGTTTTCTCTTTTTAAGGATTTGAAGCACATCTATACTGGCGCAGCCTGCGAGTGCATTGAGGAGCAATTGCATGGGCCGGGCCCCATATCCTTCACCTCCCATCTCTGGTTTGGTGTCCATTTTGGTGATTATTCCGTTCTCATCAATGGAATCAAAGGCAAAATGCTGACCGGCGCGGATTAATTCTATTTGGGCCATAATTGATCTATTTGGAGGGCAAAATTAGGTATAAAAGTGACACAATGATCCTGCCGGAAGAAATTTATGCCTTTCTGTCACTCAATTGTTATAATATATGTCGCGTTCGTGCCAAAAGAGCTTACAATCCAAAATTGGAGTTATCTTTGTATTTCAATCTAGTAATTATTCAACCTTAAATTAAAAAGTTATGGCTTTAGAATTTACCGACGCCAACTTCCAAAATGAAGTGATTGCAAACGATAAATTAACCGTTGTGGATTTTTGGGCAGAATGGTGCGGGCCATGTCGCGCAATCGGGCCTGTTGTTGAAGAACTGGCCAAAGAGTATGAAGGACAGGTAAAGGTAGGCAAACTCAATGTCGATAATAATCCGGATGTCAGTGTAAAATATGGCATTACTTCTATTCCTGCTATTCTCTTTATTAAAAACGGGGAAGTCGTTGACAAACAGATCGGCGCCGTTCCTAAATCCGTTTTGGATCAGAAAATTAAAGCCCATCTTTAATTTTGCTTAAGTGCCCCATATAAATAGCACAACCAACAAAAAAGTACAGCATTGCTGTACTTTTTTGTTTTCAGGCAGCATTGGCTCAAAATAAGAGCATGCAATTGTTAAAATCCTTCCACGAAGCACTTTACTTTAAGGAAGTAAGTTGATATTGTTTTATGCGCTTCTTTTTTTACTGACAGCAGGCTTAGCGATACCCTTGTTTTTGCGGCTGGCCAGATATCTTTCTCTTAATACCTTCTGTACCGGAACTTTCCGGATTTTGCTTTCCAACCAGGACTGAATATCCAGATACATGAACGATCGGGTTTCCAGTGAGTTTTTCTCTAACTTGTCCAGTTGTTCCTTAAGGGCTTTAAAGGCGGCCAGCATACGGCCCGGAGATAGTTTAAAAGATTTTTTAAGAAACACAAATATCGCTTCTTCTACTACGTTCAGGTTTTTCATATTAGCCATATAGCGATAAACAGATTTCAGCAGATATTCCAGAAGCTCCATATTGCCCAGTTCGTAATGGGCGATCAAGTGCAGCAGCCGGGCATAGCATTGCAGATCAGTTCTAAGATCAGATTTTTGATGAATAATCTTATTGAGGTAATCAATACAGCTTCCGTTATCGCCACTGCCAAAATACAAACAGGCAATTTTGTAATAAAAGACCAGTACCCGGTGCGTATCCAGATGGGTTTTGTATTCAGTGAGTTTTTCTTCAATCAATGGGATGAGTTCAATACCTTTCGTAAAGGTGCCTTCCAGAAAATGGCGATTAATCTCTGCTGTATACAGGTACATAAAAACCTGTATTTTAATGTTGACACTGCTATAGGCTATTGGCTTTTGACTAAAGGCTTCAAATACCTGCAATACCTCTACGAATTTATCATGATTATTGGTGTCAAAATGTGCACTGAGCAGGTTGTGCATGGCCTTTACAAAAAGAACAGGTTCTACGTCCTGCATAGAAGGTTCTTTGATAAATAAATCGAACCATTTCTGGGTATAACGATAGAACATGCGCAGGTCTTGCAAAATAAAATGATACCAGCAATGAGCCTGATAATAATGCATTTTAGCATAAAAGGTTAAATGCTGTTCCTGTATTTCGGGTAAATTGGTCTTAAAGAACAGTTGGACGGCCAGAACATCCTTTTGATCTCTGGCATGTCCCATTTTAATATACCAGCCATACATTTGCAAAGCCAGATTGGATAGCTGATTTTGTTGGGTGATCTTACCCGTAACCTGATTGACCGCTTCAGAGAGTTGCTCAGCTCTGTCTTGCATACTTCTGGTGACATGCAATAACTCAATTTTCTTGGAGAGCTCCAGTGCCAGCAATAGTGATACATGCTGATGATAAAGGGTAGCCTGCTGCTTGATCTTTTCCAGTGTTTTCAGACTCTGGATATAAAGTCCCTTGCTGTATAGAATACGGGCATGAGCCATTTGCTCATTGAGCCACATTTCCAGATTACTGTCATCTTTCAGGAGTCTGAGTGACGAGAGTATCTGTCTGGACAGATGTGCCTTCATATTGGAAAGCTGCTGCTTTTTCAGGGACTTATTTTTACGCAGCAGCACCGTTTCGTCATATTCCTCCATTTTATCAAAAGCATCAAACAACTGCACGATCTTCAGGTCTTCCGCGCCTGAAGATCGCTTGATAAAAAGTTTAAAATGGCGTTTTTCACTCTTTTCCAGCGATTTAACCAGCTGAAAAAGCTCGTCATTTCTTCGATTGGGCATAGTAATAATCAATTTACCAAACCCTTGATACATGCGGGTTTAGGCACTACAAAGCTACGTTTTTCACCGTAGATTCCGGTATAATTTGATTTGATTGTAAACAAAGCACTAAATACATTTGAAAAATAAAGAAAAACGATCACAAAAACTTACATTTGTTTGTTTAAAAGTACATATACACATAACAAACAAATTAATTAAATAACGCTAAGATTATGTCTGGACAAAAAATTGATATTTTTGACACAACCCTCAGAGATGGCGAACAAGTACCTGGTTGTAAACTCAATACAACTGAAAAAGTTAAATTGGCACTTGAGCTCGAATTGCTGGGTGTAGATATTATTGAAGCAGGTTTTCCAATTTCCAGCCCTGGTGATTTTCAATCAGTTGAGCAGATTGCAAAAGCAGTGAAGGAGGCGACCGTCTGCGGTCTGACCAGAGCCGTGCAAAAAGATATTGAAGTAGCCGCCGAAGCGCTGAAACCCGCCAGGAGACCCCGGATTCATACCGGAATTGGTTCTTCTGATAACCACATCAAATATAAATTCAATACCACCCGCGAGAAGATCGTGGAACGTGCTGTCGCAGCCGTAAAGCTGGCCCGCAACCTGGTGCCGGATGTTGAATTTTATGCTGAAGACGCCGGACGGGCTGACATTCAGTTTCTGGCACAGCTGATTGAGGCTGTAATTGCAGCCGGGGCTACTGTTGTCAATATCCCCGATACAACTGGTTTTTGCCTGCCGCATCAGTATGCGGAAAAGATCGGCTATCTGGTAAACAATGTAAAAGGGATTGAGCATGCGACTATTTCCTGTCATTGTCATAATGACCTGGGGCTGGCTACCGCCAATTCCCTGGCAGGCGTGATTGCCGGTGCCCGTCAGATTGAATGTACCATCAATGGCATCGGAGAGAGAGCCGGTAATACTTCTTTGGAAGAAGTGGCTATGGCGATCAAAAAGCATCCGGAACTGGGCCTGTATACAAATATTGAAAGCACCCGTCTGCATGGTTTGAGCAAGCAGGTTTCTGACACGATGCGTATGCCCGTGCAGCCCAATAAAGCCATTGTGGGCGACAACGCTTTTGCCCATTCTTCCGGTATACATCAGGATGGTTTCTTGAAGGAGGCGACTACCTATGAAATCATTGATCCGCTGGAAGTAGGCGCGGACATTTCAAAAATTGTTCTTACGGCCAGAAGCGGCAGAAGTGCTTTGGCATATCGCTTCAAAAAACTGGGCCATGACTTTACTCGGGACCAGGTAGATGTTCTCTATGAAAGGTTCCTGATTGTGGCCGATGAGAAAAAAGAAGTGACGGATGAAGATCTGGCTGCTTTAGCAAGTGCGCTTTAAAAATTTTGTAATTCTATTCAAATTCCATTCTATATAATTTAAGCAGTGAAGTGATATGAGCAAGAAAACATTATTCGATAAAATCTGGGACACACACGAAGTGAAAAAAATCCAAGACGGTCCCTCCGTTTTATATATCGACCGCCATTTTATTCATGAAGTGACTAGCCCACAGGCTTTTAAAGGCCTGGAAAAAAGAGGATTGCCGGTCTTCAGACCTAAACAGGTTGTTGCTACAGCTGACCATAATGTCCCTACCTTACATCAGGAGCTTCCCATTAAGGAAGAATTAAGCCGTATTCAGGTACAGACCTTAAAGGATAATTGTGCTAAGTTTGGTATTGAACTGTATGGTCTGGGCCATCCTTTCCAGGGCATTGTGCATGTGATCGGGCCTGAACTGGGAATCACCCAACCAGGTTCCACGTACGTATGCGGGGATAGCCATACCAGCACACATGGAGCCTTTGGTTCCATCGCTTTTGGTATCGGAACCAGTGAAGTAGAAATGGTATTGGCTACACAGTGCCTGTTACAAAGTAAACCTAAACTCATGCGTATCTCTGTTGATGGGCAGTTGGGTAAAGGTGTGAGTTCAAAGGACATTGTTCTTTATATATTATCTCAGATATCAGCCAGTGGCGCCACAGGCTATGCAGTGGAGTTTGCCGGAAGTGCGATCCGGGCGTTGAGCATGGAAGCCCGTATGACCATTTGCAATATGAGTATTGAGATGGGAGCCCGTTGTGGTATGATCGCTCCTGATGAAACAACATTTGCCTATGTAAAAGGTCGTAAGTTCGCTCCCGAGGGAGCCGACTGGGATAAAAAGCTTGCACAGTGGCGGCAGCTGTTCTCGGATGACGATGCGGCCTTTGATAAAGAATATCACTTTAAAGCAGAGGATATCGAACCGATGATTACCTATGGTACCAATCCAGGCATGGGTATCGGCGTTACCGGCCATGTACCTGAGCTCAGTGAAATTGATCCACGTGATAAAGCTGCATTTGAAAAATCCATTCAATATATGGGGTTGGCCGCCGGTGAAAATATTATGGGGCATCCTGTAGATTATGTGTTCATCGGTAGCTGTACCAATTCCCGCATCGAGGATCTGCGTCAGGTAGCGGCCTTTGTAAAAGGAAAACAAAAGGCGCCCGGGGTGACCTGTTGGGTTGTTCCAGGAAGCAAGCAAGTGGAAGCACAGGCGAAGCAGGAAGGGATCGATAAGATTCTGGAGGCAGCGGGATTCCAGCTGCGTCAGCCAGGATGCAGTGCCTGCCTGGGTATGAATGAGGATAAGATTCCGGCCGGCAAATATTGTATCTCTACTTCTAATAGAAATTTTGAAGGTCGTCAAGGGCCTAATGCCCGTACAATGCTGGCAAGCCCGTTGATGGCTGCAGCCGCAGCGGTAACCGGTAAAGTATGTGACGTCCGAGAACTGGTTTAAATCATTTCCGTCATTCAAAATTTTTTAAGCACCTTAATCAGAAATAGTCATGAGTAAAGCAATTAATCATATAAATTCTACCGTGGTTCCATTGAACCTCGAAAACATTGATACGGATCAGATCATTCCCGCCCGTTTTCTAAAGGCAACCAGCCGTGAAGGTTTCGGCGAAAACCTTTTCAGAGACTGGCGTTTTGAAAACAATGATCCTGACCAACCTAAAAAGGACTTTGTGCTGAATAGCCCGATTTATTCAGGTAAGATCCTGGTTGCCGCCAAGAATTTTGGATGCGGATCTTCCAGGGAGCATGCTGCCTGGGCCATTAAGGACTACGGCTTTGATGTTGTGGTCAGTAGTTTCTTTGCGGATATATTTAAGAATAATGCCCTGAACAACTTTTTGGTGCCGGTAACGGTAAGTGAAGAATTTCTTCAGAAAATATTTATAGCTGTAGAAAACGATCCTAAAACAGAGCTGTCCGTGAGCGTTGAAAATCAAACCATTACCATTGAAGCCACCGGCGAGAAGGAAAGTTTTGATATCAACCATTATAAAAAGGATTGCCTGCTGAATGGGTTCGACGATATTGATTACCTGCTCAATATGCGGGATGAAATCACCGCTTTCGAACAGGCGCGTAATTAATTGCAGGTAAAATCAGTTCATTCAGTTAATTATAAAACCTTAAATCGTTAATTATGCAGGAAGAGACGATCAGCTGGAATGCCCGTTTATACGATGAGCAGCATCATTTTGTCTCAGATTTTGGCCAGGACTTGGTGGCACTGCTGGCACCTGCAGCAGGAGAAAAGATTCTGGACGCGGGGTGTGGTACCGGTACACTGGCAAGTGAGATTGCCAGCCGGGGGGCAACCGTATCGGGCATAGACCTCTCCCCTGCCATGATCGAAAAAGCGAAGGCTGCTTATCCTGGCATTTCTTTTCAGGTAGCAGATCTGACGGATTTTGATCTGGGGCGTACTTTCGACGCTGTTTTTTCCAATGCCACTTTGCATTGGGTAAGACCACCAGAGGCAGCGCTTCTATGCATTCACAAACATTTAGTGCCTGGCGGACGTTTTGTCCTGGAAATGGGCGGTTATAGAAATGTGGCCCATATTATCGAGGCCATCATGCATGCCCTGGATGATGCAGGATATTCTGCAGAGGCCAGAAGACCAGGCAGTTGGTATTTCCCCTCTGTTGCGCAATATACCCTGCTTTTAGAACAGCAGGGGTTTGAAGTGCAGCTGGTGCATTATTTTGAACGACCGACCAGACTCAACGGCCTGGATGGAATGGCTAAGTGGATCGAAATGTTTGGCTTGTATTTATTTGAGGGAATAGACGGTGCGGCAGTAGAAGAACTGATCCAGGCGGCTGTTGAAAAGCTCCGGCCTACGCATTTTAAAGACGGTCAGTGGTGGGCAGATTATAGACGACTTAGAATAAAAGCAAAGAAGTTAGCGTGAACGAACCAACCATCATATTAAACGAAGTAAAACTGACAAGACCAGGCGGTTTCAGCCTGCAGCATCTCAGTCTTGAATTACCTGCAGGAGCGCACCTTGTTGTCACCGGCCCGTCCGGATCGGGTAAGACTTCGCTGGGTATGGCTTTGGCAGGTAAGTTATTTGTTACCGGTTTGTTAGAAATTAGGCCGTTAAATGAAAATGCGTCTGGCAAAAAAAATCAGATGGTGGATCAGCGCTATGAGATAAAAAACAGAAGTAATACGGTAGATGGCTACTATCAGCAGCGCTATAACAGCCTCGATAATGAGGATGCATATACAGTTATGGAGGAGCTTTTGTTGATACAGGATGATCCGGAGCTGATCAAGGAACATTTAAATGATTTTAATATCGGCTATTTAGCAGATAAGACGATGCTTACGCTTTCCAGTGGAGAGCATAAACGTTTTCAACTGGTGAAAATGTTGTTAAGTCCTGCGCCGATTGTAATACTGGATGAACCTTTTGTGGGACTCGATGTGCAGGCCAGGGGCGCATTAAACAAAATGCTGGAAAAATTGGCACTAAAAGGCATACAGATCATTACACTTACGGGCGCCAGAGAACATTTTCCCGAAATAGCGACACATATTCTGGAACTGCAGAAGGGTAATGTGGTGTATTTTGGTGAGATCACCGGCTATGAACCAGGCTTTCAGCCTGAGGTCGCCAACTATGATCTTGCCCCGCTCACCCTGCAAAGAGCAGACAGGAAGGCAGAAGCGCCACAGGCCATCGTTAAAATGGTGGACCTGCATATCAGCTATTCTGATAAAATAATCTTTGAAAAACTGAACTGGACAGTGAAGCCAGCAGAACGATGGTTGCTCAAAGGACCTAATGGTGCCGGAAAATCAACTTTGCTTAGCCTGGTATACGGTGATAACCCTAAGGCTTATGCCAATCAGATTTATCTATTTGATAAAAGAAGAGGCACGGGTGAAAGTATTTGGGATATTAAAAAGCGGATGGGTTATGTATCACCGGAGTTACATGCTTTCTTTGATAAGAACATTTCTTGTTTTTCTGCGGTTGCCAGTGGGTATTGTGACACGATGGGGTTGTACAGAAAATTAAATGAGCAAGAGACAAATCAGGTAGATGCCTGGTTAAAGACCCTTGATCTCACTGCTATCCGGGATAAAAAGCTTTCCCAGATATCAACAGGCCAACAGCGATTGATTATGCTGTTACGCGCCTTTATCAAGAGCCCGCCATTACTGATCCTGGATGAACCCTGTCAGGGGCTGGATCAGTGGCAAACGGAGGCCTTCGTACGGCTGGTGGAGGACTATTGTCTAAGGACTGGGGCGACATTGATTTATATCAGCCACTATGCCAGTGAGATTCCATCCGTTGTATCACAGGTTATGGAACTGCAGGGAGATGGTAAAGGTGGGTATAGGATATATGAAGCGAACAGAACGACTCAGGCTTTAAAGGAACAGCAAATGCTGGCAGCAACCTGATCAACATAATAAAATTTAATTAAAAGAACAGAATTTAAAAATATCAATAATGAAAAAGAATATTACGGTTATTCTGGGTGATGGCATAGGACCGGAAGTGACGGAACAATCTATCAAGATTTTAAACGCTGTTGGCGAGCAGTTTGGTCATGAGTTTACCTATGATTATCAGTTAATGGGTGCTGTCGCCATCGATGAGACAGGCAATCCCCTGCCGGACGCAACCATTGAATCCGCCCTGAAAAGTGATGCGGTGCTCTTTGGCGCCATAGGACATCCTAAATATGACAATGACCCCTCGGCCAAAGTACGCCCAGAGCAAGGTCTGTTAAAGTTACGGAAGTCTTTACAGTTATATGCCAATATCCGCCCTGTGATCACCTACCCTGCGCTCAATCATCTGTCTCCCCTGAAGCCGGAGAAAATGGAGGGTGTGGACTTTGTGATCTTTAGAGAACTTACCGGCGGTATTTATTTTGGAGAGAAAAAGGTAAACGAAGAGAAAACAGAAGCTTCTGATCTGTGCAGCTATACTAAACCCGAAATTGAGCGGATCGCTCACCTGGCTTTCCAGTATGCCGGTCGGCCAGAGCGCAGGAAGAAACTGACACTGGTTGATAAAGCCAATGTACTGGAAACTTCGCGCCTTTGGCGTAAAGTGGTGCAGGATATCGCACCGTCTTATCCGGACATCAAAGTAGATTATATGTTTGTTGACAATGCTTCAATGCAGATCATTGTCAATCCCAAGCAGTTCGATGTCGTGCTGACGGAGAATATGTTCGGTGATATTATCAGTGATGAGGCCAGCGTACTGAGTGGTTCCCTGGGACTGTTGCCTTCTTCTTCTGTAGGAACCGGCACTGTTTTATTTGAACCGATTCATGGTTCTTATCCACAGGCCGCGGGCAAAGATATCGCTAATCCTATTGGCTCCATACTTAGTGCGGCTATGATGCTGGAACATTTTGGCATGAATGAGGAAGCGGCGCTGGTCAGAAACGCTGTCGCCTGGACATTGGCCCAGGGATTTGTAAGCCAGGATATTGACGCCGTCAATAATTATGGTACCAGCGTGATCGGAGATTTGATCAAAGATTTTATCGAACAGAAAATTCCAGCAGATGTCAATAAGAAATCTGTTGAATTAGGTAAATCTACGATTATCTAAGTTCAGATAATCAACGCTGGGAAAAATATTTTTTCAGCATTGTTCTTTGTTTTGATTTTTTTTCTACATTTGTTTCACGTTACCGTTATAACGTTATTATCTGTTGAAAACAAGTGTAAAAAATATAATCCCGGTCATCGCCCTAAATAATGTCATTATTGTGGTGGTCGTCATTATTTCCTTTTTCCGAGGAAGTGGTAATGGATTTGTTTTGTGACACACGAGCAAAATAAAATATTGAAAACCACTTCCCTATCAGGAGGTGGTTTTTTCTTTCAGGCCGGGTTTGATAACAGCGTTAAGCATATTCACGTAAAATATATTATTCAAAAAAGTTGTAAAGCATTAAAAAATGGAGCCAAATCTCAATAAATATTCTAAAAACCTTACCCAGGATGAAACGCAACCTGGTGCCCAGGCGATGTACTATGCCATTGGTATGAAAGATGAAGACTTAGACAAAGCGCAAGTCGGTATCGCTGCCATGGGATGGGATGGTAATCCCTGTAATATGCATTTAAATGATTTAGCAACAGACGTCAGGGAGAGTGTAAATGCTTCCGGCCTTGTCGGGCTGCGGTTTTATACCATCGGGGTTAGTGATGGAATGGCCAATGGAACAGATGGCATGCGCTATAGTCTGGTTAGCCGTGATGTTATCGCCGATAGTATTGAGACGAATGCAGGGGCACAGTATTATGACGGCCTTATTACCATCCCTGGATGTGATAAGAACATGCCAGGCTCTATAATGGCAATGGCCAGGCTGAACCGGCCGTCTCTGATGCTTTACGGTGGAACGATTGCGCCGGGGCACTATAAAGGTGAAGATTTAAATATCGTTTCTGCATTTGAAGCCTTGGGTCAGAAAATTGCCGGTAATCTGGATGAAGCAGATTTTAAAGGAATTGTCCAACATGCTTGTCCGGGTGCAGGTGCCTGTGGGGGCATGTATACCGCTAATACGATGGCCAGCGCCATTGAGGCACTGGGTATGAGCCTGCCCTACTCTTCCTCTAATCCTGCATTGAGTGAAGAAAAGAAAAAAGAATGTGAAGCTGCTGGCGCTGCTATCCGGCTGCTGCTGGAAAAAGATATTAAGCCTTCCGATATTATGACGCGTAAGGCCTTTGAAAATGCCATGACCGTTATTATGGCACTGGGCGGCAGCACCAATGCGGTCCTACATATGATCGCTATTGCCAGAACGGCTAAAGTACCTTTGACGCAAGACGATTTTCAGCTGATCAGTGATAAAGTACCTATGCTGGCTGACTTTAAACCCAGCGGTAAATACCTGATGGAAGATCTGCACCAGTATGGCGGAACACCTGCGGTGATGAAGTATCTGCTTTCTAAAGGATTGTTACACGGTGACTGTCTGACTGTTACCGGTAAGACGGTTGCAGAGAACCTGGCTGACGCGCCGGATCTGGATTTTGAAAAACAGGATATTATCCATTCTTTGGACAATCCGATCAAAGCTACAGGGCACTTACAAATACTCTATGGTAACCTGGCAGAAGATGGCAGTGTGGCCAAGATCACCGGTAAGGAAGGTGAAAGATTTGAAGGTACCGCCAGGGTATTTGACGGTGAAGCTCATTTGATTGAAGGCCTTGCCTCTAAAAGAGTACATGCAGGTGATGTAGTGGTCATCCGTTACAGTGGACCGGTAGGTGCTCCTGGCATGCCTGAAATGCTGAAGCCGACGGGCGCAATTATCGGTGCTGGTCTGGGTAAATCAGTGGCACTGATAACAGACGGTCGTTTCAGTGGCGGTACGCACGGATTTGTCGTAGGGCATATTACGCCCGAAGCCCATAAAGGCGGTCTGATCGCTCTTGTAGAAGATGATGATATTATTGAAATTGATGCGGTGAATAATAAAATTGTATTAAAAGTCGCTGAAGAGGAGATTGAGCGTCGACGCAAAGCATGGAAACAACCACCTTTAAAGGTCTCTTCAGGGGTGTTGTATAAATACGCTAATACTGTGGCCTCCGCTGCATATGGTTGTGTAACTGATGAGCTGGAGGAGGATCTTAAAAGAGACAATAAATAGAAACAAATCATTTATCATACATAAAAAAGACTCAAATGGATACGCTTGATGTAAAAGAAGCCGCCGCACCCCAGACGGAAAAATCCACAACACTTAACGGCAGTCAGGCGCTGCTGGAAGGATTGCTTGTTGAAGGGGTAACAACAATATTTGGCTATCCGGGTGGAGCGATTATGCCCATCTATGACGCCTTATATGACTATCATGACAAGCTGGAGCATATACTGGTACGCCACGAGCAGGGTGGCATACACGCCGCGCAGGGCTATGCCCGCAGTTCTGGTAAAGTGGGGGTGGTCTTTGCAACAAGCGGTCCGGGTGCAACGAATCTGATCACAGGTATCGCCGATGCGATGATCGACAGCACTCCACTGGTATGTATTACAGGACAGGTATTTGCACACTTGTTGGGTACGGATGCCTTTCAGGAAACAGATGTCGTGAATATTACGGCGCCGGTTACAAAATGGAATTATCAGGTAACGGATGCAACTGAGATTCCCGGTGTGCTTGCCAAGGCCTTTCATATTGCCCGAACTGGCAGACCCGGTCCGGTACTGATTGACATTACAAAAAATGCACAGATCCAAAAGTTTGAATACGCAGGTTATGAGCCTTGTAACCATATCCGTAGTTACCGTCCTGCACCTAAAGTACGCAAATCCTATATAGAACAGGCTGCCAGGCTGATCAATGAGGCAAAGAAGCCTTTTGTTCTATTCGGTCAAGGCGTGATTCTGGGAGAAGCAGAAAAAGAATTTAAGGCTTTTATTGAAAAAACGGGCCTGCCTGCCGCCTGGACTATTCTGGGAGAAAGTGCGATTCCATCTGATCATTACCTCAATGTTGGCATGTTGGGCATGCATGGAAACTATGCGCCCAATGTACTGACCAACGAGTGTGATGTGTTGATCGCTGTAGGCATGCGTTTTGACGACCGGGTTACCGGACGCCTGGATAAATATGCCAAACAGGCAAAAATCGTTCACCTCGATATTGATCCGGCAGAGATTGATAAAAACGTACAGAGCACAGTTCCGGTTTGGGGCGATTGTAAAGAAACCCTGCCAATGATTACGGCACTTCTGGAAGAAAAAGACCACAGGCAGTGGTTGGCCAAATTTCGTGAACTGGAACAGCAGGAAATTAAAGAAGTCATCGAGCCTGAATTAAATCCCGCAGGAGACGTGATGTCGATGGGCGAAGTGATCAAAGTACTCAATGAACTGACTGGTGGTGAAGCCATTATTGTTACTGACGTTGGACAGCATCAGATGGTGGCCTGTCGTTATGCTGATTTCAAGCAGTCTCGCAGCAATATAACTTCCGGCGGCCTGGGTACCATGGGCTTTGGTCTGCCGGCAGCGATCGGAGCCAAATATGGTGCACCAGACAGGACTGTTGTCGCTATATGCGGCGACGGTGGCCTGCAGATGACCATCCAGGAATTTGGAACAATTATGCAGTTTGGAGCGGATGTTAAGACGCTGATATTGAATAATCATTTTCTGGGAATGGTGCGTCAGTGGCAACAACTCTTTAACGATAAACGATACTCTTTTGTAAATATTACTTCTCCGGATTTTGTCAAAGTAGCGGAAGGTTACGGTATTGCCGGCAGGAGTATTGATCAGCGTGCCGATCTGCGCACGGCACTCAAAGAAATGCTGGATCACAAAGGGGCATATGTTCTGGAAGTAATGGTGGGTAAAGAAAATAATGTATTCCCGATGGTTCCACAAGGATGCAGTGTAAGTGAAATTCGCTTAAAATAACTGCAGGCAATAAAGATTTGTAAGAAAGCAGCATCAAAACAGCTCGCATGCTGCTCATAAAAAAGAAAACAATGAAAAATCAAGCATCCATCAAATATGCACCGGCCGCAGACAGCAGCAGTGCTCCACATCAGAAAAAAGAATTTACAATTTCTGTGTTTACGGAAAACCAGATCGGCCTGCTCAATCGCATTGCCATTATGTTTTCCAGGCGTAAGATTAATGTAGAAAGCCTGAATGTCTCTCCCACTGAGATTGAAGGTATCTCACGCTTTACCATTGTCATTACAGAAGTGGAGGACGTTGTCAGTAAACTCAACCGACAGATAGAAAAGCAGGTTGAGGTGCTTAAATCGTACTACAATGTCAATGAAGATATTGTCTGGCAGGAACTGGCCATGTATAAGGTTCCTACCAATGTGATCTCTGAAAAAGCTAAAGTAGAACGGCTGCTTCGTGAATACGGCGCACAGGCAGTTGCCATACGCAGCGACTATACGGTTTTTGAGACGGTTGGTCACCGGGAAGAAACCGAAGGCCTGCTGAATGCGTTGGCACCTTATGGCCTCATTGAGTTCGTGCGTAGCGCCCGGGTTGCCATTATTAAGGATAGTGAAGGATTCCATGCTAAATTAAAAGAATTTGAACAACACGAACCTTCTCAGGAAGTCATTGAGAATGAGTACCTGGATAAAAGAGATGACGTGTTCACCATGTAAAAAAATAAATCAGACCTATGCAAACAGATATAACACTTGCTTATCTACGGAAAACCAGACAGTTATTTCTCGGGATGATGGATGACCTTTCGTTAGGGCAGCTCAATCAGATTCCTGAAGGCTTTAATAACAATATTATCTGGAATCTGGGACATATAGCAGTAAGTACACCCGGACTTTGCTATATTCGCAGTCAGGTTAAGCCTGAGACGGAATTGCCGTTTCCTGGTCGTTTTGGAAAAGGGAGTCGTCCGGAAGTGGAAGCCACGGCTGAGGAGGTGGAGGAGATTAAAAAATTCTTGGTCAGCAGTCTGGATCAGATTGAGACTGATATCCATGCCGGCGTGTTTACAGAGCTGTTTCCATTCGCGACGGATACGTATCAGATTCCGATGGATAGTATTGAAAATACACTGAATTGCTGCCTGGCCCATGAAAATCTGCACCTGGGAATTGCTAAGGCGCAGAAGGCAGTGATATTAAATGCCGGGAAGGTTAAAAAAGAACAGAGCGAAAGCAAGATATCTTTAAATTAAACAATGTCGGACGTATAACCGCGTAAATAAAGGCTCCAATTAAGGGATGAGCCCAGTGACGGGTAAACAAAAATTTTTCGAAACAAAAATTAGATCAGAAAAAAACAAAAAACTAGAAACAATGGCAAAATTGAACTTTGGCGGTGTTGAAGAAAATGTGGTAACCCGCGAAGAATTTCCTCTGGCGAAAGCGCAAGAGGTGCTGAAAAATGAAACAGTAGCCGTTATCGGTTATGGAGTACAAGGTCCTGGCCAGGCACTGAATCAAAGAGATAATGGTATCAACGTAATCGTCGGTCAGAGAAAAGACTCTAAAAGCTGGGATAAAGCTGTGGCTGATGGATTTGTTCCTGGTGAGACCCTTTTTGATATTGAGACTGCACTCGAAAAAGGAACTATTATCTGTTATTTGTTAAGTGATGCTGCCCAGATCGAACTGTGGCCTACTGTAAAAAAACACCTGACTGCAGGCAAAGCCTTATATTTCTCTCACGGCTTTGGCATTACTTTCAATGAGCAGACCGGTATTGTTCCACCGGCTGATGTAGATGTATTTCTGGTAGCGCCTAAAGGATCCGGTACTTCACTGCGCCGTATGTTCCTGCAAGGCCGCGGATTGAACAGCTCCTATGCCATTTATCAGGACGCCACCGGTAAAGCCTATGAAAGAGTGATCGCATTGGGGATCGCAGTAGGAAGTGGATACTTGTTTGAAACAGATTTCAAAAAAGAAGTATTAAGCGATCTTACCGGAGAAAGAGGCACACTCATGGGCTGTATCCAGGGTATTTTTGCTGCACAGTATCAGGTACTGCGCGAAAAAGGCCATATGCCTTCGGAAGCCTTCAATGAAACTGTAGAAGAGTTAACGCAATCTCTGATGCCATTAGTCGCAGAAAACGGCATGGACTGGATGTATGCCAACTGTTCTACTACGGCTCAACGTGGTGCTTTGGATTGGTGGAAAAAGTTCCGCGATGCTACTTTGCCCGTATTCAATGATCTATATGAGAGCGTTGCAACTGGTAAAGAATCCCAGCGTTCTATTGATTCCAACAGTCAGAAAGATTATCGTGAGAAACTGGATGCAGAATTAAAAGAACTGCGTGAAAGTGAATTATGGCAGGCTGGTAAGACCGTAAGAAGTCTGAGGCCTGAAAATAACTAATGGCTAATTAATAGTTTATCATAGAAAGGCTGCCCGACAGATCAAATATTATATTGATTTCAATGACGGCAGCCTTTTTTGATTATAAGAACTGGCAACACACTGAATGTATTATTGCCAGAACGAAAGCAGAAAGCCATACGACTATTTGCGATAAAAGAAGCAGAACATATTTAATGTAAAATATAATGCAAATTGATTTTGAAGGGGCAGCCGCCAGATTAAAGTCTGTTGTCAACAGAACGCCATTACAGCTAAATGAAGGTCTGTCCAAAATATATGATTGTCAGGTATATCTGAAAAGAGAAGATCTGCAAAGAGTACGTTCCTATAAGATTCGTGGTGCCTACAATATGATTAGCACGCTGCCCGAAGAAATACGAGCCCAGGGAGTGGTTTGCGCCAGTGCGGGTAACCATGCACAGGGCTTTGCTTTTAGCTGTAACACGCTAAAAATTAAAGGAGTGGTTTTTATGCCCAGCATCACTCCTAAACAAAAAATTACACAGACAAGAATGTTCGGCGGACCAGACCTTGAGATTATTCTTACAGGAGATACTTTTGATGACTGTGCCGCAGCCGCCAGAATATATACCCAGGAACATCATATGACCTTTATTCCGCCTTTTAATCATGAAAAAATCATTGAGGGTCAGGGAACAGTCGCTATAGAGATCCTGGAAGATCTCCAGGATATTGATTATGTATTTGTGCCTGTTGGCGGAGGCGGACTGGCAGGTGGTGTGGGGTTATATTTTAAAGAACATTCTCCGGAAACCAAAATCATTGGCGCTGAGCCTGAAGGAGCGGCTTCAATGACTGCTGCGCTTCAGGCAGGCGAACCCGTAACTCTGGATACAATTAACCGCTTTGTTGACGGTGCTGCTGTTAAGCGGATCGGTGATCTAAACCTGATAGCCTTTCAGGAGATTAAAGGAAAACCCACACTTGTGCCGGAAGGGAGGATCTGTTCTACCATTCTGGATCTTTACAACAGAGATGCGATTGTGGCTGAGCCAGCCGGTGCTTTATCGATCGCGGCGCTAGAAGATTTTAAAGAAGAAATTAAGGGCAAGAAAGTCGTATGTATTGTCAGTGGCAGTAACAATGATATCGATCGTATGCCGGAAATCAAAGAACTTTCTTTACAATATGAAGGCCTGAAGCATTATTTTCTGATAGGGTTCTCTCAGCGACCAGGTGCACTTAGAGAATTCCTGAATCTGGTGCTGGGCCCGACCGATGATATTGCCCGATTTGAGTATCTGCATAAGACCAATAAAGAGCACGGCACGGCACTTGTGGGCATTGAGCTATTGAATAAGGAAGATTATGTACCCCTTATCCAAAGAATGCAGGAACATAATATCAATTATACAGAGCTCAATAAGGATGATACGCTGTTTAACTTCCTGGTCTGATCATTTTGCATTTAGTCGTCACAAAAAAAGCGGATATGGAAAGCAAGAAAGTTGGGGAAACGGAAAAACAGAAGTTGGCCGCAGGGAAACTCTATAATGCGGGATTGGATCTCCAGTTACAATCTGAGCTCCTGCGGGCAAAGCAGCTTTGTTTTAATTATAATCAAACACCGCCGCTTGATAAAGAGAAACGGTTAAATATTCTGTATCAGTTGCTTGGCAAACTAGGTTCGGCCCCGGTAATCGAACAGCCTTTTTACTGTGATTACGGCTATAATATAGAGATTGGGGATTATTTTTACTCAAACGTGAACCTTGTCATACTGGACTGTGCAAAAGTCAGTTTTGGTGACCACGTATTTGTTGCCCCGAACTGCGGTTTTTATACAGCCGGCCACCCGTTGGACAAACTGCAGCGGAACAGCGGGCTGGAATTCGGACACCCCATCCGTGTTGGTAATGACGTCTGGATCGGCGCGCAAGTGGCTGTATTGCCCGGAGTCACCATCGGTGATGGTGCAGTGATCGGCGCCGGCAGCGTCATCACCAAAGATATTCCATCTGGAGTGCTGGCCGCTGGCAACCCATGTAGGGTAATTAGAGAGATCACCTCCGATGATAAGGAGAAGTATAGGAATTGAGAAACATTGCATGTAGATCGGTAATGCAAAAAAAGAGGAAGCCTCGCTCCAGGGCGCCCTCTTTTTAACCTCATTGTAAAAAATACTATAAACCTCGTAAGCCGGATTCTGTTTCTACACTATCATTTATCTGCCCAAAGCATTACTGCTTTGGTGTAGCTGTCTACCCCATCGGGTTGCCTCGTTACAAAAACAAGGCATCGAACGGGCCGCTCTCAACCCCGACTATATGTGACATTGCAGCGCTTAAGGCTTACCCCGCAGGGCTATTACTAACCCTGCCCGTACGCTCTTACCATACGTTTTCACCCTTACCTGAATCCAGGCGGTTATTTTCTGTGGTGCTGGCTGTGATCAGTTTACTGACCCCCGGCATTTCACCGGTAAGCTGCCCTATGCTGTCCGGACTTTCCTCGACATGTAAATCATGCCGCGATAGCGCGGGTTTATAGCATTGCAAAGGTAGGATCTTTTAGCCGGCTTATTGTGCAGCCGGTTATATTATTTGTGCGGCGCATTCTTTAAAAAGCGGGCCCTGACAGAAGCTGCCTCCTTATCCGACATCTGCGAGGTCTTTTTTAATACGCTGATAAAATAATCGACTTCCGATGGTTGTGCGGGACATCCCATGTTTTGCCCATTGGCTTTATTATTCGGATCATCCGTGTGGAATTTGGAGTCTGCCAGAAGCTTGCCGTCGGGGGAAAAGATCAGCCAGTAAGGAATACCTGACTCTCCACCACCATATTCTTCCAGCATTTTCTGGGCGCCCGGATTTTCCAGGGCAACATTGGCGCCGTTCTCCATAACTGTCAGATGTTCAATAACAAAGTTTTTATCAAAATAATCCTTACAGCCTGGGTCTTGAATAGAAGCATCCATTTTTTTACACCAGCCACACCAGGAGGCATGGAAAATGACCAGGACATTCTTGTTTTCAGCTGCGGCTCTGGCTTTCGCTGCTGTCATAATTTCATCGGCGGAAGCAGGGGCGGCAGCTTTGGATTGCTGTGCCTGGCTTTTACCGGAGGTGCCAACAAAAAATAATGCCATTAGTAGAGAAAGGGTCCAATTCCCAATCAATGCGTACTTTTTCATCATGGGTCTGTTTTTAGTTATTACTTGCTTTAGTCGTTAAAATTAGGACTATTTTTTTATTTGGAGTTATCTAGGCAAATTCAAGCACCGTGATTTCGGGGAGAATACCTACTCTGCCGGGGTAGCCCAAAAATCCATAGCCTCGATTGACATAAAGGTATTGATCACCTTCCTGATAAAGGCCTGCCCATTGTTTATACATATACTGAATGGGGCTCCATTTTAAATGTGGAAGTTCTACGCCAAACTGCATACCATGGGTGTGTCCAGCCAACATCAAGTCTATTCGTCCATACTTTGGCCGGACTTCTGCATCCCAATGGCTCGGGTCATGACTCATCAGTATTTTAAAGGGGATATCTTCTGTACCCCTATAGGCAAGATCCAACCGGCCGTATTTAGGAAAATGTCCCTTAGCTCCCCAGTTTTCAATGCCGATCAATGCCAGCTTTTGGCCGTCTTTTTCAAAGATCTTATTTTCATTCATCATCAGCCGCCAACCCATATGGGCATGGACTTGCTTCAGATCTTCAAGATTAGCTGCTTTTTCCGCCGCAGAATCCCAATGGGCATAATCACCGTAATCATGATTGCCCAGTGTACTATATACGCCCATAGGTGCCTTCAGCCGGCTAAACAGATCCTTATAGTTATCCATCTCCGTAGCCTTGTCGTTGACCAGATCTCCTGTAAAGAGGATCATGTCCGGTTTTTCGCGGAGCACCATTTCCACTCCGCGTGAAACAGCCGGTTTATTCGCAAAGCTGCCGCTGTGGATATCACTTAGCTGAATGATCTTGAGACCTTTAAATGCTTCGGGAAAATTTTTAAAGCGAAGTCTGACCCGTCTGACCCGGTAATTATACTTATTGGTCATACCATACATAAAGACGCCCAGAAAGCCACCGCCCAAGACCATCCCCAGCCAGACCAGAAAGGTTGAGCGCGGGATTTTTTCCTGTAATTCTCTGGCTGCTTCTGATTTAGCAGGTGCGAGCCGGCGAACCGTCCAAAACAACCCCCGACGGGTTTCGTCGATAAGTAAAATGACCAGGGTCAGCAGCTTTGCAACCAGAATACCAACAAGAACGGTAATCAGGTAACGCCGAATGGTTTCTTCTACCGCTCCCAGAAAAAACAGACTGACAATACTTAGAAAACTAATACCCCAATGAATGGAAAATATGGTAAGCCGCGTTTTTGGGCCATAGTTCTGCGTAATAAAACGTAATACAAAATACAGATAGGTGTCAACTAATATGATAAGAAGGGCCAGGATTATCCTGACATGTAAAAATCTATACATTTTGCGCATTTAAAAAGGGTATATTTCCCTTGTTGGTCTATCAAATTTAATGGCTTAAGCGCAGAAAAGGCAAGTTTGAAATGTTATAATCCTTCTTTTCGGTAAATGTTCTGTGAAACATTGTGAAACATTCGGCGAAATCACCTACAAAAATTATATTTGCTAACCTGAGTGATCAGATAATCAGTAAAATTCAATCATATGCAACTCACCTATTATGGCCACGCCAGTTTTTCAGTGGTAATTAATAATAAACATATTCTTTTTGATCCTTATATTACAGGAAACCCCGCTGCTAAGGGTATAAATCCGGATGATTTGAAGGCAGATTATATTCTGGTGACCCATGGTCACGGAGATCATGTTTCTGACCTCATTGCGATTGCCAAAAGAACCGGCGCGAAGGTTATTGCCGGGGCAGAAATCGCGGATTGGTTGAATGCCAAAGGAATAGAAAATGTACATCCCTTAAATCAAGGCGGTTTTGTTGATTTTGAGTTTGGGGAACTCAGAGCAGTGAACGCCATCCATTCTTCCGGGTTGCCAGACGGAACTTACGGGGGGAATCCCTTAGGTTTTGTCATTAACACGCCAGAGGGCAATTTTTATGCAGCGGGCGATACCGCCCTTACGATGGATATGCAGCTTATCCCTTACTGGTCTACGCTTGATTTTGCATTACTGCCTATTGGCAGCAACTACACGATGAGTGCAGCCGATGCGGTGATCGCCGCTGATTTTATTAAATGTAACAAAATAGTGGGCATCCATTATAATACATTTGATATCATTAAAATAGACGCTGCCGCCGCCAAGGCTTTATTCGAGAAAGCGGGCAAAACCCTGTTGTTACCCGAGGCAGGGACAACAATTGACATTTAGACTGTTCCACGAAGCTGGATTGCCACGTGGAACACCCAATTTTACTTATTAAAATCATCAAATAGATTCTTTAACTTCCCGATTGAAATACTATCTTTGAACGGATAAATTTATTTTTATAATATATGGCAAGAATCATTGGCGTAGCCAATCAAAAAGGCGGTGTGGGGAAAACCACCACCGCTATAAACCTAGCAGCCAGCTTTGCTGTGCTGGAATTCAAGACATTATTAATTGATGCGGACCCTCAGGCTAATAGTACAACTGGTATTGGCTTTGATTTACATAATATTACCACCAGTCTGTATGACGTGATGGTAAATGAGACGCCAGCCAGCGAGGTAATCCTCAAAAGCGATGTTCCTTTTTTGGATCTGATCCCCTCTCATATCGATCTGGTTGGCGCAGAAATCGAGATGATCAACTCACCTAACAGGGAGAATGTGCTTAAAAAGGTATTGGAACCCGTGGCCGATGATTATGATTTTATCATTATTGACTGTTCACCTTCTCTGGGCCTGATTACTGTAAATTCTCTGGTGGCCGCTAACAGTGTAGTAGTGCCGGTTCAGTGTGAGTTCTTTGCCCTGGAAGGCTTAGGTAAGCTTCTGAATACCATTAAGATCGTACAGAACCGGCTGAATCCTGATCTTGAAATCGAGGGTATTCTGATGACCATGTATGATGGAAGACTCCGGCTCAGCAATCAGGTGGTCAGTGAAGTGCGCAGGCATTTTGATGAATTGGTGTTTGATACGATCATTCATAGAAATACGAGGTTGAGCGAAGCACCCAGCTTCGGTAAGCCGGTCGTATTATATGATTCTGACTCTAAGGGGGCCATTAATTACCTGAATCTGGCCAAAGAGGTATTGCAGAAAAACAACATGACCAAAATACCCCAAAAGAAAAAGATTATTAAATAAGGTATGGGCTTAGATCAGCAGTTCTGCAGCACCGGACCGCCATCGGCGGTTTTGCTGTAAGATAACCTGGAAAGCACCTGAAAACGGAACATAACAACTATTATTAGGTATGGCAACATCGAAATCAAAAACAGGTCTAAACTTGAATACAAATACAAAAACTAAGCCCAAACAGGGAAAAGAGGCTTTGGGTAAGGGTATTCGTTCTTTGCTGGATAATATTCATGCGGACCTCAAGACAACTTCTGGTAACCTAAATCCTAAGGTGGTGGAAGAAGCCACCACCTCGCTCAGAATTCCTGTAGGGGAAATCGAAGTCAATCCCAGGAACCCCAGAAATGATTTCGATGAAAAGGCGCTTCAGGAATTGGCTGCCTCTATTACCATTCATGATATCATTCAGCCGTTAACTGTCAGCAAGTTGTCTTCCGGTAAATACAGGTTGATTGCAGGAGAAAGAAGGTTCAGAGCGGCCAAGATCGCCGGTCTTAAAGATGTGCCGGTCTATATCAGAAATGCCGATGACGGAGAAATTCTTGAATTGGCGCTTTTGGAAAACCTGCAGCGTGAAGATCTTAACGCTATTGAAATTAGCCTGAGCTATCAGCGTATGATGGATGAGTTGGGCTATACACAGGAACAGGTTGCCGAACGTATGGGTAAAGAAAGAAGTACAGTCGCTAACTACATTCGTCTACTGAAATTACCGCCTGATGTACAGCTAGCCGTTAGGTTTGGAATCATCAGCATGGGACATGCACGTGCGCTGATCAGCCTTGATCTGGTAGACAAGCAACTCTATGCTTTTAAAGAAATTAAAGAAAAAGGACTGAGCGTACGGCAAACTGAAGCATTGGTCCGGCAGATGCAAAATGAAGGTAGCGGTATAGATAAGCCGAAGGCGTCTGCGACCAGCAGCCTGCCTCCTGCCTATAAAAAGATACAGGACCAGCTGGCTTCTCATTTTGGAACCAAAGTAAAGCTGGCGCATAGTAAAAAAGGCAATGGCAGTATACTTATTGAATATTATTCTTTGCAGGAATTGAACAAACTACTAGACACGATGAATGTTCAAGTGGGATAAAGATTTGTGATGCAGCAAAATTCACCATTTTACTTTTTTCATACACCGGGGCATACACCGGCCGTAGTTAAGGAGAAGCCAGGAACAGAGGTAAATACGAGATTCATACTCCTGATTTTTCTTATTGCCACATATTTCACGTTTGGTTTTATTATAAGTGCCTGCGCGCAGGCGGTAGACACTGCTGCAAACAAAAGCGTCGTTGATACGTTCCCAAAAAATAAGAATGAAGCATTGCCTGTAACAACAGCACCGGCATCTGCTGCACCGTCAACAACGCCATTATCATCTGTAATACAAGATACTGCCAGGGTAGATACTTCGGGTGTAAAACCGGACAGTACCTTACAGCAAGCACTGAAGCCGTTTTCCTTGAGACTCCCCGGAAGTAAAGAGCATACACCTAAAGGCGCTACGATCCGGTCCCTGATTTTACCGGGATGGGGGCAGGCATATAACCATGAATATTGGAAAGTGCCGCTGGCGGTGGCTGCGGTTGGGATTCCGATCTATCTTTTTATAGACAATAGTAAAGAATATAACGCGGCCAGGCAGGCCTATAGCGTGGTGTTTGAGGAAATGCCTGTCGTTTCAGGTGGTAAAGGGAAATTGGACCCCACTAAATTTGCACAAATCGATCAGAAATTCCAGGATGCCTATAACCGGTATAAGGAAGTAGGGGGAAACTACGTTACCAATTTTCTTTCTACTGTTCAGAACTACAGAAATACTTTTCGCCAATATCGGGACTACTCTATCGTTGCTGCAGTGCTTGGCTGGGGATTACAGATCGCAGATGCGACCGTCTTTGGGCATTTGCATGGGTTTGATGTAAGTGATGACCTTAGCATGAAAGTGCGTCCGGTGTATTTTCAGTATGCGAGAATACCGGGTATTGGTTTGAGTTTTTCTTTTAAGTAGAAAATTTAGATTAGCAAAGGCTCTTAGGTATCCTATAAACAAAAAAAATTAAGCGCTCATGAAAATTGCATTAATCGGATATGGTAAAATGGGACATGCCATTGAAGAGATCGCGGTGGCAAAAGGCCATGAAATTGTACTTAAAATCAATATTGATAATACGGAAGAGTTTACATCTCAATCAATCAAACAGGCAGATGTAGCCATTGAATTTACCGGCCCGGATACAGCCCTTGGCAATATTTTGAAGTGTATTGAAAACGGCGTGCCGGTCGTCTCCGGCTCTACCGGCTGGCTGGATAAATGGTCCGAAGTGGAAGGAGCTGTTAAGGAAAATGAGGCCGCATTCTTATATAGCAGCAATTATTCTATCGGCGTAAACCTGTTTTTTGAAGTCAATAAGTATTTGGCGCGCCTGATGAAAGATTACCCCGACTATGATGTAGAAATGGAAGAAATCCATCATACACAGAAAAAAGATGCGCCTTCTGGTACAGCCATCAGCCTGGCCGAGCAAATACTGGAAAACCTGCCTCGTAAAAAAGGCTGGATCAATGAAGCTGCTCATAATGCAGAAGAACTCGCTATTATCTCTAAAAGAATCGATCCGGCTCCCGGTACTCATGTTGTTACGTATAAAAGCGATATCGATGATATAGAGATCAAGCACACGGCACATAACCGTAAAGGATTTGCCTCCGGCGCCGTTGTTGCCGCAGAATTCCTGGAAAACAGAAAAGGCATTTATTCCATGCGGGACGTACTGTTTGGCGGTTAACAGTAAACGAATCAAGTCATCATCATTAAACAAAATATCTAAAACGCAAATCAATTATCATGATTTCCCCAGAACTCTTGGAGGCCTTCACCGGTATTGTCGGAGCAGATAATGTCCTGACAGATGAAGAGTCAAGATCCAATTACGGCCATGACGAGACAGAAAGATTACTATATCTTCCCTGGGTCGTTTTAAAACCTGAGACGACTGATCAGATCAGTCAGATCATGCGACTCTGTAATACGCATACAATACCTGTTACTCCAAGAGGTGGTGGAACAGGTCTGAGTGGCGGGGCGCTGCCAAATCTGGGCGGTGTTTTGCTGTCTACAGAAAGACTCAATAAGATCCTCTCCATTGACGAACGCAATCTGCAGGTGACTACGGAACCGGGCGTCATAACTGAAGTCCTGCAATCGGCTGTAAAGGAAAAGAACCTGTTCTACCCCCCTGATCCCAGTAGTAAAGGCTCCTGTTTCATAGGTGGGAATATTGCTGAAAACAGTGGCGGTCCCAAAGCCGTTAAATACGGCGTTGTAAAAGATTACGTGCTCAATCTGGAAGTGGTACTCCCTTCAGGTGAAGTGATCTGGACCGGATCCAATGTATTGAAAAACTCTACCGGTTATAACCTGACGCAATTGATGGTCGGCAGTGAAGGGACACTGGGTATTGTGACCAAGATCGTTTTAAAATTGATTCCGCTTCCAAAATATGATTTGCTAATGCTCGCCCCTTTTGCCAGCGTCGAAAAGGCCAGCGAGGCAGTGAGCGCCATTTTCAGAGCCGGATTTACCCCAAGCGCATTAGAGCTCGTAGAAATCAATGCGCTTAAGATCGTCAGCGAAATGGTGGATAGTCATAGCCTGCCGGTATCCGATGACATTGAAGCACATCTGATCATAGAGGTGGATGGCAACAATATGGACGTACTAATGCAGGAAATGGAAGAGATATCCGTGTTGTTAGCGGATTTTGACGCGGGAGAGATCTTTTTTGCAGAAGATGCACAACAGAAAGAAGAACTCTGGAAGTTACGTCGCAGGGTGGCTGAAGCGGTGAAAATGCAGGGCTATACTATTGAAGAAGATACTGTGGTGCCACGGGCAGAACTGCCAAAGTTGATTAAAGGTGTAAAAGCACTTGGTAAGCAGCATGATTTTAAAGTGGTTTGCTATGGACATTCTGGAGATGGCAATCTGCATATCCGTATTAATAAAGAAGGCCAGCCCAATAGTTTTGAAAATCCGGAAATGACTGCGGTTTTAGAAGATTTATTTAAGCTGGTACATAAACTGGGCGGTACCATCAGCGGAGAACACGGCATTGGCCTGATCCAGAAAAAATATATGCCGATCGTCTTTAATGATGCTCAGCTGAATTTGATGCGAGGTATAAAAAAGGCATTTGATCCAAATAATATTCTCAATGCGGGTAAAATCTTTGATCTTTGATCAAGGGTTTTACCCGCTACACGCAAAAGTTGAACTGAATATGAAACAAAATAGCAGAAGATTCTTCAAGAAAGCATCACTGTTCTTGATGGCCGCTCTCGCTCTCATAGGTTTGAGTGTGAATTATACCTATGCCCAGTATCAAAATGACAACGGGTATGATAGTGGGAATGATTACGAAGTGCAGTCGCCGGTCCGCGGGCAAAGGCAGCAGAAATTTCGGCATTATTTTGTCGGGGGTAACTTCCTGGCTTCCTTTGGCGATGGTGGCGGCGCCTTCGGCCTCAACCCGTCTATTGGTTATTCCCTGAATCAGTATGTAGACGTGGGGGTAGGCTTTAACGCGGTCTATAACTATAATAAGGATTACTATTATGGCGGTAAATGGCGCACCTGGAATCTGGGTATAGCTCCTTTTGCCAGGGTATATCCTGTGGATTTTCTGTTTTTTGAAGCGTCTTTTGAAGAGAATTTTATTAGCTCCAGATATATCGACAAGGAAGGTGTAAAGAGCGACCGACAGAATGCCTCTGCGCCGAGCCTGATCGGTTCTATCGGGTATGTGCAGAGAATTTACGGGCAATCCAGCTTCTTTTTTAGCGTGGGTATGGATTTCTTAAATAATAAGAACTCTCCTTATCGCGAAAATTATTATGATGGAGGCGGTACACTACGCTCCCGTCCTACGGCAATTATCAGGACCGGGTTTAATATTAATCTTTGGTAAGCATATTCAGGCGTCTAATTTCACACAAGAACATGGTCGTCTAGCTGATATATTTCTTTCAGATTCCTTCCCAAACCATCATAATCCAGACCATACCCCACAACAAACTTATTAGGGATTGAAAAGCAGAGATAGTCGATCTTGACAGGATGTGTTGTTGCTTCCGGTTTATTCAACAGGGCTGCCAGTTTAATGGATGCAGGACTCTGGTGTTCCAATTGCGGTAAAAAGCTGCTCAGTGTTTTGCCGGTGTCTACAATATCTTCAATAATAATGACGTGCCTGCCATTGATATCCGTATCCAGTCCGATGGCGGTCAATACATTACCCGTTGATTTGGTGCCTGAGTATGATGCCAGCTTAATAAAGGAAATCTCTGCATCGATGGTTAATTCTTTGAACAGGTCACTGGCAAACATAAAGGCTCCGTTCAGAATAGCTATAAATAATGGCTTTTTATCTGCGTAATCCTTAGAGATGCCTGCTGCCATTACTTTTATCTTCTCCTTGATTTGTGCTTCCGAAAGGTAAGGGATGAAACTTTTATCGTGTATCTGAACCATAATCTGTGTCTATCGTTTAATTAAATTGACTATCGCTGTACTTAATGGACAAACCATACAGCGCTTTTCTGCTCACTACTGATGGCTGCTATTTTGACAAAGTTTGTAAAGCTGCCGGCGCCTTGCCTCTTAAATATACTTTTTGCCCTGCCGCCAAGGGGGTCTCTGCGGCTGTCTTATTATAACTCACAAGGCTTTTCAAAGCGACTCCTTGTGAAGCTGCAATTTCCTTAAGTGTCTGGCCGTATTGGCTATTGATATATTCCTTTTGGCCTTTCCTGGGCCTTTTCTCCAGATAGATCAATTGACCCGGCGAAAGTACCGCGGTGGGGCCCAGATCGTTTAAAGTAAGTAGCTTATGAAAATTGAGATGATTTTTGGATGCCAGGGCCATAAGCGATACACCTTTTGGGGCATAAACGACCTTAGTTTGATTAATGCTAAAGGGTGCTACCGGATAACTTGGTGCCTGAACCATTGTTTGTGCCACCCGCATCGTAGGCGGATTATCCGGGCGATGGGTAGCTACTTCAGCTCTTTTTTTGCTGTCGTCAGCATCTATTGAAAGCTCTTTGATCGCTTCAGATGAGTATGGCTGATCTGCTTTGGCAATTCTGTCTGTTGGATTGTCATCGTTTTTCATTTTATTAAGGGCCAGGTCGGTATAGCTCTCCAGGTTATAGGTTTCAATTAATTTGATCAGACTTTGTGGATAATTTCTTTCTGTGGCATAGCCTGCTTTTTTCAGCCCATACGCCCATCCCTTATAATCCGTTGGATTGAGTAAAAATAAATCCTGATAATAAGGACGGTGTTTTAAGAAATCAGAGTGGTCTCTATACGAATCTGCAACACTGGGGTAAACCCTAAAGCACTCTCCTCTTCTGTCGTCATCATGATAGGTCTTCTCTCCTACCCATTCGGATTTGCACTTGATACCAAAATGGTTATTCGAAGCTTTGGCAAGGGAGCTTTCTCCACAACCCGACTCTAAAATTGCCTGAGCGAGTGTTATGGAAGCTGGCACACCGGTTCGGATCATTTCTGAGACGGCCAGGGACTGATAGCGCTGTATATATGCCTCTACACGAGGGTTCTGATTTTGACCTCGTACTATGCTACCGGTCAGCAATATCAGGATAAATGGCATCAACAGGGAGGATTTTCTCATGATTTCTTTTTAATCATTAATAAGCCGTCTCGCACGCTCAGTAATACTTGCTCCGATCTGGGGTCTTTAGCAACATGGTCATTGAAAGCCTGGATTGCTTTGGCGCTTTTACCTTTGGTCGGGGTCTCAAATATCTGTCCGTGAAACAGCACATTGTCTACCAGTATAATACCTTTTGGGCTCAGCCTTTCCATTACGAGTTCATAATAATCGATATAACCGGTTTTGTCGGCATCGATAAACACTAAATCCCATTTGTAATTCAGTGTAGGTATGGTTTCCACGGCATTTCCCCGGTGCAAATATATTTTATTTTTATGGATACTTCTGTCGAAATATGATTGCGCAAGTCCGGCGTCTTCTTCTCTTAACTCCAGTGTATGCAATTCACCTTGCCCGGTTAAGCCCTCAGCCAGGCAAAGTGCACTATAACCGGTAAAAGTGCCGATCTCAAGAATATATTGTGGTTGCAGCATTTGGCTCAAAAAGGAAAGCAGCCTACCCTGTACATGGCCGCTGATCATGTGCGGTTGACTATGGTTGGCATAAGTTTCTTTTTCTATTTCCTGCAAGAGCGGATCCGCAGGGGTGGTCATTTGATCGGTAAACTGTTCTACGGTTGGATGAATCAAGTCCATAGTTATCATTGTTATAGTAGGATATAGCCTTTACTGTTATTGTACTATTCCTTTTTATATATCTATATGTGGGGCCAAATCTTATTCCCTATATTCTGTCCGGCTGGCTGCCATGCAGGCCTGCGGATTCCCAGTCTTCGCTCTTGGATGGAGACGAGAAAAGCCACAATCCCAGCCAGGTAAGTCCGCCATTAATAATAATCAGTTCCAGGCCGATTCTGAATTCGCCAAAAATATGTGCCTGGTTATAGTCGATCAACAGGCAGATCAGGGGAGCTGCAAAACAGATATAAGGTACAAACCCGTCCCGAACCTTTCTTTTTGTAAAGATACCAAAAGCAAATAAACCCAGCAAAGGTCCATAAGTATATGTGGCCATTTTCAAAATGACACCGATCATGGAGTTGTCATTGATAACTTTAAAAACCAACACGAGGATCAGAAAACTGAAAGCGACCCATAAATGTACTTTCTTGCGGATAGATTGTTGTTTTGCCGTATCCCATTTATCCTGTCTTTTCATACCCAGGATATCGATACAGATCGAAGACGTTAGTGCGGTCATGGCACCATCGGCACTTGGAAATAAGGCGGAGATCAAGGCGATCAGAAATATAATACCAATTGCCGTGGGCATATGTTCCAGGGCAATGGTCGGAAATAACAGATCACCCGAGGCTGCGAGCTGTTCTCTTTCGCCATATAAATGGATCAGCCCTCCCATGTAAAGAAACAGTGTAATAACGATCAGGATAATAACCGAAAGTGTTACCATATTTTTCTGAGAATCCTTCAGATTGCTTACCGAAATGCTTTTCTGCATCATCTCCTGATCGATCCCTGTCATGGTAATCGTTATGAAAGCCCCGGCCAGTATCTGTTTGACAAAATAGTTTTTATCATTAAAATCCAGCCCGAATACCCGGGACAGCCCTTTGTCATGCATAGCTGTCAGGCTATCTGTTATATTCATATCCATATGGTAAAGCATATAGATACTGCATATGATAAGCCCGGCCAGCATACAAGTAGTTTGCAGGGTATCAGTCCAGACGATGGTTTTAACACCACCTTCATATGTGTAAAGTATGATCATGACCAGGATGATCAGGGTGGTAAACCAAAATGGGACATGCAGTTGATCCAAAATGATCTTTTGCAGGATAATGACCACAAGGTAGAGCCTGGCTGTTGCGCCCACCCATCTCGAGACGATAAAAAACAGAGAACCGGTTTTATAGGAAGCCATGCCCATCCGGGTACGAAGGTACCCGTATATGGAAGTGAGCTTTAAGCGATAGTAAAGCGGCAACAGTATAAAAGCAATAGCAATATAGCCAATTACATAGCCTAAGGTGATCTGGAGGTAACCGAAGGCATCATGGCCCACAGCACCCGGCACACTGACAAATGTAACGCCGCTCAGTGAGGTGCCGATCATCCCGAACGCAACCAGCATCCAGTTACTGCTTCTGTTACCGATAAAAAAAGAGTCATTATTGCTGCCCTTAGAGGTTTTCCAGGACACAAACAGCAGTAGCAGAAAATAGGCAAAAACAATAGTCAGTAATAGGGATGCAGACATAACTAATTTTATATTATATAACAAATATAGCCTTCTATATTTAAAAATGGGTTCTTAAGAGGGATTGATTTAATTTTGCAAGATGGAATATATCATTAGGTGCAAAGAATTTAAAGAGCTGTCACTGACAGAACTGTACCGGATTTTACAGATCCGCAATCAGGTATTCTATGTGGAACAACGTTGTGATGATCTGGATCTCGATGACAAAGACCAGGAAAGCCTGCATTTGACGATCTATGACAAGGATATCCTGGTGGGCTATGCCCGACTGTTGCCGGCCGGCCTCTCCTATCCGGAAATGTCTGTCGGTCGTGTGGCGGTCAGTGCGAGCTATCGGGGCCGGCAATTAGGCCGGTTACTGATGGAGAAATCCATTCAATGTCTGGAACAACATTATGGTAAGGGGGCCATTAAAATTAGTGCACAGGCCTATTTAGAGCAGTTTTACGGATCTTTGGGCTTTGAGACCATTAGTGATATATATATGGAGGCGGGAATCGAGCATTTAAAAATGCTGAGACCGGCTCCCATAACGGCTACCTCCTGACCCTCTAATTTGTAGTTAACGCATAATCATGAAGCAGTTTAATGTACCCAGTATATATCGAAGTGAGCTTATCAGTGCTATTAAAAATAAAAGGCGCCTGCAGGATAAGCTAAAAAAGGACTTTAGCCCCACGCTGCTGGATTTTGGTGCCGTTCAGATTTTTTTGGCCCGCCATTTTGGTTTTTGTTACGGTGTTGAAAATGCTATTGAGATTGCCTTTAATATTATTGAAGCACATCCCGACCGGCAGATTTATCTGCTTAGCGAGATGATTCATAATCCTCAGGTCAATGCAGACCTGGCTCAGCGGGGGGTCAAATTCTTGCAAGATACCTATGGAAGGCAGCTAATTCCCTTTGATCAGATCACCTCCGAGGATATAGTGGTAATACCGGCCTTTGGCACGACCCTGGAGGTAGAAGCATTATTACATAAAAAAGGTATCCAGACAGAAAAATACAATACCACCTGTCCTTTTGTGGAGAAGGTATGGAATCGCAGCGAACAGATTGCCAGAAAAGGCTACAGTATTGTTGTCCATGGCAAACCCCGCCATGAAGAGACAAGGGCAACTTTCTCCCATGCTTCTGCCAAGACGCCGACCGTTATTGTCAATGATATGCATGAAGCGTCCTTATTGGCTGCATTTATCCGGGCGGAGCGCTCCCCGCTGGAATTCTATGAGCTCTTTAAAGGTAAATATTCTGATGGATTTGACGTAGAAAAGGATCTTAGATGCCTGGGAGTGGTCAATCAGACAACACAGTTAGCCAGTGAAACGCAGGCTATCTCAGATTTTTTGAAAAAGACGATCAAAGATCATTACGGCCTGGACGATACCAATTTGGCTGAACATTTTGCTGATACCAGGGATACATTATGTTATGCTACTAATGATAACCAGTCTGCCGTAAGTGGCATGCTGGATACAGAAGCCGATTTTGCTATTGTTGTAGGTGGCTACAATAGCAGCAATACTTCACATCTGGTAGAGCTCTGCGCAGAGAAGCTCCCTACCTACTTTATCAACCATGCTTCCAGGATATTGTCTGCAACAGCGATTGAAACCTGCGATTGGCAGACAAAGAAGATAAGCCGGGTTGATGGATTTATGGGAGAGAGAAGACCCGCTAAAATACTCATTACCAGTGGTGCCAGCTGCCCCGATTCGATTGTTCAGGAGGTAATCTATCGATTATTGGATCTTTTAAATTGTAAAGATAAGATTGTACAGGTTGCAGCTCAGTTTGGTGAAGAACCTATCATAGATTAGGACGGTTGCTGCAGGAGCACTGAGAAGGTGGATATATAAGGCTATGATACTCATAATAGTAAACAATTCGCCTATTAACTGCTGCCATTTAAAATATTCCGTTCAATGGTATAACATTTATTATTACCTTTGCGCCGATTTAAGACAAATCAGTATTTAGCTATCAGTGCGTCCTGTAAAGCAATTAGTTGCTAACAATTGATAGTAGGATGTTTTAAATGCAGCTCTTGGCATTACTGTTGTGTTAGTTTTCGGTAAGTCGTCAAAAAACAGCGACGAAAATTATAAAGTATTGGATAACTTTAAAGAATACTTTTTACTTTTACGCATTATTTGAATGTTATCTTTTCGACCCATATAATTAAAATGGATATATAAAGATCAGGTTCAAATAAAAATGGAGGATATAGCAAGAAACGTTAATTTTGAAAGTAAGTCTTTTTGTTCGACGCTTACTTGTCAGATAACGCCCATTGATTCAAATTGTTCAACAACCGGAATTATTATTAATAAGATTGGTCACGGATGCAGAAAAAATTAAAATCAAAAATTGCAGAGTTTAAAGACGCTGCAATTATTAAAGAAAAAGGCTTATACCCTTATTTCAGGTCCATTGAATCAGGTCAGGATACGATCGTATATATAGAAGGCAAACCTGTTCTCATGTTTGGATCAAATTCCTATCTGGGGTTAACCAACCACCCTAAAATCAAGGAAGCTGCACAAAAGGCAGTCGCAAAATACGGTTCAGGCTGTGCCGGTTCCCGATTTCTAAACGGTACACTGGATATACATATTGACCTGGAAAAAAGGCTGGCGGCCTTTGTGGGAAAAGAAGACGCGCTATTATTCAGTACAGGGTTCCAGGTGAATCTAGGGGTGCTATCCGCTATCGGTGGGCGCAATGATTACCTGTTGCTGGATGAATATAATCATGCCTCCATTATCGATGGCGCGAGACTTTCCTTTGCCAAAGTCCTTAAGTATCGCCATAATGATATGGACGACCTGGAACAGAAACTAAGGATTCTGCCCGAAGATTCATTAAAACTAATAGCTGTGGACGGTATCTTTTCTATGGAAGGTGATATCGTTAACTTACCTGAGATTGTAAAACTGGCCGATAAATACGGGGTGAACATTTATGTCGATGACGCGCATAGTCTGGGCGTAATTGGTGAAAAAGGCGCTGGTACAGCGTCACATTTTGGCTTAACGAGTGAAGTTGATCTGATTATGGGCACTTTCAGTAAGTCTCTGGCTTCGCTGGGTGGTTTTGTTGCCAGTGATGCTGAAACCATCGATTATCTGAAGCACCGTGCCCGTTCCCTGCTTTTTAGTGCTTCTATGACACCTTCCGCTGCCGCAAGCGTAATGGCTGCCCTGGATATCATAGAAACGGAACCCGAGCATATGGAACGTCTGTGGGCGAATACAAATTATGCACAAAAATTGTTACTGGAAGCCGGATTTAATCTGGGGCGCACCCAAAGTCCTATATTACCGATCTACATAAGAGATTCTGACAAGACCTTTCTGCTGACTAAAAAATTACTGGAACAAGGCGTGTTTGTTAATCCGGTCGTTGCCCCGGCTGTGCCTTCTGAAGAGTCGCTCATTCGTTTTTCACTGATGGCTACACATACCTTTGCACAAATTCAGGAAGCAGTAGAAAAAATCAGTATGATCGCAAAAGAGATTGGTGTGGAGCTGAGCCCGGCGGAAGGCTTGAAAGTCTCAAAGAAAATTGTCTGACCCGGAAACTTGCTTTACAGCACGCTTTAACCAAATCAAAAAATGAAAAGAATTGAACTTGTCTCTTCCAAAAAGGAGTTAAAGGATTTTGTTGATTTTCCGCATGATTTATATAAAGATGAGCCGACTTACGTACCGGAACTGTTTATCGCTCAGAAGGATTTATTGACACCTTCCAAGCATCCGTTTCATGAAAATGGCGAAATGCAGTTATACCTGTGCTATGATGATGATAAAATCGTCGGCCGGATTGCCGGTATCATCAATCAAAATCATAATAATTTCAATAAGGTAAATGACGGGTTCTTCGGTTTCTTTGATTGTGTCAATGATCAACAGGTTGCAGATCTGCTTTTGGATGCTGTTGAAAAATGGTTGAAGGGAAAGGGAGTAACGGATCATATCGTAGGTCCCATGAATCCTTCTACCAATGAGACCTGCGGGATGTTGGTGGATGGTTTCTCTAGGCCTCCGATGGTGATGATGACCCATAACGCTTCCTACTACCCTGCTCTTGTTGAGGCGCATGGTTATCAGAAGCAGACAGATATACTTGCCTACTTGTATCAGGTAGATAATTATAATGACAGCCGGATCAGAAGGCTCCACGAGCTGACCCAAATAAAACTGGACAAAAGAAAGATTATTATCCGCAAGATCAATATGAAAGATTTTCAAAATGAAGCGGATAAAATCAAAGCGGTTTATAATTCCGCCTGGGATAAGAATCTGGGATTTTATCCCATGACAGATAAAGAATTTAATTATACGGCTAAGGACCTTAAGATGATCCTTGATCCGGATTTCTGTATTGTTGCGGAGCATGAAGGCGAAATCGTCGGATTTGCCCTTGCCCTGCCTAATATTAACGAGGTACTCAAAAAGATCAAAAGAGGCCGTCTTTTTCCGACTGGTATCTTTAAACTCCTAATGGGTAAGAACAAAGTAACCAGCATGCGTATCATTATGCTGGGTGTTATTGAGGGGTATCGTAAGATTGGAGTAGAAATGGCTTTTTATACCTCAATTATAGATGAGGTCGTCAAGAAAAAACGGATTAAGGAGGTGGAAGCCTCCTGGGTACTGGAGGGTAACCTGCTGATGAATAAAGCTATTCAGGATATTGGTGGGGTGCCCTATAAAAGGTACAGAATATACGAGAAAAAGATATGATAAATAAAAAACTATTGATCACAGGAGCGAATGGTTTTGTGGGCTCGCATCTTGCAGAAATGGCCCTGGACAATGGTTTTGAGGTTTTTGCGGCGGTGCGTAAAACCAGCGACCTTCAGTTTTTGGACGGACTGAAAGTTACTTTGGTGTATCCCGATTACAGAAATGTCAACAGTGTCACCGCCCTGTTGGACCAACAGGGAATCACCCATATTGCCCATGTGGCAGGTATGACTAAAGGCAGGACCGCACAAGATTATACAGAGGCCAATGCCACCGTTACCGTCTCGTTGGCCCAAGCCGCACTGGCAGTTAAAAACCCTATCCAGAAATTCGTATTTGTCAGTTCCATGGCAGTCATGGGACCGACGGATGCTGACTTGCAGTTAACAGAGGAAACATTACCCGAGCCGGTTACTTTGTATGGCAAAAGTAAATGGCTGGCTGAGCAATACCTGGAACAATATCCTGCCTTGCCGTTGATTACACTCCGGCCGACCGCAGTCTATGGTCCCAGAGAAAAAGATATGCTGATCGTTATCAACATGGTGCGAAAAGGCTGGGAGCTTTATTTAGGAAGCGCTCCGCAAAAACTCAGCTTTATCTACGTTAAAGATCTTTGTCAAGCAATATTGTTGGCTTTAAATAGCCCTGTCAACCGCAGGACCTATCTGTTAAGTGATGGGATGAATTATGACCGGTATGATTTTGCCAATCAGGTCAAAAAAGACTTGGGGCGAAAAACGGTCCGGATGCATATACCGGTTGGGTTAGTGTCGGGTTTTCTGAGTATTTTGGAAAAACTGATGCCTTCCAGGACCTCCATCCTGAACAAGGACAAATTAAAGGAGCTTACAGGCAGTTGGGCCTGTCGTATCGATAAAGCAACAAATGAGCTGGGATTCAACCCTCAGTATCGTTTAGATAAAGGCACGGGTGAAACCATTGCCTGGAATCAGGCCAGAAACTGGTCCTCATAGCATAAGGCAAGTAATTTTTGTAAGAGATACTGCATTTTCCGGGAAGTATCTTAAAATTTACAAAAATTATAATTTAAACATTTGTTTGTTTTAAACAATTGTTTAATTTTGCCGCGAACTATGGATGAGGTTCTGGTAAATTTACGTTTGGTAGTTTTTACTAATATAACACAATAAAATAGTACTCAATGAAACAAAATGTTCAACCCGCTGAGGGTAAGTTGGGAATACTCATTCCTGGTTTAGGGGCGGTAGCCACTACATTAATTGCGGGCGTTATTGCCAGCAGAAGAGGTTTAGCTGAGCCGGTGGGTTCTCTGACACAGACCGGTCATATCCGTATTGGAAAAAGAACTGAAAATAATTACCCGAAAATAAAGGATTTTGTTCCCGTTGCAAAGCTCGAGGATATCGTATTTGGTGGCTGGGATGTATATGAGGATAATGTATATCAGGCAGCTAGTGTGGCCAAAGTACTGGATCAGCATTTACTGGATTCAATTAAGGATGAGTTGGAACAGATCGCTCCGATGAAGGCGGTATTTGACAAAAGCTATGTAGAGAATCTGGATGGGCACCATGTAAAAACCGCGGATTCTAAATGGGATCTGGCACAACAGACGATCAAAGATATCCAGGATTTTAAAGAAAAAAATGGCCTTAACCGTATTGTGGTCATCTGGTGTGGTTCTACTGAGAAATACTTTGAACCCTCTGAAATCCATGAAACTGTAGAAGCTTTTGAAGCAGCACTGAAAAACAACGATGACAGGATCGCTCCCAGCATGATCTATGCCTATGCTGCGTTGGTACAGGGCATCCCGTATGTTAATGGTGCGCCTAACCTAACTGTTGATACGCGTGCGCTGGTACAATTGTCTAAAGATACGAATACGCCAATTGCCGGTAAAGACTTCAAGACAGGACAAACTTTAATGAAAACCATTCTGGCTCCAGGCCTGGAGGCACGTTCTTTAGGCGTCAGAGGCTGGTTCTCCACCAATATCCTGGGTAACAGAGATGGACTGGTGCTGGACAGACCAGAAAATTTCAAAACCAAAGAAGTTTCGAAATTAGGTGTGCTGGAAGATATCCTGCGTCCTGACCTGCATCCTGAATTATATGGTGATCTGTATCATAAGATCCGTATCAACTATTATCCTCCACACGGTGATAACAAAGAAAGCTGGGATAACATTGATATCTTTGGCTGGTTAGGTTACCCGATGCAGATCAAAATCAATTTCCTGTGCCGAGATTCAATTCTGGCAGCACCGGTTGCGCTGGATCTGGCGCTGTTTGCTGATCTGGCCAAACGTGCAGGTATGAAAGGCATTCAGGAATGGTTATCCTTCTATCTGAAATCTCCTCAGACAAAAGAAGGGTTGCGTCCGGAAAATGACATTTTTAAACAATTGATCAAATTGCAGAATACTTTACGCTATATGATGGGTGAAGAACTGATCACACATCTGGGTCTGGATTATTATGAAGAAGATGAAGCGTAAATAAATGATTTTTCCGATGTTCTTTGAACAGTGGAAAAATCGATCTAAACAAGGTATACTGATTTGTATATAAAACAGTTGGATTCATCCGCCATCTGTTCCGGTAAGGGAATGGAGCCCTTAGCAGAAGTAAACTCAGATGGCGGATCACCTTGTTTAATGAACTAAATAGAACAGAAGTTTAGATAGTGATATCTACTTGTAATTTTAAAGGGTTTTTTCAGGGCATTTGATCAGTTTTTTAAAGAGGATCGTATTAGTTTAAAATGCTAGATCAGTGGGTATGAATCTTGGCAGTATAATAGGTTGAAAAGGCTGTATCTGAGTTTGTGGAGTAGTTGTTGTGATAGAGAAGCAAACGGCTCATTTATGGTTCTTGAAAAAATATTTTACCAATAGCGGTGGATGGTGCGCCCTATATCTGATAAAACAGGTAGCCGGCTGTTACATTCACTTTAGCTACAACGTTAGAAGAGAAACAAATGTCTTTGAAGTTTAAATTACGAAGTATACTTCTGTCTTTTTTATGTCTGCTTGTGACCACAGGTGGACTTTGGGCGCAGTCGGCCTCCATTGTCATCAAAGGATTGGTGACGGATGCCGCGGGCGGCGCTCCGATTGCCAATGTAAGTGTTTTTTTTAGCGGGTCTGCCGGCGTATTAACCGACTCAACCGGGCATTACACTTTATTTACTTCCCGTCGTTTTGTGAAGGATAATCACCTGAAGTTTGTCTATGTTGGCTATAAGACGGGTTCTGTGGACATCAATTTTGATGTTCCTGAACAGACCGTTGACATGCAGCTGGAAGAGAGTGGTCATGCATTAGCGGATGTAATCGTTAAAAATACCCGTGAAAAATATCGCAACAGAGATAATCCGGCCGTAGCGCTTATTCGCAAAGTGATTGCCCATAAGGACGAAAATCGTATGAATGCCTATGAAACCGCGACTTATCAGCAATATGAGAAAATGACTGTTTCAGTCAGCAATTTCTCAGAAAAGCTCAAAAGCAAAAAAGCCCTGAAGAAGTATCAGTTTTTGCTGAATAATGTAGATACAACCAAAGTAAGGGGCAAGAGCCTGCTCCCTATTTATTTAGAAGAAACCCGTTCTACCCATTATTTCCGTCAACATCCCAAAGATGACAAGCAGGTGATTACGGGTGCCAGAAAAGTGGATTTCGGTGAATTTGTGGATACGAAAGGCGTTACTAAATACCTGGGAAGCCTGTACGCAGCTATTGACATCTACGATAATAATATTACTCTGCTGTCCAACCAGTTTTTAAGCCCAATTGCGGGTTCGGCACCGACGTTTTATAAATTTTATATCCGTGATACAGTGGAGCGAGACGGTATTAAGATCGTTCACCTGGCCTTTTCTCCAAGAAATCCACAGGACATGCTCTTTAGAGGGAATCTGGATATTACCCTTGACGGACATTATGCTGTTCAACGGGCGAGGTTGTTCTCTCCCATCGGCATTAATGTAAATTTTTTAAGGGCTATGAACATTTCATTGGATTTTATTAAGGGAGCAGATGGCCGTTATCTGCTCTCAAAAAGTGATATGATGGCTGATTTTGGTCTTTCCAAAAAAGGTATGGGGCTGTATGGAGAAAGAGTGATTTCCTTTAAGGATTTTAAAACAGATATGCCGTTGGCTGATTCTATTTTTGCCGGCGCAGCAGTAGAGAAGAAAGACTCTGCGGAAACCAGAAGCCAGCAGTTCTGGGTCAATAATCGTTTTGATACACTGACGACAGCCGAGTCTAAAACTTACATGAATATTGATTCCCTGAAGAACATGAAGTCGTTTAAAAGGACGATGGACTGGATTACCTTTATTTTTGCAGGTTACAAGCAAGTGGGACCAGCAGAGATCGGCCCGGCTAATACCTTCTATAGCTTTAACCCGGTAGAAGGCTTTCGGTTAAGGGCCGGTGGCCGTACCACTACAAGGCTGAGTAATCGCTACTTCTTCGAGGGATACGGGGCCTACGGTTTTAAAGACCAGAAGTTCAAATATTTTGGTAGTGCTACGTATTCACTGAACAATAAGTCGATTTATAAATTTCCGCAGAATTACATCCGGGTCAGTTATCAGCATGATACCAAGATTCCTGGTCAGGAACTGCAATTTGTGCAGGAAGATAACTTCTTTCTGTCCTTCAAGCGGGGTAATAATGATAAATGGCTTTACAATGATTATCTGAACTTCAATTATAAGAGAGAATTCGAGAACCACTTCTCCTATGAGTTCAATATGCGATACTGGAAGCAGTCCCCTGCCGGCACATTGGATTTTAACTATCTGGGCGGACAGCCGGGATTGCTAAAATCTATAGATCATGTAACAACAGGAGAGGCTGGGGTAACACTTAGGTATGCGCCCGGAGAGGTCTACTATCAGACCAAACTCTACAGAGTACCTTTGATCAATAAGTATCCGATCTTCCAGTTGCGTTATACCGCAGGGATTAAAGGGCTTTTCGGTGGAGAATACAATTACAATAATTTCCAGGCCAATATTTTTAAACGTTTTTATTTGTCGCAGTTAGGTTTTACGGACGTGACTGTAGATGCCGGTTATATCTCCGGCAAGGTGCCTTATCCATTGTTGTCCCTTCCAAGGGCAAACCAGACATATGCTTACCAGCTGAACTCCTATAATCTGATGAACTTTTTGGAGTTCGCCAGTGATCACTATGTATCGGTAATGGCAGATCATTATTTTAACGGGTTCTTTTTCAATAAAATACCGCTGATTCGCCGGTTAAAATGGCGTGAGGTGATTGAAGGCAAGGCGCTCTTTGGCGGCCTGAGAGATGAAAATAACCCGATGGTCAACCCTGATCAGATGCGTTTCCCATATACCAACGGGATGATGAGCACTTTTGCCCTGCAGAATGAACCCTATTTTGAGGCAGGCTTTGGGATTACAAATATATTTAAAATATTAAGGGTGGATTATGTCCGCCGGTTTACCTATCTGGAACATAGTGATATCGCTAAATGGGGTATTCGTTTCAGGATTAAATTTGACTTTTAATTTAGATCTTAATGAGAGGACAGAAAAGTGGCAGAAAAGTGCTGCAATGGCTTGAAAGCGTTTATTCGTTCAAAGGGCTGCAGTATAGGGATAAAAACATAAATAAAATTATTAATGTGAAGCGGGCTTTCCTATATAAGTCATTGATTGTAGGGCTGTTGTCCATTACTTATGGCTTCACGCAGAGCAAGGCCCAGTCGACAATTACCAGAGAAGGCATGGCCTATCCCATCCCTCCTGCTTCCGCCCACCGCATGTTTTTTTTGCAGCGTACGCCCAATGCCAATACCATTGCCTGTGACCTGAATGTGGATAGTAAAGGCAACGTAAACCTTAAAGTACCTCTGACAACATATTGGCTACGTTATGGCGATTCTCCGGCCGGTGATAAGAAAGAGCTTAATTTTATACAGCGACATTTTGCCTATGGTTTGAATATCAAGGAAAGAGGAGCAAAAAAATATGAATTTTGGTTTGTTTCCTATAAAAAGTACCATATGTATCTGTTGCAGACCAAGGATGGTAAATGGCGGGTCTATGGTAAAATTAATGACAAGTTAACCGTGTTGGGCAGCATATTCATCTATATTAAAGGAGGGTCGTTCTGGAATCCTCATGTTGAGTATGTTGAACTTAGAGGTGAAGATCTGACGACCGGCAAACAGGAAGTTCAACGGTTGACAGATGTGAAAAAAGATCCTGACGCCGGTCATGATAAAGAAGGCTAGCAATAAATTGACTAAATTTGTATCAGCGAATTAAATTTTAGGGTTATGGCAAAGAATTTCGTATCAAACTCTACGGAGTCAACAAGAATGTTTAAAAGTAGCTTCCTGGAAAGTCTTTCCAAGGTGCACTTTACTGTCCCGTTATTTATTTTTATCCCCGCAATTGCCTTTTTCATTTACAGGACTTTTGCGGTATTTCATGATAGTTTCCTGTTCTTTTTGGGTTATTATGTCCTGGGATTATTCGTCTGGACGTTGACAGAATATGTGTTACACCGGTATATCTTCCATTTTCATCCAAGTTCCAGGTGGGGGCAGCGAATTCATTTTATCTTCCACGGTGTGCATCATGATTATCCACGTGATAAGAAAAGACTGGTAATGCCTCCTTCTGTAAGCATTCCGCTGGCGCTGTTGTTTTATTTCCTATTTTATCTGATACTACCCACTGGTGGGGCATTAAGCAGCTTTTTCCCCGGTTTCCTCACCGGTTATCTGATCTACGACATGATGCACTACGCCATGCATCATTATAATTTTAAATCTTCCCTGATGAAGAGGATCAAACAGCATCATATGCTGCACCATTACCAGGACGAACACAAGGGATTTGGCGTAAGCTCATCATTATGGGACAAAATCTTCATCTCTGGCTTTCCGAAGAAAAAAGACCGCAGTCAGGGGGATACTGCAACTGTCACAAAGACTGCCGGAAACAAGAACGAGGCCCCCGAGGCTGTTATATGACTTCCTCTTTTTTAGAATGTTAGAACTAACAGATAAAGTATTATAGCACCAGGAATTATAATAACAGATTGATCGCATAGGCCCTGCAAATAACAATAAATATTGTTTTTGCAGGGTTTTTTCGTTGGTTGCTTCTGCCATGGCAAGCCTAAAAGGTAAAATAATCCTTTGATTTATTTTTAACTATTTGATAATCAATGTTTATGTCGCCCTTTTTTTTAAATGTAAGATGCCCGTATGATCGCCATTGTTTTAATAACTTTATAGTGAGGTTTTTAAACAAGGAAGATTGTCAAAATGAGACATATAGAAACGATTAGAAAGGTGGTAAACCTGAGCCAATCTTCCAGAGACACCAAAAAGGGTCAATAGGCAGGGCCGGTATAATAAATTTTGTTAATGAAGGCGTTAAGCGGGCCAAGGCCCGGAAGCATTCTTTTTTGGATGCTGTGCCTTACTGCTTATCAGATATCGGAGGAAACGCATTTCAGATTAGATAAAATTCAAAATCTCATGCAATGAAAAAGCTGATTTTAAGCACAGTGGTTTTACTGATCGGTTATGTAGGAGCTGCACAGCTGCAACTGACTGCTGATGTAAAAAGTGCAATACAGGCTGCTTTAAAAAAGGATGTGGAGTTAACCAATCAAAACCTGGAAAAGCAAAAACTGGAACTAGAGCGCAAAGGTATATGGGATAAGTATCTGCCCAAAGTAGAAGCAAATGCTTTGTACGGCTATCTAAACAGTAAAGGAACGCTGGATCTACCTACAATTTTTTTGCCCATTACCGGTTACCCTTTATTTAATGGAGCATCAGACTTTTCCATTAAAGGACAGGCTTTTCATGGAGGTGTCATGGCCAAAACAGTGCTCTTTAGTGGCGGTCAGATCGCTAACGGGGCAAGAGCCGTTCAGTACAAAAATCAGGGAACCGGTTATATGATGCAGCTTCGGATGGATGAGGTGATTAAAGATATTGTTTTAAGTTTCGATCAGCTGGAAATGTTGCGCTCAGCAGATAAATTGATTGATGAAAGTGAGAGGCGTTTGAACAAAGAATCGGAAAGAGTGGAGAAAGCTATATCAGCTGGCCTGGCTGTCCCCTATGATCGGGATAAAATTAAGCTGGCTACATTAGAGCTGAAAGCAAAAAGAGCTGATGTGCATCGCAGAAAAGAACTACTGATTTTAAAAATTCAGCAGGCGACGGGCATGAATAAGGCAGATATTATGGCATGTAAGCATGACGTTGAGCCTGTCATCATTACAGATGAATTGGCGGTTGACAATAGAAATGAAGTCAAGGCCCTGGAATCATTTAAAGTAGCGTCTGAATATGCGGTTAAAAAGGAAAAAGGGAGTTTGCTGCCAACGCTTGGCGCTTTTGGAGGGTACAGTTATAGTTCGCTATTTAATGGAGAGATCAGCGCACCGCTTACGATATTGAACACTACGGCCCGGTTGACCACAAAAGAGTTAACATTAAATCCCACATGGATGGTTGGCATTGCGATGAAATGGGAACTATTCGGCGGGTTTGAACGCAAACATAAAATTGAGCAGGCAAGGATAAACGTACAGCAGTTGGAAAATAAGCTGAGTGACACGAAGGAAAAAATTCTACTTCAGTTCCAAAAGAGTAAAATTGAATACCAAAGTGCGTCAGAGCAGATCGAAATCGCCCGGCAAAGAGAGGCGGTCGCCACCAACAATAATCTGCTGGCTGTAAAGCAATACCGGGCAGGCTTAATTAGTGTGACTGAACGACTGACTGCTGAAACAGATCTTTATAAGGAGTCACTAAATGAATTAGATGCTGTTATCAAACAAAGGCAGGCAGCACTAGAGACCTATCAGTCAGCCGGCGTATTACATTCACTTATTTCAACCCAATAGTTATGAAAAAAAGAAACATTCTTCTGGGGCTGGTATTAAGTATTCTTTCTTGCAATAACCAACCAGAAATGACGCAGACGATTCAAGGAAAAGTAGAGCGTGATGAAATCGCCGTTGTTGGTAAAGTGCCGGGCAGGATCGATCGGTTATTGGTTAGAGAAGGCGATCATGTAAAAAGAGGTGACACACTCGCTGTATTGGATATTCCCGAAGTTGATGCGAAAAAGGCACAGGCAAAAGGCGCTGTAACCTCCGCTGAGGCCCAATATGAGATGGCTGTCCGCGGCGCTACTGCCAATCAGTTAAAACAGCTGAATGCAAAAAAGGCTGCCTTGACCGAGCAGTATGAATTTGCGCGTAAATCACTGAACCGGCTGAAGGATCTGGTCAAAGACTCTTTGATACCCCAACAACAATATGATGAGGTCTTCGCCAAGTATCAAGGAGCAAAGGCGCAAATGGAAGCCGTTGATGCCGAGATTGCCGATGTGAAAAACGGTGTAAGAATCGAACAGCAGATGATGGCCCGGGGGCAGCAGGACCGGGCCTTAGGTGCTTTAAAAGAAGTACAGGCTGCGGAAAAAGAGCGCTATATTCTGGCACCGCAAAATATGCAGGTAGCAACCATCACACTTAAATTAGGTGAACTGGCTCTTCCCGGTTATACTTTGTTTAAAGGAGTTCTTGATAGCAGCACCTATTTTCGCTTTACGATACCGGAAAGTAAATTGTCGTCTTTTCAAAAAGGTAAAGAAGTTTTGGTAAATGTTCCTTATCTGGGCAAAGAGTTAAAAGGGATTGTCCGGCAAATTAAGCCTATTGGAGCCTATGCGAACATTGCAACAGCCTACCCTGATTACGACCTGCAGGACCCGCTTTATGAAATGCTGATACGCCCTCAGGATCCTGCAGCGACTATAAATATTCTCTCAAAATCTACGGTAACAATAAAAAAGTAACCTATGCGCAGTTTTTTGAATCTACTAAAAAGGGAGTTCCGCCTGTTCTGGGGTAATAAAGTACTGCGGCTCTTGTTTTTTGGCGCCCCGCTCCTATATGGTATTCTGATCGGCTATGTTTACAGCAAGGGAAAAGCGACTGATCTGCCTGTTATCGTTGTTGACGAAGACCAAAGTTCAATGAGTGCAAAAATAGTGGAGATGATTCAGGATAATGAAGTATTATCCATTGCTGCCTTACGTTTTGATGAAGCGCATCTTTCCCGGCTTATGATTGCCAAAAAAGCAGCATGTGTGGTGATCATTCCCAAAGGTTTTGAAACAGATGTGCTCACTAAGAGGTATCCCGAGGTGCGCACAATTGTCAATACGGCTAATATTCTGACGGCCAATTATGCATCGGGGGCCTTACAGGTGGTCCTTGGAACCCTGAAAGTCGGTACACAACTGGAAACACTTAGAAAGCAAGGTACCCCGGAGCATCTTTTGATGAGCCAGTATGAGCCGTTTAGGACAACTTTTATTAAAAAGAATAACCGGGCGACGAATTACATGTATTTTTTGTGGCCAGGCGTACTGGCCACTGTACTCCAACAGGTGCTACTGCTGGGCCTGGCCCTTTCTTTTGCCAGCGAATTTGAATCGGGCAGTTTTAGGACACTGATACGTAAAACCAATTCTACGCTGCAGTTATTGATGGTGAAAGTAATTCCATATCTGATCATGAGTTTTGTTATATGGTTGATGTACTGGTGCTTTACGTGGTGGTTTAATATCCCTTTTACTGAAAACTTGGGAAAGCTGACGCTTGTGGCCGGTGTTTTTGTGCTTTCGGTGACCTTCATCGGCGTTCTGGTCAGCATCATAATTCCGGATCAGCTCAAAGCTACGGAAGTATTAATGGTGGTAGCAACACCTAGTTTTATGATATCGGGATTTACCTGGCCTTTAAGCCAAATGCCGGTTTGGATTCAGGGGATTGCTCAGGTCATACCATTGACGCATTTTTTGCCCGCCTTTAGAATTCTGATTATTGAACAGGGCGATTTTGATTTAACCTATCCTTATATTGGCAATATGATGATCATTGCCGCTGTTGGCGCCTTGCTTAGTTTTATTGCTCTTTATGCCAAAAAAAGAAAACTATTGAAGCAGGAAACTGTCAGTGCTTAGTTTCAGAAGATTATTTTTTGAATACAAAGTATTTAAGCAGTGGGAAATTCCAGGCGAATCGGACAATGAGCCCTGTTCCCAGCCGGCTGACAAACTTATTGATACCTAGTTTTTCCACAAATACATAAGTACCATAGGTGTTCAATAAAAGCGAACCACACCAAACAATCAGATAACGGGCTACCTGGTGACTTTTCTTTTGTTCGAAACTCTTGAAGGCGAAGTTGCGGTTCATTAAAAAATTTACAACGCCGCCAACAATAACCCCCGCACTTGTTGAGACAATAATATTAAAATGGAAGACCACAGAGCACAGCGTAAATACAGAAAGGTCTATGATCGAAGAACTCAGTGAGGAGAGTTCCGATTTCAGGAACTGCATCACGGAGACTTTCTTCTTTTCGTTGAGCTGTAATATCTTTTTGGCCATAGTTTGATTCTAATTGAATGGTCTGCGATACCCCTGGCATATATTGAGGAAATTAATACAAGCCGGTTTTGCTGTTTTAAAGGAGTGTTGTTATTTGCTCCAGAGAATAAATCGACTGTATATCGACAGGGATTTCCGGTTCATCTCTTTGCTGCTCTCCCGGGCCGCTTATGGGCTCGTCCTCCCAACCTTTTCCCCTTAACCAGAGGCCCTGGCAACCGATGGCTGTTGCCGGCTGCATATCTTTGATAAGTGAATCTCCGACAGCAATGCAAACACTTGGAGAAAGGCCAAGACTATCACAACCCAGTTGCCAGATCTGTGGATCCGGTTTTTTTACTCCTACAACGGCGGATTCGGTTACCGTTTCAAAGATGTCAACAATGCCAAAGTCTTCAAGGACAGCATGTAAATTGCCATAAAAATTGGAGACCATACCCACCTTGTACTTTTGCTTTAGTCTTTTTATGATCAGGCTGTGCTGCTGGCAGTTGTCCAGCGCTTCCTGATAGGCTTCATCGGCGACAACTTTCTGATCTCTTATCGTACAGGCGACTTTGTTTTCCTGTAGAAAGGTTGCCTGGATGGCCAGTTTCTTTTCCAACAAGTCCAGAAAATTATCTGTCGGCAGGATGATCCTTTCTCTGGCCAATGTACGTTCGCCGTGTGCAAATGCCTGGCGATATATACCCGGATCAAGACCGGGCAACCGGTCTTCCCACAGGGGGTAGAGAACGTGTAGCCAGTGCAGGCCGCCGGTATCAATAGTGCCGCCAAAATCAAATAACAATGCCTGAATGTTGTCCGTATGTAACATTATGCGTTTAATTGTTTTTTGCGACTTGAGCAAGTGTCTTTCGGCAATAGCGCTCCTGACGGCTTATTAAATAGAGCATGATTGGGTTCAGGATAAAAATATCAAACAGAAAATAGAGCCATGGCTGACCGATAAATAACCAGATAAACAGAAAAATAACCCGGGTATTGAACTGAATAATATTGGTGTATTTCATGAGCGGCTTATTGGCCACCAGAAAGCCATTTCTTAGCTCCGGCGTCATAAAATCCGGTTCTATCCTCAATTTATGCAAAAACTTCTGCAGCCAGGGAGAAGCGCTTTCCTGGATTTTTGTATAGTTATGATACGTCTTCATTGCGAAACGGCGAATACCGGTAAAGTCGTTGATCTGTTTTTCCACATCCTTACTGTTATCAAACTCACTGCCGCTGTCGCCTTTCAGAAAATACAGGTAAAGGTTGCGGTAGTAATCGGCCATGGCAGATTGAATGACATGGGACAGCCCGGATACGACAGCCAGTATCCATACGAAAGGCGACCAGCCGGCATGCATAAGCCTGAGCGATAAAGCGATCGCGATGGCTCCGAACCAGAAGTCACCTGCGATACCGTCCAGGATCCTGCCAAATCGGCTTTTATTATTGGTAAGACGGGCCAGCTGGCCGTCGGCGCTATCCAGGGAATTCGCAAATATCAAAAGCAGCATGCCTATAATATTGATCCAAATATTATTCCAATAAAAAAGGATACCTGCCACAACCCCGATATATATGCTGGTAATGGTCACCGTGTTAGGCGTGATATTCAACCTGGCACAGGCTTTCGCGATGCGCAGACCGATGGGTCGGTAAAACCAGATGTCAATCTGTTCTTCTGTGTCACGGGATTTAAGAGAGGCCGTGAATTCGTTCTGGTCCTTACGCTCAATCCGCTCTCTGTCATCCGTTTGTTCAATTTGTTCGTTCATTACTGAAAAGAAGGTAAGTGTATGTAGTCAATATTGTTGTCTGTGCATAGTATTTTGCCCATGAATACCATGGCCTATTGTGACGCAGGAAGGCCGGCAGCCGCCACTTTTGCCTGTAATGCCTGCAGGAGCTTGTTCGTGATGGCCCTGGCAGCATCCTCTCTACAAGGTGCAAAGCTTGGCCAGTCATTAAAATCAATGATGGCTATATGGCCTTTATCGTCTATGACGGCATCACCGCCATAAATTGGCACGCCAGCCTTGACGGCAGTTTTATCAGATATCGCCTTTAACCGGGCTGCATCAAAATCATAATACTGCGTCTGTCCATTGATTGCCTGAAACTCCTTGTATTTATAATGCCCCTTGTCATATGGATAGAGCCAATGGAAAAAGTCGGTCCCATGCACACCATAGAATTTGATCAGATCGCCTCCCAAATGGGTAGATACAACTACTTCTCCAATCGCTCTTTCCTTAAAAGCTCTCATATGTTCAATGGCTTTTACGGGATTTGCGGCGAAGACGACATCTTCTTTAATGATGGCATGAAAATCCCCTCTTTTCATCCAGAGCCCATGGCCATGATCAAGCTTTTTGAGTATCTCCGGATCATAGCCTGTGGTTGGCATAATGGCACTGGGCGCTGTAGGAATTTTATTATCCAGGAGAATTCTGGTGATATTAGATCTGAAGCAATGTTCAATGCCAAGCGGGCTATTGATCATGACAATTGTATTGCCTGACTGCCGTTCAATGCTTTTTAACCTCGACAATACTTCCGGATTCCGGGACATGGAAAAGATGAGCCGGGTCTCTTTCAGACTTTCTGTTTTATACTCTGCTTTCAGGAACTCGTGTTCATGAAAAGTGCTTAAGATAATACCAGATGCTTCCAACTGATCTGCCACCATCTGAAAAATGGTGGCATCATTGTTAATATGATTGGGTGAGTGTTTAACTGCTCTTTTTATACCGATTACCTGCATGAATATATTCTAAATCGTTTAATTTAAATAGTAGTGGATTGAATGAGTGCTTCTGCCAGCGGAATATCACTCACATGATCGATATCAATGATCTTGCCTAAATCGTGCGCCTTTAGATACATGCCTGCATCCAGGAGCGCCTGCTGATAATTGCGCATTTTGCTGACGCCACCTTGCATGGCAGGTTCAGCTACTGCAAGGGCTTCTTTTCTAAGTAAATAAATGCCACCGGAGATCCAGTGTTGCCCTGTAAGGGGGACACCCGTAAATTTTGTGATCCGCTCATTTTCATCTGTATATACATGTAGTGGCTTATCATCTTCAACAAATGAAGTGACGGCCATCAAGCCATCCACCGCTGTATTTTGTCTAAATGCATCTACATATCCTTTGAAAAGGTCTTCACTGAATATAGGATCAATGGTCGAAATACAGACATCAGTTCTGTGCTCAGGCGCCATATGACTGATGAGCGCATAGAAACTGTGAAATGAGCTGGGCGTATCTTTATATATGATATGAATGGGCAATTGTCTGGCAACAGGCAGGCCATCGATAAACGCCCCTACCTCCTTTTCTGTGTTATTAAGTATGATGTAGACAGCCGTGGCACTATTTTCAACAAAGATCCGGACCAGGCGTTGGATTAAGGTTTCACCGGCAATTTTCACCATGGGCTTACATCCACGGTAGCCGTCTGCTTTTAATCTGGATCCTTCTCCTGCTGCAATAATGCCATATACCATATCAGAAATTTGTGTGCAAAGATAAGCCAGCCAGGCCTTTAAAGTCGGTTTTTTTAGCGTTTCCGTAAAAATAATCGTTTAAACACCGTTTTTTGTCGGTAAGCGGTAAGCACGGGCTAAGTTACTGGTAAATAAGCGCTAAAGGCCTTCAAGTTCAAGGATCTGCTCAAAAAGCGACTCATATTCCTTTTCTGCTTTATCTAACTGCTTTCTGACTTCGGAATAGCTTTTCTCGAGCTCACTGAATTTTGCGGCTTCCGCATAGGTCTCTGGCAGGGACATTTCCAGTTCAATAGCGGTTTGTTTTCCTTTGAGTGTATCGATAAGTGCCTCTGTTTTCTCCAGCTGCCGCTGATGCCGCTGTAAGTTTTTTTTCTGTTCGCGGTCCAGCTGTGGCTCATTCTGAACTGGCTTTGGTGCAGCTGCCGGTGTAGGTCTGGCCATTTTCACAGGCTGTTCGTCTGTAGGCTCTTCTTTATTCATTTGCTTCTGACGGGCTGCCATTAGTTCTTTCCACTCCATATATTCCGCATAGCTACCCTTAAATTCTTTTATCTGGTAATCCTCTATCTCCCAGATCTTATTGGCCGTTTTTGAGATAAAATACCGGTCATGGCTGACAAAGATCAGGCTGCCTTCATATTTGGTCAGCGCGGTAGCCAGCAAGTCTACTGAATGCATATCCAAGTGGTTCGTCGGCTCATCCAGCATGAGGAAGTTGGATTTACTGGCAATAACCTTTGCCAGCGCTACTCTTGCTTTTTCACCCCCACTCAGGATCTTGATCTTTTTATCTATATCATCTCCGCCGAACATAAAGCCACCCAATAAGCTACGCAGTTCGAGTTCAGTCTTTCCGCTGCCGCATAGCTGCATTTCCTCGATTATAGTATTGTCCAGATTCAGGCTCTCCAGCTGATGTTGCGCATAGAAGCTTTCTTCTACATTATGTCCCCATATGCGCTCTCCTTCAAAAGTCTCTGTATCAGCGATCATTCTCAGAAGCGTCGATTTTCCCTTGCCATTAGCCCCGATAAGTGCGATCTTGTCACCGCGGTCAATTTCAGCACAGGCACCTTGAACAATAATACGATCTCCAAAAGCTTTGGAGACATTTTTTAGGGTGACAAGTATCTTGCCTGGCTGTTTATCGATCTGAAAATTGATTCTTAGATTAGGCCGTTCCATCTCAACCTGTTCAATGCGGTCGATCTTATCCAGTCTTTTCATGGCGGATTGTGCCTGGGCCGCTTTTGTCGCCTTTGCACGGAAACGTTCGATAAATCTTTCCTGCTGCTTTATATATTCTTGTTGGTTTTCGTAGGCCCGCTGCTGCATTTCTATACGGAGCTCCTTTTCCTTCTGATAATATGCATAATCTCCAGTATATATATGTAATTGTTGCTGATATAGTTCAACAATTTTATTCACCATTTTATTCAGGAAGAACTGGTCGTGAGATACGATGACCACACTTCCTTTATAGCCAGACAGGTACTTTTCCAGCCATTCGATAGAGGGTAGGTCCAGGTGGTTCGTCGGCTCATCCAGTAAGAGCACATCTGGTTGTTGCAGAATCATTTTAGCCAACAGGACGCGCATACGCCAGCCTCCGCTAAATGTCTTATAAGGCCGGTCGAGCTCTTCTGTGCTGAAACCCAGACCGTGTAATACTTCTTCGGTGCGGTGCTGAATAGTGTAGCCGTCCAGCACGTCCATTTCGTGAAGATAATCTGTATATTTTTCCAGCAATTTTTCGTCGGAATTATCTTCGAGAACCTGCCCCAGCCGTTCAATTTCCTTTTCCAGAAAGCGAATCCTCTCAAAGGCACCCATGGCGACTTCAAGGATACTTTCCTGTGTATCAAAGCTTAATAAATCCTGATGAAGGTAGCCGATCGTCGTTGACTTACCTCTTTCTACCGTACCGGCTGACGGCTGATATTGACCCACGAGCACTTTTAAAAGGGTCGATTTACCTGTACCATTGTAACCGATCAGACCGATTCTTTCTCCTGGATGAATGTGCCAGGTAGCCTCTGTTACAATAACACGGGCACCAAATTCAAATGTTACATTATTAAATCCGACGAGCATAACTGAATTTTTGTGCTGCAAAAGTAAGCAATTTGCGGCGCTCAAAAAACCAGCCAATGCTTCCGGGCTAAAACTTTACCTTTTGCCCTTATTTTTTGACCATTCCCAACGGTAGCACGGTTTTGCCGTAAGCACCATTTACAATCTCTGCAAGTGCGGTATAAATGGCAGACGCGCCACAGATAATTCCTTCATAGCCTGCAATTTTGGTAAGACTTGCATTACCGGTAAATTCTGCCGCGGATAACAGGAAAAATAAGATGGTCAATGTGCCAAAAACGACTTGAAGTGCGCGGTTGTTTTTAAGTGTCGGAAAAAACATTCCAAAAGTAAACAATCCCCAAAGGAAAAGGTAGTAACCCATAGAGGCCGACATATTCTGTTCTGCATCCCACCATCCTATTTTGGGAAGGACCAAAAGTCCCACCAGTGTGAGCCAGAAGAAGCCATATGAGATAAAGGCGGTGGTGCCGAAAGTATTACCTTTTTTCCATTCCATAATGCCCGCAATAACCTGGGCGATACCTCCATAGAAAATACCCATGGCCAGGATCATACTACTCAGTGGAATACAACCTGCATTATGGATATTGAGCAGCACAGTGGTCATGCCGAAGCCTAAAAGACCCAGTGGTGCGGGATTAGCTGTCTTGTCTACCTGAATAATTTGATTTTCCATTTATTTTTTGCTTAAAAATAACGGAGATTTTCTATATATATAATTATATACATAAGAAACAATCCACATTTATCCCACATTTGCCGTTAGTTTTTAGTCAAACGGGACTTTCCTGGATGTCGGTTCAGTGGAAGATTCTTTAGTTTTTTTAGCTTTTGGGTAACCGGGCAGTCAGGGTCATGTGCCCCCGGTAAATAGCCAGTGCTCATTAGAAATTCACCGGTAATTTCTCCGCCTGTAAACTTAAAAGTCTTTTTAAAGAGCCTGACCCAATCTTCCTTAGGGAGCGGGTGTTGAAGATCCAGCCAGTTTTTAAAAGAACCGTACTCTTTTTGCAGTTGCTGGATAACACCGGCATTGTGGATCACCGCTTGGATTTTTAGCCGGTTGCGGATAATACCCTCATCTTTTAAAAGCCGCTCGATATCCCGGTCTTTATACCGGGCGATTTTGGTGATGTTGTAATTATGGAAGGCTTTTTTAAAGGCGGCTTCCTTTCTTAGGATCGTGGCCCAGGACAGGCCGGCCTGATTGATTTCCAGGATCAGCCTTCCGAAAAGCTCATTATCGTCCTCTAACGGGAAGCCGTAATACTGGTCATGATATATTGTATGGATCAAGTCTTTTTCTTCTTTAATCGCCTGTACAAACTTGCAGTAACTCATAGGAAAAGTTTTAAAAATTGCTTAAATGTAACGGAAATTTCCGGCATAGTTATACCTATTAAAAAAAAGGATATGACTACCCGTTTCGTTTTATCAAACGTTTGTTCTGACTGCACTTGATTCCGTGATTTTGAATTAACTTTACCGCTCACATTCACCCATCAAATTCCTTATTGACTATGAACATGGTTGACTCTTTTGAGAAAATCCCAGTAGAAATTTACAAGACACCAGATGAGGGCTCCCTGGCTGTTGCCAGAGAGATCGCCGATCTGATCCGCAGCAAAGCGGAAAAAAATGAAAAATGTGTACTGGGGCTGGCCACTGGCTCCACCCCCATTCAACTTTATGCTGAGTTGGTACGTATGCATAAAGAAGAAGGGCTAAGTTTCAAAAACGTAGTCTCATTTAACTTGGATGAGTACTATCCGATCAGCAGAGATTCAATTAACAGTTACTGGACATTTATGCATCAGCATTTATTTGACCATGTTGATATTGACCCTGCTAATATCCATATGCCGAACGGTGAACTTGCAAAAGCAGATGTACGTCAGGCATGTGAAGATTATGAAAGCAAGATCGATGCTGCCGGGGGTATTGACTTACAACTATTAGGCCTGGGTCATAACGGTCATATCGGTTTTAATGAGCCGGGATCGAGTTTGTTTTCCAAGACGCGTTTATTAATTCTGGACAACAATACCCGTATTGCCAACTGTAGAGACTTTGTCAACCTGTCTAAAGTGCCCAGGCTGGCTATTACCATGGGGCTGGGTACCATCATGAAATCTAAGAGGATTGTGCTGATGGCTTGGGGAAATAAAGCTCCTACGGTAGTGACCGCAGTCGAAGGCCCAGTTACTGATCAGGTGCCGGCCAGCTATCTGCAGATGCACAATAACTGTACTTTTGTCATTGATGAATTGGCTGCAACTGAACTCACCCGCTTTAAATCGCCTTGGTTGTGTGGCAATGTTGAATGGACCGATGCCCTGGTTCGCAGAGCAGTGGTAGATATGGCGCTTAAAATAGGTAAGCCGATTCTGAGCCTGACCAATAATGATTATAATGAAAACGGTCTGAGTGATTTGCTGGCTGATAATGGAGATGCCTACGAGATCAACTTACAGGTATTCTATATGCTGCGTGATTCTATCACTGGTTGGCCCGGTGGTAAGCCTGGTGAACCCAGAGCTAATCATCCCGAACGTTCCACACCGTATCCAAAGACTTGTTTGATCTTCTCCCCGCATCCTGATGATGACATCATCTCGATGGGTGGGACTTTTATGCGTCTGCACGACCAGGGCCACAACGTTCATGTCGCCTATCAGACCAGCGGTAATATTGCCGTTACAGATGAGTTTGTAACGCGCTTTCTGGATTTCGCAGTAGGCTTTGATCAACTGACCCGTCAGGATGCTTCGACGAGTAACCAGATCCTGAAAGAAGCACAAGACTTTATTGCGACCAAGAAGCCCAATGATATAGATACAGAGATTATCCGGTCCGTCAAAGGTTTGATCCGACGTTGTGAAGCAAAAGCAACTGCTAAATATGTGGGACTGAGCGATGAACAGATTCATTTTATGAATCTGCCTTTCTATGAAACGGGAACCATCGAGAAAAAACCGATGGGCGAAGAGGATATTAAGGTAACTATGGAGTTATTAAGAAAGATTCAGCCACAACAGGTCTATTGCGCCGGAGACCTGGCTGACCCGCATGGAACGCATAAGGTCTGTCTGGATATTATTTTTGAAAGTATGAGAAGGCTAAAGGCGGAAGGTGATGCTTGGGTGAAAGACTGTTGGGTATGGCTGTATAAAGGCGCCTGGCAAGAATGGGATATCGCCGAAATCGAAATGGCAGTGCCTATGAGCCCTGATCAGGTGAAAAAGAAACGTTATGGTATCTTCATTCACCAATCCCAGAAAGATTCTGTTCCTTTTCAGGGTACAGATAGCCGTGAATTCTGGCAAAGGGCGGAGGAACGCAACGCCAATACTGCCAGCTTATATGCACAGCTTGGTCTGACACAATATGCCGCGATGGAAGCTTTTGTCCGCTGGCATTTTTAAGGACAGGCAGATTTAACCGGTCAATATGACGAATATTGCCGGGTGTAAATAAAAAACAAAAGGCACTTCTTTGTTTCAAATAAAATAAAGGAGTGCCTTTATTTATAAAAAGGTTAACCCCCTTTTTTGAAATCTTCGGTTTCCCGATAAAATGAAATTGCTTTATAGAGCGATCTGCCACCGGTTCCTTCGATAAAGGTTTTGATTCAGACATAACAAGATTAATGCCTTGTCCAGCTCTTTTAATTCCAAAGAAACATGAAGAAGTCAGATCTGAGTTTCGGGATCTGGTCACCTCCTGCCCGTTAATCTGAAGCATATAGGCTGTAACCCCACCGGCAAAGCTTTGCCAGGATCTTATAACATTGTCTTGCGGCAGGTCTTGCTGGTCTGCGGCGTTTTTACAAAAGGTCTGCGTTATTTTGTAGAGAATCCTGGCGGCTCCTCATCGATACAAATGGATCATAGTTGGCCTGTTTATTCTCTATACGATTGAATCTGGGGTTACCAGATTGAAAGACGGCTTGACGCTTCTTATGTTAGTGTCAAGGCAATAATTTAATCGCTTTAATTTATCGGGCCTGCTATCGCTTCGGTAGCCCGTTTTGCTGCGGCTTGTTTTTTGGCTGATTTTCGAAAGCTATAAAGCAAGTAGAATAAAGCCGGCAAAATAAAAACACTGCCGATGACAAGGGCCCAGCCCAATGCTTCAAGGGTTTTGGCTTGGCCATGGTGTTCCATCAGGGAAAGGTAGCCGCCTCCTTTTAGCAGAACAATCTTTGGAAAGTGAACATAGGTAACGGATAGCAGGATCATCGTTATCTGAAACCCCGCCAGCACTGGTAGAATCCCAACCTTTCCTTTGCTCAATAAATACCAAAGCAAGATTAAAGATAACGACGCTAAAAGAATACTGATCCGGCCTACCCAGTTACCAAATATCCAATCTTCGAGCGGGATACCCTCATAAATGGCCGCCATGAATACCAGTCCGCCACAGATAAAGGCCGCTATATTAGAAGTCTTTGCCTTTGCGATAAAGCGTCTTTTGTCTTTTTCTCCCGTTGCCTCTCCGATCAAAAATATCGCTGCCAGAAAAGCACAGATCGCTACAGTAAAACAGCCTACAGCAATCGTAAACCAGTCCAGCCAGCTAAATATATAGCCTTCCAGAAAATTGGCTGGCTTGGCGTCTATCTTTCCAGACACGGTACTGCCGGCAATAACTCCCAAAAACAAAGGAGTGATTAAGGAAGACCAAGTAAATATTTTACTATATAAATGCTGCATATCATCTACGACAGCATCGTAATGCCTGAATGCAAAGGCTGTACCCCTGGCGATAATACCTAAAAGCATAATAATAAGCGGAATATGCATTGCGGTGGACATCGTAGCATAAATGGCCGGGAAACCAACAAATAGTATTACGATCGCAATAATCAACCACATATGGTTGGCCTCCCAGATAGGGCCAATAGCTCTATACATTGTTCGTCTGGTACGGTCTTTATTATGAGATCTGGTGAAGAGTTCAAGAATGCCTGCACCAAAATCTGCACCGCCAAAAAGCAGGTAAAACCATAGGGAAATCCAAAGAAAAGATATGACTACATATAACATCATTTGCATTTTAGGAGGTTGTTGAAGAAGTAATGTCATACAATTTGTCAACCATTCTTATCTGCCTGGAAAGCATAAATATGACCACAAACGACAGAGAAATATATACGGCCGTGAATATATAGAAGGTATAAGGAATTCCCGGCATCGGGGTAACAGCCTCTGAGGTTTTCATAATACCGTAGATAATCCACGGCTGCCTGCCAACTTCCGTGACCGTCCATCCCGCTTCTACAGCTATAAATCCCAGGGGTGTTGCCAGGATAAATAGCTTGAGTAACCATCTTTTTTTCTGCCAGCTTTTCTTTTTGACGAGGATCACGAGGTATAGTACTGCTATTAATAGCATAAACATACCTAACGCTACCATGATCTGGAAGGAAATATGCGTAATCATCAGTGGTGGCTGCTCAGCTTCCGGAATCTGATCATAACCTTTCACGGTGGCATTTAAATCATTATAGGCCATATAGCTTAACATGCCGGGAAGTTTAATCGCATATTTGACCTCACCTGAGGCGATATCAGGAATGCCCCCGATAATAAGAGGCGCCGATTTTTCCGTCTTCAGTACGGCTTCCATGGCAGCAAGTTTTGCAGGTTGTAGCTTTGCTACATTTTTGGCTGAAATATCTCCGCTCAGTGGTTGCAATATGGCTGCAACACAAGCAAAGATGGCGGCTATTTTAAAAGCCTTCGCATGGAATAGAATATTTTTCTTCCGGTAGATCATCAGGGCGTGAACACCAGCTACCGCAAAGCCTGTGGCAACGAACGCTGCCACACACATGTGCAATGCCTGCGAAAACCATGCGTCATTGAACATCGCTTTTATAGGATCAATGTTGAGATAGGCCCCGTTTGCAAAATCGAATCCTGTAGGGTTGTTCATCCAGGCATTAGCTGCTACGACCAGAATACCGGATAGCAGGCCGCTGATTCCCACAATCATCCCGGTTGTCCAATGGAACCATTTATTAAACTTGTCCCACCCATACAGGTAAAAACCGAGCGCTATGGCTTCTACAAAGAAAGCTGTTCCTTCCAGGGAAAATGGCATCCCGAAGATAGGCCCCGCATGTTCCATGAAAGTAGGCCACAATAATCCCAGTTCAAAAGAAAGTACAGTGCCTGAAACAGCACCTGTCGCAAAAAATATGGCAACGCCCTTGCTCCATGCACGAGTGATGTTTTTATAGAGTATGTTACCGGTTTTCAGGTAGATAAAATGAGATACGGCCATAAAAAAAGGCATCACCATGCCAATACAAGAGAAAATAATGTGAAAGCCTAGCGATAGGGCCATTTGGGAGCGGGCGGCAATAAAATTATCCATGGCGGAAGGTTTAATCATGAATCCGGAGCCACGGCAAAGCTAACCATTTTGTTTCTAACGTTTGTTTTAAACCGGAAAAGAATGTAAGGAGTTATTTTACCGGGGTCCCCAGGTTGCACATAAAAAGAAAGGTCCGTGGTAGAAACCACAGACCGTCTTCGATTGCTTGCCATATGAAAAAAAGGTGTACTGATAATTCAAAAACTAACTCAAATAATCAGTGTCAAATATCTTTATTGTGAACATCAGCTTTCGCTAATTCGTATTCTCGTCTTTCGTAATTATCTGACCGAATGCTGACAAAAAAGTTTAAAGGAGTTTGATCTTTTTTTGAAGTTTCTTGAGCTTTTTTGATTCATTTAACGTTTATCATTATGCAGCCCTTCCACCTTACAGTTTATTTTAAATCTGGTTCTATTTTCTGGGGATTCTTAGTAACAACGATCGTTTAAATTATTCTACTCTCCATCCTCTTAAAACCGCTCCTAATCACTTTAGTGGCACAAAGATAGGGTGAAAATTGTTACTAAAAAACTAAGAATATGTAAAACTTAATCAAAAAGTAATTTTCGCTTTTTAAACCAATTTGGCGGGCTTTTTAGGATATACTTTCAGAGCTTCCTGAAGGCAATCCATCGCCTTTTCTATTTCACTTGTATTTAGCACATAGGCCAGACGAACTTCATTTTTGCCTAAGCCGGGTGTTGCATAGAAACCAGGCGCAGGAGCCATCATAAGCGTCTGATTCTTATATGAAAATTCTTCCAACAGCCATTTACAAAAATCTTCAGCGTCCTCGACCGGCAGACTTGCCATTGCGTAAAAAGCCCCGCCCGGGTTGGGGCAGTACACGCCTTCCATTGCATTTAAACGCCCCACAAGGGTGTCTCTCCTGTTTTTGTATTCCGCTCTGGTGCCGTCAAAATAATCACTCGGCAATTCAGTTGCCGCTTCTCCCAGAATCTGTGCAAAGCCCGGAGGGCTGAGTCTGGCCTGCGCAAATTTCAGCACCGTTTCCATGACCTCTTTGTTTTTGGTAACCAGTGCGCCCATGCGGGCACCGCAGGCACTATAGCGCTTACTGATCGTGTCGGTCAATATGACATTATTCTCCGCGCCTTTCAGCGTCATAGCACTAATATGAGTCCCTCCGTAGCAAAATTCCCTGTAAGCTTCATCTGCCATTAAGTACAGGTTGTATTTCAAAATAATATCCCTTAAGGTTGTCATTTCATCTGCGCTATATAGATAACCTGTCGGATTATTAGGGTTACAAAGCACGATGGCTTTAGTTTTGTCTGTGATCAGTTTTTCAAAATCACTGACCGGTGGCAAGGCAAAACCATCTTTGATACTGGAAGGTACAGGAACAACTTTTACACCGGCTTCAATAGCGAAACCATTGTAGTTGGCATAAAAAGGCTCCGGAATAATAATCTCGTCTCCTGGGTTTAGGCAAGCCAGAAAACTAAAAAAGATAGCTTCAGAACCGCCGGTCGTAATTAGAATCTCTTCATGATTGACATCGATACCAATACCGTTGTAATAACCAGCAAGTTTTCTGCGATAAGACTCATTGCCGGCACTGTGACTATATTCCAAAACCCGCATATGATTGTGCCGAACGGCGTCCATCGCTGCGGGAGGCGTTTCAATATCGGGTTGGCCGATATTAAGATGATATACATGAATACCGTTTTCTTTAGCCTTTTCTGCGAAAGGCACGAGCTTGCGTATAGGAGAAGCCGGCATCTGGATGCCTCTTTGGCTTATAGATAGACTAGACATATGTTACACTAATTCAATTAGTTATTATTAATCGACGGGGTAGCCCGCCTGGTTGGCGGTACCTGCGGGGCAAAGGTACTACAAAAACTACCTGTCATTCGTTTTTGGGAAGAAAATAGTTGGGGGCGTCAGCATTAATCCAATCCAAGACGCTGTTCTATCAGGTATTTATTACGGTCCGCACCGTTTCTGGCTATCAGTTCTCCGATAAATCCCGCCAGAAAAAGCTGCATCCCGATAATCATCGCCGTCAGTGCCATGAAGAACAACGGACTATTGGTCAGGCCCTGAAAAGGGTGAATGAATTTATTGATGATCAGGGCGATGCTGATCAAAAAGCCGATAAAAAAGCAAAGGCTGCCATAGAGACCAAAAAAGTGCATGGGGCGCTTACCGAAGCGGCTGATAAAAGAAATAGTCCCCAGATCCAAAAAACCGTTGACAAATCTTTCCAACCCGAATTTAGTAACGCCAAATTTACGTGCGCGGTGTTCCACTACTTTTTCGCCAATCTTTCTGAACCCTGCCCATTTGGCGAGCACAGGGATATAGCGGTGCATCTCTCCATAGACCTCGATACTTTTGACAACTTTCTTTTTGTAGGCCTTAAGGCCGCAATTAAAGTCGTGGAGTTTAATGCCAGAACTGCGCCTGGCAGCAGCATTAAAAAGTTTTGATGGCAGGTTTTTGGTCAGTTTATTATCATAGCGTTTTTTCTTCCAGCCACTAATCAGATCATATCCTTGGGCCTGGATCATTTTATAGAGTTCTGGAACCTCGTCAGGGCTATCCTGCAAATCTGCATCCATGGTGATCACCACCTCTCCTATTGCGGCTTTAAACCCTTCATTGAGCGCCGCTGATTTACCGTAATTGCGCTGAAATTTTATACCCTTGAAATTCGTATTGATTCTGGCGATGGATTCAATAACAGCCCAGCTATTATCGGTGCTGCCATCATCTACCATAATTACCTCATATGTGAAATTATTTTCTTTCATGACCCTGGTAATCCAGTCTGCCAGTTCCGGCAGGGATTCGTCTTCATTAAACAGAGGGACAATTACAGATATATTTATCATAAAACGCTTATACTTTCTATCAGGACCGGCTTATTTTAACCGGTATTATTATTTACTGTTGAAACGGAGAACTGTTGGCCGGCATTTTCTTGGAAAATGCAGCGCCGAGCAGTGCACCGATGAGGCCTAAGATCGCATAGGTTAAAAGAGTGCCGCCTATAGCAAATGTCATAAAATACTTTTTAGTTATTTCCAGGCCCTTGCTAAGCTGCTCTTCTGAATACCCTTTTTTCAATCCTTCTGTTCTCTGCATCTGCATCATCGTCTCCTGCATATCGGGAAATATGACCTTATACATCAATACGACCCATATGATCATAATCAAGGTCACAATGGCCGACACTTTAAACCCATGTGCAAAGAGGTTGCCAAAAGTTACCTGTCCGTCATGTTCTTTGCTATACTGAATGGTAATGTAGATAATGGCCACCACAAAGATAGCTATACCAATCCAGCCCATGGAGGGGTTTTGGTCTTGCCCGGTAAAATGAAAAATCAAATTGAGCACAATCAGGATCAATGCGATGATGATACCTTTTTCCCAGAGTTTCCCTTTGTTCTTTTCCATGGAAGTTTTTTTAGTTTTTGTGAATTTGATTACAAGATACAGTAGCCAGCACTTTTCCCTTTAATTTTTTGCCAAAGTAAGGGCTGTTGCTTGCCTTGCTTTTATTGTCTTCTTTGGTAAAAGTACTGCTTTTACCCGGATGGAAAATGGTTAAATCCGCTGTTTCTCCTGTTTTTAAGCTCAGTTCCGGCAGTCCAAAGACGGTTCTGGCCTTCAGACTTAAAAGTTCTGCAATCCGTTCGGGGCTTAATTCAGGAAGGGCATGCATCAGCGCACTGTAAGTAGTCTGCAATCCAATCATGCCGTTTTTTGCATATTCAAATTCACGAACCTTATCGTCAAAATGTTGTGGAAAATGCTGTGTAGCGATAAGGTCGATATTCCCATTTTTGACGCCTTCTCTCAGCGCATCTCTGTCTGCTTTTGTTCTGAGCGGCGGATTGAGCTTGAGATTGGTGTCATAATCCTTCAAGTCTTCATCTGTGAAAAGCAAATGATGAGGCGTTACACTACAGGTGATGCGAAGCCCCTCTTTTTTGGCGGCTGCAATCAGCGCCACGGACTTAGCTGAAGAAATGCCCGTAAAATGAAGCTTGCTTTCTGTATAGCGAACGAGCTCAATATCTCTTTGGATCATTAATTCTTCCGCAATGGCCGGCAGTCCCGGCAGTCCCAATCTTGTAGACACCAGGCCTTCATTGATCAACCCAAAAGTGCCGATGCTTCTATCAAAGGGCATCTGTATTAAGATACCGTCATTGGCTTTAATATATTGCAGTGCCTTCAGTAATAGCCCCGCTGATTGCAAAGGCAGCTTTCCATCAGAGTACGCAATAGCACCGCTATCCCCCATATCATACATTTCAGACAGTTCTTTTCCTTCCAGGCCTTTGGAGACGGCCCCTACCGGATAGAGACTGACGGGTAATCTGGCCGATTTATCTATAATATAACTCACTTGGGATTTATTGTCCACTACCGGTGAAGTCGAGGGCAGTAAAAAGACATGTGTGAATCCACCTGCAAAGGCAGCTGCCGCTCCTGTTGTAAGATCCTCTTTAAACTCATAACCGGGATCTGCAAAATCAGAAAAAATTTCTACCCATCCCGGGCTAATATAGCCGCCTTCAGCATCCAGTACATCCACTTTTTCACTGTCTTTTAGAGAAATTGTCTCAGCGATCTGATCGATCTTACCGTTCCTGATTAATATCTCTCCATAAGAAAGCCCTTTATATACATTTTTGGGGAAATTCAGATTCTTGATGAGGATGTCCATAATTGCAAGTAGAAATTTAACGCAATATACAAGCTAATTTGAAAAAATGAAGGCATAAAAAAGCCATCAGGTGTATTTTGATGGCTTTTTTGTGAATTATGTCAGGCCTAGATCAGCTCTTTTAACTGATCAATGACCTGATCTACTTCCTCCAGGGTATTGTATTTGGAGAAAGAAAACCGGACGGGAACGATCTTTTTGTCAGGATAGATGCTGTGAATGACATGCGAACCCACACTTGCACCACTGGAACACGCACTACCTCCTGAAACACAGATATTGTGGATATCCAGGTTAAAGAGCAGCATTTCTGATTTTTCTGTTTCCGGGAATCCAACGTTGAGCACAGTATACAGGCATCTGCCCTTGGCATCTCCGTTAAATTGGATTCCTTCAAATTCCTTTTCCAGCCGACCCATCATGTGGTCTTTAAGCCCCTGAATATGTTTACTTTCTGCATCGTAGTGTTCCGTAGCCATTTCCAATGCTTTGGCGAATCCGACAATCCCGTAAATATTTTCCGTGCCGGCACGCATATTGCGCTCCTGAGCACCGCCTTCAATAAATGGATGGATTTTAATATCTTCATTTACATAGAGAACACCCACTCCCTTGGGGCCATGGAACTTATGGCCGGCCGCCGAGATAAAATCTACGTTAAACTTTTTAAGGTCCAATGGGTAGTGACCTACGGTCTGAACGGTGTCACAGTGAAAGACCGCTTTGTATTGCTGACAGAGTTCTCCTACAGCTTCAATGTGCAGTAGGTTTCCGATTTCGTTATTAGCATGCATAAGTGTTACCAGCGTCTTTTCTTCGGAACCCGCCAGCAGTGCTTCCAGGCTGGCCAGGTCAATATGTCCGTCTTGTAGAATACGCACATATTCAAGTGTGACTTCTCCTCTTCTTTTAAGGGCTTCTGTACAATGCATCGTTGCATGGTGTTCAAGCGGAGACGTAATGATCCTCGTGCATCCCAGGTCTCTTACCGCTGCTGTGATTGCTGTATTGGTACTTTCTGTCCCTCCACTGGTAAAAAATACTTCCGATGGGTGTACTCCCAGGATTTTGGCGACTGATTTACGGGCATTCTCTACTGCGAGCCTGGTTTCACGCCCATAGCTGTAGATTGAGGATGGATTGCCAAAATGGGTAGTAAGATAAGGCAACATTGCATCCAGCACTTCCTTATCCAGAGCGGTAGTGGCTGCATTGTCAAAATAAATACGCTTGGTCATTTTCTTCTTAGTATTAATACATTATAGCTAACTAAAAAGCGTACAACTTAATTGTACGCTCTAAAATTATTTTGCAAAGATACTGGCTATTAGTATATAAATCAGCCATATTTTCCGGAACCGCCTGATTCGCCGCGGGCAGGCTTAGACTGGAACACCACCTCACATAGCTTCTTTTATATCTTGCATGATGCGTTTAGCAATATTTTCTGCAGTTGTCGGAGAGGAGCTTTCCGCATAGATACGCACGATCGGTTCAGTATTACTTGTTCGCAGATGCACCCAATCCTTATCAAATTCAATTTTTAGCCCGTCTTCCTGATTGATCGGGTTATTTTTGTATTTGGTCTTGATCTGGTCGAAAATGCGGGATACATCGATGCCGTTTTCCAGCTCAATTTTATTTTTAGAGATAAAATAATTCGGATACTGGATTCGCAACTGGTGTACGCTTTTTCGTTCTGTCATCATAGAAAGGAACAGCGCAATGCCGATCAGGGCGTCTCTCCCATAATGCAGGTCGGGCATAATTACACCGCCGTTACCTTCACCGCCAATTACCGCATTCACTTCTTTCATCTTCTTTACTACATTCACTTCACCTACTGCGCTGGCAAAATACTGCCCCCCCGCTTTCTCGGTTACATCGCGCAGTGCCCTGGTGGAGGACATGTTGCTGACGGTATTGCCTTTTTTGTGTTGCAATACATAGTCAGCAATAGCCACCAATGTATATTCTTCACCAAATAAAGAGCCGTCTTCGCTGACAAAGCACAACCGATCCACGTCCGGATCCACGGCAATCCCTAAATCAGCTTTTTGTTGTTTTACCTCGTTACGAAGGCTGTTCAGATGCTCAGGGAGTGGCTCCGGATTATGGGCAAACTTACCGTTTACCTCTTCGTTGAGAATAAAGATATCGCTCTCGTTGACACCCAATGCTTTTAAAAGCTCAGGAACAGCTATAGCGCCAGTACTGTTAATAGCATCTACGACAATTCGGAAACCTCTTTCTTTGATAGCATCCGGTTTTACAAGCGGATGTTTGGTGATCACATCAATATGTTTGGCCAGTACGGTTTCGTTAATGGCATAGCTCCCCAGTTTATCGACACCGACAAAATTAAAATCATCCTTTTCAACCATTTCCAGAATGGCAGCGCCATCAGCACCGCTGATAAATTCTCCATCCTGATTCAATAGTTTCAGCGCATTCCATTCTTTGGGGTTGTGACTGGCCGTCAGGATTATGCCACCTGCCGCATCTTCAAATTTTACAGCCATTTCTACTGTGGGAGTTGTACTTAATCCTACATCGATCACGTCCAGGCCTACAGCATTTAGTGTGGATACTACAAGGCGTTGCACCATTTCTCCACTAATCCGGCCATCTCTGCCTACGACGATTTTACTATTGGTTTCATTATTTTGCTTGATCCATGTTCCATAAGCAGCTGCAAATTTGACGACATCTAAAGGGCTCAAGGTCTCTCCGGGTTTTCCGCCGATAGTGCCGCGGATCCCTGAAATACTTTTAATTAAGGGCATAATGCTTTGTTGAATTGTAAGTTGATCTATTATAGGTGTACAAACGTAGGTCCAAAATTAGCATCCATTTTTCTTTTTGAAAAATCACTCATCAGTTCTTAACCTGGAATTTGCCGCTTTCCAAAATAGCGCCACCGGCACTTCTAAGCTGATAAACATACAGTCCCCGATAGTATTTATCCAGGGTGATTTTCAGGATCTGGCCGGTTATTGTCAGTTCCTCCATTTTTTTTCCTGTGAAGCTAAAGACAAAGAGTCTGGCATCTTTAGGAACAGATTTGTCAAACTTAAAATTAATATAGGAAATAGCTGGATTGGGATAACAAGTGATATGCTTTTCAGCAACACCTTCAGTTACATCGCTCAAATCCATGTTAAAAGGGTCGATCGCATATGGAGAATATATAGAAGCAAACCTGGAAGCATTGCTGCCAGTCGCGTGCAGACTGGCAGCTGCAGCGCGGTTCATGGAGCCGGTTAACAGCAGGAATGCTGCTACCACAGCTGCGATGAAAGCAGACAGGGTATATCCTGTTAAACGGCGTCTTAATTTGCTAAGTAAAATTTTATCCATTCCCCAAATTGTTAAGCAAAGTTAATACATTTTGTGCCATTTAAGTCAGCAGAAGGGTTAATAATTGTAAAAATCCCGTCTAGCGTTCTTCAAAGCCGCGCAGCCGGCTTTTTACCTGAGATAATTCAGATTGCAGCCTTTCCATCTTCTGTAATAAATGGGCGATGGCATCCAGCCCTTCCATATTGATATTGAGATCATAATGGAGGTGAATCCATTTTTCCACTTCCTTGATTCGTTCGACTTCTATGGAGGGTGTTTGCTCCACTTGAATTAAGGTAACAAGCCCATACTCCTGTAGCAATTCAAAAAAATGTATATCTGTCTGATAATGTGTGCATAGATGCATAACCGGTATGGTTTCTATTTGATTACTTGCTTCCATGAGGATTGATTTTTGCCAGTTGGGTAAATAAGTCTTTTTCCTGTTCGGTCAGCTGGGTTGGAATCAGAACTTTATAAGTAATATATAAATCTCCGAATGTCCCTTCTTTTTTATACACCGCAAACCCCTTGCCGGCTAATTTCACTTTAGTGCCGTTCTGAGTTTCAGGTTTTATTTTCAGTTTGACCTGACCATCCATGGTATTAACCAGTATTTCTCCCCCTAAAACTGCCGTGTATAAAGGGATTTCCTGCGTGGCATAGAGGTCATGGTCTCGTCTTTGAAAATGCGGATCCGGATGGATCTTAAATGTGATATAGAGGTCACCTGCAGGACCACCGTTAATGCCGGGGCTGCCGTGTCCTTTCAGACGGATGATCTGCCCGTCCTCAACGCCAGCCGGTATTGTGATCCTGATATTTTTACCATTTACAGTGAATACTTGTTTATGGGTTTGGTAGGCTTGTTTTAACGCCAGTGGGAATTCTGCTTGAATATCCTGGCCCCTGAAACCCCGCTGCTGTCTGGAGCCTTGGGCCCGGCCGGTACTTCCCCCTCCACCAAACATAGAGGAGAAAAAGTCCGAAAAATCATAGTCATCAAAGCCGGCGCCCTGTCCCTCGCTGAACCCGCCGGTAAAGCCACCTGCCTGCCCACTGTTGCCTCGCCCCTGTTGGCTACGTGCTCTTTCATAGGCCTCGCTTTCCTTCCAGTTTTTACCGTATTGATCGTATTTTTTGCGTTTTTCCGGGTCGCTAAGCACTTCATGGGCTTCATTGATCTCCTGAAACCGCTTTTTAGCATTGTCATCATCGGGATTCAGGTCCGGGTGATATTTTCTGGCCAGCTTCCGATAGGCTTTTTTAATATCATCAGAAGATGCCCCCTTCTCCAATCCCAGAATTTTGTAATAGTCGATATATTCCATATGATTGATATCTATAGGCTCTTCTTTGTAATTACAGGAAGAGCAGTTTTTGCCTTAATAACTTTAGTGACTCTAATGTATAATAATTTTATAAAAGAGCCTAACTGCAATCGTCAAAAAAGGGTTATTTGGAAAGAATTTATCAGTTGAATAGGCTCAGCTGAGATACTATAAGCAATTTGTTTTAATAATGTAGAAAGCGGGTGATTTCATCATTTTACTGATTGAAATCACCCGCTTTGTGATTGTTTGAGACAATGATATCTGTATCAGTTATTGTCTTTAATTATACATTTCTGTTCTCAGGTCTTTAACGCGGTTATCCTGCAGATATTCATCGAACGTCATCAGACGGTCGATGATGCCCTTAGGTGTCAATTCAATGACTCTGTTGGCCACCGTTTCCATAAATGTGTGGTCATGTGAAGTGAGCAGGACAACGCCCGGAAAGTTGATACAGCTTTCATTGAAACTCTGGATGCTTTCCAGGTCCAGATGGTTGGTGGGTTGGTCCAGGATGATCACATTGGGGTTCTGGAGCATCATTCTTGAGACCATACATCTTACTTTCTCCCCTCCGCTAAGGACATCTGTCTTTTTCAGGATGTCATCTCCTGCAAATAACATTTTACCAAAAAAGCCTCTTAAGAAAGGTTCATCTGCTTCGGTGACATGTGCTGGAACGTATTGACGTAACCAGTCCAGCAGCGGCAAACCCTTTTCAAAATACTTACCGTTTTCAATAGGCAGATAAGCCTTGGTAATAGTGGTACCCCACTGAAACTGGCCTTTATCGGCCTTGACTTCATCGTTTATAATATCAAAGAAGGCAGACACAGCCATCGGGTCTTTACTCAAAAAGGCGATCTTCTCCCCTTTCTTGATATCGAAAGTCACTTTGTCAAACAGTGTGCGACCCTCAACAGCCTTACTCAGGTTCTCAACATGTAAAATCTCATTACCGACTTCACGAAGTGGCTGGAAGATAATTCCGGGGTATTTTCTGTTGGATGGTTCGATTTCTTCGATGGTCAGTTTTTCCAGGGCCTTTTTTCTGGATGTCGCCTGTTTTGATTTAGATGCATTGGCACTGAATCGGGCTATAAAGTCCAGCAAGTCCTTGCGCTTGTCTTCCATTTTCTTATTCTTATCAGCAATCTGCCTCGCCATCAGCTGAGAACTCTCATACCAGAAAGAATAGTTACCGGTGTAAACCTTGATTTTCTGCCTGTCCACATCTGCTACATGGGTACATACAGCATCCAGAAAGTGGCGGTCATGGGAAACGACCAGGACGATGTTCTGGTAATCGGCCAGGAAGTTTTCAAGCCAGCCGATGGTTTCAATATCCAGACCATTGGTCGGCTCGTCCAGCAGCAGGATATCCGGATTACCAAATAATGCTTGTGCCAGCAGGACCCGGACTTTCATGTTGGAAGGGATATCGCGCATATACATCTGATGCATATCATCTTTGATCCCCAGGGAACTCAAAAAGTTAGCAGCGTTGCTTTCCGATTCATAGCCACCCATTTCCCCAAATTCAGCTTCCAGTTCACCGGCTTTCATGTAATCATCTTCGGTGGCGTCCGGATCCGCATAGATGGCGTCCTTTTTGTGCATGATATCCCACATTTTCTTGTGGCCCATGAGTACCGTATTCAGAACTGTTTCATTATCAAACTCAAATTGGTTCTGCTTTAAAAAGGAGAGCCGCTCGCCGGGCGTGATTTCAACATGGCCCTTGTTGGGTTCTATCTCTCCGCTGAGGATTTTCAGGAAGGTCGATTTTCCCGCACCGTTGGCCCCGATGACCCCGTAACAGTTACCTTTAATGAAATTAATATTTACTTCGTCAAAAAGAACCCTTTTGCCATAAGCCAGGGTGATATTTCTTGCGCTAATCATTGCCGTTTCTGCTTATAATTTTTGAGCGGCAAAGGTACTAAGAATTCACCAAAGCTAAAAATAGAGGCAACCTCTTTTCTGGTTGACCGCCCCATTTAGACGTCAGCTCGCAGTTGATTATTGTCATGAAGGTCGTATGAAGCTTTTTTATTAGATTTGCCAAAGCAGATATTATCATTTATTTTAAGTACTCCATGAACCTTCAACAGCCCTTCAACAAGAGAGATCGCTTTTTCCTTAATAGCCAGAACGTCGTTATTGTTGCGACAATCCTTTTTGGAATCTTTCTGCTTGCTTTATCGCTATCCAGTTGTAAAAACAGTGGGAGCAGCCGAAATAAAAACAATTCCTTAACAGAGAGTGCGGCCGCCACAAAGGGATCTTCTTCGACAGACGCCCGTCAGGGGAAGATAGCCATGGACTGTACACTTTGCAAAGAACCTTCCAGAGCGCAGTTACTAATGGGCGGGGCCGGCGCAAGAACAGATAGCGGCATAGATGCCGGCAGTCGTACGGATGCCGGCAGTAAGGGCAACGATACTGCAAAAATGGTATTGATTGAAGGAGGCAGTTTTCAGATGGGATCTGATCAGTTTGCGGATGCTCAGCCTATTCACCGGGTACATGTTTCTTCTTTTTATATGGACACCCATGAAGTGACAAATGATCAGTTTGCGCGCTTTGTAGCAGCCACTAACTATATTACTGTGGCAGAACGCCCACTTAACCCCAAAGATTATCCGGGCGTACCGGTAGATAAATTAGTGCCCGGCTCCGGTGTGTTCACGCCACCCGGTCACCCCGTATCACTCAATAATCCAATGGCCTGGTGGAGTTACGTGCCGGGCGCTAACTGGCGTCATCCTAAAGGCCCTGGATCTTCTATAGAAGGGAAAGGGAACTTACCGGTAGTTCAGGTTTGCTATGAAGATTGCCTGGCGTATGCCAAATGGACTGGCAAAAGGCTACCTACCGAAGCTGAGTGGGAGTATGCGGCCCGGGCAGGTAAACATTTTGAAGATTATTACTGGGGTAAACAGTTGCGCCCGGGTGGCCATTTTATGGCCAATAATTTTCAGGGCCATTTTCCCGATCATAATACCCGGGCTGATGGTTATGATGAATTGGCGCCTATTGAATCTTATCCACGGAGTGCATTTGGACTATACGATATGGAAGGCAATGCCTGGGAATGGTGCAATGACTTCTACCGGCCGGACTATTATGCTTCCAGTCCTGTCAATAACCCACAAGGTCCCAAAGATAGCTATGATCCCGAGGAGCCGGGTTTGGTAAAACGCGTCCAGCGCGGCGGCTCTTTTTTGTGTAGTGATGAGTATTGTATCCGTTATAAGGCGGGCTCCCGGGGAAAGGGAGAACCCAAGAGCGCCAGCAACAACCTGGGCTTTAGACTGGTCAGGGACAAATAACAACACGAGTGAGTGTTCCCCTCAAATAAGTTCCTATGCCGCAACGCTTCGCCTTATTTGTTTTTTTCTTATTTTCTGCGTCTTCCGTGTTGAGGGCACAGCATATGGATATACCTGTGAAAATCAGTGGTACTGTACATGATCTGTCGTCGGGAGAATTGCTTTCAGGCGTCAATGTAAAATATGGAATACGCAAAGGCACCACTACCAATAGCTATGGCTTTTTTAGCCTGGTTGCCAAAGATACACCTGTTGAATTAGTGGTTTCGCATGTAGGTTATCTGGATACGATCCTTCCTTTTTCTTTTTTCAGAGATACCGTTTTGGAAATTGCACTCCGCCCCACCCTGTTGTCTGCCACCAAACTGGACAGCAATGCCGTAAAGGTATATGCAGCCAGCGCCCCAGGGATGACGGCTGCCCAAATGGGGATTAATCGGATAAATTTGGAACAGGCGGCAAAACTGCCGGTTATTTTTGGAGAAAGAGATGTGTTGAAGACGTTGTCACTGTTGCCGGGTGTGAAGCAATCCGGTGACGGAAACGCAGGATTTTATGTCAGGGGCAGCAGTGCTGGACAGAATCTGATCCTCTTAGATGAGGCACCGATCTACAATGCTTCTCATCTGTTTGGCTTTTTTAGTACTTTCAATAGCGATGCCATTAATGATGTGACACTTATTAAGGGCAATGCAGACGCTCGATATGGAGGAAGGCTTGCCTCTGTATTAGATGTACATATGAAAGAGGGAAATAACCAGCAGTTCCATGCAGCTGGCGGCATTGGTTTGATCAGCAGCCGCCTTAGTCTGGAAGGGCCGATTCAAAAAGGGCGCTCTTCTTTTTTGATCACTGGCCGCAGAACCTATGCTGACCTGTTTTTACATCTGAGCAAAAATGAAGATGTTAAAGACAATTCCCTTTACTTTTATGATCTTAATACAAAAGCCAATCTGTCGCTCAGCCCTAAAATGCATTTATATTTTTCCGGATATCTGGGAACGGATAAATTGGGCCTCAAAGATCAGTTTATGATTGACTGGGGCAATAAGGTAGCAACGCTTAGATTGAACAGTATTCTGGGAGCAGGGCTATTTTCTAATACCAGTTTTATTTTTAGTGACTACCATTTTAATATCCTGCTTAAATCCGGTAACAACCGCTTTCACCTGAACTCGGTCATCAGAGACATGGATTTTAAACAGGATTTTTCCTGGAACAGCCAGATGGGTGCCTGGCACAGTGGCCTGAGTAGTATCTACCACCAGTTTGACCCTACTCATTTTTCCGGAGGTAATGACAGTGCAGATTATACACAATATAAATCCCTTCAAAGAGGTTGGGAAAATGCGTTTTACGTGAATTATGATGGTAAGCTAAGCGAGCGTCTGGGATTATCTGCCGGAATTCGGCTATCTGCCTACAGTTTGCTAGGTCCTGGAACCTTCTACCGGTATATGCCCGAAAGCACCGATCCGGTTGACTCCGTCAAACTCAGATCCGGTCAGATCGGAAAAACCTATTTGAATCCGGAACCCAGAATCTCGCTGGCCTGGCAGCTTGATGAACAGGCTAGCCTGAAAGCGGCCTATAGCCGCAATACCCAGCATTTGCACCTGCTCAGCAATTCAGTATCCACTAATCCCACCGATCAATGGATTGGAGACAGCTATAATATCCAGCCAGAGACTGCTGATCAATTGTCTTTGGGGTATTACAGAGACTTAAAGGCCTACCGGTTAGAAGCGGAGGTCTATTACAAATGGCTGGGAAATCAGGTTGATTATAGAAACGGTGCGGACCTGACCACTACAGATGACGTGCAGTCACAGTTGCTGTATGGTATAGGACGGGCCTACGGACTTGAACTGTTTTTTAAGAAAATCCAGGGCAAATTAACGGGGTGGGTAAGCTATACCTTATCCCGTACGGAAACCAAAATAGCAGGTATAAATGGTAATGAGTGGTATAGAGCTCATCAGGACAGAACACACGATCTTTCGGTGGTGGCCATGTATCCTTTGTCTGAGCGTTGGGAAGTGGCGGGAGACTTTATGATCGCAACCGGAAACGCTGTTACATTTCCACAAGCTAAATACAGATTAAATGACCAGAGCTTTTTTTATTACGCCAAAAGGAATGATTACAGGATGCCGGTCTATCACCGCATGGATCTGAACTTTACATTGAAATGCAAACCACATCGCCGTTATCAGGCCTCCTGGAGCTTTGGCCTGTATAATGTTTATGGAAGGGAGAATGCGTATATCATACAGTTTGAAGAAGATCCCGACAAACCCGGCAAAACAGTGGCCAAGCAAACTTCTTTATTCAGATGGGTACCCTCGGTTACCTATAACTTTAAATTCTGATTCACAGATGCCACAACTATTTAAAGATATACAGTATTTAATAAAAGCGGGCCCGATGCTGCTGATATGCGCATTCATTCTGATGCTAAGTAGTTGTACCAAAGAGGTGGAGCTGTCGTTAAAATCATCCAAACCACAACTCGTGATTGAGGGTGTTGTTTCTAATGGCGTCGGCGGGTCCTATGTGCGACTGTCCCGTTCGCAGGACTTCGCGGATCAAAATGACTATACCAATGTGACAGATGCGCTTGTCGTCTTATCAGATAGCACACGTGGCTTACATGACACCTTAAACATCAGTCCCGATCAGCAGGGAATGCCTTATTTTCACAGCCGCAGGATCCGGCCGGCAATAGGCCATGTTTATCGATTGGAAGTACAGGTTGACGGGCATGTATATACGGCCCGATCTGAAATGGCTGATACAGTTACCTTCGAAGGTATCACCCTGTTGTCGGATGCCGGCGATTTAACAGCCAACTCGGTGTTTACTGCCGTTCCTAAATACGTTGATCAGGCAGGGGTTAAAAATTATTACCGGTTTGAGCAGTATATCAACCATAAAAAAGATCCCGGTATCAACGTAATGAATGACAACGTTGGCGATGGCCTGATGAATGAAAGACCTATTTTTACCAGGGATATTGATATTCATTTAGGGGACACACTCACTGTCGTCATGATCCAGATTACACAACCTGTTTATCAATATTTTTATCAGCTGGCACAAAACCAGGACCGTTTAGGAGCAACACCCAGCAATCCGGTGTCTAATATTTCAGGCGGTGCCCTCGGTTATTTTAGCGCAGAATCCCGCCAATACTTTACAGCAAAGATTTCGGACGAAAACTAACACAGCCAACTTTTGAGGTTACATTATTTGTTTAACGGCTAAATGGGGCGGTTTAGGCCAGGTGCGGGGATAGCGGCCAGCAAGCTTTTTGTGTAGGCCGATTGCGGACGTTCATATATATCATCTGCGTTACCGAGCTCTTCCAGTTCTCCCTGATTCATGACTGCAATACGATCTGAGATATATTTGACTACAGACAGGTCATGTGAAATGAATATGGATGTAAAGCCTAGTTGTGCTTTTAAGTCGTTAAAGAGATTCAGAATCTGCGCTTGTACACTCACATCGAGTGCTGAAACACTCTCATCACAAATCACGAAATCAGGTTCAAGGATTAACGCACGGGCTATAACCAGCCGTTGTCTTTGCCCGCCACTGAATTCATGGGGATATCGATCATAATGTGCGGGTTGCAGCCCTACCCTTTCCAGCCAGCCGCAGACCTTATCTTTAACATGGCGCCCCGCTACCTTGCCATGTACTAAAAGCGCCTCACCGATGGCCTTTCCGACAGTGATCCTGGGATTGAGTGCACTGTATGGATCCTGAAAGATCATCTGCATTTCTGTAGCCGACTGCCAGCTGTTAGAATGATCATTTTGTCTGGAATGTCCTTTAAAGGTGATCGAACCGTCATGAATAGGGGTCAGTCCCATGATGGCCCGGCCAAGGGTTGTTTTGCCACACCCTGATCCGCCGACCAGGCCGAGCGTTTCCCCTTTGTACACCTCCAGATCCATGCCTTTTACAGCTTTAAAATAAGCAGTCGCCCGCCCCCAAAAATCTCTTTTGGTCGGGTACCAGACCTGCAATTTTCTAATCTGCAGCAACGCGCCGGCCTCCCTGTTGGGAGCACTGACAGATGCATGTACTTTAATGTCGGCTGTCCTATCATGAAGGGCAGCGCGGCCATCCTCCTTATTCAAAAAATCTGAAACGACTGGCAGCCTTTCTCCCCTCTTGTATAAACCTGGGCGACAGGACAATAAGGCCCGTGTATAAGGATGCGAGGGGGTGGATATGATATTGCCTGCCTGCCCATACTCCACCAACTCACCTCTGTATAGTACAGCGATCTGATCCGCAATTTCTGCGACCAATTGTATGTCGTGTGAGATAAACAGCACACTCATATTGGTCTTTTGCTGTAAATCTTTTATAAGCTGAAGGATCTCTTTTTGGACCATGACGTCTAGTGCCGTGGTAGGCTCATCACAGATGAGTAGTCTGGGCGAACAGCTCATTGCCATGGCGATCATTACCCTTTGTTTTTGGCCACCACTGATCTGATGGGGATACTTATCAAAAACAGCAGCCGGATCAGGCAACTGCACGTCTGTAAAAAGTTGTATGGCCCTTGCTCTGGCCGTTTTTCTATCGATCTTGAGATGCGCAATAATGGCTTCGGCTACCTGGTCGCCACAGGTCTTAACAGGGTTGAGTGATGTCATGGGTTCCTGGAAGATCATGGCAATCTGGGAGCCCCTAATGTTTTCCATCTGCCGCGTATTGAGTGCTGTCAGGTTGATTGACGTATGCTGCCGTTTTTGCTCCTCCGGTGGCAGATCTTTAAAGGCATTCTTTAAAAAGATCTCCCCGGATAGCGCTGCTTGTCCAGGTAATAACTGTAACAGAGATAAAGCTGTCAGTGATTTTCCGCTCCCCGATTCTCCCACAACAGCCAATGTCTGGCCTGTGCCAATCGTCAGATCCAGTGCACGCAGCACGGTGTTCCGGCCAAAACTGATGGTCAGGCGGTTTATTTCTACAAGTTCATTTTGTTTTTGTTGCAAATGCTCGGGTGTTTAGGAAGCAGTCTGCATCTGATCTGCGAACTGCATTTGATGCAATTTCGCATAAAAACCGTTACGTTCCAAAAGCTCGTCATGAGTGCCCATTTCTTTAATCTGGCCTTTATCCAGGACAATGATCTTATGGGCCTTGCGGATCGTGGAAAGTCTATGGGCGATGACAATCGAGGTACGCCCCTTGATCAGCTTATCAATGGCGCGCTGTACAAGGATTTCGCTATCGGTGTCAATAGAAGAGGTGGCTTCATCCAGTATCAGAATTGAAGGGTCATACAGGAGTGCACGAATAAAAGAAATCAATTGTCTCTGGCCCAGGCTGAGTGAACTGCCTCTTTCCATGACAGAAAAATCATAGCTACCTTCCAGCTGCATGATAAAATCGTGCATTCCGATCATTTTAGCTGCTTCTACAACTTCCGATTTGGTGATATCTGGGTTCCGTAACGTGATATTTTCCATGATGGAACCGGAAAATAAAAAGACATCCTGTAAGACCACGCCAATATGTTTACGAAGCGTCTCAATATTATATTCTCTGATATCCACTCCATCAATTAATATCTTACCGCTCTGGATCTCATAAAGGCGGTTGATCAGGCTGATGATGGAAGTTTTGCCACTGCCAGTATGGCCAACGATAGCTACCGTCTCACCAGGATTGATCTGAAAATCTACATCTTTTAAGACATAATGCGGTGGATTATACGCAAAGTTCACATGATCAAAACGGATAGAACCATTGATCTGATCAGGATGATAATGTCCTTGACTGGCCTGCGGTTGCATGTCATCATTTTCCAGGACCTTAAAGACTCTCTCCGCAGCAATAAGCCCCATCTGCAGCACATTGAATTTATCAGCTATCACCCGTAAAGGCCTAAATATCTGGTTCAGATAGAGGATAAAGGATACTAACAGCCCCGCATCCAACTTGTTATCTGCCACAAACCAGATCAGAAAGGCCATACTAAGAGCCAGGATAATCTCTACGACCGGAAAGAATACAGAGTAGGCGAAAATCGCTGAGATGTTGGCATTTCTGTGTTCTTTATTGATCTCTTTGAATTTGTCAGCTTCTCTTTTTTCTGCTGCAAAGGCCTGAACAATGGCCATGCCGGATATATGCTCCTGGACAAAAGCATTAAGAGCGGAGATGGCATTTCTCACCCGCAGGTAGCTCCTGTTGACACTTTCTTTAAAGTAAAAAGTTGCGATGATTAATATAGGGAAAGGGATCAAGCTGATGAGCGTGAGCTTCCAGTCGATATAAAACATGGTTCCCAGTGTGACCACAATGGCAAAAAGGTCTGCCAGGATAGGTACTAATCCATCTGAGAAGATGTTATTGATACTCTCTATATCGTTAATGGTTCTTGTAGTCAGTGTACCAATAGGCGTCTTATCGAACTGACGCTGGTTAAGCTGGCTGATTTTGTCAAAAACCTGAATGCGCATGTCTTTTACGACTGCCTGACCCAGCCATGAGGTAATAAAACTGAAAATGAACCTGGTTAAGGTCTCAATAAATATAAATATGATCTGGAAAATGGTGACGGCAATAATGAACTGAAGAACATTATTAAGATGTTGATCACTGATAAATATTTTGAGCCAACCGGGTACAGAAACGGGTTTGCCCGTTGCCTCTGAGACAGTCAATTGGATCAGATAAGGGCGCACCGGCGCAAATACGGACAGGACAAGTGCCAGCACGAGACTGCAGGTAAACTGTAACCGATAAGGTTTAACATAGGCGAATACCCTGCTGAGCAGGCGTATATCTAGTTTTTTCTTCTCCTTTTTTTCCATTTGCCCGGCAAAGATACATCCTTTTTACTGAGGAATATTTTGGGCTGCATGGAGCTATCCCCAAGGAAAGGGAATGTCTAAAAATCTTGCGCAAACTTTGCGTAGAACGATTGTTTGTTTTTATGCTTAAATTTTCCGTTTTAAATTCTTTTGTTCGATATTTGCTCCCAAATTATAATCTGAATGAACCTTTCATTTGACAATACAAAGGTTGCCTTTGCGTACAAGACGACTAAGGATCTAAAATCCGCTAAGAGCCTGTTTTCCACCATGAAATACCCGGTGCTGACGGCATTGGGTACCCGCTTTACCCCTTTTTTAATGAAGACGGGGCTTCCGATTAACGGCATCATCCGCAACACCATATTTAAGCAGTTTGTGGGCGGAGAATCTCTGGAAGCGACGGCGCCGATTTGTGATATGTTAAATAAGTATGGTGTCGGGGTTATCTTAGATTATGGCGTTGAGGGCAAGGAATCGGAGGCCAGCTTTGATCATGCTATGGAAGAATTTATCCGGGTGATCGCCTTTGCGGCCACCCAGAAAAATATTCCCGTAATTGCGATTAAAGTATCCGGGATTGCCCGTTTTGAGCTGCTACGCAAACTCAATGAAGCGCCCCGCCTCAGAAGCGGTGTGCATGAAAATGAAGAACAGCTGGCGGAGTGGGCCAGGGTCAGACAGCGTATGATCAGAATCTGCGATGCGGCCAGAGAATATAAAATCGGCGTTCTCGTGGATGCTGAGGAGAGCTGGATACAGGATCCGATTGACCGGATCACCATGGAAATGATGGAAATCTATAACAAAGAGCAGGTGCTGGTATATAATACGATACAGTTATATCGTCACGACCGGTTGGATTTTCTGAAAATGTCCCATGACATAGCCAGCCGGCAGGGATTTTTACTAGGTGTTAAGCTTGTACGCGGTGCCTATATGGAGAAAGAAAGAGCACGCGCTCAGGAAGAGGGGTACCCTTCGCCGATTCAAAAGGATAAAGACAGCACAGATCTGGATTATAATAATGCCGTGCTGTTCTGTGTGGACAATATAGATACGGTCGGATTTGTAGTAGCAACCCATAACGAGGCCAGCTCCTTATATGCTGCTGAATTACTGGATCAGAAAGGCATTACACATAACCATCCCCATGTACATTTTTCTCAGCTATATGGGATGAGTGACAATATCACCTTTAATCTTGCCAGGGAAGGCTACAGTGTCAGTAAGTACCTGCCCTTTGGGCCGATCCGCGATGTGATCCCCTATCTGATGCGCCGGGCGCAGGAAAACTCCAGCGTTAAGGGACAGACCGGTAGAGAACTTTCGCTGATCAACCTGGAACTGGAGCGTAGAAAACAGCTGGAAGCCAGTTGACGAACGAAATACAACTTTTCTTATTTGGGAAAAATGACCCGCACGGTGGGTAACTTTATATTGCCCGAGCGTGTCAGAATTGAACAAAAGTCCTTACTTTCACGCTTTGGCTTTGAATGTATTCAGATCGAAGTTAAAGCTGAAAAATAGATGAGGGCAGGACCGATTGTGTCCATCTCAAACACTTTTAAAACATTATAAATTTAAAATAGAAATGGCTTACGAAGTAATTGGCAAATTAGTGGCAAAGTATGATATTGTACAACGTACAGAAACGTTTAAAACCAGAGAGTTTGTGGTAGAAAAGACGGATGATATCGGTGGTCGTATGATCAGCAACTATATCAAATTTCAGTGTGTTCAGGATCGTACTGCCCTCCCTGATCGCTTTAATCTTGGGGATGAAGTAAAAGTTTCCTTTAATCTGAAGGGCTCTAAATGGAGCAGAGACGGAAGAGAGAATTATATAACGAATCTGGATGCCTGGAGAATGGAGCCGGCTGGCAGTCTGCAGGGTGGTGGATATGGCGCCCCACAACAAGGTGTGGATGCCCCTCCGCCCCCATTTGTGCCTGACAGCGCACCTGGAGAGGCTGATGATTTGCCTTTCTAATTTTAGACGTTATTGTGGAGCCTATTAGTAATGCTCAAATGATCAATAATGAAATGACCGGTTAGTTTTATCCATTTAAAAATGTAATTGATGGAAATGTGATAAGGCTGACCGGTTTTTTTGCGTATCAACCTTGTAGTTAATCTCCCAGATTGTTGGAAGGTGGGTTTTAATTTTGTTTTTTAGTATATACTTGATTCTTAAGTAGTTGTATGAATTATAACTCGTTGCTTTACGCTTATTTTTTTGCTGTTTTAAAGTAAAATATAGCCTGTTTTGCTTCCTTTGGTATAGTTTTAGATATATCCCTTCTGAATCAAAAATTATATTTATGAAAAAGGCATTATTGTTATTTGCTGCTGGTCTTTTCTTCGTAGGCGTTTCAAACGCACAATATGAGCGCCCCATCGGATCTGAGTTCAGCGTGGGTATCACGGGTGCTTTACCAGTCGGTGACTTTAGTGATGTATCTTCATTCGGTTTAGGCGGTGATTTAAAATATGCCTATAACTTTAATGAGTCAATTGCCGCTACCGTTTCTGCCGGTTACAACAATTTTTTTGTTAAAGACGAATTAAAGAATGCAGGCTTTGATAAAAATGTGGGTATTGTTCCATTGAAGGCCGGTGTACGTTTTAGCATGGGAGGTTTATATGCAGAACCGCAACTGGGTGTTGCGATTGGCACGAATGAAGGATCAGAATCTGCCTTTACTTATGCAGGTCAGGTAGGTGTAATGGCCACCCAGAATCTGGATTTGAGCCTGCGTTATGAAGGTTGGTCTAAAAATGACATTAAGAATGGATTTGTAGGGTTAAGAGTAGCCTATACCATGCCTTTCTAGGGCAAGCGAAACCTGTTTTCAACCTATGGATAATACCTAAGGGCCGGCGATAATTTTTGCCGGCTTTTTACTTTCTGATATTTTAACTGGCTATTTCTTTGTTTAGAATTCAGCTCAAAAACTTATTTTTGTTTTGGAAAAGGAAGCTTTGTTCCGGACTAACTTTAAAAGAAACCTCTTTAAACAACATTCAATTATTAATATCATTATGGCAAGCTTAAAGGAGCGCTTACAGGACACGGTTAGTTATATCCAGAGTAAATGTGACAGAAAACCTCTCATCGGTATTGTATTGGGTAGCGGATTGGGGAACCTGGCGTCAGAAATTATTGTTGAGAAAGAATTAGGCTATGCAGAAATACCCCATTTTCCCGTGAGTACGGTTAAGGGACATGGTGGCAAGCTCATCTTTGGCCTGCTGAACGGTGTACCGGTGCTGGCGATGTCAGGTCGTTTTCATTATTATGAGGGGTATACTCCGGCAGAAGTTGCCTATCCTATCCGGGCTATGCATGGGCTTGGTGTACAGACACTACTTTTGTCCAATGCTGCCGGTGCTGTGAATCCGGACTATCAGGTGGGTGACCTGGTCCTTATAAACGATCATATCAGTTTTTTTACGGTTAACCCTTTACTTGGACCTAACGAAGATGAGCTAGGCCCCCGTTTCCCGGACATGAGCGAGCCTTACAATAAGAATATTATCGCCATCGCTAAAAGAATTGCTGTCGACTATGGTTTTAGTGTTCATGAAGGCGTTTATACTGGCGTAACAGGGCCTACTTTTGAAACGCGCGCCGAATATAAATTAATCAGAGCTGTAGGCGGAGATGTTGTCGGGATGAGTACCGTACAGGAAGTCATTGCCGCCGTTCATACCGGTATGAAGGTTTTCTGCGTAAGCGTGGTAACGGACTTAGGCATCCGGGAGGAAGATAATATTATTACCCACGAGGAAGTGTTACAGGCGGCCGAGGAGGCGGAACCTAAACTAACAACCTTATTTAAGGAGTTGGCATCAGAATTGCAAAGGAATATTAAATTAACATAATATATCTCGAATTGAGTAACATGTTAAACTTTTTTCTTCTGATTTTTAACTTTAAAATTAAGTAAGATGCTACTAAAAAAAATGTTACCTGCTTTTGTAATGGCGACCGCACTGGCCATCGCCTTGCCATCTTGTAAATCCAAACCGTCTGACGCAGATATCCAGACGCAGGTTCAGACCGCCATCTCAGCGACACCAGGTGTTACGGCTGATGTAAAAGATGGTGTTGTTACCTTAAGTGGTCTGGTGGGCTCTGAGGAAGAGAAAACTGCTGTAGAAACTGCCGTTAATAACCTTAAAGAGTCAGGCGTTAAAAGTGTAGTGGATAATATTGAGGTAGAAGCACCTCCAGCTCCAGCAGCAACCGCTACTGATCCATTGGCACAAGGTGTGGCTGATGCCACCAAAGATTTTCCTGGGATTACCGCTACAGTAGCAGATGGAATTATTACCGTTACCGGTGAGATCGAGCAGTCTAAAGTTAAGACACTCAAATCCTCTCTGGATGCTTTGAATCCTAAAAAAGTAGATATGTCTCAGGTAAAGGTTAAATAACCCTCTTATTATTAGCTAACATAAAAACAAAATTAAAATGGCAGCTTTACAGGAAAAATATAAAGAATTGATTGATGCAGTCAATGCCTCTGGAGTGACGGGGGCACAGGTCAGTGAAGCAGATGGTGTTCTGCATATTACAGGAACCGCACCGAGTGCTGATGTTAAAAACAAGCTTTGGGATATATATGGTAAAATAGATCCTAATTTTTTGACCGGTGATGTGGTCATGAATGTAAACGTTGCAACGGCCGTGGCCGGGGCAAAAGTGAAAGTTGTTACTGATGAGTCCAATCTGAATATCCGTAAAGGACCAGGGACTGATCAGCCGATTGTCGGTAAGGCCGCTCATGGAGAAGTCATTACACTGGTAGGTAAAGCCAATGATCAATGGTGGCTCGTCAGAACCAATGACGGTGAAGAAGGTTACAGCTATTCCCAATATCTGTCTCCAGTTGAATAACCATATTTTATAGGAATAAGCTATAAAACTGAAAGAGCGTCAATACTGCCGAAGTATTGACGCTCTTTGCTTTAAATAGAGGAAATAGGAATTACATGTGCAATTTATCTTTTTTCTCCAGGAGTTCTTCTACCGTCTCTTGGTACATCTCATCAGGAACACAACAATCTACTGGGCAGACAGCCGCACATTGTGGTTCTTCGTGGAATCCCTGACATTCTGTGCATTTGTCTGGCACTATAAAATAAACGTCATTACTGACTGGATCAAATCTTTTGTCTGCATCTACGACTGTACCATCCATCAGTGTATAATCACCTTTAACACTGGTTCCGTCTGTGATGGCCCAATCCACACCCCCTTCATAGATAGCATTATTGGGGCATTCTGGTTCACAGGCGCCACAATTAATACATTCATCTGTTATCTTAATCGCCATCGGGTTCGTTGGTTTAATATTTTTTGAATAATTTTGCGCAAAATTACATAAAAAATGCAATTGTCACAAAAAGTAGCTTTGGCTGTAAAGTTAGGAAATTATTTGCTCCAAAACAATGATGAGTGGCAGGACATCAAGCAAAAGGCCTACCGGGAAAACCCTTGGTTTACACCGGAATTCATTGATATTGCAGCTAAAAACATTGCCTGCTCATTTTTGAAGGAACAATTGTTAAAGGAATGGCTGGCACACTATCCTGCATTAAACCACCTTAAATCACAGAAAACGGTTGGTGTTGTTATGGCGGGCAATATCCCAATGGTGGGTTTTCAGGATTTTTTATGTGTCTTCATGAGCGGTCACAAACAGCAAATCAAACTATCTTCAAAAGATCAGGTTCTCATGCAGCACCTGCTGGCAAAAATGGCTGAATGGGATGCGGCTTTTAGAGAACAGGTAAGCGTTGTTGAAAGATTACGGGGGTGTGACGCCTATATAGCGACGGGGAGTAATAACTCAAGTAGATATTTTGCTTATTATTTTGGCAGTAAGCCAAATATTATTCGCAAAAACAGAACGTCAGTTGCCTTGTTGGATGGCAAGGAGACTAATGAGGAATTGGGCGCATTGGCGAGAGATATCATGTTGTATTTTGGTCTCGGATGCAGAAATGTGACGAAGTTATACGTGCCTGAAAAATATGATTTTGTCCCACTGATTGAAGCATTAAAAGAATATAATTATTATTTGGATTTTCATAAGTACCATCATAATTTTGACTATCAGTTGGCGATACTAATCATGAATAGTAAGGTGTATATGAATAGCGGTGCTTTGCTGCTCATCGAAAGCGAAGATCTGTTCTCCCCTATCAGTCAGGTGAATTATTCTTTTTATAAAGACTCCGCTGAATTAAAAAATAGTCTTCGGTCCAATGGGGATGTCCAATGTATCATGGGTAAAGACTTTATTCCATTTGGGGAAGGTCAATCACCTAATCTTAGGGATTATGCTGACGGTGTAGACGCGATGTCGTTTTTGCAAAGTCTTTAAATATAAAATTGCGGGATGTAGCGCAGCCCGGTAGCGCGCTTCGTTCGGGACGAAGAGGCCGCTGGTTCGAATCCAGTCATCCCGACAATTTGACTTTCGAAAAATAACTAAACCTGTAAATCTTGTTGATTTGCAGGTTTTTTTATTCCCCTGCATATCAAAAAATATCAATGAATAGCTAGCCAACTTAAATGAATACATTTCATGATATTGATCTTTTTAAATATTTATATTACAAAACTAATTGTTGACATAACCTCTATTGATATCTATACTTCCTTTTGTGTTTTCGCCATTTCCCGATAGAGAGTAGTGCCCCCTATCTTACTTATATTGCTCAAAGGCTTTGCGTTACCAATAGAATAATGTTTGACACACTGACTGTTCCGTAGAACTCTCAAGCATCAAGTATATTGCCTATTTTGTATTTTGAGAAGTGATCGCCTTTTTGCCAAAATAACTAATCAGGTAAAAGGACACGCCTAGTGATATAGTATCTTTGAAGAGGAACAGACCAAGGTTGTTCATATAACCCATACCGTTGACTTTAATTATGGTGTCAGGCGTGGTAATGAGCATAGTACTGGTAATAAAAAACATAACTATTGTAATCAACCCTCCAATAATGCCAGCTTGAGGTTTGGAATAAGCGATAATAAAAAGTATTGCGGCAATGATCTCTGTAATGCCAATAATATCTGAGCCAATATAAGGCCCGAAAAGCTTAAAATGCCAGCTGATGAACGGACTGTTTGAAACCAGGGGAATGATGCCCTCAGCGCCAGAGTTAGTCATTTTAAAAGAGCCTGCCCAAAGGAGCATGACGACCATAGCAATGCTGATAAACAGGAAAGGTAAGTTTTTTGCGCTTATCCAGTTCGCCAATTTGATTAAGTTGCCTTGTGTTGTTTCCGATTTCATTTTCTTGAAGTTTTTATTATTATTTTGATACTACAAAGGTCTGATGAAAATGAAGGGAGAAAAATATCCGAGTTACCCGAAGAAATGTCCCGATTTCCCGAAACATAGATTAAGAAAATAGTGAATGATAAAATGTCTGGCCTGAATAGTAGGGTTAACGGAAAATATCTGTATTCGTCAAAGAACAAGATGTATTTTAAATCAGTTTGGCAGTCTCGTGCCTTGAAGCTGAAAGTTCGAAATAGGATAAAAAGTTCGAACCGCTGGTTTGCCTGATAGTTTTTCTTATTGTATGTTTTTTTGTATATCCCACTAAACATCTGATTTTTAGCGATTTAATAATCTGTTTTTGATGCCAATATTTTTAAATCTTCCAAAAAATGGTTCGAAAATTGTCCCGGGAGGCCGACTCAGCCTTAAAATCAGTGCAATAGCAGGGTTTAAGGCTTTTTTTATTGTAACTTCTTTTTTATAGAATGGTCCCCTAAAATACCGTGTAAACTTCAACGCAACTTTTTTACAAATTCGGCAATGGCTTTTCCGATTTCCATGGGGCTATCTTCTTGCAAAAAATGTTTTCCCTTCACTGAAGTCTCTGTTTGATTGGGCCATGTGCTGCAGAATTTGCGTATGCTATCATTTTCCACTGCTCCGGGGTCGCCATGAATCCAAAGCTTAGGAACCTGACTTTGTTTAAGCCAATTTCCATATTCAGCTACTATTTCAGCCACTTCCTTAGGCTCCCCATCCAGAGCAATTTGACATGGAAATGACAATGTCGGACGGCGATCCTCACCCTCGTTAAGGTAGGGCCGCCGATACTCTGCCATTTCCGCATCGCTGAGTTCTCGCAAAATCCCTCCCGGCAAAACCTTTTCAACAAACACATTGTCTTTTAAAACCAACTCCTCACCTGCGGGAGAACGTAAAGCCCGGAATAAATCGCTTACTTTAGGTTCAAATTCATTCCACTTAAAAGGAATCGCCAATGCTTCCATGTAAACGATACCCTGAATTCGGGAACGGTTTTGATTTGCCCAATCAAAGCCCAATACCGAACCCCAGTCGTGAAGCACCAATATCACCTTTGTTCCCAGTTTCAATTCTTCCCAAAGTGCAAAAAGAAAGCTACGTTGCTCTAGATATGAATACCGTTTAGGTCCTGAGTTGGGGAGCTTTTCCGAGTCGCCCATACCAATCAAATCGCAGGCGATAAGGCGCCCAAAATTACGGCAATAAGGCATTATATTTCGCCAGAGATAGGATGAAGTAGGATTACCGTGCTGAAATACAATAGGGTCGCCTTCGCCTTCATCAATATAAGCCATACGTCGGCCTTTAATCTCGATAAATTTCTTTTGGGCAAAAGGTTTTTCGCTAAAAATGGTCTGTACGTTCGTTTTGCGTTCCATGTGTTTAGTGATTTAATACAACAAAACTACAGCCATGTCATACACCAAAAAATAATGTATATTAAGATTTTCTGCGAAACATACTTGCTTTCATCTGGCTAAAGAATTCCGGTGTAACACCGATATATGAGGCAATATATTTTTGCGGAATCCGGTTTTCAAGACCTGGGTAAGCTTCGGTGAACAGATCATATCTTCCCTCCGCAGGTTTTGAAAGGCCGGCATTTATTCTGTTTTGATGAAAGACAAAAGCATTTTGAAATAAAATTCTGAAAAATCGTTCGAATTTTGGTGCTCGCTTATACAGAATGTCCAAATTGTTTTTGCTGATTTGTAATAGGACGGTAGGCTCCAACGCTTCTAGATTATTGACACTCTTCTGTCCCGACAAAAAGCTATATAAATCGCCGCTACACCACCAATCTTCTGGTGCGAACATCAAAACATGTTCCTTGCCGCCAGCATCAATTGTATAGGTTCGCAGACAACCGCTGATCACAAAAAACTGATGTCGCGCCAAATCACCTTCTGTTAATAAAAGTTCTTTTCTTTTAACGGTTTTAATAATTGCAAGGGAGGAAAAAATTTGTGTCTCTTCCTCAGTCGGCTCAATGTGCCGCTGTATATTTTTTATAACATATTCGTGCATGTGCTGTTGCTGGAATTTCAAATATAACGAATATTTCCAGTCCTGGTAAGCCCTGTGACCTTTCCGCCCCATAAACTTGTCTATATGAAAGGCCTTTTGCCGATTTAACGGATATAGCTGCGGTCGAAAGCTACGATATATTCTTTTCCTCTATCGTTCCAATAGATGCTATCAATATAAATATCATGAATTTATATTTTAATTCTTATATATCCAGCTCTCTAGTTGGGACCTTGATAGATTTCGCAGGGGGATGAATCATTTAAATAAATGACCTGATTAATGTTATTAATCAGAAAGAAGGAGATTCTTTAGCGTTTCTTGAATTACTTGTCATTTTAGTGATCGCCAGCTTTAAAAGTTGATTAAACCGGTCCGGACTCTCAAGCATGGGATAGTGCCCTGTTGGACCCATGTTTAGTAGATGATATTCAATCTGGTTTTTCTCAAACGCAAGGGTATCGGTAGGATGATAGTCGCTATTAATCAGATACAGCGGCTTATGGAGCAGCTTGAGTTTTTCCAAAAAAGGATATTTATCAAGATCTTCTAAGCAATTGGCGGCAATGACGGAATCAGAACTTAGTATGTCTTTCAAAACTCTTTGTTGTATTGCGCTGTCAGTAGAGGGTGAGAATAGGTGCTTGCGCTCTTCCAATACATTTGCTTTAAAATGTCGTCTAATGTCGGCATAGGCTTCTGCCCATTCTTTTTCCATTTGAGGGGTGAGTATTAATCCGATGTTTTTGAGATTGTCAACGCCAACAAGGCCAATAATGAGTTTCGGATAAGTGATGGCCGATTCAACAATGATTGAGCCACTCATAGAATGACCAATAAGGACTACATTTTTTAAATTTAATGCTCTGATCACAGTATTTACATCTTTGGCATATTCTTCCACTGTCCAAGAAGTCCGGTTCTTGCCGGATTTACCAAATCCCGGTAAGTCAATAGTAATTACCCGATAGTGGTTAGAAAAAAATGAGGCTTGCTTAGCCCAATAGCTTTGGTTAATGCCCCATCCGTGAATGAAAAACAAAACAGTGTCTCCGATTTTGCTGTCATTATAATTAATAACTACCCCATTATTACGGATTGAGCTGTCCATTTTGCCTGTTATTTTTGTATGCGGCTTATTATTTCCACAGGAACAAAAATATAGTGATAGAAGCAATACAAAGCTGCCGATAAATAAAAATCGAAGGATTGGTTTCATTTTGATTCAATTCAATGTGTTAACATCCTTGAGGAACTATAATACGAATTTAAAGCAAATATGTTAAAACAATTTGTATTTCACATCTGTCTTGTAATGACAGTGTTTCCATAAAAGAGCCTCGGGCAGTTTAAGATATTTTGAAAAAAATTATCTAGTGTTCTTTTATTTTCTTGGAAACTTCTCTCGACGCAGGGCAATCAGGTTATTTGCGAATTCATTTTTTCGATTCTATTTTAATGAAGAGTGATTAGATGCTTGTGCGAAACCTTCTCTGTTATATTTGTGTTTGTATTCTACAGGAGGAAGTCCTGTAATCTTTCTGAATAAGTTTCTGAAAGCATTGGTGTCACTATACCCCACTTCATACATCACTTCATTAATTGTTTTTTGAGTTGTCTCAATTAATCGTTTTGCTGCTTCCATTTTTACCCGCTGTACATATTCTGCCGGGGTATTGTCTGTTGCCTTAATAAATCTACGGTCGAAATGCCGCCTTCCAACAGCGAATCTGGCAGCAAGACCTTCTACTGTTATTTTTTCAGAAATATTATCTTCAATGTATGTTTGCGCTTGCTTGATTAGCTCGTCACCGTGAAGCTTCTGCCCTGTAAATATGGTAAAAGTAGCCTGAGTTTGCCGGTCCATTTCAATTTGAAATATTTTTGAACATAATATAGCCGTTTGCCTGTCATAATATTTTTCTATCAAATAAAGTAAGAGATTCAGAAAAGAGTAAGCGCCTCCGTTTGTATAGAGTCCATTTTCATCGGTAATCAGCTTGTCTGTCTGTAAATTCACCTTGGGAAACATAGTTCGAAATGCATCTGCTGCGAACCAATGTGTAGAGCAACTTTTGCCATTCAACAAACCAGAGGAGGCCAGCATAAATGCACCTGTACACATACTTGCAATCTCTGCCCCATTTTCGTATTGCTTTTGAAGCCATTTGATTAACTTCTTTTCCTGGTGTACGATTTTTTCAAGGTTGCGAACTAAGGAAGGGATAATGATTAAGTCAGTTTTTTTGATAGACGTAATTAGTTTTTGAGGAATAAGCGCAAATGAGCCCTTATAGACTTCACTTCTTTTTGAAGTACTTGCCAGTTCGATTTTAAAAAGATCTCTCTTGCTCATCTGGGTACAATATTCATTGGCGGTTGAAAAGATTTCATAAGCACCAACTACTCCAGCAATAGTATAAAGATTCGTTTGGCCGGCCGGGATAATTATAGTTAGACGTTTCATGGCATTCTTTTTACAAAAGTAACTAAATATTTGTCAGGTCTAAATAACCACACTATAAAGTCCAATTTACAGGGCTTCAGATAATTTATTTTATATCAATTTTGTATCTAACAATTAAATAAACCCGTTATGAAACTAAATAACTTATTGTCGGTCGCTGCTATTTATATGGCTGTTGTAGGTTTTGGTTTTATACTTTTTCCCGAAGCTTTTGGTCGAGGAGCCCTCCCTGCAGATCCATCTCCTACATTAATTTCATATTTACGCCTTTGGGGAAGCCCCTTAATAGGGATCGCAGTTTTGAACTGGAAGGTCAGAAAAGAAGGTCCTTCTAAAGCCCTGGATGCCATTGTAGTAGGAAATATAGTCGGATTTGCTGTTATGACGCTTTTAGATGCATGGGGTTTGCTCAACGAAGCACGCCCTGTCACAAAAGTATTTGTCGTCGTTCATTTAGTCTTTACGCTGGCCTTCATTATTATCGGAAGAAAGCGCTTATCAAAAAATAACATGGTTTAAGTATATTGGTAATAAAAAGGTTATGGGAAAATTAATTGTCGAAGCGGAAGTTTCAATAGATGGGGTGGTCAACACCCCTGATATATGGGGTGAAATCTTCAAATATCATAGTGAAGATGTGACCAACTATCTTCATTCGTTGCTTTTCAGTGCAGATATGCTCGTATTGGGTCGTAAAACTTATGAGTTCTTTTCTGAGGTATGGCCGGAGCGTTGTGATGAAAATGCGGAGAAAATCAATTCAATGACTAAACATGTGGCTTCCCGAAACCCAAATTTGCCAGTAAAGTGGAATGCCTCTCTTATCAAAGATGATCTAGTCGCTGAAATACAAGCGTTAAAGCGGCAACCCGGCCGCGTTCTACTCCAGTATGGTATAGGAGAATTGACAAAAGATATGTTAAAGAATGGTTTGATAGATGAGTTTCAGTTGATGGTGTTTCCTTTTACATTTGGACATGGAGAACGCTGGTTTGATATCATTGATCCCTTCGTTTTTCAGCTGCTTGAATGTAGAGCCTTTATCTCCGGAACTCTACTACTTCGTTATCAGCCAAAATATCGTTTATGATGGGGCGATCGGCCCCGTTATTATTTGCTGGTTTTCCGGGCGGCAGTATGGCACATAAAATGATGTAGATACATTAAATACAGGTGGTTTCCCAAAAAAGGAATTTGGGGGAATTACGCGTTTAACCGATTTTCTAATAAAGCAAAAGGTATGAAACTTCGAATTGTTCAGTTTTTCTCTGTTATTCTATTGGTAATGGTCACAGGCGTCTTTTGGGGAACCTGGTTCACCCTTACCCGGTCGCTGGATGCGTTTCCGGTGGAAGAGTTTATCCATAATGGAAAAGTGATTATTAATAATCTTGCTACTCCCATGCGTATCATATTTCCACTTTGCATCTTCTTTGTTTTATGGACATTATGGCTGACACGTAAGAATAACCGCAAAGGGTTTTATTTTACGCTGATTTCAATTATATCACTTCTTATTGCGTTGTTGATTACGCTGCTGGTTGAAGTTCCAATTGATAATCAAATTAAAACGTGGACGGTTTCAACGGTGCCTTCTAACTGGGCGGTTATACGGGAAAAATGGGGGACTTTTCACGGCCTCCGTACCTTTGCCTCTCTTGCCAGTATATACAGTTATGTAGTTCCCATTATTTTCGCCGAATGATAAATATGCCTATGAAAGGCAGCGTGTCTATTGTTGTATTAAAATAGGCGGGATTAGGCAATGGAATCTGTATTATCTGTACAATGTGAATAGTAATATGGCTTTACCTACTAATACGCTTCCCGGCATTCTCAGGGAGCCGGTTACCTTTCCAGCCTAGAAAGTAACCCCTACAGGTGGAATGATGAATACTATTTCAAGCCGCAGCAGCATTATCTGGATCTGTTCTCAGAACAATTCAAAACGCCCGTAAATATCGTTCCGTATTGAATAAATAACAATAATTATCAGACTGCGTTCTAACCATGCTGAAATCGGCAAATAAATAAGTTGTTTTTTAAAGTCGGAAAACTAATTAAGGGAGAATGCTATACCGGAAACCAGTAGCGAGGCCTACACACTGCGCCTTTTTGCTCGGTAACATCGTTTCTGATGCTGCCGTGGTGTTTGTTTTATTCCTTTTTCTTGGTGGTAATTTTTCAAATCAATGGGGTGTTTCTTCCCCGAATGTGAATCTTTCTGCGCTCAGTTACTAGTGAAAATAGAGGCGGTTTTGCAAATGTATTGTCGATTAAAGGCAATACCATGCGTAAACTTATTTTTAGAAGGATATCAATGACTTTAAGGGGCCTATGGCATGCTTTTGACAGACTATTTATAAATGAGTCACAGCAGTCTACTTCTGCTTCGTATTTTTTCAATATGCGATATTACTTATATAATAAAATTTGAACTATGAAAAAGGAAATTGTTAAGAACCAAAGAACGACAAAGAGGGAACTCAAGAAAAAGGTTCCTGAAAATAAAGACACGCTCGACAGCCGGAAAAATGAAGAATTTAGCTTTAAGGGAGACGATATTACCCATAATAAAAAGCCAACTAAAAGGAAGAAATAATGAATTAGACAGGACTTGTCGGGCAGCTCCCGCATGTAATTTTAATTTCTTTCCTGCGCCTGTTTTAGACATTAAAAATAAACCGCGGACTGAGTTGTCGGCGGTTTATCAAATTACTAGATTTCGATGGAAGGAAATGCTACTTTCTATTTTCTTTATAACGCATGTCCTTGGTGCCATCTTTTTTTAGATGATGGCCAGTTGCATCGGTTTTGGCTGCAGCTGTTTTCTTGACCTCTTTGGCTTTTTTAGCGGCTGTTTTTTCGGATGCTTTAGCATTTTTTCTAGCCACTTTCGCCGATGCCGGTGCTTTTGCTGTCGCTTTTTCTGCTGTTCTTAGATGTTTCTTTTGTGTCTTTTTAGCTTTTTTGACGACCTGTTTTCCTGTGGTTTGGGTCGTAACTGTGGTTTGTGCATAGCTTCCTGTGAAGCAGAAGCTGAGTGCAAAAGCCATGATCAATCCAAAAATCAATTTCTTCATGATGCACATTTTGTTTGTTATTGGAAAAATTTCCATATCAAATTTACGGGCGAATTGAAATTGGAAATATCAGCCATAGCAGTAAATTATTGTTAATCTATATGGATTTATCAGTGTTTAAACATAGAAATTCCTTCATTTTTTGCATTCCATATTATACCCATTGTGATAATTCAAATGATTTTTTGAGTCAGTGACGGCGGCTCTCTGAACTCATTTTACTCTCCCGGTTAAATATAGGTCGTATTTCTGCTTCTTGTGGAATAGACTGTAACGTACAATGATAAAGACATCAATTGTATCTACAGTTTAATGCGGCGGTTATAGCTGGTGTCGAGTATTAAAGCTGCTTTTTAATCTCATATTGCCATCTGGATTCGTAAATTTGATACAGAAAGTTTACCGGTAAATAGATCTGGCTATTGCCGGTTATTGCTAATCATCAATATTGAGTTATGAAAACTAGAATTTTAGGTAACAGCGGTCTTGAGGTTTCTGCGTTGGGAATGGGTTGCATGGGTCTTAGTTATGCCTATAGCCCATCCATAAGTGAATCAGCTGCTATTCGCTTGTTACAAAAAGCAATTGACCTGGGTGTAAACTTCTTTGATACAGCAGAGGCTTATAGTCGGGGCGGTAATGAAGCCATTCTTGGGAAAGCGTTTACATCGAGTAGAGATAAGGTGGTGATTGCCACAAAATTTGGGTTTAGAAACGGCAACCCTGCTGAGGGATTGGACAGCCGACCGCGTACTATCCGTAAGGTCGCAGAAAATTCTTTACGCTTATTAAGAACTGACCATATTGATCTATTTTACCAACATAGAGTCGATCCTAAAGTTCCAATCGAAGAAGTGGCCGGCGTAGTTAAGGATTTGATTCAGGAGGGTAAAGTCAGGCATTTTGGACTGAGTGAGGCAGGGGTAGATGTCATAAGAAAAGCACATGCGATACACCCAGTAGCTGCGCTACAAAGTGAATATTCTTTGTGGTGGCGGGAGCCGGAGGGAACCCTCCTTGAAACCCTGGAAGAACTGGGTGTCGGTTTTGTCCCCTTTAGTCCTCTTGGGAGAGGTTTTTTGACAGGCGCTATTCAGGCAGATACAAAGTTTGGCGAAGGTGATTTTAGAAGTCAGCTCCCCAGATTTGCTGAAGAAAACAGAAAGGCGAACCTAGCCCTTGTCGATCAATTGAAAAGCATTGGACAGGAAAAAGGCGCCTCTCCTGCCCAGATAGCGCTGGCCTGGTTGTTGGCGCAAAAACCATGGATTGTTCCAATTCCAGGCACAACTAAGCTAAAAAGACTGGAGGAGAATATCGGCGCGGTTGATATTATATTAACCGATAAGGAGTTGAAACGCATCCGCACATCGGTTGAAAGTGCTGCCGTCCTGGGGGACCGATACCCGCAAGCGTTACAAAAAACGGTAAATAGATAAGGCGGGGAGACTTATGGGCCTATTGATTACTGAGATTGAAAAAGATAACCATGGTGTATCGTATGGATAATTATTTTAATAAGATAGTTCGATTAGCTGAGAATAGTCATCAACAAATGAGCTGCACTTTGACAGACGTGGCATTAAGGGAAAGAAAGGCACATTTGCTGGATACTGTTCAACAAAAGGTACTGGAGAAAATAGAACTGGAAAATGGGTATGCTTATAGGTTTGAAAGCGGTGGCCAAATTTTGGAACAATTAATGGAACTGATCCGTGCCGAAAGAGCCTGTTGCAGTTTTCTGATATTTACCCTGTCAGTAAGCGGTCCAACGGATGATTTGTGGCTGAATTTGACCGGTGCTGAAGGCGTAAAATCTTTCATTACGCGAGAGCTGGGATTTTAATCACATGTATGAAATGAGTCAGATAATGAAAATCAAATCCCTTATGCTTCTTACATCCCGGCTTGAGGAAGTGAGGCAATTTTATGAGAAGACATTAGGTTTTGCAATATTGGATGCTTCGGAAGATATGTTTAGCATTCAGGTAGGTTGGTCAAGACTCTGCTTTAAGTTGACATCAATGCCTTATTTGTATCATTACTGTTTTTTGATTCCACGCAACCAGCTGAAAGGTGCGATGCAATGGATGGGAGAGCGTGTCCCTATCGTTGATATTCAGCCGGGAAAGAAGACTGTGCACTTTGATAGCTGGAATGCTGATTCTTTTTATTTCTATGATCCTGCTGGTAATATTGCAGAATGTATTGCCCATAATGAGCTGGATAACGATAGCAGTGGCCCATTTGATAGAACGTCGCTCTTGGCGGTGAATGAGATCGGTCTGGGGACAGATAATATTGAAAAGATTAATTCCATATTGGAAAGACAGTGTGCATCACCTTTCTGGAAAGGAGATTTGATGAGTTTTGGCACCAACGGCTCTGCAGAAGGGCGCGTCCTTATTCCTGATTATAACATTAAGGAAACCTGGTTTCCCACAAACATTAAAATTGAGCCAGCACCCGTAGATTTATTAATAGAATGCCAAGGGCGCAAGTTCAAATTAATTTACAGAAATGGCGAGTTAAGCGTGTGAAAGATAAAGAGAGAAGGTTCACTTTTTGTTTATGACTATTGAACGAAGCTCCTTCTCTCCTTTTAGGTTGCAATTCGATGGCAGACTTACTCCTCTTCTTATACATTGGTGAGTGTTGCATTGACGAAGAAAGCCCCTTTTGTGACTATTTGTACATTTTTCGGAAGCGCCTGGACGAAAGTGACGGCGGTATATCCCAGCTCAGAGACGCCGCTGATCACTTGTATTTTTCTGAATGCTTTGTTTTTTGTTGGGGTCGGTGAATCTATTGCTACAAATATAAAATCATTCCCCCCTTCGCTAACTATCGCGCTATTTGGAACGGCTGGCGTTACTGCTTTACTCAGACTAACAATCCCGGTAATATTCATCTGGTCGATCATACCTGTTTTATCCCCGTTTACACGGCAATGAACAGGAATGGTCTTGCTGTCATTTTCAAAGGCGGCGCCTATGCTGTATACCACTGCATCATATTCTTTGGCCGGGTTATTGGTCAATGTAAAATGAATGATCTGCCCGATTTTGATAAGTGGCAGATCTTTTTCGAATATCTGCAGATCCAGATGCAGGGCATCGTTATTGACAATTTCTGCAACGGGGCTGCTTGGATCTACATAGCTGCCAATTTCTGCATATACCTGACTGACAGTTCCGCTGACCGGACTTGTAATAACCAGCGTAGATTGCATCGTCGCATTATTCAGATTAGAAGCGTTGATCCCCATAAGGTTCAGTTGCTGATGCAGGGAGGACTGCCGGGTGCGGAGCGCGTTTAAATTTGCCGTGGCATTTTGCAGGTTCTTCAAGGCGCCGGCCTGCCCCTCATTGAGTGCTTTTTGTCTGGCCTCCTCTTGCGCGGCCAAAGTGATTTTACTGACTAAAGAAACGTATTCTTCCTGTAATTGGATAAACGCGGGATTGCTAACCGTAGCAATGGTTTGCCCTTTTTTGACGTGGCTGCCCAATTGAATGTTTAGTTTTTTGATTACCCCACTAAACAGCGGTGTTGCCTTGCCTCTGCTTTCATTGGGAACCCGAAGGGCTCCGTTGGCCTTGATGGTGGCGGTTAGCTCTTTGTTTTCAATTCTGCCAAGTTGCAGATCAACCGCTTTCATCTGTTCGGGGGTTAAAGTAGCGACAACGGAAGCTGCATTTTCCGCTGCGAATGCCTTTTGCTCCAGTTTATTTGTTAGAGAGTCGTTTATGGCAGGTGCTTTGGCTTCATTGCCCGCGTTATTACAAGCGGATAGGATGCCAGCTATGAGAGAAAAACTAAAAAAGCAATATAAACTTTGTTTTAATGAAGATTTCATAACGTATTATTGATTGGTCAGATAGTAAATTTGGATAGCTGTTTCATTGAGCTGTTGAATACTTTTCAGGTAATTTAACCGGATATCAGTTGCTGTTTCAAGACTATATAGAAATTCCACATAACCGATGTCGCCCAATTTATAACCGGTCTTTGCCGCTTCAACGATCTGAGCAGCATTGGGCAGAGCCTGCTCTTTGTAATATTGATAGGATAGCTGATCCTGCTCATATTGACTGAAAGCATTTATCAGGTTACTTTGAAGCTCTTTTGCTTTCTGCTGCGCTTCGGCCATAACCGCCTCCGCCTCAAGCTGACTGGCTTTTACCCTTGCCCTGCCGGCACCAATGCTCAGGGGAATCGCAATGCCGATATTTACATAGCTAAACCTTTTACTTCCGTCGATCAGGCGTTCCTGACCATTTATATTTTGTAACCCGATCAGTGATTGGTTGTTGTAGCCAACGGTAAAATCCGGCGTATTTTTTGCCTTTTCTACCTGACTGTTTTTTGTGGCAACTGCTGATTTTTGATACAGAGCCTGTACCATTGGGTGCAGCGTGATATCGCTGCTATCCAGTAACTGGTCAAGAGCTAAAGGCAGAAAGTCTGAAGTCGGCGTAATTTCAATACTGTCGCCGGTATTTAGAAGCACTTGCAGATTTTGATATGCTGAGCCGAGATAGATAGTGTTTTGTTTTGCGAGCAGCGCTATTTTCCCCTTTTGTGCCCGCGTATTGGTGATATCCAGCTTTTTTGTATCACCCGTCTGGAATCTTAGTTCTGCGATCCGGATAAAATCCTGATACAGACTGTCCAGATAGTCTAATTGCTGTTGATTGTGCTGCAGGTACAGTATCTGGTAATAAGAAAGCCGGACACGCTTTTTGAGATCATTCACGGTGAGTGCATTTTTCAGTGTACTGGCTTTTGACTGCGCCTGGGCCAGCTTTTTACGGGCAGTAAACAGGCCTGGAAAGGGAATGGTCTGGGACACTTGAAAGGAGTTGTCAAATTGCTGGCTGTTAAACTGCCCCAGTTCAGTTCCTAAACTGAGTTTAGGAAGCTCTCTGGTGGTTTTTTCCAGCATTTTCGCTGAATTTATCCTCAGTTGCCCGGCCCTGACAGCGCCATTGTTTTTCAGCGCAATGCCGATCGCCTGATCCGCAGACTGGATTTTGAGATGCTGCGCTCCGGCTTCAATTATGAAGCCGGCAAAAAACAATACAATTATGCCTTTTGCTACTGGTTTCATTTTGAAATTAATTTTTGTATGAAAGATGATGTACAACAAAGGCAAAACAAACAGTGTCAAAAAAGTAGCTGTGATCAGGCCTCCGATAACAACTGTTGCCAGCGGTTTTTGCACCTCAGCGCCCGCTCCAGTACTAATGGCCATTGGTAAAAATCCAAGGGAAGCGACCGTGGCTGTCATAAGAACGGGGCGAAGCCTTTCTTTTGTGCCGAGAAACACACGGTTAAGGATATCTTTTTTTCCTTCTTTTTCTAATTGATTAAAAGTGCCGATAAGCACGATGCCATTGAGGACAGCAACGCCAAACAATGCAATAAAGCCTACGCCCGCGCTGATTGAAAAAGGCATTTCCCGAAGGTAAAGAGCCAGCACGCCACCAATAGCACTCATGGGAATAGCCGTAAAAATCAGTGCGGCCTGTTTGACGGATTTGAAGGTAAAATATAGCAGCATAAATATGAGCAGCAGCGAAACGGGGACCGCTATCATTAACCGGTTACTGGCCCGCTGCAAATTTTCAAACTGCCCCCCATAGGTAAGGTAATATCCTGTAGGTAATTCCAGCTTTTTTCCAAGTGTCAGCTTAATATCCGTCACAACACTGGCGATATCCCGGTCATGGACATTAAAACCGATAACCACACGTCGCTTTCCATCTTCCCTGCTGATTTGAGCCGGCCCTTCCTTATAGGTGACTGTAGCTACTTGAGATAAAGGTATCTGGTTGCCGCCTGGCAGGGGTATATATAAGTCTGCCACATTGCTGATAGATTGTCGGTGTGTACTGTCTAATCTTACGACTAGATCAAAACGCCTTTCATTCTCAAAGACCTGTCCGGCTGTTTGTCCGGCAAAAGCGGTCTCGAGTACCTGATTGATATCTTCAATGTTAAGTCCGTAGGCTGATATTTTCGCCCTGTCGTATTGTACAGAAATACCGGGAAGGCCATTTGTTCGTTCCACTATCGGCTCGCTGACGCCTGGTATATTTTGAATAATTTTTGCGACATGGGGTGCCAGCTCCGCCAGCGTGTCAAGGTTTTCACCAAAAATCTTGATAGCCACATCCTGGCGGATACCAGTCATTAGCTCATTAAAGCGCATTTGGATCGGTTGACTAGGTTCCGCTATGACGCCTGGTATGTCTTCTAGCTTTTGCTTTATGCTATCCGCGAGTTGATAATAGCCGAGTGTGGTTGGCCACTGCTCTTTAGGCTTTAAAATAACCATAATGTCAGTTTGGTTCATTGGCATCGGATCGGTTGCGACATCCGCTGCTCCCGTCTTACCCACTACCATTTTAACTTCTCGGAATTGCTTGACGATACGTTCTGCCTGCATGGCCGTTTCCGTGGTCTGAGAAAGAGAACTGCCCTGTGGCAGGACAAACTCGAACGCATAATCTCCTTCCTGTAATTGTGGTATAAATTCTCCGCCCAGGCTTTTAAAAATTAAAAGACTGGCCCCAAATAAAACAACCGTACTGGTAATAATCAGAAATTTGAAGCGGATCGCTTTTTGCAGCAAAGGTTTATAAAGACTTTGCAATTTTTCTATCATTCTGTCCGAAAAAGAACGCTTCTGTGTCCTGTTTTTAGATAGAAATATAGCACTCATCATCGGAATATATGTCAGAGATAGGATCAAGGCGCCTAAAATGGCAAAACTGACCGTTTTAGCCATTGGGGTAAACATTTTGCCTTCAATGCCGGTAAGTGTCAAAATAGGAATATAAACAATCAGAATAATGATCTCTCCAAACGCCGCACTGCTTCTTATTTTTGATGCAGAAAAGAAGACTTCCTGGTCCATCTCTGCCTGACTGAGCCTGCTCATTGATTTCCTGAGGCCCAGATGGTGTAAAGTGGCCTCAACAATGATGACAGCCCCATCAACAATAAGTCCAAAATCAATGGCACCCAGACTCATCAGATTGGCGCTGACGCCAAAGACATGCATGAGGCCGAGCGCAAATAACATGGAAAGTGGTATGGCTGAGGCGACAATAAGACCAGCCCTAAAGTTGCCCAGGAAGATGACGAGCACGAAAATGACAATTAGTGCCCCTTCAATTAGATTCTTTTCAACGGTATGGATGGCATTATTCACCAGTTTAGACCTGTCCAGAAAGGGTTCAATAATAATGTCTTTTGGTAAAGACTTTTGAATGGTTTGCATTCTTTGTTTCACGTTTTGGACTACTTCATTGCTATTGGCCCCTTTGAGCATCAGTACAATTCCTCCGACAACCTCCTTTTCGCCATTATATGTTATTGCGCCATATCTGGGAGCTGAACCATACCCTACCTTGGCTACATCTCTGATTAATACGGGAATGCCGGCAGGACTGGTTTTAATCGCTATTTGCTCGATATCTTGCAAGGTCCTGACCATGCCAAGGCCTCTGATAAAGTAGGCGTTGGGCTTTTTATCAATATAAGCACCACCTGTATTTTCGTTGTTTTTTTTCAAGGCGGTGAATATCTCTGGTATAGTTACCTGCATGGCTTTGAGCTTGTCGGGATTGATAGCAACTTCGTATTGCTTTGAGATACCGCCGAAGCCCGTGATTTCTGCTACGCCATCTATCCCTTTCAACTGGCGGCTGACAATCCAGTCCTGCAGTGTTCGTAAATCCATGGCAGAATATTTGTCCTCGCTGCCTTTTTTGGGATGAATGACATATTGATAAATTTCGCCAAGCCCAGTGGTCACGGGAGCCATAACAGGTTTGCCAAGGGACGGTGGAATTACGGCCTCAGCTGCCTTTAGCCTCTCCGTGATTAGCTGCCGGGCAAAATAGATGTCTACATCGTCCTTAAAGACCAATGTAATAACACTGATCCCAAATCTGGAAAAAGAACGCATTTCCATAAGGTCCGGCAGTCCGGTCATTTCCGTTTCTATGGGATAAGTTACTAATTGTTCTACTTCCTGACTGGCAAGTGTTGGGCAATTAGTAATGATTTGTACTTGATTATTGGTGATATCGGGCACGGCATCTATGGGCAGCTTTGTCGCGCTCCAGACGCCCCATATGATAAGACCAAGGGTCATCATGGCAATAACCAGCTTATTTTGTATGCTGAATTTGATGATACGATCTAACACGCTTAAAGTAAGATTAGTGGTGAGAAAAGTGAAGATATCTTTTATGTAAATGTTGTGGGTTGCTGCCTGCCTGCCCTATGCTAGAGACTTACATTGAGTAGTTATAACGATGCCTGCGTACAAAAAATGTATGGCCAGGTACAGCGCCTGCAAACG